>JASEJE010000022.1:0-27494 GCA_030024085.1 Bacillota bacterium | reverse complement strand
GAAGCCCTTCAGCCTCGCTCCTTCGCTTGCAGCGTTCATCTACACCAGCCCTTCTCGCCAGCACGTTACGCTATCGCCGAAGGATTGAGACGAGTAGACCGGCCTGACTCGCGATCTGCCCGGCAAGCTTTGCATTGTTCACGGCCAGGGCCACATTGGCAGAAAGGCTCTGCCCGTTGGTGAAGCGCCGGATTTGCTCGAGGATGAACGGCGTTACGGCCTTTCCCTTGATACCCTGTTCGTCGGCCGTCCTTTGGGCATACTCGATCGCCTGACTGATTACCTTGTCGTCGGTGGCTGCGTGCGAAGGAACGGGGTTCGTCACGAGGATTCCGCCAGTAAGCCCCCTGGACCACTTGATCTGTGCGAACCTCACGATCTCATCCACGCTGTCCAGGCGGTAGGGCACCCTGAAACCTGTGCTGCGCACGAAAAACCCGGGGAAGTCGTCGGTCTGGTAGCCGATGACCGGCACGCTCAGCGTCTCCAGGACCTCCAGGGTGTTCCCTATGTCCAGAAACGACTTCGCGCCACTGCAGACCACGATAACGTTCAGGCGCGACAGGGCCACGAGGTCCATGGAAATGTCCATGGCTTCCCCTGGATGCACCCCGCCGATCCCGCCGGTCGCAAACACCCTGATCCCGGCTGCGTCGGCTATGGCCATCGTCGCCGACACGGTTGTGCCAGCGGTGAGGCTCTTCAGCTCGGCCCACGGGAGGTCTCGAATCCCTGCTTTCACCGCATCCTTGCGCTTCGCAAGTTGCTCGAGTTCGCTGGGACTCAGCCCCACTCGCACCTCGCCGTCCGCCACGGCGATCGTAGCCGGCACAGCGCCCTCCCTCCTGATGGCTTCCTCCGCTGCAAGCGCGGTCTCGATGTTCTGCGGCCAGGGCATCCCCTGGCAGATGATGCTCGACTCAAGCGCGACAACCCGGCCTTCGGGCAGGGCCGCCGCTACCTCATCAGAGATCTTGAGATTACTCCCCACCGTAACCACTCTACCTTTCCCCGGGACTCCCCGCACGTCATTGCTCCAGACCGACCCTCACTCGCCGCTTCGCCGGTCACCGCTCATCGCTTGCCGCTCATCGGGGGCTTCTGACACAGCCTGCGGGAGAGCAATCTCGAGACACCGCGCCGGGCGGCGGCGGCATCCGCCGCGCCCTGTCGCGCTCGTATGCCTAAAGCGGACGAACTGAGTCCGGCGCCTGCTGGCACATCCCCCGTGACCACCATATCCATGCCCGGGAGCGGAGCGCCTGCCTCCCCGAGGATCAGCAACGTTCGACGAACGTAGTTGCTCCAGGTGTGGTCAGGGTCGTACCTGACGTCGTCAAGGGTGAACTCGACAACCTCCCCGGAGTTCAGTGAACGCACCTGCACGACCCTGTCGCGACGCCCCCGCCCAGCGATCATCACGTCGCGGTCTATCGCCGCCGGCAGGACGAATCCCTCGTTGTAGTCAGTGTGCTCGCCGATGAGGTTCACCCTCCCGGGACCGCGAACCGCCAGGATCTCGCCGCAGGCAGCGCCCTAACCATACGCGGCCTCAAATACACTTCGCAGCCACGTGGCGTTTTCCTGCCAGTCCTAGCGTTCTCCGTGCCGGTCCAGGTCCACCGGCGGCAGAGGGCGTTATCTCTCCTGAGAGACTGCGTGCTGAACCCATGGAAGCATCATGTGGTTCATCAACCGCCGAGCATCAACCCTTGACTGCAGAGCCCACGGTCAACGCCTTCTCCACTTCGTTGCCAAATAGCAGGTAGACTACTATCGTAGGAATACTGGCCAGAGCCAACGATGCACCCATGGCGCCCCAATCTGTTGCAAACTGTCCCTGGAAGAGGAGCAACCCAAGCGGAAGAGTCTTTAACGAGTTGTTGCTGATCATAATTAGAGCAATTGCGAACTCATTCCAGGAGAAGAGGAACACGAAAATGGCCAAGGTCGCAATGGCTGGTTTCACTAATGGTAAGATTATTCGGTAAAAAGTCACATATACATTCGCCCCATCGATAGCAGCTGCTTCTTCAAGTTCAGGCGGCAAGGTCCTGAAGAAGCCGTAGAACACAATAGAGCAAAACGATAGCTGAAAGGCGACATAAGGCACTATCAAGGCGAGATAGGAATTGGAAAGGTGAAAATCCCTTATCAGGAGCACGAGGGGGATAAAGATGACCTGTACTGGAACGAACATGCCGATCGACATATAGATCCTGGCGATGGACGATAACTTCCAACTCATCCGCGCCGTCGCGTATGCGAACATTATTGAAAGCATGAGGGTGATCACCACGGTGGCTGTAGCAACGATCATGCTATTCTTAAAGTATAGAAAGATATTGAACGATTGCCAGGCTTTGATATAGTTCTCAAAGCGCCAGATTCGCGGTAGGCCAAAGACATTGCGCACAAAGATCTCCTGATTGTTCTTGAAGGAGTTGGAGACCATCCAGAAAAGAGGGTAGAGGTTACAAAAAGCGTAAAACGATAGGAGGGTATACAGCGCGATCCCGCTCACGCGCCTCAATCGACCGCCCGCGACCCCGCGCCGATGTGTTGGTGCTGCCGTACGAGACACCGGCACGTAGCCTTGATGATCTTGCTGGCCTTTCATCTTGTGCTAACCTCCATGCGCAGGATTCGCCGTGATGACGGTCCTGTCGTCGTCCGTCAGCGGCCCGGCGCGCGGACCGAGAACCTCTCAATGGAGGGAGCTTGGCGTGAGTGCGCACTTTGCCGGTAAGGGTTCTCGGCATACGACGGGCCTCCTTTCTAGTAGGTTACTCTCTCATGTGCGATCAGGCGGTTAATCAGGACCGTAAACACAAGACACTGCAGGAGCAATACGCTTGCGGATGCGCACGCGTAGCCATACTGGTTCATCCTGAATGCGGCCTTGTATATGAGATACGTTAAGGTGTAGGTGAGATTCCCCGGGCCGCCGCCGGTCATGATGTACATGTTTTCAAAAGCCTTGAGCCCGCCCGTGATAGCGATGATCAAACAGAACCTATACGTCTCGGCCAGGAGCGGAATGGTGATTTTGCAGTGCGCGGTGAAACTCGATGCCCCATCGATCAAGGCAGCTTCATAGTAGTGGTCGGGAATGGACTTGATAGCCGCGTATATCAGGGAAAAGTGTATGCCCAGATACTGCCAGGCGTTAACGAACGCGACGGAGACGATTGCTGTCTTGCCACTGCTCAGCCAACTCTGGCGATAGGTCAGGCCCAGGGCGTGAAACAGGTTGTTCAGTAAACCCCGATCAGCATTGAAAATCGAAAGCCATAATTGACACACAACTGTGATGGACAACACGACTGGGACAAAGTATGCCGTCCTGAAGAATCTCTTGCCGGCGATCCTTCGATTGCTGAGAATCAAGGCAAAGACCGATCCCAGACCTATCTGGTAGATTACCAGCACAGCGGCAAAGATCAAACCGTTCTTCACCGCCAGGTGAAAATCAGGATCCCCAAACAGGCGCATGTAATTACCGAACATCATGAAGGAGGGTTGGCTTAGCCCGTCCCAATCGAGGAGACTGGTATAGACTGTCTTCAGGACAGGGTAGACGACAACCGTCGTAAACAAAACCACCGCCGGGAGGGTAAAGACCGCGATGGCGATCCTATCATTTAGCTTGTTATGCAGCATGTTTCTCACATCCTGGAATGGCGCTCCGGGGGTTCCACGGTGGAATTCCCATGAGATTGGGGGGCAGCCAACCAGGTTATCCTTGGCCAGTTCGCCGGAGATAACCTGGTTGGCATATCTCATTCGTGGGAATTCGCTACCTCGCCAGGGCCCTTTCCGTGTCTTTGATGAAATCGTTCACCGCGTATTCACCGGTGAGGAGCTTTTGCACGTTATCCTCAATTGCCGTCTTGAATCTGGCGTCGGTCAGACCCCACGGGAAGCAGGTCATTGTCTTGAAGTTGACAGAATCATTGACGTATCGCTGCTGGATCGGGAGATAACCCTTCTCCGGCGGAGGGCAATTTTTGAGAATCGGGTTGGGATCGCCACATTTGACGACGCGGCCTTCTGCGAACTTCAGTGCGAATTGGCAGGCAAATCTGGCCGCGACATCCTTGTGCTTGGAGTGCGGTGAGACGCAGAAGGCTTGGTTAAGCCCGCCGCCGCTCATGTTCCATTTTACGGCCTCAGCATTTGCCGAGTCGGCGAGAGGATAGTACAACAGATCTACCTTGTTGCCCATCTGTTCGCCAAAGAGAGACATGGCCCAGGCACCATTTAGAAGCATCGCCGCCTTGCCCTCGATGAACAGGGCGCAGGCTTCGTCGTAGTTGGTATTGAAAGCGCCCGATGAAACCAGGCCGGCCTTGACGAGCTCAACCAGCCGCTCCGCCGCTTTCCTGTACGCCGGCTCGGCGATGCTCCCCTTGCCATCGTTGATCTTCTTGAGCCCCCCCGGGTCCATCCTAGTGACAAGGATGTCGTATAGCTGCACGCCGGGCCACTTCTCTTTGGCGAACAACGCCAGCGGGATGATCTCCTTGGCTTTCAGAGCTTTTACGGCTGCGAGAAACTCATCATAGTTTGTGGGAACCTTGATATTGTTGACGCTGAATACTTCCTTGTTATAGTAGATGACGGCTGCCCACTGGCCTACATTGGGTACGCCGTAGCAATGACCGTCCTCGTCCCATAACAGGCTTCTGGCAGAGGGGAGAAGTCTTTCCTCAACCTTCAGTTCCCTCACATACTCGTCCAGGAGCAGGACGTTCTTGGATTTCTTGAAAACTTCGATCAGGCCGGGCGAGGAGAAGAAGATATCGGGGAGGTTTCCGGTGGCGGCGTACGTCTTGATCTTCTGGTCGTCGTCTTGCGCCGCCACCTCAAGGTCCAGAGTGACCTCGGGCATGATCTTCTTCATGGCCGCCGCGGCGTAATCATAGGCCAGCTTCTCGTCAAGGATGGAGTACTGGGTGTAGATCCTTAGTTTTACAGGCTCTGGTGCGCCGAGAATGCTGGTGGTGAACATGCAAACCAGGATGACGGTAACAGCTAGGAACAAACCTCGCTTCACTCTAGCGTTCCCCCTTTCTAGTGCCTTACTTCCTGGAATTCCCCATGGTTCTAGGAAGCTTAAGCTGACACTCAGTAAACCGAAGCACCCAGGGACTCAGTCCAAGAGGAGGCGTCTTCACTCAAACCCACACCTATCCCGAGCACCTCGCGCTCGTCATCGACGTTCACCCCGATCTCGACTACCAAAGCCAGGTTAACCACGCGATCGTCTCCATGAACCTTGACATGCTCCGCGTCCAGCCGCACAGTTGAAGGTCGGCTGGCGGCTCCGCACCACGCAGCGCCAGGACATCCCCCCTTTCCTCGAAGACCGCCTCGCTGGCTTCGGCGGGCGCCTGCGGACCAGTCAAGCTTTGCATACGACACTCGGCCACCCTCGCCAGCGGGATTGAACGACCTACACCAGTCATACGAAAGCCCTCGCGCGATCCATGAACTCCCCTGTTTCAAGCAAGACCTCGAGAACAAGCGCAGCGGCTCCGATGCCACTCGCATCTTCACCCGGCGCAGACGGCACGATCTCGGGGAAGTTTACCATGGTTGTGAACGCCCCGTCTTGCAGGACGAACAGCCGTCATAGCGGCGCCCGTCCCGTCGCTAGCGGTCAGTCCTCCTGATTCGGACGAGTAGACTGTCACGGCTGGCAGACAGGGCTGGTTCAATGCCCAGGCTTGAGAGGGCTTTTCCGCTCAGCCGCACAGGCTCCGCATGCGGCCCGTTGCCGGTCACCTCATAGACACAATCCGGCCTGAGCCCTCGAAGCATTGTCCTCGGTATTGGGGTCCTGAACTGCCGAGAAAGCAGAAAAACGAACAGCACAGATTCGTCCTGGTCCGGGGAAACGTACTGCACCGCAGACAACGAAACACCAGCGTTGCTGCCCGTGCCCGAAGGAGACGTGAGCCGATACAGCCGTCCTTCCTGGACTATGTGCCTGATTTCCTTGTACTCGGCGATCTTCTGCCGGGCAAGCTCCAGCTCCTCAGGCGACCACTGGTTCAGGTTTGCACTTATGCCGAGACTCCCCGCCATCGCGCTGTGAAACCCGAAAGCGAGGCAATCCCTGGACGAGTCGGTGACCCAGGCCGACATAACTTTGGGGCAGTATGCATAGGAGAAACCTTCATGAATCCACAGGCGATCGAGTGGGTCCGTGTTATCGCTCGGCCACACCTGGTCGGTCCGACGGAGTATGCCGAGGTCGACCCGTCCCCCACCGCCCGAGCATGATTCGAAAGCAACCTGAGGGTGGGCCTGGCGAAGGCGGTCCAGTATATCGTACACCGCCAGAACATGTCTCACCCACACCTCTCTCTCCCGCCCCTCGGGGGACTCCGGCCATCCCGGCTCACTGAAGTGTCTGTTCGCATCCCACTTCACGAAGGCGATGTCGTTGTCCGAAAGAAGCCTGTCGAGGCAATGGAAGATGTATTCCTTGACGTCGTTCCGTGACAGGTTAAGCACAAGCTGGTTTCGCCCCTGCGAGCGCGGCATGGTCGGGAAGTTGTACACCCAGTCAGGATGCCCTCTGTAGAGGTCGCTGTCGGGGTTAACCATTTCCGGCTCGACCCAGATGCCGAACTCCATTCCGAGGTCCCGCACCCTCTCTATGAGAGGCTTGAGGCCATTCGGAAACTTGCGCGGACTGGGCCGCCAGTCCCCGAGACCTGCTGTATCATCGTTTCGGGAGCCAAACCAGCCGTCGTCCACCACGAACAGCTCGACGCCAAGCGATGCGGCCTTCTCGGCGAGCGTAGCCAGGCTGTCAGTTGACACGTTGAACCCGACCGCTTCCCACGAGTTGAAGAGCACCTTGCGAAGTCTACTCCCATCCCCCTGTGCCTTTGGGAGTACGTGCTTCAACTGGTACCCGTGCATGTTTCGGCTCGCGGCCCCGAACCCGCCTGTCGTGTACCCACCCACAAAGACCGGGGTTTTGAACACCTCACCCGGTTCGAGGAGCCACGTGAAATCAAAGTCGTTTATACCGCCCGACACGATCAACTGCCCAAGGGACGTCTGCTCGACTACGATCTTCCAGCTCCCGCTCCAGGACAGCGCACCATACCAGACCCTGCCGGTCTCCTCCGTCGCCCTCTCCCGACCGTCGATGGCAAACCAGGGGTTCACCTGCGGGCTCGTGAGCCCGCGCCGGCTTTCGAGAACGAACTTGCCCTGCTCAAGGCTGAGCCGTCGCACCTGAGTCTCCGCGCCCCACCGTCCCGCAAGGTATGTAAGACGATAACCCGTGCCTTTGGGGAACGCCCACGCAGCAGAGAGGATCTGTTCGATGATCACGGCACGGGCCCCATCGTTGGCTACCTCAGCGTACCTCTCGATGATGTCAAACTCCTCGTACAGCTTGTAGTGTAGCCTTATCACGAGACCGTACTGTGAATCCTTGAGCCCTATGACAAGTTCTGGAATGGCGCCTTCGGACATCTCACTGAAGTCGTAGACTAATGCGGACGTCCGCACACCATCCGCATGACACACCTTGAGGCAGGGCTCTGTGAACTTGATGCCCCCCCAGGCGGGGTACTCTTCATACACTATGCTGCGCGGCGATTCAAACGGGGAATCAAATAGCGCCAGGGTCGGCCTGGGGTAGTCTCGGTCCAGAGGCAGACGATCTCCCCAGTAGAGGTGCTGCAAGCCACCTTGCTTATCTACACCGAGTACGTACGCTGTCAGCTCTGTCTCCAGGACCCATGTGTTCTCGTCCCCTAACCGCCGTATTGCCAAGAGACGTACCCCCCTCAGACGCTTCCTTCCTCGGCTTCCACGGACCTCACCGGTTGTGATAACGTTCCCATATACGGTCGATCCCACGGGCCTCCTAACCGAGACGTGCTGCGGCCATGCCCGAAGCCTCTCACGATCCCCGGCGCGGCGGCGCGACACTCCCGCGAACCACCAGCTCGACCGGCAACACTACTTCCCTCGCCTCGCCCCGGTAGTTGTCTTCAATCCTGTCCAGCAACAACTGGGCCGCAATCAGCCCAGCCTGATACGTCGAGATCCCTATGGTGGTAAGCCGAGGACGCGTATGTGCAGCGAACGTATTATCAAAGCCGATGACCGACATGTCCGCTGGGACGTTCAGTCCAGCCTCTTCGAGGACCCCTAGCGCACCCAGCGCAATCAAGTCATTTGACGCAATAATGGCTGTTGGATCACACCCTCGCATCAAGAGGACTCTTGCCCCACTGCAACCCGCATCCTCCGAGAAGCTTGCGATCTCCACTGTGAGTTGGGCGGGGAAATCGACCCCTGCGTCCTTCAGGGCTTTCCTGCAGCCATCAAGGATGAGGGAACTCGTGGTGCTTCCCTTTACTGCCAATACCCCGATCCTTTCGTGGCCCATGTTAATGAGATGCTTTGCGGCGAGGTACCCACCGTGCATGTGGTCGGATATAACCCTGTCCACACCATGAATCCGCCTTGATCCGTGGCAAACAACGACAGGAAGGCCTCTGTCAGTAAACGACGCTGCCAGCTTGAAAACGGAGTCGTCCCCCGGGAGTGAGAGAACGATCCCATCCACTCTGTGCTCCAGCAACACCCGCCCGAACTCCGAAGTCCTCTCCATCTTCATGTCAGTGCTGCACAGGATCACACTGTACCCATGCGCGCTGGCCACGTCCTGGAGGCCCTCAGCGATCTGCGCGAAGAAAGGATTGGTGACCCTAGGCAGGAGGTAACCGATGGTACGCGTGCGCTTGCTTTTAAGGCTTCGAGCAACAGCGTTCGGCTCATAGCCCAGTTGCCTCATCGCAGCGAGCACTCTCTGCTGGCTTTCCGCGCTCGTGTAACCGTATCCCCCTATCACGCGCCCTACCGTCGAAGGGGATACCCCGGCAACAAGAGCGACATCCTTTATGGTTGGGTGCCTGACAGGTCTATCGTGCACCGCTGGCCCTCCTGGTGTAGAACAGGCTGACGAGTGCAATCCAAGAAACTGAGGGCACATGTGGGAACGTTACCATATTGCGTCTCAAGTATACCACTCCGATGTTGGCGCGTCAATAGGTTGTCAGCAATCGAGCCACTGAAGGTAGCTGGCACAGGACACGGAGGCGACGGGCAGGGGCACGATACAGATCACCGGGGCGGTAAGCTCCGCCGCGAGGTTCGATCCATACTCCCTCCCCGAGGGTCTTCCGGAGGCATGTCACCTTCAACCGGAAAGCTAGCCCATATTGACGTCAGATTCCAGCCGCGCCGACATCCTCGCCTGCCGCCGGCATCTGCTCGGTCTCGCAAACATGATCGACAAGAGCATCGCCGAGGGTGATCACCCGTGGACGCTCGTAGTGCCCCGGCACATCGCGAGCGCCTCGAGATCGCTGCGATCCAGCCCGATTCGCACCCCGCCGTCCACCACGGCGGTCGTGGCCGGCACAGCGCCCTCCCTCCTGATGGCTTCCTCCGCTGCAAGCGCGGTCTCGATGTTCTGCGGCCAGGGCATCCCCTGGCAGATGATACTCGATTCCAGTGCGACGACGCGCCCTTCTGGGAGGGCATCCGCCACTTCCTTTGAGATCCTGAGATTCTCCTCTGCGCTCACCTCTTCACCTTCTCTCGAGACGTCCTACAAGCCAGATTCTACCCTCGCGGGCGCTATCCTTCCGGGGGTATCAGCCCGGCCCCGTCTTCGGCCCGGCACACATACACCTGGGGCTCGAGAGAAAGCCGCGAGGGATTCACCTTGCTCATGTATCGGGTGAGCACGGTTCGCCGGAATTCGTCCACCGCGTCCTCGTGCACCAGGTTCACAGTGCATCCTCCGAAGCCTGCCCCGGTCATGCGGGCCCCGGCCACCCCCGGGACATCCAGCGCAACCTCGACCATCGCGTCGAGCTCAGGGCAGCTCACCTCGTAGAGGTCGCGCAGGCTCGCGTGGGAGGCGACCATGAGCCGGCCGAACTCGCCCACGCGCCCGGCACGAAGAGCTTCCACGCTGAGCAGCACTCGGTCGTTCTCAAGGATTACATGCTTGGCCCGTACCCTGACGGCCTCCGGCAGCCACGGTTCCACGCGCGCCAATTCCCCGGGCGACACGTCCCGCAGGGATCTTACGGGCATCCCCCGGCGCTGCAGCAGCATGACCGCCTCTTCACACTGAGAGCGCCGCAGGTTGTACTCGGAGTCCCGCAGCCCGCGCCGGACGCCGGTATCGCAGATAACGATTGGGTAGTCGCAAGGCAGTGGAACCGGCTCGCAATCGTAGCTCCGACAGTCGATGAATAGAGCGTGCCCGGCCTTCCCGAGGGATGAGGCGAGCTGATCCATGACCCCGCAGTTGACGCCCACAAACGAGTTCTCCGCCTTCTGGCACTTGAGGGCGAGGGCGCGGTCGTCAAGATCAAAGCCGCCGGCGACCTGCCCGGCCACCGCCCGGGCGGCCACCGCCGTCGCAACCTCCAGCGCCGCGGACGAGCTGAGTCCGGCGCCTGCGGGCACGTCCCCCGCGACCACCATGTCCATGCCGCGCAGCGGGGCGCCGGAATCTGCGAGGACCTTCAAGGTCCCCCGGACGTAGTTGCTCCACGGGTGATCATGGTCATAGCTGATGTGGTCGAGGGCAAACTCCACCGATTCCACGTAGTTCAGCGAGTGGACGCGCACTATTCTGTCACGTCGCCCTCGCACCGCGATGGTCACGTCGCGGTCTATCGCCGCGGGAAGGACGAACCCCTCGTTGTAGTCGGTGTGCTCGCCAATGAGGTTCACCCGGCCGGGAGCACGGACCACCAGGACTTCGCTGGGGGCTGGAGCGTCCGCACCGAACATGGCTGCAAGAACACCTCGAAGGCGGGCGGCCTTCTGCTGTTCCCCGCGCCCGCATGCGTCCCCAGGAGGCTCCAGGCGAGGCTCACCCCGGACGTTCGAGGTGTGACCGTCGCAGGAGTCTTTGCAGGGGACAGTCCGGGTGGCTTCATCTAGAGCGGCCATCGTGCTCCACTTCCCTCTTTCCTCCGGTCTTTGCTGCTGTTTTCTGCTTCAGCCTCTGCTCCGGCTCCGGCTCCGGCCGGGGCCCCGGCCCCGGGTTCGGCCCGGGTTCCAACCCTGGCCACGGTGTCGCCGCCGCCCCTCGCGCCTCCGGGCTCGCAAGGCGGCGTGGTCCGCAGCGTTGCGGCGGTCTCCTCAGGCAGGGTGTCGTTGATGAACGTGCCTGCCCCGGATTCGCACCCCGCAAGGTACTTCAGCTTCGTTGCGGTCCGGTTGGGAGGGTAGAACTCGATGTGGTAATGGTAGTGCGGGTACTCCCTTCCGTCCGTGGGTGCCTGGTGCATCGCCATGATGTAAGGAAGCGAGAACCCGAACAGGTTGTCATACTTCTGCAAGACCACCTTCAGGATCTCCGCCAGGCCCCAGCGCTCGTCGTCCGCGAAATCCAGGAGGCTTGCGGCGTGGCGCCGGGGCAGTATATGTACCTCATACGGGTAACGCGCGAAGAACGGCACCACCGCGACGAAACCATCGCTCTGCGCCACGATGCGCCTACCATCGGCGATCTCCCTCTCGAGGATGTCGCAGAACAGGCACCGGCCTGTAGAGTGCCAGTGGCGCGCCGCGCTCTCCAGCTCCCGCGCGGGCCTGGGTGGGATGAACGGAAAGGCATAGATCTGCCCATGAGGATGCTCCAGCGTGACCCCGATGACCTCGCCCTTGTTCTCAAAGATCAGGACGTAGTCGATGTAATCGAGCCTCCCAAGCTCCTCGTAGCGGTCCGTCCACACGTCGATCAGCCTGGCGATGTCCACGACCTCTGAGGTGGCAAGGCTGCCATTATGGTTGGGGGAATAGAGCACTACCTCGCAGATGCCCCTGGACGCCCTCACCCGATAGATCTCGTCCCCTTCCACGCTGGGTTCAGGTGGCGTGCGCCGGAACGACGGGAACTTGTTCTCGAACACCACGATCTCGTAGTTCTCTGCCGGCACCTCCGTTGGGTATGCTCCGGGGCGCGTGGGGCACAGCGGACAGAAGTCCGCAGGCGGATGGTACGTCCGCTCCTGGCGGTGCGTGGCTGTCACAACCCACTCCGCGAGCAGCGGGTTCCAGCGAAGCTCAGACACCTCTGGACCCCCTTCCCTTTCTGGAGGCGCAAGCGCCATGGACGTCGTGGCCGCCGCGGTCATCATGGTCGTCATGGTCACCGTGGCGGTCGTGGTCGCCGTGGTCGCGGTGGTCGCTGCCGCAGGGGTTGCCGCCGTGACCGCGCACACCGCAAGGACCGCCGTGTCCGCCATGCGCGTTGCATCGGCCTGAACACGCCGTGTCGCTTCGGCGCTCGAGGTCACTGCACTCGTCTGAACGCTCGAAGCTGTAGTATATGAGATAGCGGCCGTCGTCTTTCGTGATGCGCTCCTTGATAAGCCGCCCTTTCATCTCTCGCCTTGCGTCGCGCCTTACATCCCGCTCAACGTCGCACTGACTGTTCGTGTCCATAGCCGCCGTCCCTCCGGCACATATTCCTGCACGCAACCAATCAACCCGGCCGGTCAAACCCCGACCGTCTTCCTCACGCATCCTACCTCGTCTGCTTCCTGCACATTGCCGCGCAAGATCACATCATTCTGGGTATGGAGCACCGGGTTTTCCGGCCTGAAACCTTCTGAAAGGTGCCTGAACATGAGTCTCACGCCGAAGTATCCCTGGGCGAAATGGTCCTGACATATGGCCGCCTGAACGAGGCGCTGCTACCGTGGGCTTCTGTTTCGACCTCGCCGGCAGTCCCCGGCGTTCCCGCGCCCGCACCCAGCGCTTTGATCGCTTCATCCGGGCACATTGCAGGGGCGGCCCCCGGGGTTCTCGGAAGCCGCCCCCGGCGCATCGCAGGTGTTTACACCGGCCATGCTTCGACGGCAGTCGTCACTCCATGCCCCCAACGCAGCGCCATCCCTTCATGACTCGGAAGTCGGCGCGGCTCCCGCGGTACTCACACGAGCACCCAGGTCATTATAGCGATCACGACGATCGCTGTGACCCCAGTGACCAGCGACGAGACGGTCTGACACCTGTGACCGGTCGGCACATCCATCCCAGATAGCTGGGTGACGACCCAGAAATAGCTGTCATTAGCGTGCGACACGACCATGGAACCCGCCCCGATGGCGAGAACCACCAGGGCTTTCGCTGCTTCGCCGCCCAGGCCTAGCGGGGCGAGAAGCGGAGCCATCAGGGCTGATGTCGTGATCAGGGCAACCGTGGACGACCCCTGGCAGGTATCACCTCCGTCTGATTGCCGCGGCATCTCGAATAGATGCGCCGGCCCTCAAGCTTTGCCCTCGTACGATTCGTGGTTAAGTTAAGTATTCGCTACGTTTCTCGGCACTCCTCTGCCGCGCCTCGTCCTTCCGTCAGCCGGCCTGCTTGCGAGCTAACCCTCGCCGCCACAAGAAGCGCCCCGCATTGTCGCCGATCATGAAATACGGGGCGCCACTTTGCCCAGACAGGCAGCTAACCCAAAAACAACTTTTGATGACCCATTGAGTTCATAATGACCTATTAAGCCCTCAAGCAGACAAAAATGGCAGTTCGACTTGTACTATCAAAGGGAGTCATGTCCTCCCTACCGCAGAGGCGCAACGCCTCGGCGCGAGGGCTTGGTCGCACCCGACACAGGCGGTCTGGAGAAGAAGCTTCCCTCGCGTGCATCCTTCAGTCATCTCGACGCAGGATAGACCTGGAGGGCGCGGCGGGCGATGCGGGCGAAGACGGGCGCGGCGGCCCTGCCGCCTGACATGCCTTCCTCGACGAAGACGACGATGACGAGGCGGGGGTCGGATAGCGGAGCGAAGCCCGCGAACCATGCGTGGGACACGGGGGAGCCGGCTTCGCTGACCTTGCCTGTCTCGGCGGACCCAGTTTTGCCGCACGACCCTCCCTCGTCCAGCCATGCCGCCGTGCCCGTGCCCCACCTTGTGACGGCCTCGAGCATGAAGGTGACCTGGCGGCAGGTGTCCTCAGAGAGGACCCGCACCGGGGCGGCCGGCTCGATGCGGCGGGCGCGCGCGGGGTCGTCCGAGAGGATCTCCATCACGACCCTCGGTCGCCGCAGCAGCCCACCGTTTGCCACAGCCGACATCACGGTGGCGACCTGCAGTGGGGTCACGGTAAGCCGCCCCTGGCCTATGGCGAGGTTGGCGACGTCCTGAGGCGACATGGACCGCGCGTCGGGAAGCACGCCCGCTTGTTCTCCCGGGAGCGCGACCCCAGTCGTCGCACCTAATCCCATGGACTCCGCGAGGCCCACCAGGCGCCCGGCGCCGGTCCGGAGGCCGGCGTCGATGAAGGCAGTGTTGCAGGAGTATGCCATGGCGTCGATGAACGTGATCTCACCGTGGCCGCCCTCCTCGTGCGTGTAGCACCTGAACCGCGCAGCCCCGACGTCCACGTATCCGGGGTCGTGGAACGTGTCCTGCAGTGAAACGGCCCCGCTCTCGATGGCGGCCGCGGCCACCACCACCTTGAACACGGAGCCGGGCGGATAGGCCATGATCGCCCTGTTGACGAGGGATGACGCCGGGTCTCGGGCGGCCGCCGCGATATCGTCAGGCCGGAAGGCTGGCCGGCTTGCCATAGCGAGCACGTCGCCCGATCTCGGGTCCATCACAACCACCGCCCCGCGCTCGACCGCGTCGTTCATGACGTCTTCCACCACGGACTGGATCTCCCGGTCGATGGTCAGCCTGACACTTGCGAGCGCAGCTTTACCCGGCAGCCACCTGACGCCCAGGCCGCGCAGAGGCACCCCTCTGGCGTCCGCGAAGACGGCGACCTCGCCCGGTTCGCCCTCCCTGAGATAGTCATCGAGAAGCCGCTCGACGCCCGACGCCCCCCGCCCGCCCGACGGGTCGAGGTAGCCGATGACATGCGCCCCGATGGCGTCCGGGTGGTAGCGCGCAGGCTGCTCCACGACAGCCACCCCGGGGTCGCGGAGGGCCTCGCCCAGGGCCTCAGTGTCGATTCTGCCGGCAAGCGACGGCACCGCCCTGGCCGCAACGTAAAGCGGCGCCGGGGAACCCAGGCGAGACAGGACATCCTCCCACGACCCGCCTGTCAGCCTCGCCACCATGCGCGCGACGGCTTCGCGCGCCTTCACGAACTCCGGAAACACCACAATGGCGCACCTGTGGAACTCGCCAGCGAGCACGCGCATGTTGCGATCATAGACTGCCCCGCGTGCCGGGACCGTGGCGAGAGACACAGCGCGCTGGTCGCGGCACCGCTCCGCCAGGTCGTCGCCGATAACGAGCTGGACGAACGCCATCCTGGCGACCAGCACGAAAAAGGTTACAAGGAAGATGCATGCAAGGCCGCGGACGCGCTGCGCGCTTTGTTCCGCCAACGCCCGGTCCCCTCCCGTCGCCTCTTGCCACATTAGGGCGGAAACGGAGAACGTGCCCCACGGGTGTAGCGTTCCCCGTCGCCGCCCTGCTATGTTGTCCGGCGCAAGACGCACGAATGCTGCAGGATACTGGCGTCGCTTCAGATGCAGGTGATGTGATGTGATGTGATGTGATGTGATGTGATGTGATGCGGATGCGGGTGCGGGTGCGGGCGTGGGTGCGGGTGCGGGTGCAGGTACGGGGTCAGCGTTACGTTGCTCGCTGTGCGCCCCGTCTCAACAAGACGGGACGGTTCCCCTTCCGATGTCGCTGCGGAAGAGGGAACCCATCGGGGCAGGCCGCAACCCACGATACGCACCTCGCACGTGCGCTGGCTGGCCGTCGCGGGCACGACCCTGGTGCAAAGACAATCAGGCGCTGCAAAAAGGCATTCATTAATGACATAACAGTGCTAGTCCTGGCGGCGTAGCAGGGTGAGGGCTCGCTGATGCTCGCGGAATGTGCGGCTGAAGATGTGCCCGCCGCGCTCGTTGGCGGCGAAATAGAGGTAGTCGACGTCCGCCGGGTGAAGCGCCGCGCGGATGGACGAAAGCCCCGGCGACGAGATGGGGCCGGGCGGCAAGCCCGGCACAAGATATGTGTTGTAGGGGGAGTCCACTTTCAGGTCTTCGTAGGAGAGGCGCTCCTTCCAGCTCCCAAGGGCATACTGGACGGTCGCGCACGACTGAAGCGGCATGCGCCGTTTGAGCCTGTTGTAGAACACTGCGGCGACGACGGGCCTATCTTCGGGAATGCGGGCCTCCCTCTCGACCATGGAAGCGATGGTCACGACCCCATGCAGACCAAGAGCTTTCGGGGCGTCGGCCACGCCATCCGCGCCGAACTCCGGCAGCACCACTTCGGCGAAGCGCCTCACCATCGTGGCAATGATGGTCTCCTCGGACACGCCGGACTCTATCTCGTACGTGTCGGGAAAAAGGTAGCCCTCGAGGTTCCCCGAGAACTCTCTCCCCCCCGCCTCAACCCGGAAGCCCTGCACCTCGCCCCTCGTGAGAGCGAGAAACCTCTCCCGCGAGGCAAGGCCCTTCCCCTCGAGCAGGCTCGCGGTCTCCGCGAGGTTATACCCCTCAGGCACGGTGAACCTCACGCGTTCCACCCGGCCTTCAGCCAGGGCGCGGAGGACGCCGAAGGTCCCCATTCGCGAGCTCAGCAGGTAGTGCCCTGCTTTCAGGTGGTCCTGAACGCCCGCCACCCGCGCCGCGGCCTCAAACGCCACGGGCGACCTGACGATCCCCTGGTCCGCCAGAAGCCTTGCGATCCCGGACGATGTGAGCCCCCGCTCGATGTGCACCAGCACCGCTTCGCCGGATCCGAACGGCACGACGAGGAAAAGCGCCCACGCAAGGCAAATCAGGGCGATAGCTGACGCGAGAGCCACAAGACGCCCTGCCCACGCCCTGTCCCTCGCCCCGGCTGCACGCTTGGCCCTCACTCGAGCGCCGGCGGCGGCTTCCGCCTCACGCCCGGCCCCGGCGGAGGTTGCGGCCCCGGGCCCCGTCGGCCCTGTTGCGCCCCTCCCTCTGCGTGTCCGTGCCTTCCGATTCCGCCCGAAGAGGAAGGGGGAGAAGACGCCCCCTGGCCTGCTCTGTCTTCCCTGGACGCCACCTTTCACGCCATCACGTTCCTTGAGTGCTCATGCCGGCATGCCCGTCCCGGCCGCTCCGTCTCGCCGGGCGTCAACTCTTGTCCCCGTCCTCGTCCCCGTCATCCTCGGAGTCGAAGAGGTCATCCTCGTCCTCATCCTCGCCTTCATCGAGATCGAGGTCCTCGTCCTCCTCGTCCTCGTCCTCGTCCTCGTCGCAGACTTCCTCGAGATCTTCACAGATGGCGCCGGTCACCTTCTCGTACTCGTCATCGTCCAGGTCAACCAGGACCTCCTCGCCATCAGCGTCAGTCTCCACCCGGAAGATGCATGCCTCGACCTCCTCGTCGTCTATGGCCTCGCTGTCCACGTCTTCGGGGACCAAGATCACATAGGTGTTGCCGTCAAGCTGCATGACGTCTTCCACGGAAAAGCTCTCTTCCTCGCCGTCCTCGTACACAAGGGTCACAACGTCGTTGATCTCCGGCACTTCGGCCACCTCTCTTTCACATCCGAGTGTATCCGTCCTGAGTCGCCGGGTCAATGCCCGCATCGCCCATTGTCAGGCGCTATACTCTCCACGGATATGCCCTTTCATTCGCCGGCGCCCGCCGGCGCGTCGGGGTCGCCCTCCGGCGCATCCCCACCCGCCACGTCGCCATCTCGCGCTCCGTGGCCCCGCGCCACATCGCCCGACTCGCCACCCACACCGGCGCCGCCCACACCGGCGCCGCTCATGCCCGCGCCGCCTGCGCCGGACGCGCGACGGCTGTCGAGATAGCTCTGGAGAATGATGGCGGCCGCCACCGAGTCCACAAGGCCCTTTCGCCGCCGTCGCGATACATCCGCCTCGATGAGCGCCCGCTGGGCCGAAACCGTGGAAAGCCTCTCGTCCCACAGCACCACCGACACCTCTGCCTGGCGCTCCAGGGCTTCGGCCAGACGCCCCGCCCGGGCGGCGCTCTCGCCGAGCGAGCCGTCCATGTTTTTCGGCAGGCCCACCACGACCTGCTCCACGCCGTTATCGCGTATGAGCGTTCTCAGGCTCGCGAGATCGTCCCTCATCGATGTCCTCCGGACCACCCCCGCCGGCTGCGCAAAGGCCGCAGTCGGGTCGGAGAGCGCAACGCCGATGGTCTTCGTACCGACGTCAAGGCCCATGACCCTCAAGCAAGCTAGACCACCTTCATGCAAAACTCGGGGCACGCCGCCTGGCAGTAGCCGCACAGCACGCACCGGGCCGTATCCACCGCGGCGCGTCCCGTCTCCGGCGCGATCCTGAGCGCTCCATGCGTGCACCTGGCCACGCACGTTCCACACCCGGTGCACCACGGCTCGATGATGAGCGCCTTGTTCTGCCGAGTCCGCTCACGGAGGGCGTCATCGGGGCGCAGGCCCTCGAAAACCGCAAGGTCCATGTAAAGCTCATCGAGGGTCTTGATGCCGACAGCGACGGAGTCCACGCACGCCTGCGCGAGCACCCATCCGAGCGAGCCCTCCACATCGGCCAGCAGCGCGCCCCCGCCCAGCGCCTTCATGGAGTATATCCCTTTGCCGACGCTGTGTGCCTCCTGCACCGCCTCCAGCATTTCCTGCGCCGTCCCGTCGGCTATCCCGATGCCCGAACGGTTCAGGAGAGGATGGATCACATCTATCTCGGACATCGCAGCGGCGGCCCTGACGCACGAGACGTGGTGGGTGGACGCGCCCACCGCCCGCACCTTCCCCGCCTTCCGCGCGTCCATCAGGTAGCGCAGCGCCTCATGATGCCCCCTCAACGTGAGCGCGGATTCCTGCTCGTGCAGGAGGAATATGTCGATGTAGTCGATGTCCATGGACCGTAGCGCCCGCTCCACCGCCCGCCGCATCCCGTCATACGTATAGTCGTAGGACTTGGAGGCGATCACGATGGAATCCCGGTCCCAGCTGCGGTCGCGGCCCCTGCCGCCGCCTCCGCTGTCGCCATCGCCCCTAGCCGAGATGGCCTCACGGATGTACTCGTATGTGCCGTAAAGCTCGGCCGTGTCAATGAAGTTCACCCCGGCGTCAAGCGCAGCGCGGATGAGCGATGCCCCCGCCTCGAGGGGCAGCCTCGCCTGGAGGGGTCCGATCGTGAGTGTGCCAAGGCACATCCTCGACACGGCGAGTCCCGTCCTGCCGAGCGCCCTGCGCTCGAGGCCGCCACGGCCGGCGCAGGCTGGGCTGCCGCCCGGGATCATCTCTGGTTCCCCTCAGGACGGCCCACGACTACGCGTATCCACCGTGCGAAGCGGGGCAGGCGGCGGGCATCGTCCCCATCCGGGTATATCGAGAATGCGCTCACCCCGCGTGCCGCGCCAAGCAGGGACTTGGCCTCCTCCACTGTCTTGCCTGCAAGCTCCCGTGCGAGCATGTCCGCGTCGAGGGGCGCCGCGACCCCGGCGCTGGCAACGGCCTCAATCGTCGCGCTCTCGGCATCGATCCTCTCCACCTTCGATATCTTGACATCAGCCTCAGTCGAGGTCACCAGCGTGGCGTCCTCTGCAAGCCCCAGCAGGAACCGACCCCTCGCAGCCTTCAGCACATCCGCTTCCTTTACGGCAAGCGCCCTCGCGCTGGCCCGGCACGACGCGCGCAGCTCTGCCGACGGACTGTGAGGGCCGTGGTCGAAAACCGGCTCCTCTGGCTGTATGGCGATCGTCTCCGCAAGAAGACGGTGATTCCGTGGCAGGTCTTCCGCCAGGCGCCGCGCAGCCACCTCCGACGCCTCTGCCGCAAGCCGCTTTCTCGCGGTCCTCAGGTCTACCGGGGACACCGCCGGCGTTATCTTGTCCTCACCGCCCGACGTCGGTTCGGGGTTGGTGACCTTCAGGCTCGCTGAAGATGACCCCCCCATCACAACCGTGATGCGCCCGGCCGCGACGTTCCCGTGCGTCCCGGGCTCGTCGGCTTCCACCTCGACATTCGCCGTCCCGGGGTCCGCATCGACCGCCATACCCACGAAGCTCTTCACCGTGGACGCAGGGACCACCACGGCCGACAGGGTGCGAAACTCCCCGCCCGCCGCTGTGGCAACGACCGTGCCTTCACGCACGGTCACAGGCTTCGATCCCTCGTTGATGAAAACCACCGTGCCTCGAGCCCTGGCGGCGCCGGAGCGCACCGAACCCGACACGGGCACCGTGACCGACACCGTGAAACTGTCCACCACCGCACGTGCCGGCACCTTGCCGCCCTCCACGTCAACCGCATCGGCCGCCGTGGTCGCCTGCACCACGACCCTGTGGCGCACCTCCGTCACCACGGGCGAAACTACGACTGTAGCCCGGGGCCACAGCGCATAAAGCGTTGCAAAGATCAAAAGGGCGGGCACGCCCACCATCGCGGCAAACCCGCGTCCGCGCCCGCGCCCGGTGCCAGCCACGACCCCGGCCCCGGCGGCAGTCCCGGCCCCGGCCCCGGCCCCAGCCCCAGCCCGGGATCCCCTGCCCGGACCGCCTCGCCCGGCACCGCCGCGCTGCCCTATCCGGATGGCGAAGCGCCCTCCGCCCTGCCTAGTCTCCGCTCCTCGTCTGGTCCCTGTCCGGGTCATGAAAGCCAGCGCCGATCCCGCCACGTAGTTATCTTCCTTCGAGATAATACCTGACGAGTTCCTCGATGATCTCGTCCCGCTCGAGCTTCCGGACGAGGTTACGGGCACCCCTGTGGCTCGTTATGTATGTGGGGTCCCCCGACATGAGGTACCCGACGATCTGATTGGTCGGGTTGTAGCCCTTCTCCTTCAGTGCCTGGTACACCTCGAGCAGCAGCGCCCTGACGCTGACCACATCTTCAGGAACAACCCGGAACGTCTGAGTCTCATCGAAGGGGCCCTTCATCGTAGCGTCACGCTCCCCCAGCGTTGGCTTCGCCCAGCAACTTCTCCGTCTTTAGGTATTCTCCTCCACCTCTAGACCGATAATACCGGCCCAGCCGCGCAAGCGCCGCCAACCTTGAACGCCTTGCCGCCCTGCCAGACCAGGCCCGAACCAGCAGTGCATCCGCATTTTAGTGCAGGAGGACGCTCTCTATCCTGGACCTCGCCTGCCCCAGTGCCTCCTGGACCTTCGCCACATCCCGGCCGCCCGCCTGCGCCATATCGGGACGACCTCCGCCGCCTCCGCCCGCGACCTCCGCCGCAACCTTGACGATGTCCCCGGCGCGCAAGCCCCGATCTATGAGGTCTTTCGTCACCGTCGCAACGAAAAGCGCCTTACCATCGGACCGCGACCCCAGCACCACCGCGCCCGACGCGAGATGACCCCGTACCCTGTCAGCAAGCTCCCGTAGCGCGGCAGAGTCGAGGCCCTCCGTCTCCGACACGATGATCTTGGAGCCATCGATCTCTGCCGCCCTGCCGAGCAGCGCCTCCACCTGCGACCCCGCCATCTTCGCCTTCAGGGACTCTATCTCCTTGTCTCGCGCGCGGATCTCCTGTGCGAGCCTGGCCGCCTTCTGGGGAAGCTCCTCCGGACTGGCCCGGAGCACGCGCGCCGCGCTCTCGAGGATTTCCTGCTGGGACCTTATGAGTTCCAGCGCCATCCTCCCGCTGACCGCCTCCACGCGCCGAACACCGGAAGCCACTGCGGCCTCGGACACGATCTTCACAAGCCCGATCTCGCCCGTGCGCCCCACATGGGTACCTCCGCACAGCTCGTGGCTGCAGTCGGCTATCCGCACCACGCGCACCCGCTCCCCATACTTCTCGCCGAAGAGCGCCATGGCGCCCGTGGCCTTCGCCTCCTCGAGGGACATCTCCACCGGCTCGACGGGCACGTCTGCAAGCACCCATCCGGCCACCATGTCCTCGACCTTGCGGATCTCGTCATCCGTGAGCGCCGAATGGTGAGAGAAGTCGAACCTGAGCCTTGAGTCGGACACGAGCGACCCAGACTGGAACACGTGGTCCCCGAGCACGCTCCGCAGCGCGGCGTGCAGGAGATGCGTGGCCGTATGGTTTCGCGCTATCGCAAGGCGCCTCTCCCTGTCCACCGCGGCATCCACCGTGTCGCCCACCGAAATGCTTCCGTCCTCGATGGTGGCGTTGTGCACTATTATGGTCTCCGAGGCTCGCACCGTCGCTCCGACCCTGGCCTTCCCGGACGGAGCCGCGATGGTCCCCGAGTCGCCCACTTGCCCGCCGGCCTCCCCGTAGAAGGGCGTTACATCGAGCACGATCTCAACGTGCTGCCCTGTGTCGGCGCGGCTCACCGGCTCGCCGTCCACGAAGATCGCGAGCACCTTCGCGGAGGCCGATGTCTTGCCATACCCGACGAACCGCGTCGAAAGGCCCGAGAGGGCCTGTGCCTTTGCCGTAGAAAGGTCGCCCATGTACCCGAGATCGTGGCGCGCCGCGCGCGCCCGCTCCCGCTGCTCCTTCATGGCAGCGGCGAACCCCGCCTCATCCACGGTCATGCCGCTCTCCTCTGCTATCTCGCGGGTGAGTTCCATCGGGAACCCATACGTGTCGTAGAGCCTGAACGCGTCCTCCCCGGGGACCTGGACCCTGCCAGCGCGACGCATGTCAGCGATGAGGTCCTGCAAGATGCTGGTGCCCTGGTCGAGCCTGCCGAGGAACCGCCCCTCCTCGGTGGAGATGGTCTTTCGGATGTGGTCACGCCTTTCCACAAGCTCCGGGTACACATCGCCCATCACGGAAGTGATGACATCGGCGACATCCGCGAGGAACGGGCGCGTGATCCCGAGAAGCCTGCCGTGGCGCACGGCGCGCCTTACGAGCCTGCGCAGCACGTAACCCCTGCCCTCATTGGCAGGCAGTACCCCGTCAGCCACGAGGAATGTCACAGCGCGCGCATGGTCCGTGATGATCCTGACCGACACGTCGCCCTCACGACCAGGCTCCGCCTCTCCAGCACTCTCCCCCTTCTTGTTCTTGCCGTAAGCCACGCCGCCGAGATCGGCAACCGCCCGCGTGATGGGTCCCATGGCGTCGGTGTCGAACACCGTGGGCACGCCCTGCATGACGGCGGCCACGCGGTCAAGCCCCATGCCGGTGTCGATGCCTTTCCGCTCGAGGGGGATGTAGTTCCCGGCCTCGTCATGGTGGAACTGGATGAAGACCAGGTTCCATATCTCCATGAACCTGTCGCAGCCGCAGCCAAGCTCGCATTCGGGCCTTCCGCACCCGAACTCGGCGCCCCGGTCGACATGGATCTCGGAGCACGGGCCGCATGGACCGACGCCGATCTCCCAGAAGTTGTCTTCCTTCCCGAGCCGCTTTATGCGTTCGGCAGGCACTCCAACGTGCCTGTTCCATATCTCGAAGGCCTCGTCATCGTCGAGGTATATGGTCACCCAGAGCCTGTCCTCCGGAAGAGCCAGGTGCTTCGTGACGAACTCCCAGGCCCACGGGATCGCTTCTTTCTTGAAGTAGTCGCCGAAAGAGAAGTTGCCCAGCATCTCGAAGAACGTGAGGTGCCTGGCGGTCTTGCCGACGTTCTCGATGTCGAGCGTGCGCACGCACCTCTGGCACGTGGTCACACGCAGCGACTCGGGCTTCGCGGTGCCGAGGAAGTACGGCTTGAACGGCACCATGCCGGCCCCCGTGAGAAGGAGCGTCGGGTCGTTTCTGGGTATGAGCGAGGCGCTGGGAAGGGGCTTGTGCCCTTTCCCGATGAAGAACTCCCTGAACATGTTGCGTATTTCGGCTGTAGAGAAAGCCCGTATGCCTGGTTCAGCGTGCACAGCCCACATCCTCCCAGATCCAAGTTACCTTTATCATAGCGAATCGCATATGGGGTGTCAACGCGAACGCTGCCCGTCACGTCACGAGCTTGCCGTGAAGGTACCTGAAGATCACCTTGACGATGGCAGCCACTGGCACAGCGAGGAGTATGCCGACGATGCCGAAGAGGTGGCCACCGGCGAGGATAGCGAAGATCACCGCCACGGGGTGAAGTCCGACCTGCTCGCCGAGGATGTTCGGACCCACGACTGCGCTCTCGAACTGGTTCACCAGCACGAAGAGGACGATGACGTAGATCACCAGCATCGGCGACTTGAGGAAAGCCAGGATGACCGCGGGAATAGCCCCTATCACTGGTCCGAAGTAAGGAATGACGTTGAAAAGGCCTGCGACGATCCCTATCACGAGGGCAAAGTCGATCCCGATGATGGACAGGCCCGCGAAGATGAGCACTCCCACCACTGCCGACACAAGAAGCTGCCCCCTGATGAACGATCCCAGCGCGTGATCCATTTCGATGAGGAGGCCCACCACCTCGCTCCTCCACCTGGAAGGTATCCACGATAGAAGCCACATCTTGAGTTCGGGGAAATCCATGGTGAAGTAAAACGCCAGCACCGGCACGAGTATGAGCATGGTCATCCTGGGGAGAAGGCCTGGAATGGCACTCACCGTGCGTCGAACGAAATCCGCAAGCGCGGCCTCCGTCCTCCGGATGCCGTCGTCCACGGCACCCCGGATGGGTTCGGGAATGTTGAACCTGTTGAACCTCGCGTAAAACGCGAGAAGTCGCGCCTGGATCTGCTGGGCCTGTTCCGGGATGACCTCGGCGAGCATCTCAAGCTGGGAGAACAGCCTCGGGAACAGGTACACGCCCGCGAGCGCGATGAAGAGCGTGAAGCCGACGTACACGACCAGGGTGCCGGCGCTCCTGGGGGCCCCCCGCTTCTCAAGGTAGGTGACGAGAGGGTTCATGAGATATGAAAGGCCCAACGCAAGCAGGAACGGGGCGAGTATGGCCCGGACGCGGAGCAGGAACAGCGCGGCCGCCAGAATGACCAGAATGTGCAGGAGGAACGGGAGGACCCGGAGCACCCCGTCGCGCCCGCCGCGCCCGCGGGGTGCGGCGTTCCCATCCGCGTTGTTCTCAGGCATGCGCAACGCTCATCCCTCTGGCGGCGGCCCGCCCGCCCAGGGCGGAAGCGGCCGACCACCGGCCGGGGCACCCTCCGGCGCCCCGGCACCTCCTAGTCCGCCCTGCCGAGCCTGAGGCGCCTCCCGGCGGCGCGGGTTCTCTCACCGGCGTTCATGATGCCCCTGCCCACCTGGGTCACCATGCGCCCCGCGGCTTTCGTCACCATGCCCCGGGCCGAACGGGCCGCGCGCATCTCGTCGGAGGCGCTGCCCATGAGCGTCCGGGCGCGCGCCCTGCGCGACCTGAAGTAGAAATAGGCTCCTATCGCAGCGCCTGCTGCGCCTCCAGCTATCAGCGATCTCCAGAACCTGTTCATGCCGTGTGCCTCCCTTTCAGGAGGTTAGTATACCCACGCCGCACGGAAAAATGGCCCCTTCTCGAACGTGGAAGATCGGCGGCGAGAGATCCGGCAACCTGGTTGCGCCCGGGCGACGCGAAGAACGTGAACAGACGGCACGTGCGGTGAGATGCGTTCGAACTTGGCGCTTAAGGCTGGCCAAATTCCAGGCGCCCCGTCGTGCAAGCACCGGCAACCCGGAATCTTCTCCTAAACCGGCATGGATTTCTGAACTCACACTTAGCCAAATTCCAGGCGCCCCGTCGTGAAAGTACCGGCAACCCCAACACCCTCAAGAGGAGTGGCGCAAGCTCATGGCGCAGTACTTGGAGATGACGCCTCCGCCCACGACCACATCCCCATCATAGAAGACCACCGACTGCCCGGGCGTTACGGCCCTCTGTGGGCTTCCGAAACGCACCTCGACCCAGTCTGGATCAGGGTTGGTGCGGACGCCCCGGTCGCCGCCGGGGCTGCCTGCGTCATCCGGGTCGTCCGGGTCGCCCGGGCCGTCCGGGCCGTCCCAGCCGTCTCGTCCGCCCGACCGCGCAGTCAGGGGCGTGACGGTTGCAGCCACAGCCGGCGTGTAGTACCGGATTTTCGCCTCCACCCTAACGGGCTCACGCAGGCGATCGAAGGGTATCCAGTTCAGGTCCGTGGCGACGAGACCATCCGCCATGACGTCGCCCGCGCGGCCGACTATCACGGCGTTCCTGTCAGGGTCGAGGTCAACCACGTAGAACGGCTCTGTTGAGGCGATCCCAAGGCCCTTGCGCTGGCCTATCGTGTAGAATGCGACCCCCTCGTGCTCCCCGAGGACATTGCCATCGAGGTCGATGATGGGACCGGCCTTGCGCGTCTCAGGGAGATACTCGCGCAGGAACCTCCGGTAGTCATCATCAGGGATGAAACATATCTCCTGGCTTTCGCGCTTCTCCGCAACAGGAAGCCCCAGAGACGCAGCCATTCGGCGGATCTCATCCTTCACGAAGTCGCCCACCGGGAAGAGCGTGTGGGCAAGCTCGTACTGGGTCATCAAGTACAGGGCGTATGTCTGGTCCTTTCGTGGGTCCCGTGCCCTGAGGAGCAGGTACCTCCCGGTATCGGCGTCGCGACTGATCCTCGCATAGTGCCCTGTGGCGACGAATGTGGCCCCTATCTCTCTCGCCTTGCGCAGCAGATGCCCGAACTTGATCCGCTGGTTGCACCTTATGCAGGGATTCGGCGTGCGGCCGTGCGCGTACTCGCGCGCGAAGTAAGAGATGACCTCCTCCTCGAACTCCTCCTGGAGGTTGAGGACGTAGTATGGGATGCCAAGAATGGACGCGACGCGCCGGGCGTCCTCCACCGCGGCGAGGGAGCAGCACCCGCCCTCGCGGTCGCCGACGGGGAGGGACTTCGGCCATATCTGCATCGTGGCGCCGATGACCTCAAAGCCCCTCTCCTTCAGTATGGCCGCGGCGACGGAGCTATCAACTCCCCCGCTCATGGCAACGAGCACTCGCTCCCGCACCCGCACCCGCACCCGCACCCGGCGACGACATCCATGGTCGCCGTCATGGCGTCCGTTGCGCCATGGCGCCCCATCCGGACGGGACGTCATCCCAGGCTGGCCTGCCTCCCTCATCATCCCTCGCCCGCCGCGCGCTTCTTGTCGGCAGCTGCGCCCTGCTTCTTCGCGAGGTAATCCTCTATGGCCTTGTGGAGTGCGTCCGCGGCCAGGTTGGAGCAGTGCATCTTGTTGGCGGGCAGCCCGTCGAGAGCCTCCGCCACGGCCTTGTTGGATATCTCCAGGGCCTCGTCCAGCGTCCTGCCCTTCACGAGTTCCGTCACCATGCTGCTGGTGGCAATGGCCGCCCCGCAACCGAAGGTTTTGAACCTCGCGTCAACTATCCTGTCCCCGTCAACCTTTATCGATAGCTTCATGACGTCGCCGCAGATGGGGTTGCCCACCATCCCGACGCCGTCCGGATTCTCCACCTCTCCCACGTTCCTGGGGTTTGTGAAGTGATCCATTACCTTCTGTGAGTACATGCGTCTTCGCCCCTCTC
This sequence comes from Bacillota bacterium, assembly GCA_030024085.1. Lineage (GTDB taxonomy): Bacteria > Bacillota > SHA-98 > UBA4971 > UBA4971 > UBA6256. The sequence goes on along the minus strand of JASEJE010000022.1, from coordinate 123 downwards.
CTCTCCACTTCCCGAAGTCACCAGCAGATGCGCCGCTCTAAGTAGATCGCCACAACTTCGCGCTACTCTTCAGCGCGCAAGTCCTCGCCAGGGTTGCCGGTGTTGCCCTCCGGGAACGGCGCG
>JASEJE010000021.1:59156-59466 GCA_030024085.1 Bacillota bacterium | reverse complement strand
CGCGCGAAGGTTAGCGGGTATCGGCTGGCGTAGTAGGCTGCCAGGTCGGGCTTGTCGCTTTTCATGCGAATCCTCGCCCTTCGCGGATCTGGTCAGGCTGAGCACAAGCTTGCAAATCACTGCCACTTCGCCGGAGGTTGCCGGTCCTTCCCCGACCGGGCCACAGGTTCTGCCACTCGCCCGCGGGCCGGATTCTGTGGAGGCGCTCCGCTTGGGGCGCCGTCCCCGGAGTGCAACACCGGCAACCCGCAAGCTTCCGCAAAGTGACACCGACTTATGAAGCCGCATCTGGTCGTCCTGCCAAGATTAT
>JASEJE010000021.1:41008-59146 GCA_030024085.1 Bacillota bacterium | reverse complement strand
AGAGAGCCGCGAGGAGGAGGAATGGATGTGCGAACGAGATCCGAGTACGCCGAGCCGTACCGCATCAAGATGGTCGAGCCCATCAGGTTGACCCCGCGGGCAAGGCGGGAAGAGGTGCTCCGGGAGGCAGGGTATAACGTGTTCAACATTCCGTCGCAGGAGGTATACATCGACCTCCTCACCGACAGCGGCACCTCCGCCATGAGCGACAACCAGTGGGCCGGCCTGATGATGGGCGACGAGGCGTACGCCGGCAGCAAGAGCTTCTTCCACCTGCAGGAGACAGTGCGAGAGCTGTTCGGGTTCAAATACGTGCTCCCCACCCATCAGGGCCGGGGCGCCGAGAACATCCTCACCACTGTGCTGGTGAAGCCGGGCGACCGGGTGCTTGGCAACATGCACTTCGACACCACCGAGGGCCACATTCGCCTGAAGGGCGGCGAGCCGGTCAACCTTGTCATCAAGGAGGGCTACGAGACCGCAACCCGCCACCCGTTCAAGGGAAACATAGATACGCAGCGCCTTCTCGACGAGATCAGCCGCTACGGCAGTGAGCGCATACCGTTCATGAACATCACGGTCACGTGTAACAGCAACGGCGGGCAGCCCGTGTCGATGGCCAATATCCGCGAGGCGAGCAGGATAGCGAGGGAGCACGGCATCAGGGTCTTCTTCGATGCGGCCCGGTTCGCCGAGAATGCCTACTTCATCAAGGAGCGCGAGGAAGGCTACGCGGGCAAGACCGTCGCGCAGATTTCCCGGGAAATGTTCTCCTACGGGGACGGATGCACCATGAGCGCGAAGAAGGACGCGCTCGTGAACATCGGTGGCCTCTTCGCCACGAACGACGAGGACCTTTATCGCAAGGCCGGCCAGTGGGGGATCGTCTACGAGGGCTTTCTCACATATGGGGGCCTCGCAGGGCGCGACCTGGAGGCCATGTCGAGGGGCCTCCGGGAGGTGACCGACGAGGCGTACCTTGAGGACCGCATCGGCCAGGTGGCATACCTGGGCAGCCGCCTCATCGAGGCGGGGGTCCCCATCATTGAGCCCACCGGCGGCCACGGGGTGTACGTGGACGTGAAGAGGTTCCTGCCGCACCTGCCGCAGAGCGTGTTCCCGGCACAGGCGGTGGTCGCCGAACTCTACCTGGAAGCCGGCGTGCGTGCCGTGGAGCTTGGCGCGGCCGCCTTCGGCCGCACGGACGAGAAGACGGGAGAGCAGATCTTCCCCGAACTCGAGCTCGTAAGGCTCGCCGTCCCGAGGCGTGTGTACACCGACAGGCACATGGACGTGGTCGCCCGCGCCCTGGCCGCCATCGCAAAACGCAAGGACAGGATACGTGGCATGAAGCTGGTGTACGAGGCACCGGTGCTGAGGCACTTTACCGCCAGGTTCGAGCCGCTCTAGTGATGCGCGGACGCTCCTTGTGGCGGCGGGCTCTACATGTCGTGGTCCACTGGCGGACGGCGGCGGCGCGCGACGACGTGCCCCCGGATGGCAACGTGACCAGCGGTTCGGACGTGCATGGCCGTGGTAGCGGCGGCGAGGCCGTGGGAGACGGCGACGCGCAGGGTGTGGGTGGACGCCTGAACATGGGGGCAGCCGAAGGGGTCGCAGCAGGATCTCCCGGTTATCCGGAGCCGAGGACCCAGGCCTCCTGCTACAGGCAACCAGGCTCGGAGTCCAAAGCCACCTGCGCTGCAAAAAAGGCGGACAACGGGCACCCGTAGTTTGCGCGTGAAGATCGTTTTGGCTCCGACGTTCCTTGTCTATAGCTTGATCGAGGGGAGGAAGGCAGGGGCCGGACTAAAAGCCCTGCTCCGCGGGGGACACGGCATTCCGCACGCCGCCTTGAGGCGGTCGACCCCTGCCATATGGCTCATGGAAGATGGCCTGCTCGGCGAAACACCCGCGTCGGCCTCTGCCGAGGCGGCGCATGCGATGCTTTCGCTTTCGCGCTCTCATACCCGCCGCATCTGGCGGGCCATTATCGAGTTCCAGATGATATGCGAGGGCGACCGCGTGCTCGTAGGCTTCTCAGGTGGCAAAGACAGCGCGTTTCTCCTCTACGCGCTATCAGCGATCCGCAAGTACTCGCGCGTCGATTTCGCCCTCGCGGCCGCGCATATCGATATGGGCTTCGATCCCGAGGCCCAGCCCGATGGAGACCGGTCCGCGCCGGAGCGCATGGCCGGGTTCGTAAGCGGACTTGGGGTGCCGTACCTGGTGAAGAAGACGAACATCGCCCGCGTGGCCTTCGGCGCCCACCAAAAGGAGAACCCCTGCGCGATTTGCTCCCATCTGCGCCGCGGCGCCCTGAACCGTCTTGCCTGGGAGAATGGGTTCAACAAGGTCGCGCTGGCACACCACCGCGACGACGCGGTGGAGACGTTCCTCATGGGCATCCTGTACTCAGGGCAGATCCACACCTTCCGCCCTGTCACGTTTCTCGACCGCACCGGCGTGACGGTCATTCGGCCCCTTGTCTACTTCAAGGAGTCCGAAATCAGGGGAGCGGTCCGCAAGATCGGCTATGAGCCGCCCCGCAGCCCCTGCCCGATGCAGGGAGCAAGCCAGCGTGCGAAGGTGAAAGGCCTCATCCGCGACCTGACGCGGGAGAACCGCATCGTCTACCACAACCTCTTCAAGGCCATCCACGCTGACGCCATTGGAGAGCTGTGGCCGCCCGTGGCCACCGACCGGGAGATGCGCGAGAGGCACAAGGCTGTTTTCGGCAGGATCATCCGGGACGCCCGTCCGGAGCACGATGAAACCCGTGACTGAGCCTCGTACAGCGCGGAGGACGAGGGCGTGCTTGACAGGCCCCCGTGGCCGGAAGCCGGCGCAAGGGCGGACGCTGTGCGGAGAGTGAGCGCGAACGATGTCAGCCCCGTTCCAGCGGCCCGACCCCAGCACCTGACGCCGCCACGTCCTGCTCCAGTTCCGACACCACGAGGAACGTGCCCTCGGCCTCGGCTGCAAGTTCCCCCGCGGTATCTCTTATCTCCGCCCTGAGCATGTGCCTCTTCGAGCCGCTCTTCACGACCTCACCGGTGACGGTGACCTGCCCCCCAATGAGTACAGGCTTCCTGAACCTCACCGCCAGGCTCACGGTAACCGCAAGCTTCCCGCGAAGAATCAAGGCCCAGGCCATGGCCTCGTCCATCAGGGCGCATACGATTCCGCCATGGAGCACGCCGGAGAAACCCTGCAGGTCATCCCTCGGCACGAACGTCGCGACCGCCCGGCCCTCGCCATCGAGGCGGAAGCCCAGCTTCAGGCCGATGGGGTTCTCGCGCCCGCACGCGAAACACTTTCCGTCGTCTACGAAGTCCATTGCTGCGCGTCTTCTCCCATGTCTCTCGCCAAGTCGCCCGGATACTCCCCGTCGCCGCACGTTGCTGCACGCCCATCGAGAGCGGGCAACGTCGGCGCAACCATCGACATCCCGTGCTTTACCTCGACGGCCCTGAATGTGTGGGCAAGAGCCCTTATCTGCAACGCCAACCCAACCAAGGCCGAAGGCGCTTTCTCCTGACCCATGGCGATAGAAGCTGCGAGTTCGTTGTCTATGTAGACTACGACGCGCTGGGCGCGATACCTTCTGGCCATCTTCAGTGCTTCCAGAACCGCCCTGAGGGCTGCTTCCTCGTCGTCATCGCTCTCCCAGTTGAGGACGACCTCGGCAAACGGCGCGCCGCTCCCGGTGGTTATCACCATTCTCGCCGTTGCGGGCAGGAGCGGGCTCCCTCCGGATATCTGAATGAGCACCCTCACCGTGTGCGAGGCAGTTCTCGGGCAGTATACCTTCGTTTCTACCGATGAACTCAGAGGTGACGCATTCATGGGTCGCACCTCCCGAACTCGTGTTCGCACCATCATGGTAGCATATCCTGATTCTGGTGTCAACACCTAATTCCTGAGACATCCTCCCCAGCTTGTCGCACCATCCCGACGCATCCTGAATACAATGTCACAGAAAGGAGCCATGCCGTGAGCGGAGGCGGCAACGGACGCGCATCCGCACACGGCGAAAGGCCAGGGTGTTCGGACAGTCGGATGCCCATCCGGCTACTGGCTACTGCGATTGCGGATCGTCCGAATTCCCCATCGGATGCAGGTTTTGTGCCGTCTCGATCCGGCATGCGATGCAGGTTTCGTCCCGCGCCGATTCTGCATCTGATGTCGATTACGGATCGTCCCAATCCGCCAGCGGCTAAGTATGGCGCCATAAGTTTGCGCCATCTTCCCTGACGGTGTGGGGTTGCCGGTGCCTCCACGACGGGGCGTCGAGAATTTGGCTAGCCCGCGCGCCAAATTCGAACGCATCTCACCGCACGCGCCGTCCCCGGAGGGCAACACCGCCAACCCTGCTGGAGGTGCATGAATGAACACGGGCGCGTATGCGCTCGACAGAGACTCAGGAACCGAAGGCCCGAAGGATACATGACGACGGGATACAAGGAGGAGTCCCGGATGGCAAACACAACGCGGAAAACCCCGAGTAATTCCGAGCCCCCGGAGGGGAAGACGGCAGGCTACTTTGGCCAGCTCGCCCGGGCGTACGTCCCGCCTCAGACATACTCTCGAGTCTGGAGCCCCGCCGAGGGCCTCATGAAAGGGACCGTCTTCCCGGAGCTATACCGGCCATACGAGCCGGGGATGCGGCCATGACGCATGACGCCCGCCGGAGCGGGTCCCATGAACCCAGAGACGGAGGGATGGTACATGGACCAGAGACGTCGAGATCTCCTGCGCATCATGGAGCTGGAGTTTGCGGCCGTAGACCTCAACCTCTTTCTGGACACGCACCCGGATGAGCAGAGGGCCCTCGCCGACTACAACGCGGTGTCCCAGGAGTTGATGAGGGCAAAGATGGCGTACGAGTCGCGCTACGGACCTCTCATGAACTACGGGTACAGCATGAGCGAGGGCACCTGGCGCTGGGTGGAGGAGCCCTGGCCGTGGGAGATCACGTTCAACAGGGGGGAGTGACGGACCGTGTGGATATATGAGAAGAAGCTCGAGTATCCCATCAGGGTGTCATATACAAACCCGCGGCTTGCCAAGGAGATCATCACCCAGTACGGCGGACCCGACGGCGAGTTGGCGGCGTCCCTGCGCTATCTGACCCAGCGGTACACCATGCCGATATCGCAGGCCAAGGCGGTGCTGACGGACATCGGCACCGAGGAACTCGCCCACATGGAGATCGTAGCGTCACTCGTCTATAACCTCATCAAAGGCGCAACCATAGACGAAATCAAGGCCGCCGGCCTCGACGATTACTACGCCGATCACGACAAGGCGCTCTACTTTGTCAACGCCGCAGGCGCGCCGTGGGTCGCAAGCTACATTCAGTCCAAGGGTGACCCCATCGCTGACCTGCACGAGGATCTCGCTGCGGAGGAGAAGGCCAGGGCCACATACGAGTTCCTCATCAGGCTCTCGGATGACCCGGACGTCACGGACACCCTGCGCTTCCTCAGGGAACGCGAGGTCGTGCACTTCCAGAGGTTCGGGGAGACTCTGAACCTGGTGCACGAGTGGATGGACTCAAAGAAGGTGTTTTGACGCAGCCGCCGAGAGCACGGCGATTATGCGGTAGATACAGACAACCCGCCTATCGCTGCGGCATGGCAGGACCGCCTGGCGGACGGTGGCGGTGGGCGGGTCGTCGCGAGCCGGGCCGGCACCCCCGGATGACCTGCGCCCCTGGGCCGCCCTGAGCGGGCATCCTGCCACCGTGGGCCGTCAGCCGGGCACCCTGCGCCGTTCCGCTGGCCCCCTGTCCCGCCCTGAGGCAAGGACCCGTCGCAGCGAGCCCCCGCTCCGCCGCCCTGAGCATGCGGTCCGCCGCTCTCAGCCGTCCAGCCCCGGTCCGCGCCTTGCGTCAGGCGCGAGCGACGGAGACCGCTGGTCTCGCCGTCAATCGGCAGTCCGCACGCCCGGACCGACCCCATATCCAAGTTACGCCCGGGCCTGCCAACATGAACAGGAGAGAGCCAGCGGTCTCCCAAATCCGCACTCAACCCTCGACGCCAGCCCTACCTCGCGCTGCAAGCTCCTGCTTGATCCTGACGAGGGTGTCCCCGTACAGCGGATACATCCTGAGCACCAGGTAGGCGAGGATGAGCGCGATGACCGGCACCCCCGCCATGAGGAAGCGGATGCCGGTCTCCACCGATGGCGGCTGTAGCTCCACCGTGAGGTTCGGGTCGTAGCCGCTTGCTTTGAGCACCTGGCTCATCACGAGAGCCTGCGCTGACACGCCAAGCCTGATGAAGAGCGCGTTCGCACCGAAGTACATCCCTTCGCGCCGCTGTCCAGTGCGGATCTCATCTTCATCTATGACGTCCGCGATGAGCACGTCGAAGAGCAGCATGAGCCCTGCAAGACCGATGCCCAGGATGGCGCCGCAGACGATACTCATCGGCAGTCCGTTCGCTACCGCGAAGGGAATCAGTGTTATCGCAAACACTATGATCGCGCTGGACATCGCCCGCTTCGGTCCTACCTTCACCGTGTACCGCTGCCACGGGGCCAGCATGATGAAGACCATGAGGAACGCGGCGCCCAGGAGGAAAGAGGACTGGTCCTCCGCGATCTTCAGGGCGTATTTCGCATAGAACGGCACCATCGCCATGATGAGAACGAACGTGAATTGAATGAGCATGGAGGAGACTACGTAAGTCATGAAGGACTTGTTGGCGATGGTGTGCTTGAGCGCCGGGAACACGTTGAGCGGTTCCTCGCCCGCGCGTGGCCCATTCTCCCGGCTTCCGAGGAGCGAGACTGCGAGCGCCACGGCGGTGACCGCGCCGTATATGGCGGCCATGGCACCCCAGCCCAGGTTCCCATACACCATCGGGGCAAGGGCAACGCCGATGATGAGGCCCAGGTTTCCGAATATCTGGCGCCACATCGACACCACTGACCGGTCCTTGAGGCTCGGGAACATCTCGGGGAAAAGCGCCGTCCAGTTCAGAATGACCAGGGTGTAAAGGCCATCGAACAGGAACATCATCGCGGTGAAGTAGATGAAGAGAGGGAGATGGCCGCCGTTCGCGGCGCGGAAAGGCGGGATCCACAGGAAGATGAACGCCAGGGCGAGAGGAATGAAGCCGCCTGCTACGTAAGGAATGCGCCGTCCCCATCTCGTCCGGGTGCGATCGGAGATGTAACCGAAGAGCGGGTCGTTTATCGCGTTCCAGATGCCGTACGCGATCATGCTGTAGCCTATGAGTTCGATGGGGACCTTCAAGACGTCGGCGTAATAGAACACGATATAGGTCTGAACCGCGTAAGCTGAGACGCCTGAACCCAGGGCACCGAAACTGTAAGCCAACTTCTCCCAGGTCTTCACATTGCGCGCATGCTGCCCGTCGCCCGCACCAGACGCCGCGCCCCGGCGCACCACGAACCCCGGACAGAAACTCGGGAGGCCCTGCTTCGGCAGCCGCGTCTACCGGGCCTACCGCGTCTACCGCATCTACCAGGCCTACCGGGTCCGCACGGGTCTACCGGGTCTGCACGGGGCGCCGCCCAGGAATGGTGAGGCGCCACCCGGGAATGGCGAGGCGCCGCTACGGAAGGTGCCGGGCTCGGAGTGCATACTGACCTCCTTCCGGGACAGAATCCGGGTCGCAGCCCGGGCCGCTACTTTGAAAATGACCGACTGTTGCCATTTTCACCCTCTCGATGGCGCCAGCCCCAGGTTGGCATGGACGACTACCTCGAAGTTCCTGCAAGGGCTGCACAAAGGATAGTATTCGTCGAGCAGCGTCAGATTCCTCTCGTGCTTGTCTGCTCCCGGCCAGGAACTGGCAGGTCGTCGCCGCGATACCGGTCGCAGGCCGCTATGCCGGGACCGGGGCTTGCCATTGTCACAGGGCGGTGTCAGTTCCACTCTGTTACGTCTGAGTCTCCTGGTACTGCCATCGCTTGAGCCGACAGCTGACGTACGTCACGGGTTTTTCGCTGAGCGTTCCCCACGTCATCATTGAGGGCTATCGGGTGACGTATCTCACTAAGTATGGCGCCACAAGTTTGCGCCATCTTCCCTGACGGTGTTGGGGTCGCCGGTGTTTGCACGACGGGGCGTCGAGGATTTGGCTGGCCCGCGCGCCAAATTCGAACGAGGCGCGCCGCAAGCGCGCCGTCCCCGGAGGGCAACACCGGCAACCCTGGAAAGGACTCACCCGCTGAAAAGGAGCGCGAACTTGTGGCGATCTACTTAGTCACGGCCCTACCCGTTCCTAACGTCACACGTGCCGGCGGACGCGATGCCTACGTCACTCGTCAGGCTCTTCCCGTTCCATACGTCACGCATCGGAAGCTAATCGCTGACGTACATCACTGTTGCCGCCTTACCCGTTCTCCACGTCACTGGTTCTCCACGAAGCGTTCCACACGTCACTCGTCGAAGCGGGACGGGTGACGTACATCACGGGTTCTTCCTCAACCGTTCCGAACGTCATCGTTGAGAGCCGTCCAGTGACGCACATCACGGGTCCGAGCCTTACCTGTTCCCTGCGTCACGCGTCGAATCCAATTGCTGGCGCACGTCACTCTTTCCGCCCTACCCGTTCCGTACATCACGGGTCTTCCGGGAACCGCACGGTCAAGGGCTACCAGGGCCCGGCGTCGCCATGCCAGACAAGCCCGCCAGGCCCACGAGGCCGGGTGGCACTTCACATCTGGCAAAGCAGTATTAGTTGGACTTCGGGTCCGGCTATACGGATTGGAGTCCAAGGGACCGTCGGCCGCCTCCACCGGCTGGATGACAGAAGCGTGGTAGAACCTCCTGGACAAGGTTACCAGCTCGCGGCGGCATGCATATTCTGAACCAGAGAACCCCGAGAAAAGCAGGAACTATGTCAATAAGTGCGAATGATTACAGGGCCAGGCTCAGGCGGTGATTCATGTGCGGTCTGCGTTGCAGGATAAACGGAATGACCATGGGGCTGACGAGCCGCCGTCCGGAGCGCCGTCCGGAGCGTCGTCGGAACGGCGCACATGCCTTGTGTGCGGAAGGCCCGGGACGGACGGCCCCGTGATCCTTGGTAAGAGGCTCTGCGCGGCGTGCGAGAGGGCCATCGTGGACCTCGATGTCGGTGGCCGCGACTACGACTTCTTCGTCGCGAGGATCAGGGAAGCCTGGCGGTCATTTGCCGGGGTCGAGCAATAGCCGGCACGGCGGATGGCCGGCTCGGCAAGCCGTACCAGGAGGCGACACGGCGCCGTGCGTGATGACCGACGACGGAGCGAGCCCGAAGACGATGCAAACGGCAAAGGCCCGTTTTCCGAGTGTGCAGCGGACGGGGCGCGGGGCGGCGATCAGGCTACCGCGCCCCTTGTGCAGGCGCTGCTGGAATACGCGGCGCAAAACCCTGTGCGATTTCACATGCCGGGACACAAAGGAAGGGCGCCTGCCGGAGCCGCTGCCCATCCCCGGGCCTCCCTGCCTCCGGCCGCCGACACGGCGACCGGCGCGGGTGCCGCGCCGCGTAAGGGTATCACATCTAGCGAAGCTGGCACTTCCGGCAGCGGCGGGGCCGCTGCAGGCGCCACCGACCCAGAGTTTGCGCGCTTGCTCCTGGCTGGCGGCGGAGCCTTCGCGGCGGACGTGACCGAGATCGATGGCCTCGACGACCTCCACGCGCCGGAGGGCGCCATCGCGGCGGCGCAGCGCCTCGCCGCGCAGGCCTACGGCGCCGACGAGACGTTCTTCCTCGTCAACGGCTCAACGTGCGGCCTGCACGCGGCGATAATGGCGACGTGCAGGCCCGGAGACGAGATAATCGTGTCTCGCGATACACACAGGGCCATCGCAGGCGGCCTCGTCCTTTCAGGGGCCCGCCCGGTTTATGTTGCCCCTGAGGTGGACGAGCTCTATCAGATCCCCCTCGGCCCGTCACCCGCCGCCGTGAAGACGGCGCTCGAGCGCCATCCCGGAGCTCGCGCCGTGGTCGTCACAAACCCCAGCTACTACGGGGTCGCGCCTGACATCAAAACGCTCGTGGCCACGGTCCACGATTATGGTAAAATAGCAGTGGTGGACGAAGCGCACGGCGCGCACCTGCCGTTTCACGAGGCCCTTCCGCTCTCCGCGCTGGAGGCCGGAGCGGACGCCGTGGTTTCGGGCGCGCACAAGTCGCTGCCGGCGATGACCCAGGCATCGTTCCTGCATCTCAACCTGAGGAGCGGGGCGGTGGACCCAGAGGCAGTCCGGCGGGCCCTGCGCCTGATCGAGACCACGAGCCCGTCTTACGTGCTCATGGCGTCGCTGGATGCGGCAAGGCGGGTTGCGGCCACGAGGGGGCGCGAGCTTCTCGACCGGACGATCAGGGCCGCAGCGGCCGCAAGGGAGCGGCTTTCCGGCATCCCCGGGGTGGCTTGCCTGGATGCGGACAGGCTTGCGGCGCGAGGCTTCGCTCACGACCCCACGAAGCTGCTGGTTTCGTTCGCAGGCCTGGGCAGCCTCGGGGTCACTGGGGTCGAGGTCGCCCGGCTCCTCCGGGAGCGCCATGGGGTCGAGGTTGAACTCGCTGACGCCCGGAATATTCTGGCTATACTGACGATGGCAGACTCCTGGGCCGACGTGCAGGCGCTCGTCGAGGCGATAGAGTCTGTGGTCGCAGCGTTTGTGAAAGGAACGCGGCGGGACCATGCCGCTTATGGATCGGATATGCCGGGAGATGCCCGTCGCGATGGATCCCCCGGTGGGGATGGAGTCCCGACGGGGACGCGAGGCGACAGCGGGAAGGCGGCAGCAGCCGGCATGGCAACATATACCGGGAGCCACGCCGGTCTCGGCGGCGCCGAGGGCGGGGCGGGCCCAGAGGGCGCGGCGCGGACCCGGCACGAGGCGACCAGCCCCGGGGACGCGGCCGGGGCTGGGGCCGGGGCCGGGGCCGGGGACGGCGCCGAGCACGCAGGTGCCGACCGGGGACCGAGCCCTGCAGCCGTGTGCGACGTGCTGAAGGACGTCCCGCCGCTGAGGATGACCCCGAGGGAGGCGGCGCTCTCCGGGGCCGAGTGGGTGCCCCTTGACGAGGCGTGCGGCAGGGTCTCGGCGGATGCCATCGTCCCGTATCCGCCGGGGGTGCCGGTGGTATGCCCGGGCGAGGAGATCACCGGGGCGCTGGTGGAGTTCCTGCGCGACGCGGTGTCCTCGGGGCAGGCGGCTCGGCTTCGCGGCGTGCGCCGCGACGGGCAGGTCCTGGCGGTTGCCGGGCATTGAGGCCGCAGGCCTTCTCCATGGGCTGTCTACGTAAAGTTAGGAAGCAGAAAGCAGGAAGCAGAAAGCGGAAAGCAGAAGGCGGGAAGGAGGAGAGACGTCGCGCATCCCACGTCCCACCTGGGGCGCCGTCCCCGAGTGCAACAGCGAAGAGCCCTGCACTTGCCGCAGAACCCGGAAAACGGCGAACCCTCACTCGACGAGGACGTGATGACTCTGTGCGCGACGATCCTGTGACAAGACGGGAAGTTACTGACAACCTGGACGAGCTTCTTGAAGTGCTGCCCGCGAGGATACGCGACAGGCTGGAGCGCCTGGGGGACCTGAACGATCTCCTAGAGATCGTCCTCGACCTCGGCCGCCAGCCTGAAGCGAGGTTCCCGGGAGGCAAGTTCGTATATCTGGACGGAAATCCGGTCAAGCGTGAGGACATCGAGTTCCTGACGAAACGCGTGGGCGCGTTCGGCCACGACAACCGCGCGGGTATCGAGCGGACGCTCCACCGCATTTCGGGCATTCGCAACCGCTACGGCGAGATCGTCGGCCTGACCTGCCGGATCGGGCGCGCCGTGTATGGCACCATCGACATCGTCCGCGATGTCGTGGAGCTCGGCAAGAGCGTGCTGCTCCTCGGCCGCCCGGGCGTCGGCAAGACCACGCTTCTCCGCGAGGTCGCGCGCGTGCTGAGCGACGAGTTCAACAAGAGGGTCGTGATCGTCGACACGTCCAACGAGATCGCGGGCGACGGCGACATCCCGCACCCTGCCATCGGACGGGCGCGGCGCATGCAGGTGCCGGCCTCCGTCCAGCAGGCCGACGTCATGATCGAGGCCGTGGAGAACCACATGCCGGAGGTCATCGTCATCGACGAGATCGGCACCGAGGGCGAGGCCCAGGCCGCGCGCACCATCGCCGAGCGGGGCGTCCAGCTCATCGGGACGGCCCACGGCAACACCCTGGAGAACCTCGTCCTCAACCCGACCCTGTCGGACCTGGTCGGCGGCATACAGGTCGTGACCCTGAGCGACGAGGAGGCGCGCAAGCGCGGCACGCAGAAGACGGTGCTGGAGCGCAAAGCCCCGCCCACGTTCGACGTGGTCATCGAGATCAAGGACCGCGACAGCCTGGCGATCCACCACGACGTGGCCCGCACGGTGGACCTGCTCCTTCGCGGCGTGGAGCCCAGGCCCGAGGTGAGGCGCAGGTCGGGCGAGGGCGAGATAGAGGTCGTGCAGGAGAACGGCATGGCGGAGCTCCGGGCCCCGGAGAAAGGCCTCATCGCAGGTGACAACGGGGGGGCGGCGGCGTGGCCGCCGCGCCGGCGCCGGGCTGCAGGCGGAGGAGAGCGCACAGGGCGTCATCGGCGAGACCAGAGGGAAGGCGTGGCGTGGGGGGACGCAACATCCAGCGGAGCGGCGGGCTGGGGGCGCCTGGAGCAGCCGGAGCGAGAGCCTGCGGCCGAAGCAGGGCGCCTGGCCGCTCTTGGGAGGGCTGCGGCCGGGGCGTTGGGTGGAGCGGCCTTTGGCGGCGCGGCCTTTGGCGGCGCGGCCGTGGATGCGCCGACCGACGGCCATGGAAACCTTGCAGCGGCGCGGCTTCCGAAAGTGATGCGCCTGTATCCCTACGCGGTGAGCCGGAACCGGCTCGAGCAGGCCATTCGCACCACCGGGTTGCCCGTCTTCATCTCGAAGGACCTCGGCCAGGCCGACGCCGTGCTCACGCTGAAAGGGCAGTACCGCAAGATGCCCAAGACGCTGCGTGAGGCCGAGCGCCGTGGCCTTCCGGTCCACATAATACGCAGCAACACGATAGCGCAGATATCGAACTTCCTTCGGAACTCTTTCGGCGCAAACCGGGACGCCATAGAGGTCCATGCCCTGAAGGAGGCCGAGGAGGCGCTGGCGAAGGTGGTGTCCATGGAGTGCCCGGTGGAACTCAACCCGCAGAACGCGTATGTCAGGAAGCTCCAGCACGAGCTTGCGGAGAGGAACAGGGTGAAGTCGACGAGCATAGGAGTGGAGCCGTTCAGAAGAGTGGTCTACTATCTGGAGCAATCACGTAGGGAAAGTACGTGAGGGCGGCGGAGCCGGCAGGTGCCGCATGGTAGCAGGCGCCTGGGGATCGGCGGCCCGCCCAGGGGAGGGGTTCGATGAAACTCGTAATCGCGGTAGTGCAGGACCAGGATGCGTCGCCGCTCATGGACGCACTCGTGGACCGGGGTTTTCGTGCGACCAAGCTGGCCACCACAGGCGGATTCCTGAGGCAGGGGAACACGACCCTCCTGATGGGCGTGGAGGACGGGCAGGTGGACGACGTGGTCGACGTGGTGAAGTCCATCTGTCGGTCGCGGACCCAGCTCATCCCTCCCATCCCGGTGGTCGGCCGGTCGGTGGAATCGTATGTTGGACAGCCTGTCGAGGTGCCGGTGGGCGGGGCGACCATCTTCGTGGTGGATATCAGCAGGTTCGAGAAGGTGTGAGTAACAGGTGGCCGGGCGCAACGAGCCAGGGACGAGGACGACAAGGACAACCGGGACGTCCAGGACGTCCAGGATGGCACGGACTGCCAGTGCAGCCGGGGCAGCGAGGGCGGCTGGAACGGCCAGGAAGGCCTCCGGGGTCGCGGACGCGCCGCCGGTGGTGTCGCGTTCGCAACGGCTCGCGGGGCTGGCCCACATCCCTGTTGGGCAACTCAGCCGTGCGCTCGCGGGGGCGCTGGCGGCGGGCCGAGTATCGCACGCCTATCTCTTCGCCGTGCTGGACCCGGGCCTCCCGGCGCCTGGCACGGGCGGCCTGGACCGGGCCACCGCAGCGGCGCTCTCCTTCGCACGCCGCCTCAACTGTGAGTCGCCCGACGCGGACAGCGCGTGCGGGACGTGCCTCTCATGCAGGCTCGTCGCCGACGGCAACCATCCAGACGTGAGGATCGTGTCGCCGGACGGCCTGTCCGTGAAGATCGACCAGATCCGCGAGATGAAGAAGGAGATGAGCCTGAAGCCCCGTCGGGACGTGGGTTTCCGGGTGACGATCATCGAGGGCGCGGAGAAGATGACGGTCGAGGCCCAGAACAGCTTTTTGAAGTTGCTGGAGGAACCGCCTGACAGGGCGGTGTTCGTCCTGGTGTGTCAGAACCCCTCCGGGTTGCTTCCGACCGTGAGGTCGAGGTGCCAGATGGTCCGCGTGCGCCCGGCGGACGATCACGACCGTGAGGGCGGCGCGACCGGGGACGAGGCCCACAAGCTGGTCGAAATCGTGCGACGGGTGCGAGCGATGTCGCCTCTCCAGGTGCTCGAGGCCGCCGAGGACATCGAAAAGGCGCTGCGCTCGTCGGAGCGCGGTGATGCAGGCGGACCAGGCGGACCAGGCGGATCGGGCGGATTCGGCGGATCGAGCGGTTCGGGCGATTCGGCCGGAGCCGGCGGCCAGGGCGGCGATCCCAGGCAGCGGCTGGAAGCGGCCCTCGTGGCGGCGGTGGCGTGGTTCAGGGACGTGCTGGTGCTCAAGGCGACAGGCGATGTCGCTCTGGCCTGCGTTGAGAGGACGAGCTGCGCGGGCGGCGGTGCCGGCCCGACTGGCGGCGAAACGCAGGGCATGGCGCCGGGCGCGGCGTCCGGCAGGGCCGCAGAACTTGCGCGCGACGCGGCCGTGTACGGTACGGGCGAGCTTATGCAGATGATTGACCGCATAGAGGAGGCGCGGCGCCAGGTCAGGAGAAACGCCAACATGCGACTCGCCCTGGAGGCGATGCTTTTCGCTCTGAAGCGCCGCCGCTCCCAGGCGCGTCTGTAGGCATGGAGACGGACACCGCCGATACAGACGCCGGCAGGGCAGGAACCGGCATGCGCCGGCAGGCACAGGCGTCGGCGTCGGCGCAGGCGTGCCGGGTGGCGTGCATATGTGCGGTGCCTGGCCATGGATCACGAGTGTGTGCGAGAAGGCCGGGACGCGCTGGACTTTTGGAAGGAGATCATAAACCGATGATAACTGTGGTCGGCGTGAGGTTTCGGAACGCCGGGAAGGTATACTACTTCGACCCTGGAGAACTGCAGTTTTCCGACGGCGACAAGGTGATCGTCGAGACCGTGAGGGGACTCGAATGCGGCGACGTGGTGGGAGAGCCGAGGCCTGTGCCTGACGAAGAGGTGGCGCAACCGCTCAAGAAGGTGATTCGCAAGGCCACGCCCGAGGACGAGGCCGTCGTCGGGGAGAACCGCGAGAAGGAGCAGAGGGCGTTCAAGATCGGCCTGGAGAAGATCGCAGCGCACGGGCTGCCTATGAAGCTGGTCGACGTGGAATACACGTTCGACGGCAGCAAGATCATCTTCTTCTTCACCGCCGACGGCCGCGTGGACTTTCGCGAACTCGTGAAAGACCTCGCCGGAGTGTTTCGCACCCGCATCGAGCTGCGACAGATAGGCGTGCGGGACGAAGCGAAGATGATCGGGGGTCTCGGCCCCTGCGGGAGGCCGCTTTGCTGCGCAACGTTCCTGCGTGACTTCGAGCCTGTGTCCATCCGTATGGCCAAGGACCAAAACCTTTCGCTCAACCCCACGAAGATCTCGGGGATATGCGGAAGGCTCATGTGCTGCCTGAAGTACGAGCACGACGTCTACAAGGACCTGCGGCAGGGGCTTCCGCCAGTTGGCAGCGAGATAGACACGGAGGCGGGCAGGGGCAAGATCACAGAGGTGGACGTCCTCAAGGGAGCGGCCACCGTGAAGATGCAGGACGGCAAGACCGTCCGCGTGGACGTGCGGCGACAGGACGGCTCTGGCAGGTACCGTGCCATCCCGGCGAACCACGCCAATGGGTTGCATCGGCCGTGCGGCCCGTGCTGCCAGGCCGAGGCAATCCCTGAGCCGGACGATCTCACTGTGGAGCAGGACGGCGATACTCGACCGGCGAGCGGCGACCCGGACGGCCCGGGCGAAGTTGTGACCCTCGGCGATGGTCTGGTGGTGGCGGCAAGAGAGAGTGCAGCCGGGCGCGACGGCCGCGAGGGCCACGAGCGCACCGGGAGCCGCGAGGGCGGCCGCGAAGGCCGCGAGGGCCGCACAGGCCGTGAGAGCCACGCAGGACGCGACAGCCGTACAGACGGCGAGGGTCCCGGAGGCGCCGCGGACGGTGCCGCCGACGGCGGAGGCGCTGGTGGCAATGGTGCCGGCCGTGCACGGACCGCGAACGCGAAGACGAGAAACCGCAGGCGACGTAGCAGGCAGACCCACAAGCCCGAGCGTACCGGCGGTTCCAGCGGGCATGGGGCGGCGATAGAGCAAGGCGCGTCCGCGCAAACGGCCGCGGCCGGCCATTCCGGGGAAGGTCCGTCGCGGCGAGGCCTGGTGCGACCCAGGCATGCGCAGCATCAGGGGCCGCGTATGGCTGGCGATACCCGAAGACCTGACAGAGTTGCCGCGTCCGCGACGTCGGGTCAGTCCGGGAAGCCCGACCAGTCTGGGCTGTCCATTCGATCCGACAACCCCGGCAACCCCGACATCCCGGGCGGACCCAGGGGATCAGGGGAATCCAGCAATTCAACTGCGAGCAAGCGCGCACGCGGGGCCTCCGGGCGCCGCCACACGCGGCGACGCCGCAGAGTCTCCGGTCCACGACCAGGTAGTGACGTCTCCGTCGCGCCCGCGGGTGCCAGGGCATCGGGATCGCCGGCCAATGACGGCGCTGACCGGGACCGCCGCGCGGGCAGCGGCAGGTGAGGTCCGTGGGGTCAACGGGGCCGATAGGGCCGATTGAGCTGAGAGGACTGATAGGGGCGAGACAGGCAAGCGAGGCAACAGGGCCGGGAGAGCCAGCGGCGCCGACGGGGCTAGCAATGCCAACGGCGCCAACGGCACCGACGCCGCCAACGGCGCCACCGGCACCAGCGCCGCCAATGGGGACAGCGGGGTCGCGGGGGCCGGGGATAGCGGGGCTAACGGGCTTGCCGGACTCTGCGGGCTTAGCGCGGCCAGAGTGCCCGGCCCGGCCCGCACGGGGCACGCTCTACGTTTGCGCGACGCCCATAGGTAACCTCGAGGACATAACCATGAGGGCGCTCAGGGTGCTGCGCGAAGTGGACCTCGTGGCCGCGGAGGACACGCGACACACAAGGAAACTCCTGGCGCACTACGACATCCCTGCGAAGATGGTGAGCTACCACGAGCATAATGAGCGTTCCCGCGCCCCTGAGATCATCGAGGTCCTCCTGGGCGGCGGGAGCGTCGCCCTTGTGACGGACGCCGGAACACCCGTGGTGTCTGACCCTGGCGCGCATCTTGTCGGGGAGGCGGTAGCGAAGGGCATCCCCGTGGTGCCCGTCCCCGGGGCTTCGGCCGCGCTGGCGGCGCTTGTGGTGTCGGGGTTCTCGACGGACGAGTTCACGTTCGTGGGCTTCCTCCCAAGGAAGGGCAAGGAGCGCCGTGAGGCCCTGGAGCGGCTTGCGGAGGAGAAGAGGGTGGTTGTGCTCTACGAGTCGCCATACAGGGTTGCGCGTACCCTCGCCGACATCGCGGCGGCCATCGGCGCGGAGCGGGGGGTCGCCGTTGCGCGGGAACTCACCAAGGTGCACGAGGAGGTCGTGCGTGGCGCGCTCGGGGAGGTGGCGGCGCTTTTCGCGGCGAGGACCGTGAAGGGCGAGGTGACCATAGTGCTGGACGCGCCGGAGACTCCCAGGCGAAAGGCCGGCAAGAGAAAGACGGGGGGCGACTGCTCGAGAGAAACGTCACCCCCCTTTGCCTGATGCTGCGCATCCTGAGAACTCGTCACGGAGAACTCGTCCGGAGGACACTCCATCAGGGATCCCGGCGCCGGATGCACGAGTCCCTCCTACCAGGAGAGATCCTTCCTAAGTAGATCGCCACAAATTCGCGCTACTTTTCAGCGCGCAGGTCCTCGCCAGGG
>JASEJE010000021.1:0-40987 GCA_030024085.1 Bacillota bacterium | reverse complement strand
GACGGCGCGTGCGGTGAGCCTCGTTCGAATTTGGCGCTTAAGGCTAGCCAAATTCCAGGCGCCCCGCCCTAGCAAGCACCGGCAACCCCAACATCGTCAGGAGAAGTAGCGCAAACTTATGGCGCCATACTTAGAGGATGCCCTTCATCTCCTCGAGGCAATCCCGGCAGATGTTCTTCTCCCTGAAGATCCTGATGTTGTCGGCGTTGCCGCAGAAAATGCAGGCAGGCTCATATTTCTTCAATATGATCTTCTCGCCGTCAACGTAGATCTCAAGGGCGTCTTTCTCTTCGATCTGTAGCGTCCTGCGAAGCTCGATTGGGATTACCACACGACCTAGCTCATCCACTTTGCGAACGATTCCCGTAGATTTCACGTTACTAGCTCCCTCCTCTTTGTTGCAGGGTTGCAAGCTTCGACAGCTTCCTGCACACACTATACTTTATTTTCCAAGGCAAGTCAAGGCTCGGTTTATAGTTTTTGCCTTATCTACCAGAATAAGCGCTATTGCTCACTATGTTTCCACGCTTCCTGCGACGGCGCTCAGTCGACTCGCAGCCGGGCAGGTTCCCCGCGCCTGGCCGCCGCAGTCGGCCCGCCGGGATCAGGCCGCGGTCAGACAGTGGTCGGGCTGCGGTGGGGCTGCGGTGGGGCTGCGATCAGGCTGCGACAAGGCCGTGAACAGGCCACGATAAAGCAGCGATCTGGGCGAGATTGGGCCGCGATCAGGCTTGACAGAGGCCGTAGCACCGGGATATATTGAGGGCAGACGTGCTGGCCCGGCCCGACACCAGACGGCCCCGGCCGACACGGTTCATGTCCAGACCGGCCTGGGGCGGATGGCGCAGGGCCCGCCGGCGCCTCCGGGTTGGGGTCTCGTGGCGGGCACTCCGTGAGTCCCACGGAATCGGGGCCCCGCGCACAACCAGTAGACCGGGCGCTCAGGAAGCATAATACATACATAATACATGCGAAAAGCAAAAGCGATGACGGGGATGAGTACGCGGAGGACCCGCCCCAGAGAGCCGGGCCAGAAGGTGAGAGCCGGTGCGGGAAGCCTGCTGAACATGGCCCCCAAGCTGCGGGATGAAAGGAAGGCCCGGCACGCGGGCCTCGCGAGTAGTCTGTCGGCCGGGCAACCTTCCGAGGCGCCCGTTACAGCGCCGGGGCATGCAGCCCGCCCAGACTATCTGGGCCGTGGGGTGGCGTGCCTCGTGAGGCCGGAGCCGTGAGGTCCCGGCGAAGCTGGGTGGTACCGCGAGATGTCGTCCTCTCGCCCCACGGGAAGGCGCCAGCCTTCCGGACGGGGCGGGAGGCATTTTTGCTGTGGGGGTGTTCCACGTGGAAAAGTTCTATCTCACGACAGCCATCGATTACGTCAACGGCGAGCCGCACCTCGGCCACGCATATGAGAAGATAGCGGCCGACGTGATCTCGCGTTTCAAGAGGCTGGCCGGGTATGACACCTTCTTTCTGACCGGCACCGACGAGCACAGCCTCAACGTGGCGAGGCAAGCCGAGAAACAGGGCATGACGCCCAGGGCGTTCTGCGACAGGATGGCGGGGCTCTTCCAGAAGGCCTGGGATAAGCTCAACATCCGCCCAGACCGGTTCATCAGGACGACAGACGACGACCACATCGCCACGGTCCGCGACATCGTGCGCCGGGCCAACGAGCGCGGTCACATCTATCAGGGCACTTACTCGGGGCATTACTGCGTGTCCTGCGAGCGGTTCGTCGAGGAGAAGGATCTCGTGGACGGGCGCTGCCCTCTCCATCCCAGCCGCGAGCCGGAGTGGGTCGAGGAGAAGAACTACTTCTTCGCGTTGTCCAGGTTCCAGGAGCCGCTCCTCCGACACATCGAGGCTCACCCTGAGTTCATCCTGCCCGAGACCAGGCGCAACGAGGTGGTCAACAGAGTCCGCGAAGGGCTACAAGACGTGAGCATTTCCCGGTCCACCCTGGCCTGGGGGGTGCCGTTCCCCGAGGAGATCGACCCCAACCAGGTGGTGTACGTGTGGTTCGACGCCCTCATCAACTACCTCACCGGGGCAGGATACGTCCCGGGGACGGACAACTTCGGCCGGTGGTGGCCTGCGGACCTGCACCTCATCGGCAAGGACATCACCTGGTTTCACTGCGTGATCTGGCCCGCCACGCTCATGGCGGCGGATGTCCCGCTCCCGAGGACGGTGTTCGGGCACGGGTTCGTGACCGTGAAGGGCGCGCGGATGTCCAAATCCGAGGGAGTGGTGGTGGACCCGGTCAGGCTGGCCGACAGCCTCGGCGCCGACCCGCTCCGCTACTACCTCATGAAGGCCGTCCCGTTCGGACAGGACGGCGACTTCTCATACGAAGGCCTCGCCGAGACTTACAACGCGGACCTCGCAAACGATCTCGGCAACCTCCTCAACCGGACTTGCGCGATGATGGAGAAGTACTTCGACGGCCGCGTCCCGGCGGCGCAGGAATACGAGGCCCGCGACCGGGAGCTTGCGGAGCTGGTGGGGCGCGTCGCGCGGCGGGCATACGAGCTCATGGAGGCGCTAGACCTCACAGGCGCGCTGGGCGAGATATGGATCCTTGTGGACGGAGCCAACAAGTACATCGACGAGGCGGCACCGTGGGCACTCGCGCGCGAGGGACGGCGGGGGCGCCTTGCGACGGTCATGTTTGGCCTGGCTGACGCCCTCGCGAGGGTCGCGGTCATGGTAAGCCCCTTCATCCCCGAGGCCGCGGGGCGGATCTGGACGTCTCTCGGGCTTGATGGCGCTGCGGCGCTGGACGGCGGCGTGCGATGGGAGGCCGGCACGCTTGACGTCGGCCGGCTGGTGCAGGGCGCGGCGGTGAAGCGCCTGGGGCCGCTCTTCCCCAGGCTCGATGTGGAGGCCTCGGACCTTGCGAAGGGCGAGTTCCGGCTGGCGGAGCTTGCGCAAGACAAGAAAAGGGAAGGCGAGCGGACGGCCGCCGCTGGCGCTGGCGCTGGCGCTGACGCTGCCGCTACCGGCACTGCCGCGACCATCGGCCCGAGCGCCGGCAGTGGCGTCGACACTCGCGCTTACGCCAGCACTGGTGGCGGTGGGGTGAGCGGGCCGGGCCACGACCGCCCGGCCGCGAAGGACGCGAAGGAGGAGGACGCGAGAGTGGCTGACCAAGAGCGCGGACCAGCGGCACCTCGAGAGCACGGGCCTGAGACGCCTGCCGACAACCTGATATCTATAGAGGAGTTCGCCAGGCTCGACCTGCGCGTGGCGAGGGTGCTCGCGGCGGAGAGGGTCGAGGGCACTGACAAGCTCCTCAAGATCGACATCGACCTCGGGACGGAGAGGCGCCAGATCGTGGCGGGCATTGCGAAGCACTACGCCCCCGAGGACCTCGTCGGCAAGCAGATCGTGGTCGTGGCGAACCTGAAGCCCGCGAAGCTGCGCGGCATAGTCTCCCAGGGCATGCTGCTCGCCGGCTCGGCGCCGGACACATCACAGCTTGCCGTCGTTACAACCGACCGCGAGCTGCCCCTCGGCTCGAAGGTGCGCTAATAGCGTAGTGAGCGACTGGGCAGGGCCGGGGGTGTTGCAATTGTTGGATGCGGCCGGCGCCGTGGAGGTGGTCGATACCCACGCCCACCTCGAGCACGAGCGGTTCCGCGACGACCTCGACGATGTGATAGCGAGGGCTAAGGCCGCAGGCGTGTGGCCTGTGATCGAGGTTGGCTCGGACCTTGCCACCTCGCGCGCCGCCCTGGGGCTTACGCGGCGCTATCCTGGCCTTCTCGCCGCAGTAGGCATCCACCCGCACGAGGCCGGCGGCGCTTCCGACGCGGCACTCGAAGAGATTCGCGCCATGGCGCGGAAGCCCGGGGTCGTCGCCATCGGAGAGATCGGCCTCGACTACCACTACGACTTCTCGCCCCGCGACCAGCAGCGGCGGGCCTTCGCGGCGCAGATAGGCATCGCGAAGGAGGTCGGCCTTCCCATCGTGGTCCACGACCGCGAGGCCCACGCGGACACGCTTACCATCCTGAAGTCCGAGGGAGCCGGGGCGGCCGGCGGCGTCATGCACTGCTTCTCCGGCGACTGGAAGCTGGCCCATACCGTCCTGGACATGGGGTTCTACATTTCGGTGGGCGGCACCCTCACCTTCCCCAACGCCGCCCGCCTGCGCGAGCTTGTCGCCCGCCTCCCCCTTGACAGACTCCTCCTCGAAACCGACTGCCCATACCTCACCCCCGTCCCCCATCGCGGCAAACGCAACGAGCCCACCTTCGTGGTTCTCGTCGCTCAAGAGCTGGCCAGGATCAAGCAGCTCGACGTCAGCGAAGTCGCCGCTGCCACCACGCAGAACGCACGGATCCTCTTCGGCTCGGGAACTGAGTCTCGAAGGTAGTACCCTGCCGGGCAGCGCGCTCATCCCCTACGACTTACGACCTTCTACGTTCAGCGATCTTGGCCCAGGGCAGGCACCCTCGTAAGTGGATCTCTGCTGGCAGAAGCCAACTAATGGAGAACGTCCCTTCCTAGTGTTCCAAAAAGTGCACACATTGGCAGGAAAGTTTACAGTGGCGTCGAACCTTATGACATGCTTATGGAGTGCTCTTTTGGGTCACGCCTGCTCAAGTCCGGCCCCGAACGGGCACCAAGTGCCGCCGAACTGGAAGGCGCCAACCCGATAGGGGGTGAGATCTCAGTAGGGTCCTCGCTCGAGTCCACCAGTCAGGCGTTCCCTTACGGTAGCCTCAGCAGCAGTTCACCACTCAATCCCGCTTTGAGTTGATCGGTAGCGAAAGACGCAGGACACAGAACCGAGGGTCCACAGGGCTTGTACAGACAGGTAGGGGTCCTTTGTGACAGGTGTGCACACTTAGAAAGGGGGAGCCAAGGAATGCGAAAAACGTTTCTTTCGTCCACGATTCTCGCATGTCTACTGGTTGCCGGCCTGGCGCAGGCCGCTGTGGCCAGCGATGACTTTGTGGGGACGGCGGCAATCGCGGACATCGGTTTCGGCGCACGTCCGATGGGAATGGGTGGCGCTTTCGTCAGCATCGCGGATGACGCATCGTGTGTTTACTACAACCCGGCCGGGCTTGCTCTTCAGGGCACCCGGAATGTTATTTCCTTTTACAGCAATCAACATAGCCAGGCAGGCTACTTCGGGCTCGCGTACGCGCAGAAAGGGATCGGTGCAGGCGTCCTCAACCTGGGCTCCAGCGGCATCCAGGGGACCGACGAATACGCGCAGCCTACAGACACGCTCTCTTATGAAGAAAGGGTTCTCCTTGCATCGGTGGCCCGCACTTATCAGCGGCTTCATGTCGGTGCAACCCTCAAGTACTATACGCAGACTCTTGCGGATGAACACGGATCAGGTGTCACCTGTGACCTGGGGGCGATGTACCGAGGTCCGCAATATAGCATCGGAGCCGTCGCAAGGAACATCTTCGGCGAGGTGAGGTACTCGGATGGAGTGCAGGACCCCTTTGACCGGTCATTTGTCGTGGGCGTCTCGACGACTGTGGTCCCCAATCTGACCCTGGCGTTCGATTACGAGACGAACGGTACCGCCCATGTCGGAGGCGAATACATCCTCAGCATGTTCGCGCTTCGCGCAGGGGCCGCGCTGCGGGAGGGGCAAAGCTGGCTCACGGCGGGCCTCGGCGTGAAGTCAGGGGTCTTCCGGTTCGACTATGCCTATCAGACGCACGAGACCCTGGACGATACGCACAGGCTGTCAGTGACCGTCAACTTCTAGTGGCTGGCCGGCGGAGTATAGTATAGCCGTCCCAAGCCATGCCGTACAGGGCTGGGGACAAGGCAGGTTCAAAGGCGCTGGCCCGATGCGCCGACCGCGAGGTCGGGGCTACGGAGTGGCTCCTGCGGGCAGCATCGGGCGTCAACAAGTCGCAGGCGCTTTGCGGCCACCCCACTGGGGTTGGAACGATTCGCCTGGAACCGGAAATGAATGTCGCCAGGGCCCGGGATGGTGTAGCCTACCACAAGGGACCGCGAGAGCCCGGGAGGGACGGCAGGATGCCGGAATCGAAGAGGTCGGAGGCCTGACCCCCGGCTTAGCCGTGGGGAGGCTCAGCAGGGCTTGCACAACTGAGTACTTGAGGAGGGTAGCCATAACGATGAAGAGAGTACACTGTCCTGGCAGTCGATGGGCGATGCTACCGCTCATGATGGTGTTGCTGGGCGTGCTGGCTGTCGGGGGCTTTCAAGGACACAGCGTAGCTGCTGGCAACAACGATAAGTCTGCACGTGCTATTCGTGCAGGCTTGGACAGCGAGGTCGGGCCGGAGGTTGTCAAACCGCCTTCAACACCGCCGGCAAAGTACGTTGAGGGTGAGATCCTGGTAGGCCTCAAAGGCACGCCGGCGGAGTTCCAGATGAGAGCCGCCAGCGTCGAGAGGGCAAAGGCCGGGATCGATCAGTTCAGCAGGTCCATAGGCGCAAGGACGATTAAGACATTGACCCTTATGGATTCCCGAGAGATCCTGCACATCCAGCTCCCCAAAGGGATGTCTGTCGAGGATGGCGTGGCGAGGTACTCCGGGCTGGCTGGCGTTAAGTACGCCGAGCCGAACTATTTGTGGTTCCCCACCGACACCATCCCGAACGACGAGCGTTTCGATCAGCAATGGGCACTCAATAACACCGGTCAGGTCTTCATCCCGTCGCCACCGTGGCCCGTTGCACCTGGCCTCTCCGGCACCCCCGACGCGGACATCGATATGGTGGAAGCCTGGGATGTCATCCGCGATGCCCGGGACGTGAACGTCGCGGTGATAGATACCGGTGTGATGATCGAGCACCCGGACCTCAAGCCAAACATATGGACGAACCCTGGAGAGGTCCCAGACAATGGCATCGATGATGATAACAATGGCTACATAGATGACGTCCATGGCTGGGACTTTTTCAATGACGACAACACGGTGTTCGACGTCGAAGATGGCGACGCCCACGGAACCCACGTGTCAGGAACGATCGGCGCGGTCGGCAACGATGCGTACGGTGTAGCCGGAATGGCATGGAACATCAAGATCATGCCGCTGAAGTTCATCGGGCCCAATGGAGGTGCAACCAGCGACGCGGTTAAGGCGTTGAGTTATGCTGCTGCGATGGGTGCCACGCTCACCAGCAATAGCTGGGGAGGCGGCGGTTATAGCCAGGCCCTCAAGGATGCTATTGAGGCTAGCGGCATTCTCTTCGTTGCTGCTGCGGGCAATGATGCCGTTGACAACGATGCGAGCCCGCATTACCCATCGAGCTACGACTCGGAAAACATAATTGCGGTCGCAGCAACCGACCAGGACGACAATATCGCGGACTTCTCCAACTATGGGCTTACCTCGGTGGACGTCGGGGCCCCCGGCTATTGGATTCTGTCCACTGTGCCCAGAGTCAAGGATGGCGTCCTGACGCCGGGATTCTCCTGGTATGCCGGCACCTCGATGGCGACACCGCATGTTACGGGCCTGGCGGCGCTGCTCATCCAGAAAAACCTGTCAATGCCCCAGTATAAGGGCGCGCCGGGCTATACCGAGGGCGTCGCAACCATCAAGGACATCATTCTCGGCTCCGGCGACACGCTTCCCGCGCTGGTCGGCAAAACGGTTACTGGCTGCCGCATCAATGCGAACAACGCGCTTAGAGGCGTGGTGCCCCCGATCATCAAGAAATGGTCTGCTGATACGCAGTTTGCCAAGGCGGGGGATACCGTTACCTTCACCTACGACGTCGTGGACCTGGACGGATCAGTGGCGAACCTCAAGGTACGGTTCGCCCCAACCACGAGCGCAACGTCGGCGTTTCCTGGCTGGACCAATGACGCTCCCAGTGAAACTTTGCCTGGGGCGTCGGGAACGCTCGAGCATGCTTTCCAAGCTAGCGGTTCATACTTTGTCGTCCTGATTGCGACCGACGACGCCGGGAACAAGAGATACGCATGGCAGCAGATCGTGGTCGTGGACGGTTCGGGCACGGTTCTCCTGATGGACGACGACGGTTCGAGCCTGGCTGGGAGCGGCGAGCCTCGCTACGAGGACGCGTTCGTGAAGGCATTCGATGAAACCGGTATCAGCTACGTAGTAGTTGATGCTGCGAACATGCCCGCGCTACCGGTCGACATAAAGAACCCCATAGTGTGGACCACCGGCGCTACATGGTCGAAGACCTTGACACAGGCCGATCAGGAATACCTGGCGAAGGTGCTCGACAACGGCGGCCGGCTGTGGCTCAGCTCTCAGGATTTGCTGTGGGACATAGGCCTCTCGCCGCAGTCGATGTTCGCCAGGGACTATCTGAAAGTCTGGGACGCCACTCTCGATGACGCTGGGACGAGGGTGATCGGTGCTCCGGGAGACCCAGTCGGTGATGGCCTCGAGTTTGATCTGGCGCCCCCGTTTGACGCATACCCAGACCGGGTTATCCCGTGCTCGGGGGCGACGCCGGTATTCCTCGATGCCACCGACGAACAGGGCCTGCCCGTCGCGATCAAGTATGTTGATCCGGCAAGCGCCTACCGTGTCGTGTTCTTCGCGTTCCCCTTCGAGGGCGTCCCCGGTCCTCAGGCCGTACCGGTCGGCGGAGTAGGCGTGCGTCAGGTTGAGTCTCCCGCAGGCAAGATCGCGCACCGCGTATACCAGTGGCTCACAAGTGAGACTGTGAACCGGGCTCCAGTCGTCGAGCTGAAGATCACGGATCAGTTCACGCGGAGCGAGAAAACCCCTGTGACCGTGAGCTTCGAGGCGAACGTCACCGATCCCGATAGGGATCAGGTTCAGTTCGGGCTAGACTTCGGAGATGGACAACAGACCACTGACACGAGCGTGAGCCATGCCTATTCGGAGTTCGGCCCGTACACCGTTCGATGGATGGCCGTCGACGCGGTCGGCAACGCATCTTACGGCGAAGCGCTGGTCCTGGTGATGCCAGAGAGCTTCCACGTATTCGTTCTGGATGCGCGGGATCCTGAGCCTACGTACGACGAGGATAACCCGGATCCGGTGGTCGAAGCGTTCCTGGCGAACGGGTACTCGGTTGTGACGGCGCCCTGGTATGCCCTACCGTGGCTCATCTCCCCTGATGGCACGGCTATGACCGGCCTCGAGGACGTGCTGCTGGTGTGGCTCGGCGGCAATGTCGGCGGCATGGACCCGGTGCAGCAGGCCTATGTCAAGAACGTGGCCGACCGCGGCGGACACATGGTGGTGTCCGGTCAGGACCTCCTGTTCGTGCTCGAACGGGGACAGGACGGGCAGACTCAGAACTCCTTTGTTCGGGACTACCTGCACGTTGATTGGGTCTGGCATGATATGGGGGCCTATCTGGACAGTGACCGGGTTGAGGGAGTCCCCGGCACTTTCGCAGAAGGCACCCTGCTGCACCTCGGCTTTGGCGCAGCAGGTTACGACGACTGGTCCGACAGCCTGCTGCCGACGTCCGATGCAACGGCAGTGTATTATGACCAGTTCGCTCCGGGCGACGGTGCGTTTAGCGCTGTCCATTACGATGGGGACTATAAGCTCCTGTTCATGGCATTCCCGCTAGAAGTGGTTGGTGCCGAAGGTACCCCGCCTAGCAGTGTGGCCCAGGCAGTCAAGGGTGGTAGCCCGAGGGTCTACCCGAAGGAGAAGCCTGAGACCCTGGTGACCCTGTACCAGACAGACAAGGAGAAGCCGGTACGCGGGAGGCCGGCGGGCGGCCGAGACGTGCAGGAGTACGATCTCGTAAAGCTGCTGCAACTCGTGACGTACGAGGTGTACAACAACCCGCCTGCGCTCACCGTGTTGAACCCAACGGAGAGGGCGTACGTAAACGACAACGTGTTAAACATAACATGGTCCGCAAGCGACCCGGATGGCGATCCCATCTCGATCCGCCTGTCGTACACAGGCAAGGATGGCGTCCAGCATGCCATTGCCGAAGTCGACAATACGGGCAGCTACGCTTGGGACGTGTCTGGTCTCGCGCCGGGAGAATACACGCTCAGGGTCGCAGCGCGCGACGGCAAGTTCGAGACGGCGAAGACCGTGAAGTTCACGACAACGCGTATCCTTGGGCCGATAGCGCTAGGTCCAAATCCGGCGAAAACGCATGTAAACATCTACCTCGACCTGCCGGCGGACGGAACGGTAAGGATCTACGACATCGCTGGCCGTCTTGTGTTCCAGCAGGATGTCTCCAAGGAGACCGGCTCTGTGGTCTGGGACCTCACGACAGGCGGGGGGCCGGTCGCCAGTGGGCTGTACCTGGTGCTGGTAACGACGGACGATGGCTCAGTGAGGGCCGTGGAGCGTCTCATCGTGCAGCGGTAACAAGGCTGTCAGCCTTGCGGATCGGAATGTCAACTTCACAGTGAGACTGGTCTCCTGCTGTGGCTGGACGCCGTAGCTGGGCGGGAGGATGACGAGGAGGGACCGCTCATTAAAGAGCGGCCCCTCCTCTTGATTGGGGACGGTCCTGCACAACGCCGCATCGAAGCGAAAGTGCAAACAAGGGGAATATTTGGAGCAAATGGCAGGAAGGGAGGCGGTGGGCGTCAAATATTGAGGGAGCGACTAAGGGGGGCTGCGTTGTGGTCAGAGGACGGCTGGGATGGGGGTTCGGTCGGGCTTTACAGGCGCGGACCTTGTGGGCGGTGCGGCGTCGCGCGCGGCGGGGTTGCGCGGAGCGCGTGAGGCCCGCGGCGGTTACGCCCGCGACGGCGGTTGCGATCGCGCTCGTGTCGTGCATGGCGCTGCTAGCGGCGATAGCCGCCTGGGGCGGCGCGGCGGCGAGCGCATCGGAGGTTACCAAGGGCGTTGACGTGTCCGGCGAGGCGGTGTGGACCGCGACCTACGCGGCGGGCGACCCGGAGGGCCTCAAGGGCCTGCAGGGGTATGCCATCAACACGCTCATCGTGTCCCAGACGCTGCGCCTCACCATTTCGGGTGAGCTGCCGGGCGGGTTCAGCGTGTCCGCGTCCCTCGACAACTATAGCTCGGGAAACCTCCAGCTCGTGCGCATAGACTTCAAGAACGAGACCATCTCAGGGTGCTTCGGCGACTTCGCCTACGCGACCGCGAACCCCTACGTGGCGCGCCGCCTCACGCTGCGCGGCGTGCAGGTGGCCGCGAAGCTGGACGACTTCACGGTGGGTGCCATCCTCGGCCGCGTCAAGGGCATCCCGGCCTCGAAGACGTTCAAGGGTGCGTCCAGCAGCGACACGACCGTCTTCAGGCACGATGGCCCCTACGCGCCCACCCGTGAGCGCGCGGTGCTCGTGGCGTCCATCGGCGGCGCGGAGTCGTACCGCATGTCGGGCACGTTCGACCCCGATTTCATGAAGGTCGAGCTGCGGTATGCCGACGGCGCCCCCGGCGCGCAGCGCACCCTCCTTGAGCTCCTCACCAACTACGACATGGACTACCTCTACCGGGAGTCCGAGGACGATGACGGCGTCATCGCCGCGGGCGACCTGAAGGAGGTGGACCGGGGGAAATACACCGTCGTGACCAGCACAGACGGTGACCACTTGATCCTGCAGCGCGAGTCCCTGGACCTCCTCCGCGACCAGGTCCGCGATCTCATTCGGGAGTATAACACGAAGAACGGCCTCACCGGGCCAGACCAGAAGGTGTATCCCTTCGTGGTGGGCAGCGACTCCGAAAAGGCTTTCCTGGAGGAACTTTGCGACGACCACTCGTGGATCGTCGCCGGACTTCCCGAGTCCGACACGAAGGTGCTCGATAGCGCCCTTGAGGACTACGCGACGGGGAGGTTCTACCTCCTCGGCCACGAGCGCATAGACCTGGAGTCGGTCAAGATCGAGGTCCTCGTCGGAGGCACCTACACCGAGGCCGACGCCATCCCTGGCCTCTTCTACACGGTTTACTACGACCAGGGAGTCACCGAGTTCACGTTCCCGGCGGGCGCGCCCGACTCCTACGAGGAGATCCGCGTCAGGTACAACTACTCCATCACCGGCAACATCTATACCCTCGGCATCTCCGTCGCCCAGGGCAGCGAGCGGGTTTACCTCAACGGCGAGCTTCTCAAACGGGACGTCGACTACACCATCGACTACGAGGCTGGCGTTCTCGTCATCCTGCGCGACGTCGGGCCGCAGGACACCATCAAGGTGGAGTACGAATACTTCGCGGGCGGCCTCGGGGTGCCCGTGGAATACAAACGTATCTTCTACGGCGGGTCCGTGGCTTGGCAGCCCACTCCCGACCTCAAGCTGGCGGCGGACATCATCCGCGCCCAGGACCAGCCGACCCCGCTCGTCGGGCCTGAGCGGGCGCGCACCATGCCCAACACGCACACGGTGGCGGGCGTGTCCGCTGACGTCAAGGTCGGCAGGCTGACGGTGGACGCGGACGTCGCGTACAGCCACGAGATCTTCCCGTACGACGACAACCAGCGCAGGAACACGTCCAACAGGATAAACGACGCAATGTTCGTCACGGATGACGGGGGCAACGAATACATGCTCTTCGCCCATCATAACGGCCTCACCTCGTATCATCTCGCGGACGGCAAGTGGAGGCACTATTCGCCGGCGTCCGGCCTGGCTGGCTGGACCGTCTACGACATCGCGGCGTCGGCCGGCTCTGGCTCGTGGTTGTTCGCCACGGAGTCCGGCCTGACAGTGCTTGCGGCGAGGGTCGGGCCGGGCAGCGAGCCGCCGTTCGACCGCGTGGAGAACTGGCGACGCTACTACGAAAGCGACGGCCTGCCCAGCTCCAACGTCCTGTCCGTCCTCGTGGACGACGCCACGGCGACGGTGTGGGTCGGGACGGACTCGGGGCTTGCGAGGGCGAGCGCCGGGAACCTCGAGAGCTGGCAAGCCTTCGCCGAGGGGTCCAACCCCGAGATGATGAGCGAGGTCGTCACGGATATCGCCCTCTCCGACGTTACCGGGGACCTCTACGTGGCCACCCCGTCCGGCCTGATGTCCTTCGACGGCACGAGGTTCACGACGGAGTTCGGCGGCGCGGCGGTCGCCGAAGTCGCGACGCTGTCCTCTGCGATCGGGGACGGGGACGTGTATGCGGCGACCGACTGCGGCGTCCGCTTCAGGCGCGAGCCTGACGGGGCGTGGCAGGTGCTTGCGGGGACGGAAGGCGCGCGGTGGAACGCGGTCCGCGCCGCAGGCGGCGTCCTGTGGCTGGGCGGCGAGGATGGGCTGTATAGGTATGACGGCACTGGCGCCCCCGTCCGGGTGGACGCGACCGGTGGGCGCACGATCACGGCTGTCGCGGGCGCCGCCGGTGTGCCTGGCGCGGAAGACGCCGTTTGGGCGGGCGAGGGAGCCGACGAGTTCTACCGCCTATCCCTCTGGAGCGCGCTCGGGCCGTCCTACGCTGACTTCACGGAGCACGTTCAGGAGAACACGAGGATCTCCGGCAAGGACGACCACAGGTACGCGGACGTCCCGGCCGATGAGCACACATACACCGGCTTCGCGGGCGCCATCGGGGCAGCCTTCGACCTCGGCGCCGGGAAAGTCTACGGCAGCTACGAGCGGGTGGAGCCGACCTTCCTTGCGATAGGAGCGCGCGGCCGCCAGGACCTCACGCAGTTCCGGCTGGGCGGGTCCTACACCGTGTGGCAGAACCTGACCGTGCGTGCGGAGCACGCCGTCCGCGCCACGCGCCCCGTGGACATCACGGGTGAGGGCAGCGGTGGCGGGGACGGCTCCGCGGCGGATGAGCTCCTGACGGTGACGACCGATTCGGCGGGGCTCACGTGGAAGCTCGGGCCTGAGGTGGACCTCGACTACACGCTGGAGCGCATGGACAAGGCAGCGCGCGACGGGCTCGAGGCGCAGCGCACGACCTACTCCATCATGGCGCGGGAGAACCTGTTCACGAACAAGCTCACCCTCGGCGCCGGCTACGAGAAGGTCATCTACGACGACAACGAGAAGCCCAGGAACTCTTACATTTCCTACAACGTGAAGGGCGACGTCAGCTACACGCCTGTTCAGAGCGTTACACTCAGGCTCTACTACCGTTTCCCGGTGCGCGTGATCACAGTGGACGGCACCGAGAAGGGGAGTCGCGACATCGGCGCCACCATCTACTGGGACGACAGGCTCGGCCCGGCGCGCATGAACGTGCAGTTCTCGCAGTATTCGCGGACCGACGTGCCGTCGGACGTCACGAGGCTCCAGAGGCGCGGTAGCGCGCGCGTAACGTTCCAGGCGTTCGCGTTGGGCGGGCTGAAGCTCACGCCGTCCGGCGGCGCGACCTGGGACTACCTCGAGCCTGCACGGGGAGAGGCGCGGACTGTGCTATCGGGCGACGCGGCGGTGCGCGGCGAGATCGCGGCGTGGCGCACCGACCTGCGCCTGAAGCGGACGGGGACCGCCTACCACGAGTCGGAGAAGGTCAACACAGACAACGAGGTGTCCACGTCGGCGACATACACAGGCTTCGAGAGGTTCACGCCCAGCGCTGAGGCGAGCTGGCGGACGTCGTCGCAGGTCCACCCAACCCTCGGCGAGAAAACGTCTGACTCTCTGGCGACGGCGGTGCGGCTGCGCTGGCTGGTCGGGCAGGGTGCCAGCGACAGCCTGAGTGGCTGGCGAAACCAGAGGCGTAGCGAGAAGGACGACCTTGTGACCTACGGCGTCGGCAACAGCTTCAGCTACTCGCCGGGGGGCAAGCTCTCCACGACGGTGAGCGGGTCGTTTGAGCGCACGTCCGGCACGAAGAGCGGCGCGGACTACGACGAGACCAAGGCGAAGGTCGACCTGACGGCGGACTGGCGGTTCAGCGACATCTGGCGCGCCTCGCTCACCCTCGGCTACATCCGTGGCGTGAGCACCACCATGACGGACGGATTCAACACCTACACCGGCACGCTGAAGATCATCGCCAGCTTCTAAGTGACGTGCGTTAGTCCTTGTCCCTTTTCCAGTGGTCGCTGGGTTGCCGGTGATCGCACGAGGGGTGTCAAAATCCGGCCGCTGGCCCGACGGGCCGGATTTTGGCGAAGCGCGCCCCGCTTGGGGCGCCGTCCCCGAGTGCAACCCCGGCAACCCCTTCCAAAAGTCGGGAGCATTTCTGCACCCTCACTTAGCTACTGGCTTGGGCGCTATGCCTCTCCAGCCGCCGGAGCAATCCCGGCAATTCCCCTAGAGTCTCTATCATCGCATGGGGGACGCAGGCGCCGGCTGGGACGCCAAATGCTTCGCCGGCGAGTACACCGCTGTACGCCTTGTCTCGTACACTGGCGAAGCCGTCGCATTGGGGCCTCTGTTCGGGATGCTCGCGGCGTAGATCATCAGGTAGGTCTCGGTGCAGCCAGACTGAATACCCTCCCGCCGCCCGGGCGCCCCAGGCATCGTGTATCAGATCGTCCCCAACGTGGAGCGGCGCGAGCCGGCCGTTCCATGCCGCCCGAAATATCCGAGCTTGCGGTTTGGCTGCTCGAGCCTCTTCGGGTGTGATCATTACATCGAAGAAATGATCTATTCCCAGGGCCTGTAAAACAGGAAGTTGGTATCTCCGGTACCCGTTTGTCACCACCCCTAGGGGGTACCCGTCCTCATGCAAGGAACTCAGCACCTCATGTGCGCCCGGCAAGAGAGCTATCATGTCAGGCATTCTGCAGTAGTGACGCACAAGGCCTGCTACGTCGAGAGATGGTGCGCTGCTTGCGCCTGTTCCACTGGCCAGGTCGGCGGCGACACATGCCACGATATCGTCCCAGTCATAGGCCTCCACGAGATGCCCCTCGGTGATCCGCTTCTTCGCCTCCTGGATGATGAGATGCAGTACAGCCCTTGCCGGGTCCTGCGCTGGGCACCCGGCACGGCTTCCACGAATCCCCCCGCCTGTGCACACTTGCACCTCCTGGGCACGGCCTCGAGCTGAAATCACGTAAGGGGCCAGCGTCCGGCAGACATGGGGGAACACTCCGCGGCGGAAGGGGTTTTGGATGAGCACTCCATCCAGGTCAAATGTTATGAGGTCGATCAGGTGAACCACCTCAGGTGGGAGGAATCAAGCCGCTGTTGGCGAATTGCAATAATCTGGAGTGGCGTGTCAGGCTCACCGACCCGATGAACCTCAAACGCTCACCTATTGTATCGTTCGCGTCGGAGACGTTGGGTCCTGCCTCCGTCGGTCCCACTCCAGAAAAACCGGTGTAAGGGGAGGGCTGGCAAGTGTTGGGGTGTGGTCAGAGTCTATCAGGTACTTGCCGAATCAGGATTTGGGCAAAGGTGTTTTCCCTTGTCTTCATCGGCGTCGCTGTTGTCAGCATTATGGGGAGTTGCCCACTTGTTTCCCCGGCCATCACTGCTGCATCGAAACCCATAACCATCACCTGGTGGATCAATCCGTGGCGGATTACGCCTCCGGGCTTCCCGTCGGACAAGGCGGTTACAGCAGAGGACTTTCCGAAATGGGCAAGCGAGGAATTCATGAAGCTCCATCCTAACGTCACCGTAAAATACGAGGTTGTGACCAACGCCGGGTTTGACCAGAAGATCGCGGCCGCGATTCTGGCTGGCAATCCTCCGGATGTGCTCAAGCCCATAGGTTTCAAGCAGGAATGGGTGAAGCAAGGGCTGTTGGAACCGATCGATGATTACCTTACCGCGGAGGACAGGGAGGATTTCTATCAGTACGTCCTGGATGTCGGAAAAGTTGGCAACCACTATTACCTTTTCCCGTGGAACAACAGCAATAACGGCATGGGGTGCACACTGCTGCTGAACCCCGCCATCTTCAAGGAGCGAAACGTCAACCTCCCGCCGCTCCCTGACCGTGGATGGACGGTGGACGAGTTCCTGAGCGCTGCCCGCAAACTCACCTTTGACAGGGACGGGGACGGCAAAACCGATGTCTACGCCCTCAGTTTTCCCGCAAAGGACCTGTACGTCATGATGGGCTGGATGCACGTGTTCGGGGCGCGTCTGTTCAACGCTGACGAAACGGAGTTCGCGCTCAACAGCCCCGAAGGGGTCCGCGCGCTCGAGTTCATCGTGGATTGCATCTACAAGTACAAGATCGCTCCTGAAGGCGCGGCAGGCATGGGCATTTACGATTCTATCAACATGTTCCACCAGGGGACGACGGCCATCGGCTACGGAGGTCCCTACGAGATCGGACGCATTGACAGGTATGTAAAAGAAGGCAAGCTCAAGGAGGCCTTCCCGGTGCACATTGCCCGTTACCCTCACCTCCCTGAGGTCGGCCCCATAGCGTTCCACACGAGCGGCGGCTTCGTCGTTTTCCGGCAGCGTGATCCGGAAAAGAAGAAGGTCGTCATGGAGTTTGCTCACTTCCTCACCAACAAGGAAAACACCGCCCTGCTCAAGTCGCTCCTCTATGTTACGGCGCGTAAGTCTGTCAACAAGGACCTGTATAAGGGATCGCCCTTTGAGAAAGAGGTCGATACTTACGTCAGGGCCATCGAGCACGGCATTCCTTACTTTGGGTCTGCGAACATCAACACCGATCCCATAGACAAGCACCTCCAGGCCATGTTTGAGGCTGCGCTTGCAAGGACCAGGACGCCCAAGCAGGCCCTGGATGATTTCGTCCGCGAGGCGAACCAGATAATCTTCAAGAAATAGGTCAGATCTGGTGCCAGTGCGCACGAGACGACAATCAGGTTACGCAGTGCACGGCGGCGGGTTGCAGAAGGGGCGGCGGGGACTCGTCTCCGCCGCCTGGCGTGACAAGAGGTGCTGTCAACGTGACAAGAGGTGCCTGACACGAGGCGCTGGAGGTGTGAGCTTGCAGGCGATCGTTCGGAGGCTGTACAGGGACCGCTGGGGATATGCTTTCATCATACCCAGTTTTGTTCTCTTCGCGTTCTTCTTTCTCGTCCCGGTGATATGGGGAGGCTATTTGAGCCTTCTCGACTATAAAGTCTTTGATAAACAATGGATCGGGATCCGGAATTACGTCGAGCTTTTCCAGAACCACCTCTTCTGGGTTGCGTTAAGGAACACAGCGCTCTACACTCTCGCGGTTGTACCTCTGTGGCTCGGAAAGGCCCTCATCATTTCCGCACTGATCTTCCCCTTTTCCAAACCGATCCAGACGTTCTTCAAGGCCGCCTTCTACCTGCCGCATGTGACGTCGGCGGTCATAATCTCCATGGTCTGGCTGTGGATATTCAACCCGCCTTTCGGACTCCTCAACTACCTGATGGACCTGGTGGGACTTGGTCCGCATGCGTGGCTCGGCGACGTGCGAACCGCGCTTCTATCGATTGTTTTCATGCAGGTGGTGATGGGTGGGGGTTCGTCCATCGTCCTCATCACGGCAGCGATGGGGAGCATCCCTTATCACCTGTACGAGGCAGCCTATCTCGACGGGGCTACCAAGGCTCAGGCTTTTTTCAGAGTTACGGTGCCGCTTCTGCGTCCCACGTTGCTCTACCTGATGGTTATGGGTACCATATCCAGTTTTCAGGTGTTTACTAACATCTACCTGATGACGCAGGGCGGGCCGCAGTTTGCTACTACAACCCTCGTGTATCTCATCTACGACACCGCGTTCAAGCAGTTCAACTTCGGGCTCGCGTCGGCACAGGCTGTCGTCCTCTTCGCCATCGTGTTCGTGCTGGCGGTCGCCCAGTTCAAGTGGCTGGGACAGGAGGTGGAGTACTGATGTCCGCTTCCTCGTCTTCTTTGGGAGTGCCAGCTCGCGTGTCAACGAGGGCTCTTGGGGCAAGGCGGTTTCGACCTGGCGATGCGGTCGCCCTGTCGGTGGTGACTTTGCTGGCGATCACGTCACTGATGCCTCTGTATTGGATGGTGATTACGGCTATTCAGGAGCCTACGCTGGTGGTCAAGCTTCCCCCAGAGTGGCTCCCGAAAAACCCGTCGATGGCCAACTTCGCAGAACTCCTTTCGCGGCCGCTTCTAGGACGGTGGACTCTGAATAGCATCGTCGTGGCGGTGACGGTCACTGCGGCGCAGCTTTTCGTGGCGGCTCTGGCCGGGTACGCCTTTGCGAAGAAGGACTTCGCCGGACGAAACCTGCTGTTCTGGCTGTACGTCGGATCGATGATGATCCCGGGGCAGGTCACGCTCATACCCCGCTACATCCTCATGTCGAAGGTCGGGTTCATAAATACGTACTACGGCCTCATTCTGCCCTCCATTTCTGCGCCTTTCGGGGTGTTTCTGATGAAGCAGTTCATGCAGACGCTCCCCGGAGAGATCATCGATGCGGGTAGGATCGACGGGGCCTCCGAGTTCGGCATCTTCAGGCTGCTCGTCGCCCCCCTCGCGAAGCCCGCGCTGGCCGTGCTGGGCATCTTCACATTCGTGGGGGAGTGGAACGACTTTCTATGGCCGCTCGTCATCACTAACTCGTCGGAAATGCGCACACTTCAAGTGGGGCTGGCGATGCTGCAGGAAGAAGTCCCTATGGCGTTCGGACTCTTGATGGCGGGTGCAACCTACGCGGCCATTCCCATAACCGTTGTCTTCCTCATGTTCCAGCGCTACTTCTTGAAGGGTCTTACCGTGGGAGCCTTGAAGGGATAACAGTGAGACGCAGGTGTGCCACCTGTGCTCGGGCGGTCTTCCACGACGGCACGACGGTCCCATTCCGTACTTGTTCGCGCATAGTGACAAGCGAATTGCTACCCCCTCGTTTATGGGTAT
This sequence comes from Bacillota bacterium, assembly GCA_030024085.1. Taxonomy (GTDB): domain Bacteria; phylum Bacillota; class SHA-98; order UBA4971; family UBA4971; genus UBA6256. Next base: position 21,360 of record JASEJE010000021.1, on the reverse strand, counting down.
ATCCCTCCGGGACGGCTCATATGTAATAGCGGGCAGGTGCCGTCGCACCAGCGCACACCGCCGCATTATCTGTCGCCGCTGTGGTATCGGATAGATGCCGCGAATATGAGCCGGACGGAGGCGGGTGGGCGTGGACATCAGCGCCATCGCCAGGGAGTTCATCGACGTCAACCAGCGCAGGAAGGAGCTGGAGAAACGCGAGGAGTACCTCAAGGGCGCCCTGGTGCAGCACTTCCAGGCAACCGGCGCCAAACACCTGGAGACCGAGGCGGGCAAGGTGAGCTACCTCGAAGCCCAGAAGGTGGACTACGACATTCCGCTGCTGCGGCAGGCCCTGCCCGCCTCCGTGTTCGAGCTGGTTACGAAGGTCTCCGTCAACGATGCTGTCCTGTCGCAGCTTCTCAGGGACGGCAAGGTAGACGCAGCCGCTGTGGAGCGCGCGAGGAAAGTCAGCCTGGTTCACAGGGTGGTCGCCCAAGCCTCGCAACCCTCGCAGGCCGCCAGGAAGGCGCACGGGCAGGTCAGTAGAGGGAGTCCCGGCAAGAGAGGCAGTGCCTCCGCTCACAAGTCCCGATAGCCTTCGCTTCTGTGCTGCCGGCGCGTGGATAGTACCGAGACCAGCCGCTCCGCTTCTCGCTCGTCCTCGCGAGGCCGATGTCACGGGAAGCGATCGGGCGCCGTCCCCACCGGCTCCAGCAGCCCCCAATAGTCCAATGGTGCTCTGTTGCATATGGATCTCCTGCCAAGTAGATCGCCGCAAGTTCGCGCTGCTTTTCAGTGCGTGAGAGCTGTCCGGGGTTGCCGGTGTTGCACTCCGGGGACGGCGCGTGCGGTGAGATGCGTTCGAATCTGGCGCGCGGGCTAGCCGAATTCTCGACGCCCCGCCCTGGCAAGCACCGCGAGCCCCAACACCGCGAGAAAAGTGTCGCAGACTTATGGCGCCATACTTGGTACCGTCACTTGAGCCGACGGCTGACGCACGTCACGGGTCCGTCCTCAACCGTTCCCTGCGTCACGCTTGAGAGCGATCCACTGATGTACATCACTGATCCGGTCCTTACCCGTTCTCTACGTCACACATGCAAGGGGAAGGATGACGCACGTCACTCGTCAGGCATTGCCCGTTCCGTACGCCACGCATCGGGAGCCAAGCGGTGATGTACATCACGGGTTCCTCCCCAGCCGTTCCCTACATCACGCGTTCTCCATGAATCGTTCCATACGTCACTCGTCGAAGCGGGACGGGTGACGTACGTCACGGGTTCCTCCTGACCTGTTCCCTGGGTCATCATTGAGAGCCATCGAGTGACGTACATCACCGGTCCCAGCCATACCCGTTCCCTGCGTCACGCATCGGAACCGACTGCTGACGTACATCACTCTTTCTGCGGCACCCGTTCCGTACATCACGGGTTTCCAAGGAACTGCACGGTCAAGGGCCACCATGGCCACCATGGCCACCAGGGCCAGGAGCCGCCCTGCCAGACAGGCCCGCCAGGCCCCCAAAACCGGATGGCATTTCGTACCTGACAGAGCAGTACTAACAGAGCGTTAATAGAATACCTCACCGGAACGATCGCGGACCTGCTTCGGGAGCGCTGAGATCTTTGGCCCGACTGGGTATCTGCGGTGGTGCTCCCGATGAGTCCTGCGCGGCTAGCCCTGCCCGGCTGGCCCTGCCGCAACATGCGACGTCGTCTCATGCAGGAAACGGCGACCATAGGCAGAATGCTCAGGTAGAATGGGGGTATCCGGCGATGGGCAGGCATGCACATGTTGAGACGGAGTGTGACCTGCACGGCCTTACGAGGGCGGAGGCGCTGGCAGTGCTCGAGGAGACCGTCGATCTGCTGAGGCGGCGCGGCGGGGGGCGGGCGAGGATCATCCACGGCTGCGGGGAGGTGCTGTCTGAGATGGTCTACGACTTCGCCCGGCGGACGGTCGGCGTGCAGGCAGCTCAGGAGCGCGACAACGCGGGGGCGGCAATCCTACTGGTGCGGGCAGGCGGCGTCATGAAACGGGCCGCTACAACGCCGGGAGGACTGCCGCAGCGACCACCCCGACGGCCAGCGCGACGCACGCGCTCGTAAGCGTGCCCACGAGGTAGTACTCGGCGAATCTCATGTCGTTGAGCTCCTGGAAGCGGGCGAGCGACTTCGCGGTCAGCACGAATGCGATTGAGGGGAGGGCGTCCACGAGCACAAGCGTAAGCATCAGGACGCGCTCCACCATGCCGATGTAGCGGCCCGCGTTGGTGGCGAGCCTTGGCTCAACGCTGATGGAGAACGCGTCGAGCACGCGGCGCACGACCACGGCGCCGGCGAAGATGGCGACGATGTAGGCGATGGCCACGACGAGCGCGCGGTCCAGCGAAAGCCCAGCGCCCACCCACGCCGGGGCGAGCGCGACCGTCGTCTTTGGAAGGAGCACTTCCTGGTAGAACCATACGACCTTGTCGGAAAGGTGTACAACGCTTGTGTTCGCAAGCTCCTGTGCGGCAAGGAGTACCGCCGCGTGAGCGCACTGGTCGGCTACGAACACGCCCAGGCTGCGTGCCGGGGAGGCGCCCCGGTCCACAAGGTTTTTCAGCCAGTCGATGGCGATGTGCGCGAGGGAGATGGCGGCGGCGAGAAGCAGGGCTGCGCCGAGGCCGTAGAGGTGGAAAGCCGCGACGCTGCACACAAACACGACCGTGCCGTGGCGCAGGTATCCACCGAGCTTCTGCCTGCCCTTGCTCTCAACCACATTGTCGGGCTGCAGCACGAAGTCGGCGACCACGTGCGCGAGCAACGCAAGAAGCAAGAACGTCATCGGCATCGCCTCCTTAACCCCTCCAGGGATGAACCGCGCTGCTTCACCCGCTCCATGGTGAAGCGTGCCCCCGTTGCCCGAGGCGCCGGAGCGCCTGCTCGGCCTGCTTGACGGCGGGCCAGCTCGCGGCCTTGCAGCGCTTCTGGACGTTCTGCAGGGCGATGCCGAGCGCCTTCCCGGCGGCCTCGTATGTGCCGAGCCGTTCGTAGTGGTGCACGGCGTCCCACTGTCCGGGGGTCCAGCGCTGGCAGATGGCGTCCATGAGAGTCCAGAGGGCGTTGGCTGTCTCGTCGAACCCGGGGTCGCCTGAGCATACGGCAGTCAGCGGCGCAGCGCCCTTCCCGAGCGACTCCAGGGCCTCGCGGGCCCGCGTGAACGCCGACCCGTTCATGTCCCACGAGCTTGCGCTGCCCTGGCCCGCCTCGATCTCGCCGATCCCCACGCCGACCCGGAGGCGCAGCGGGAGGCACGCGAACCTGAGCTGCCGCACAAGCTCGGGGGCCTGGAGAGGCCCGCGACAGACGCCCTGGATCTCGTCGCCGCGCGACATGGAAAACGCCGTGACGAGGAGGGGGTGCTCCACGGCGGCGAGCCTGTCAGACAGGGCCGCCAGAAGGTCCCCCGCTTCCCTCGAGCGGATGATATCAGCTGTGATCACAGTCACCAGGTCCAGCGCCCTCCACCCCCTGGAGCGCAAGTCGAGCGGCTCCACCGCGCCGGCGGTCAGCCTCGCGCATGGCGCCTAAGTGAGGGTGCGTTACTTCTCGCCCCTTTTCCAGTAGTTGCCGGGTTGCCGGTGTTGCACTCGGGGACGGCGCCCCAAGCGGGGCGCGCTTCGCCAAAATCCGGCCCGTCTGGCCAGTGGCCGGATTTTGACACCCCTCGTGCAATCACCGGCAACCCCTCCCAAAGGTCGAGAGCATTTCTGCACCCGCACTTAGTCTTGCAAAGCAGATCGCCACAAGTTCGCGCTACTCTTCAGCGCGCAGGTCCTGTCCGGGGTTGCCGGTGTCGCACTCCGGGGACGGCGCGTGCGGTGAGCCTCGTTCGAATTTGGCGCTTAAGGCTAGCCAAATTCCGGGCGCCCCGCCCTGGCTGGCACCGGCAACCCCAACACCGTCAGGGAAGATGGCGCAGACTTATGGCGCCATACTTAGCCTTACAAGCAACATGTTCGACGCCGGCGGCGGGCATCCTTCTACTCCATGCCAAGCTCCTGTCGGCTGAACGCCCAGAGCGAGCACGCGACGGAGGCCGCGAACCACACGCCTAGCACCACGAACGCCCTCACGGTTCCGGGGGGCAGTGCAGCCGCCTGCGCCTGGGCGGCCTGGGCAGCCTGGGCAGTCTGATGTGCGGCGGCCTGGGCCGCCTGCCCGGCGCCGCCGCGCTCGATGAGGGACAGCAGCACGTTGACGTTGTATCCGATGGTGTATGGGGCGATCCTGGCCACGGTGGCGAACCGCGTGGCTAGTGAGCCCACCACGCTTCCTTCGAGCAGGAGCACGAGGATTCCGATGGCGGTCGCGGTCGCCGACGACCGCGCCAGGGTGGCTACGCACACCGTGAACACGGAGTACAGGCCCAGCGTGAACCAGGCGATCCCTGCACCCCGCGCGACCTTCGCAAGGAAAAGCGGCGTCAGCATGCCGATTTCCACTGGGCGCCCGAGGGCCATGGTGACCACCAGCGACATCGCGGCGCCGGCTAGCACCGCGCCCACCAGAAGGAACAGAGACGCCACCGCCGCCCCGGCGAGCTTGGATGCGATGTACCTGCGCCTGTCCACGCCCATGGAGACCTGCTGCTTCGCGGTCCCCCACGCGTATTCGTCGCCGGCCACCCGCGCGGCGAGGATGATGGCGAATAACGGTCCGAGCGACGCTATGAAGCTGAGCGTCGACGGTATGGACGCGGGGAACGACGTGGCCGCGACGGCCTGTTCCCGTTCCTCTGCGGTCATCTTCTGGGCGTCGGGGGAGCTTTGCGCCCAGTAGGCCATCCCGCCGATCATGAGCGCTTCGAATGCGACCAGGATCAGCATGAGGACCCACGTCACCCGCATCCGCCTCAGCTTGAACACTTCACCGGCGAGCATCTTCACGGCTGGTCGCCCCCTCGTGCGTTGCGTTGTTTCCATCGTGCACCCCGTTGAGCACCTCGAAGAACACGTCTTCCAGCACGGCCCGGCGGGGCCGGATCTCATAGGCGAAGATGCCTTGCGAGGCAAGCGCGGCATTGAGGCGTCCGGCCACCGCGCGGTAGGCAGCACCTTCTAAGCCTTCGTGCGCCACTCTTCGCCCGTCGAGGCCTGCTGCGGTGGCAGCCTCACCTGCGTCGAGGGCCGCCGCGACGTATTCCACCACGAGTCTATCCCCATCCCGGCGGACGGCCCTGATGCCGTGCACGCTGCCGGCCGTGCCAGCCATACTGCCCGCCTTGTTCGCGCCACCCGCATCGCCGGCGCCGCCCATGCCAGCCACGCTGCCCATGCCAGCCACGCCGCCCGAACTACCCGCGCCGTCTGCACAGTCCACATAGTCCACACCGTCTACGCTGCCCACGCAGTCCACACTGCTGGCGCCGCGCACGCCCCGCGCCTCGCGGACGCCCGGCACGTCGAGAACGCCTGGCACCCCTACCTGTGCCCGGAGGATTCTCTCGGCCTCCTCGGGGCGGTCCACGGCGATCTCTACAGCAGGCGCCGCCCCCAGGAGCTCGTCCACCCGCCCCTGGGCGAGCATCACCCCGCGCCGCAGGATGGCGACCCTGTCGCACATGATCTCCACCTCATGCAGGAGGTGGCTGGAAAGGAACACCGCCTTGCCCTGCGCGGCGAGGGCCTTCATGAGGTCCCGCATCTCCTTGATCCCGGCGGGGTCGAGGCCGTTCGCGGGCTCGTCCAGCACCAGCACCGCCGGGTCGTGGAGCAGCGCAAGCGCGAGCCCCAGGCGCCGCCGCATCCCGTGCGAGTAGCCCCTCACCTTGTCCCTCGCCCGGCCCGCAAGCCCCACGAGGTCGAGCACTTCGTCGATCCTGCGCGACGGGATGCCATCGAGGGCCGCCGCGAAAACGCGCAAGTTATCGCGCCCCGAGAGGTACGGATAGAACCGCATGCCGTCCAGGAGCGAGCCTACGTGGCGCCGCAGCGCCGGGCACCCCCAGTCAGCCTTCTGCCCGAAGATCTCGACGTGACCCGCCGTCGGACGGATGAGACCGAGGATCATGTTGATCGTCGTAGTCTTGCCCGCCCCGTTCGGACCGAGGAATCCGAACACCTCGCCCGTTCTGACCTCGAGGTTCACCGAGTCCACAGCCTTGTGGGACCCGAAGACCCGGGTGAGGCCCACCGTGCGTATTGCGACCGCGCCCGCCGCCCGTCCCTTTTCGTTGAGCCGGCCCGGGACGCTTCTGAGGAGCTGAAGTTCCAATCCCATTCCCTCCTCATCCGCATGGGTGATCCGTGCTGCGCACAACGGTGCTGTGCTGCGCTGCACTGCGCAGCACAGCGTTGCGGGACGCTGTGCTACGGTCCGCGCGACCGCGCCGCACGCTCTCATGCAGCACGGTGCCACGCTGCACGCTCTTACGCACCACGGTGCCGCGCTGCACGATGCTGCGCTCCACTGCGCCTCACTGCACATCGCGGCGCCGCATCTCCGCCACAGCCATCATGCCGCAGCTCCTCGAGACCATGCTTCACTGCCCTGGCCGCGTCGCCTCGCAGCGGGGCACCGGCCCAGCCGCCGGCACTCTAATCCCAGAGGCTTCCAACCAACCAGATTAGACGTCCCGGGTCGTGGAATATTCGGGCCTCAGTGACGAGGCGACGCTCCTGCTTTACATGCTGTATATGGCCCTCCTCCGGGTCGTCACCCCGGAAGCGCTCGCACTTTCAGGGCGTATACGTCCATGGCCCCCAGGCGGCGGTCCCCCAGACCATACGATGTGAGGTTCACCACGTAGAAGCCCGTATCTGCGAGAAGGCGCGAGATGGTCGCCGGGCTGAAGTAGTGAATGTGTTCCGGCGGCTTGGCCTGCCAGAAGGCGGCCTTTGCCGGGTCGCAGGTTTCGGGAGACGGGCACGGGCAGTCCGCGTCCGGAGTGGCGAGGGCGAGGACCCCGCCGGGCTTGAGGACGCGATTCGCCTCCACGCACTCCTGCCTTGGCGAAGGGACATGCTCGAGGAGGTCCCACATGGTGAGCGCGTCCACGCTCTCGGACGGTATAGCGGCCTCGCGGAGGGTGCCCTTGACAACGTTGAGCCCGTGCTGTTCCCTCGCGTAGTTGACCGCGAACTCCGACACGTCTATGCCGAGCGAGTCCCAGCCCCGGTCGCGTGCGGCGCGCAGGGCAAAGCCGGTCGCGCAGCCGACGTCCACGAGGACCCCGGGTGGTCGGCGGTAGCGCTCCACGGCGACGGTCCTTTCTATGAAAAGGTCAAGGCGGGTGTCGTCGCCGATGTAGTTCTCGTCCGGCCTGTAGCCCACCGGGCCGGTTCCCCTGAAGTAGGCTTCGTCGTATAGCGCCGCCAGCTCTGCCAGCGTCGGCCTTGGAGTGACGTACACGAGTCCGCAAACCGTGCACCTCACGATGGTGTGGGGCGGGAGTTCGAGAATGGGCGCTGCCGCGTCCCCATAGCACAAATCGCAGCGATCCGACACTTCCGGGACCACATCCTTTCCTCCCCAGCCCCTCGGGAGAGGCTGTCTCTTATTGCCCCGGGACCGCCCTGCGTTGTCTTCTTGTCTCTTTGTCTTCTTGTCCCCTTGGCTCCATGTTCTCTTGTCCTGTTGTGCTATGGTGCTGTTGTCCCTGGGCCCGTTGTCCCTGAGACAGTATAGTGCAGGCCGCGTCATTGTGTGCACAGACGCGGCGGTCGCCGTCCCGCTCGCTATCGTGATGCTGGTGGTCGGAAACGGGTTCCTGCGAGTCCTCACCGCGCCGATAGCGGTGGTAGGCGGCGTGGTGCTCCTGCTTCTTGTGGTTGCCGCCCTCCTCACCCTGTCCCTCAGATACGCGGTGCTCGAGCGCGTCATGGGGCTTCCCTGGTGGCGGATCGCGGTCGCGCTCGTCATCTTCGGGGTGGTCATGAGCGTCCCGTGGGGTCTCTACTCGGGCTACGCCACGATCACCTATTCCACAAGCGACCTCGCATTCTTCGAGCTGATGAAGCCGACGCTGTTCAGCACGTATCCCGGCCCCGGCGCGAAGCACACCTTCACCATCCGAGAAGCGGACGTTCTCTTCCTGGGGACCCCATACATGCGCGCAAACCCGCAGCGGGGTGACGTGGTGCTGTACGTTCCCGAAAGCGACCTCGACCTCGACCTCGGGCTCAAGCATGGAGCGCCACGCTTCCCGGGGCTGGCCAGGCTGGCGATGCGGGGCGTAATGTCGGTCATGACCCCTGGGCCCCGGTTCGCTGCGAGGATTGGCCGGGTTGTAGCCTGCCCCGGAGAGAACGTGGCGCTCCGGGACGGCGTCGTATACGTTGACGGCGCCCGTGAAGCCTTTTCGGCTGTTGTGGGCGGGGAGAGCGACAACTCCCGGACAAGCTCCAGCTCCGGCTCTGACTTCAGCTCTGGCTCTGGCCCTAGTTCTGGCTCTAACGTCACCGCCGTCGCAAGCGCCGGCTCCAGCAGCACCTCCCTCGACCCAACGCCTCTCGGAGAGGACGAGTTCTTCGTGATAGGGGACAACCGGAGCGCGGACACGGGCATGGTCGTGAAGAAGGGGCAGATCCTGGGCAGGTACCCGCGGCTGAGGCTCGCGCTGAACAGGGCCAGCATCCCGACGGTACTCCGACTGGGGCATGACGAGGATTAGAGCGGAGGAGGCGACGGGATGGGTTCTGTCAGCGGAGGATCGGACAGGACGCGACGAGGGAGGCTGCCGCTGTGGGCCGGCATAGCGCTCCTCGCCGGGGGAGTGGCCGCCAGCGGGCGGTGGTGGTTCGGGCATCCCGGGCGCACCGTCGCAGTGTTCGCGGCCACTACGGCCATAGCGCTGATCGGTATCTGGAAGGCCACGCGAAGACCTTCGGGCAACCGGTAGCAGCGTTTCCGCAAGGGGGGCACTCCCACTGGTGGACGCGAGGGTACCCGCTAAGTGAGGGTGCGAAAGTGCTCCCGACTTTGGGAGGGGTTGCCGGTGATTGCACGAGGGGTGTCAAAATCCGGCCGCAGGCCAGACGGGCCGGATTCTGGCGAAGCACGCCCCGCTTGGGGCACCGTCCCCGAGTGCAGCACCGGCAACCCGGCAACTACTGGAAATGGGACAAGGACTAACGCACCCTCACTCAGAAGCTCTATAATGCCATCCCGGCAAGCATAGTCCCTTCCGCACCCCGGGCAGTTTAGCAGCAAGTCGTCTACCGGTTTCGGGGAGGAAGAGCTGCGGGGGTGGTTCGCAAAGGACCAGATTCCGAGCCGGGCTGATCCCTGCAGGACCAGGTCTACCTGCAACTTGGTCCCGGGGGGATCACCCGCATCCCGGCTGCCGGCGGGCGCATGCCCGCCTATAAATGCGCAACATCAAACTTATAGATAGCCGAGTGCGAGGTCAGAGCAATGATCGCGTACATGCTGTGACTGCGTGGCTGCCGCGCCATCGAGGGCGCGCGCATCTTACAACTTCGAGCTTGGGGACGTATAAACGCAGGTAACGGACGACGCCATCAATGTCCCTACGGTGGCCTCCTACGGTAGCGTAAAAGCACGCAACATCGAATTCAAACCCTCCGGCCGTTGTATGCCGCGGCGTATGCCACAGCGCGCGCGATTACGGACTTTTATGGCCGCACACTCGTTCAAGTTTTAGGTTGGCTCCCTATAACCCCTCGGGCCCCCCAAGTTCTGCTATGTGACGAACTCAGCGCGCAGGCGGCTTGCGGCGATGGCAGCCGAGCTACAAGGCTCCAAGGGTGCCGGGCTATATAACTCCCAAGCTACAGAGCTAACGAACCGCCGAGCCGAAGTGCGGAAGTGCCAAAGTGCGGAAGTGCCGAACGCGAGGTTTACATTCCGGTTGCTTTACCGTACAATGTTGATATCACAGCTCTGGGCAGTTTGGGGCAGCCCGGGCGCACTGGGCGCGCCGGGCGCAGGCCTGCTGCCAGGGCAGAGACCAGCGCCGCGACCCACCAGACGAGACGAGGAGGTGAACGAGACCGCCATGGGGCCGCGTTATCGAGGCTCCGTTATCGCATGCTGCCAGGCTCCACCGACACCGATTGGTCCAGGCTCCGCCGACAGCGATTGCTCCAGGGTCCGAGTTGGGGTTCGAGCCGGAGTCCGGCCGGGGGGCGGGCCTGGGAGCAGGCGGCAGGTCCCACGCGCGGGTGCGGCAAAAACACGCTAATCAGGAGTGGTGTCCAACATGAGTGCTATCGCAGGCGTCCTTGGAGCTGCGGATGATAAGACCGTGCTCCACATGCTCGAAAAGATGCAGCACAGGGGGGAAGAGAAAACTCTCATCAGCCGAGGCCAGGTGACCATCGGCCACGTCGAGCTTCCGACCGACGTAACCGAGCACTCCATTCAAGACGAGGGAGCGTTGTTCCTCGACGGGCGGGTCTTCGAGGACGGTGCGACCCTGCTAACCCCCTCGGCCCTTCTACAAAGGCTTACAAAACAAAATCCTCAGACCGCCCTTGCGGGTGTGACTGGTGGCTTCAGCCTGGTGGCGTTTCGCCGAGGCAAGGGCGTTGCCGCCCCGAATGGCGCGGCGGCTGCCGCCGGGGACGTCGTCATCGCCCAGGACGTGCTGGGCAAGAAGCCATTGTACCTGGGCTACGACGGCGACAGGGTTCTGTTCTCATCGGAGATCAAGTCGCTTGTTGGGATTGCGAAAGATATTGTCGAGTTCCCATGCGGGACGGTCTCGACCGACGGAAAGACTTTCCGGAAGTTCGCGTCCCTCGAGGTGCCCCCGCCTGAGGTCACCGACCCGGACGAGGCGGTGGAGATCATACGTCGTGAGCTTCGGGCAGCCGTCGCCCGTCAGTTGCCGTCCTCCGGCACGTGCGGCGTCTTCCTCTCCGGGGGGCTCGACAGCAGCATAATTGCGTGCCTGGCCCGCGAGCTCACCAGCGACCTCAAGTTCTTCTCCGTAGGCGTGCAAGGCTCGGAGGATGTGGCGCGCGCGAGGGAACTCGCGGAGTATCTCGGCGTCGAGCACCATGTTCGGACATTCTCCCTCGCCGACATGGAGAAGGTGCTTCCTGAGGCGATATACCACATGGAGTCGTATGACGCCCCTCTCATCAGGAGCTGCATCCCCAACTACATGGTGGCCGAGATGGCGTCGCACCACGACGTCAGGGTCGTCCTGATCGGCGAGGGGGGTGACGAACTCTTCGGGGGATACGCTCATCTCAAGGACGTCCCGCCTGCTCATTTGCACGATGAGCTTGCGGACCTCCTCAAAGCCTTACACAACACGGGTCTACAGCGTTGTGACAGGATGCCGATGGCCTGGGGCGTGGAGGCGAGGGCCCCGTTCCTCGACGAGCAGTTCGTGAAAGCGGCCATGGCCATACACCCTTCGTTGAAGATCTCCCAGGACGGTCAGGTCGAGAAATGGATTCTGCGGAAGGCCTTCGAGAAGGAACTGCCAGGGTCCATAGCTTGGCGCAAGAAGCAAATGTTCTCGCAGGGCGCGGGGTCCATGCACATGCTCGAAAAGGCGCTTGCGTCCAGGGTAAGCGACGAGGATGTGAGGCGCGAGTCTGAGGCTGTCGAGCGCTGGAGACTGAGGAATAGGGAGGAGCTCCACTACTTCCGCGTGTTCAGGGGCTTCTTCGGGGACATCGCCTCGCTGCCCCCGGTCGGCCGGACGAAGGTGCTCTACCAGGATCGGGCGAACCCTGACCCCGCCTTCACATAGACGGACCCGGTGCTACTAAGTGAGGGTGCGTTAGTTCCTGTCCGTTTTCCGGTAGTTGCCGGGTTGCCGGTGTTGCACTCGGGGACGGCGCCCCAAGCGGGGCGCGCTTCGCCGAAATCCGGCCCGTCGGGCAAGTGGCCGGATTTTGACACCCCTCGTGCAATCACCGGCACCCCTCCCAAAAGTCGGGAGCATTTCTGCACGCCCACTTAGGTGGCGAGACCCTGAAGCAGCCGCTCGAGGGCACGGCAGTCGACGCGTGCATACCGGAATTCGCACCGCCTGCAGGGATCAAGCCTGTTGATGGTGAGATCTCGCCACGGCTCGACGGCTCTCCCGCTGGCCGCCCTCTCCCCGAGCGTCCCCAGGGCCGGGCTGCCCCTGGCTGGGAGCCTATCCCACATCAACGCCAGAATATACCGGTGCCGACACCTCACGGTCTATTCGCTGGCGTCTTGAGTATATCTGCTGGGCAAAGAGATCCCTGAACCTCGCGGACTGCGCTACCAGCTCCTCGAAGGAACCTACTTCTACGATCTTTCCTCCGTCCATTACGACAATGCGATCAGCGTCTCGTATGGTGGACAGCCGGTGCGAGATCGTGATTATGGCCTTTCCTTCCATGAAGGGCATGATGGAGGCGAGTAGTTCGCTCTCGGACTTGCTGTCCAGCGCGGACGTAGACTCATCGAAAATGATGACGTCCGGGTCGTGCATCAACATTCTGGCAATGGCAATCTTCTGTCTCTGTCCCCCAGATAGGTTCGCGGCCCCCTTCCGTACCTGCGTGTCCAGCCCCTCCGGGAGGCTCACAAGGTCCTCGAGAAAAGGCAGAGAGCACACCTCTGCAAGTCGCGCGTCGCTGTATCCATCCAGGCCGACTCCGTCCAGGCCGATAAGGATATTGTCCAGGATGGTTCCGGGGAACAGACTTGTGTCCTGGGTGACTAGATAGACCTTCTGCCTTAATGACTCCAGTGTGTACTCGCGGATGGGGATCCCGTTGATGGCTATGTGGTCGGCATCGTACAACCTGGTCAGCAGCTTGACCAGCGTCGTTTTCCCGCATCCGGTCTGACCTACAATGCTTATTCTGTCGCCTGGTACGATGTCCAGGCGGACTTCATTGAGGACAGGTCGATCGCCCCCGTAGCTGAAGCCTTCCACCGCGAGTTGTATGTGCTTGACCTCGTCGAGCACGTTTTGTCCGTGATCGTCTTCCTGTTGCGATAACACTTCGCTTGAAACGAAGGCAAGCGCAGCACGCACGTCGCGCAGGCTAAGGTTTGTCGCGTTCAGGTCAGATAAAGCCTGGAAGTAGATCGCCAGGACAAGGCTGATGAACATGACATCGGCGAAGCTGATACGTGCAGTGACGTGCAGGTAAATGGACAATAGAAGCACACCGTTTTTGACGAGGTTTATCGCGAAGTCGATCAGTTCAGAGGCAACCCGAGCATATAGGAAGACCTCGTTGTTCTTGCGCTCGACCTTGTCCACGCGTGTACCTATCAGGTGCGTGAACACTCCATAGTTGTGGAGTTGCTTGATGTCCTCGACGTTCCTGACGATGTTGACAATGTCCTTGAAGTTCTCGGCACATACCCTCTGAAGGTCCTTACTGGCCTCCATCAGTTTCATGTTCAGGAGCCTGTACGAAATGTAGCTCAAAGGAAGCAGCACGACGAACAGCAGCAAAAACCACATGTTAATCCTCAGAACCAGGTACAGGGAAACCAGGATGCTCGTCAGAGAGATGGCAGCCCGAGGAACATTGTCCCCCACAAGCTTGAAGACATGGTCAACGGTTTCCTTGAGCCGGTTCACGAAATAGGATGGGTCGAGCTTCCGAAGGAATCCATACCTGACACGCAGGAGCTTATCGAATAGGTTCCTGCTCTCGGTTGACTTCAGTCTGAACGAAAAGCGGACATATAAGAAATCATATGCGATCTTGAACGCGTAGAGGGCTACAAAGGCGCCGACGAACTGGGCAAAGGATAGCTTGATGCCTTGCACGTTGCCTACCTGAGCGTATTGTAACATGCTCCGTACAAGGATGGGCCCGAGAAACGTGAGCAGTGTTTGTGCTGCAATAACCAGCATCATGACCATCAGGTATCTGGCGTACCTACCGACGTACCAATAGATTCGATCCACGCTATATCCCTCCGAGCAAGGTACATGGTACCGAGGTGCCGCGGGAAGTGAATACCTATAGATGACCAAGCTCGAAATCAGACCGTGCACTGCAAAGGAGGTCGCGGTTTGCGAGCGCACAGAGAGACAGCATGATGTTCGTTCAACTTTGAGGTTGGCTATCTATGGCCGACTATACCAGTCAGTGCCATCCCGCTAATCCGCGAATTGGCGGCTCAGTCCCAGTCTAACACTCCGCTGAGACGCTCCCTCGGCACCCGGGTTGCTGCAAGGCCTGTGAGACCAAAGGCGCCCAGACAAAGAACGCATCTCCATCGTGGGTTGTTCAAGAGCGCTCTTGCAACTGCAAGTTGCTGCTTCATTCCCTTGGAGAAGCCCGCGACTCTGTCGTTCCGTCTATCCCAAAGACCCGTGAGGGTGAGCATCTCTCTTATCCTATGCTCTCCAAGCTGAGCAGAATCTAGGAGTAGCCCTGCAAACAACCGCATGTTCTCCGTTGCCGACAGGCTCTCGTACAGTCCATGATTACCGAGGACGACCCGCCCGTTTCCATCTACAACGAGCGCCACGAGGATGTCCGGGCAGATCCTCTTCCATGTCGCCACGAGATCTTTGACGTCCGACCTGTCAGCATCGTGTCGAATAAGACCAGCCAGCTGGTATGCGCATAAGTTGGCCGACGTCACAGGCAGGTAACGAAAGATGCGTTCGAAGAAGATCCCTACAACTGCCACATCAAGGAAGCAAAGGACCCCCGCGACCGCAACCCAACGCTTCGCGATTGTCAATCGTCTCCAGCGGTCGTTCGGTTCCGACTGGGCCCTGGCCTTGGCCCTTGCCCTTGCCTTGGTCGTGGCTCTGGTCGGGGCCGGTGGCGCGTTCTGGCTCCCGGTCCTATCCCAACCCTGACCCTCGACCCCCGTTTGAGCCCCGGCCTGGCCCTCGTCCTGGACCCGAACCGCGGCGCTAACTCGAGCATCTCCCTCCTCGCAGGGCTGCCGACCGCTCATAGTCAGAATGCCGCCTCCTCCCGGAGGCGCTTGATGCCGGTCCTGATTCCCCAGAGAAGCACGATCGGAAGAGCCGCCACGAACATTGTCAGCACCTGTGAGACGATCGTGCAGAGACCAGGCCTGAGCAGGCCCACCGGCAACCAAATCCTCGGCGCAACGAGCGCAAGGCTTATGACGAACCCTGCAACCAGCGCTACATACTCCGCCCACCACAGACGTTGCAGGCCCATGCAGTTGCGGCCCATGACCGCAGCCGGGGCGCTGGCGGTGGAACCAGAGGCGGCGGCGTCCCCCTCCGCACGCGACCGCGCCAGCACGTTTGCGACGATTTCCCCAGGCTTCATGGACGGCTCAGGGAATGGCATGGCCCGGAGCGAAGCCGCGAGATCCGAGATCTCGCGCAGGTCGCGGGCGCATGTGGCACATTCGGCAACGTGCTTTTCGACGAGGTGCTCGTCCTCGGAGCCAAGTCCACCACCCGCTGCGTAGATCTCAAGCATGTGCCGGACCCTCCGATGGACCATATGATGGACGGCCCTCGCCGGACGCGTGATCTGCAGGTGGGTGATCTGCAGGCCGCGCCGGGGGGAACCTGTGCTCTCGGCGTGGCCTCCCCGTGCGGCGCCGTCTGTCGTTTTCCGGTCTCGAATTCGGGAGCCTCCCAATTCTACTCCTCCCCCTCGGCCCCTGTTATGCCCTGTTCGCGAAGTCGTGCCCGAAGATTCCTCAGGCCCTTGTGGATCCGGCTCTTCACAGTTCCCATGTGTGGGTGAGGGTCAATACCAGTCCCGCAATGTCAGGCGCTCCGTGTCACCGAGGTAAGCGAGCGGACCATCGCCGTTATCGAAATGTGAGTGGCTCGACGTGGAGATCGACCCTATGTTCATGGCTGAGGTACGAAGCCTTAA
The DNA here is from genome assembly GCA_030024085.1 of Bacillota bacterium. Classification (GTDB taxonomy): domain Bacteria; phylum Bacillota; class SHA-98; order UBA4971; family UBA4971; genus UBA6256. The sequence continues at coordinate 5,579 of JASEJE010000021.1, read as the reverse complement.
CTCAGACATATGGAGCTACGTTAACAATGAGTCCTTGACCGAGGAAAAACTGAGGGCGCGCATTGAGGAGATCGTCAAGTGGGCCGAGGAGATACGGCAAGGACTCCATGACAGGTCATCACAGATGGGGAATCCTGGATGAGCCGGAGGGGTTCCTCAGTCACTCGAAGGCCGACGAGCGGCTGCACTCTCTCGTCGTTGCGATTGGTGCCTTCTTCGCCCACGAGGCCGGGGCATTTGGTATGTGACAAAGTAGTCCCACGTGCCGACGGCGGCGGGCAAGGGCGACTACCCTAGAAACAGCCGCAGCGGCACGACGAGCGTCCGCTCGTCGTGGAGCTTGTGCGTGTCCCGGCTCACGATGATGCGAGCGTCCGGTGAGAACCTGCGCGTGAAGTGCTCGAGGCCGCGAAGGCCCTCGCGGTCAAGCGGGTCTGTCCTGAACTTGACCTCGATGGCAAGCAGGGCGCCGCTCCGCTCCACGACGAAGTCCACCTCGCGGTCCCTCTCCCTCCAGTAGTGGATGTCCCGGAGGTCGTGGCGCTTGAGCTCCGCAAGCACACCGATCTCGGCGAGGCGCCCCCATTCGCCCGTGCGGTCCAGGTCGGCAGGCCGCACCCGCGCAAGCGAGAGGTAGAGCCCCGGGTCTACCGCATACACCCGCTCCAGCGACCTCGCCTCAGCCTCCACGGAGGCGGCGAACTTCGGCAGCAGGTACAGCAGCCCCGCCGCGCCGAGGCAGCGGAGATAGCTTGCCACCGTCGAATAGGGCGCGCCCAGGTTCCTGGACGCCTCGGAGATGTTCATGAGCGCCCCGCTCTGGTTGTTGCTGTAAAGGAACAACCTCTGAAGCAGGTGCAGGTCGGTTGTCCCGAAGACCGGCCCGATGTCGTGGAAAAGGGTCCTCTCGACGACGCTCTCCAGGAAATAGCGGTGCTTGTAGCGCTCGGATCCGGCGAGTATGTACTCGGGAAACCCGCCCTCAAGAAGGTAGAGCCTCACCGGTAGGTCATCCAGGAGGACCGGCCCGAACTCCCTCTCCGCGTCCTGCAGGTCGGCGTGAAGCCGCGCGACGTCGAGGTCTCTGTAGAAGGCCGCCCAGAGGTCGCGCAGCCGGGCGTGGGCCTTCACCAGGCTCTCTTCCATACCCCGGAGCCCCATCACTTCCGAGAGACAGAATGGATAAACCTGGATCGCGGATATCCGGCCAGCCAGGCTCTCGCGCGACCGCTTCTTCAGGAATGCCGCTGCCGAGCTCGTGCACACGAACCGGAAGGGGAACCTGAGGTCGTAGTAGCGCTTGACGAAAAGCTCCCAGCCCTCAAGGGCTGTGACCTCGTCGAGGAACACGTAGAATGTCTCGTGCGTGCTCCGGAGATCGCGCCTGGCAACGAACTCCTCGAAGTAGTCCTGGATATCTCTGAACAAGGTCTCTCTGTTGAGGTAAGGATCGTCCACGGACACGTACAGGACGTGGTCCGGCTTGACCGATGACAGAAGGCGACTTATGACCTGGTAGATGAGCGTGGTCTTGCCTACCCGGCGTGGCCCCTCGAGAAGCAGGACCTCGCGCTGGCTCGCGAGGTGCTCGAGGATGTGCTCGTAGTGGACTCTGCGGACCGTGCCAACGAGATCTGCGGGGACCGTGCCCGAAACCCACCAAGGGTTCTGCTCGCGAATGACGGCGATGTTTTCCTTCCAGAGGTCCACGGACGTCCACCTCCTGGTGCTGGCGGCGCCGCCGGAACTACTGCCAGACCACGCTGGATGTTTGCAGCGCCCCGCGTTGAAGGGTGCCCCGGTAACATTATTAGCATTGCGATGAGAATAATGCTTGCATCTATCATATCATGGGGTGGCAAATTGTCAACAAGCGGCTGGCCGAGTCACTCGCCGGGGAGGCGTGGCTCTTATAGATAACTAAGCGCGAACTCATAAGCCGCGCGTGGCGAAAAGCATGATCCCGAGCCTCCCCGATTGCGGCCCGCCCGGTGTCGGTGTCGCTGGCGACGATCTTGCCGCTCGGCGCGGCGGATGTGGTATACTGACGTGAAATTCTGCTCTTTGCCACGTACCGAGCGTGTTCACGGGGGGTCCTCGATGATGTTACCACCCGGTGAAATCCAGGAGGCCAAGTTCGTGATTGGCGACACATTCTGCCGTCTGGATACGCATATCAAGCCTCGGCAGTACCCTCCAGGCAGTCTAGGATCTCTGACGCAGAGAGCACCCTCGCAAATCCTTTCCGCAGTACTTGAAGTTCGGCCTCCTGCAACCGGGGATCGTCTGTAGCAGTCACGTCGCTACCGAAAACGACATAGAACCCACGCTCGTAACCCTGGCGCGCCGTCATCCCGCAACAGAAGTTGGTTAATGTGCCAGAGATGATAACGGTGTTTCGCTCCATGTTTCGTAGAATCGTTTCAAGGGGGGTATCGAAGAACGCGCCATATGACGGCTTATGGACAACGATGTCGTCAGCACATGGCGCCAACTCATGCCAAATTCGTCCCTCACGGAACCATGCTGGATTGCTTGGAATGCCTTCATATCTGTTCGGCATAGTCTTGCCACTCTTCGGCCGATCCAGGAAGTTATGCGTCCGAGAGAAAACTGTATATATGACGGGGATTTGGAGACGTCGGCATCCCTCGATTAGGGACCTGATTCTCGGTACTTGTCGGGTGGCCTCGGGCACCCAAAACGGACTCCATCCAGGACGAACAAACTCGTCCTGCATGTCGATTACTAGCAGCGCGCTGTCTGATGCTACAATAGGAAAGCTCGCTTCTCCGTTCGTATATGCCTGCATCGCAAGGCGCAAGACCTCGTCTTCACTAAAATGCCGCCCGCCCATACAATTCGATGCCTCCTCCTGTACACTAACATGGGTGCAGTCGTTGGTTGCGGTTACGAGGCCGCGTCCGATTAACGGCACACGCCTCACCTGCGCCGCGAGGCTCGGCCCGGCGGCGTCCGATGCAAGCGCTGGTCGGACGGCCGTCATCGCAGACGGCCGTCATCGCACAGGCCCGCATCCTCTTCAACAAGTCAAAACCATCACCTGTCAAAGCAGTCTGGGTGGTGGTCGGATGCCGTGAGGTGTCCTCGGCGTCCCCCGCGACCGTCCTCCGCGAGCGTCCCCCGCGCTGCCGTCGGTCGTAGCCGCCGGCCGTGCCGCCCGCCGGGCCACGCGCGGTGGCCATTAGCCTTACCGCCCGCCGTACTGCTGCAGCAGGCTTCTCTTGAACCACTCGACCGTCTTGCTTATCACTTCGGCCTCCCATACCGCCGAATTGAAGGTATGGTCAGCCCCCGCGACTATGTGCACCTCGACGGTTACGCCTGCTTCCTTTATCGCCCTCTCATACATCGCGCTATGACTGACTGGAACCGATTCGTCGCGGTCGCCGTGGATCACGAGGACCGGAGCCTTGCACCTCCGCACAGTCTCCAGCGGTCTCGCGTCAGTGAGGGTCAGTATGAACTCCCTTCCAACCACGTTGCCCTTCACATCCACTCTGCGCGGTATCGCGAACGCGGGTATCTGGACGTTACCCGATCCCTCAGGATGCCTGCCATTCTCTCGCTCCTCTCCATCCGCTCCACTTGCTCCGTTCGCTCCACTCGATCCATCCGCTCTGTCTGCCTCATGGGCTCCATTTGGGGTCGCCCGTCCCGACCTTTCCGCGCCCCCGACGCCGGAGATTTCCTGCCACATGCCCGGCCTCAGAGCATCCATGAATGTCCTCTCCAAGGCCGCCACCGCCGACCACATTACCACCGACCTGACTCTCGGATCGTCGCTGACCGACGCGGCGACAGCCCCGCCCATGCTGAGGCCGAGTATCCCGATGTTGTTCCCGTCCACCCCTGGAACGCCGGACACGTAGTCTAGCGAAACCCTGGCGTCCGAGATCTCTCCCGGGAGAGTCATATCCTCGAAATCCCCCTCGCTGTCGCCCGAGCCACGGAAATCGAACCTCAAGGCGGCGATTCCCTCGCGTGCCAGCGCCTCCGCAGCTTTGACAAAGATGCGGTGGCGTTCGACCTTGGTTCCCGTGAACCCGTGGAAGAGGACGACCGCCGGGATCTTGTCCCGGTATGCCGCAACCGGACGATGAAGGACACCTATGAGCTTCTGCCCCTCGTTCACAAAGCTGATGGGCTCTCTCGTGGTCAGCATGTCTACCCCTCCTGGAATGTCTCGCTTCGTTGTGACGTTCAGCAGAGCCCGGCCAATTCCTTCAGCAGAAGAGCTTCGCTCTGGGGATGGCGCTCGCGGCCCAGATACAGGGAAGCGCCAGAGAATGCTTGGTTGTCGGATATGTGCCGCGCTGGCTGATGGGGCAGGAGGAGGGGGGACGGCGGTCCGCTCGGGCGCTTGCTTCAGATAGAGGAGGGGGGAAGGCCGCCCGCCCGGACGCTTCACGTGGAGGAGGGGACGGCGGTCCGCTCGGACGCTTCAGGTGCGGAACTCAGGCGGTTCGTCCAGAGGTAGGTCAGGACTAGGCGTAACTTCCAGCCATCCAAGCGCAGCAAGATTGCGAATCGAATCTGCGATTGCTTGCCTATCGAGAGGGGGATACCTTCGTTGCTTCCACTCCGTGACCATAGCGAGAACCTGAGACTCCGAGGGCTTGTGTTCCGAACCGTTAGTGAGGGCCCGTGCAGCGTAATGTACGCTTGCTGCAATCTCGGCCTGACGGGTGTTCATGCGTAGGAAGAGATCCGCAACCCTATCAATGACAGACAGCCACCTTGACAGCTCCGCCGCGTGAGCTCGACGAGCGCTTGCATAGCTCGGCCCTACTGTGATCCTAAACATTCGCCCGACCTCACGTTCCTCGACGAGGCCGTTGTTTACGAGCGAGGTCATGAGGCGCTTAAGTGCCGGGATGAACGGTCCGTAGCTTCCAGGCTCGTATTCCAGCCCAGTTGGTAGCCCAGACATGGTTGCGAAATAGGCGATCTTCTGAAACGTCGTCCGTCCCACAGGCCAGTGATACGGTTCGCTTTCGATTCTGGCCAGGATCTCAACGAGAGCCACATGGCCGGGCTCTATCCTTGGTGGCAGCCCACCCTTGTCCACCAGTTTTCTCTGATGTGAGTGTGCGTCTCCCGTACATTCCGTGTCACACATGTCCGGGCCGGTGCTCTGAGGTACGTATAGCTCGACCGGGATGTCGAGGAGGTTGAGATAACGCTGAAGAGTTGGACCGACCACGGCCCAGTCAAGCTGCCCGTGGCCGCACCCAAGCGGAGGAACAGCAAGGGATGTGATTCCCCATTCCTTATAGTGTCTGGTCAGGTATTCCAGTCCGCGAACGATGTCCGACAGGCGTGCAACAGAACGCCAGTGACCCTTGGTCGGGAAGTTCAGAATCCACGGAAGCACCGGCCGGCGGAACAGGTACGGCTGCCCAAGACGGACTTCCCCGGCAGCGCAACGCCTCGCGTAATCGTCGTACATTTCGGGGAAACGCTTTTTGAACTCCAGGGCTATACCTTAACAGGCCACACCGACAGGAGCACATCAGCAAGGGCACATCATCACAGGTACATTGAGCACGTTTTGT
>JASEJE010000020.1 GCA_030024085.1 Bacillota bacterium | reverse complement strand
CCCGGACAGGACTTGCGCGCTGAAAAGTAGCGCGAACTTGTGGCGATCTACTTAGCCCTTGATAGTGACTGACACGGCTGGGGCTTCCCGGCCTATCCTGGGTCAAGAGGAATCGGCGGGAGTCTGGCGAAGTGATAATAAAGTATGACGGTCTTGACGGGCCTGCGATTACCAGGAGGCGGTTTCGGTGCACTCATCTATTGTGTACAGGATCGGCGACTCACTGTACATCAATCTCACCAACCGTTGCACCAACGACTGTGAGTTTTGCATCCGCCGGAACTCCGACGGAGTGGGCGGCGAGCGGTTGTGGCTTGACGAGGAGCCCACAGTGGAGCAGGTAATCGCGGAACTCGAGAAGGCGCCGACCGCCCACCTCAAGGAGGTTGTGTTCTGCGGGTTCGGCGAGCCCATGATGCGTCTCGAAGAAGTGAAGGCCATAGCGAAGTGGTTGAAAGAGCACGGAATGTATGTGAGAATGAACACTAACGGCCACGGGAATCTCATACACGGCCGCAACGTGGTACCGGAGCTTGCCGGTCTCGTAGACTGTATGTCCATAAGCCTGAATGCGTCGAACGCTGCAACATACGATGCCCTGTGTCATCCCATCTACGGTAGACAAGCCTTCAAAGCAGTTCTCGCTTTTGCACGAGAATGTAAGAGGCACATTCCGAGGGTGGTATTGAGTATCGTGAAAGTACCCGGAGTCAGCATATGGGGGTGCAGGAGAATCGCGGCGAAGCTGAAAGCGGAGTTCCGCCTAAGGCACTACGATTCGCACATATAGGATACCCGCCGCAATAGCATACACGTCAACTGCCGTCGCCCGAAGGCAACAGCCAGCCCTCTGCCGCATTCTCTCTCGTTTCTCGTTCTCTATGGTGTGTTGCAGGTTACGTGTTGTTCGCCTGCGCGGTCGGAGCGCGCTCCCAGGCCCGGGTACCCACTGGGTATCAATGCATAGTGCGGAAAGTACCTGCCGATAATGGTATCGAGCGCTTTCCGATGAAGGCGAGATGGGGGCACCTGGCGTCTCAAGGAGGATTTTGCCGATTCTGGTCGAATAGTAACGAACAAGCTTTTGTGCTGCCGGGCGCCAGCGCGCTGTAGCGCCGGGTCTGGCAGGAGAACGGGGTACAAGAGCAGGTAAGTGGGCATATAGAGATGCGGTGAGACCTGCCAACCCTGATCCTCGCGCGCCGCAAGCGCCGTCCCCGGAGCGCAACACCGGCAACCCCGGCGAGGACCTGCGCGCTGAAAGGTAGCGCGAATTTGTGGCGATCCACTCAGGTGGGCAGCAGGTGTGATGCCGCAAGGAGGATGAGGAGATGACGACTGGCCCCTGTGAAAAGCGGGAGCGGGCGTCGGTTCTAGGCGAACACAAAAGAGAGATCGCGCTTGTGGTGTGTGCCGTTGTGCTTCTTCTGACGGGCCTTGCCGGGGCCAGCAGGGAGGTCAAGGTGATCGTCGATGACGAGGTCATTTCCGTGGCTACCACTGCGCTCAGAGTGAGTGACATTCTCAAGCAGGCCGGCGTCGAGCTGAGCGACGGAGACGGGGTATCCCCTGATGTGTCAGAGCGGGTCTATGGTTCTGCCACCATCACTATTACCCGGGCCATCCCCGTCACGGTGACCGTGGACGGCCGGACTGTCCAGTGCCGTTCCACCGGCCCCACCGTGAAGCACGTGCTGGCCCAGGTCGGGGTCCTGCTGAGACCCGATGACAGGGTGAGCCCCGGTATGGAGGTGGGCCTCACCCCCGGGATGCAGATAAGGGTCATCCGGGTGGTGTCCGAGGTCATCACGAGGCAGGTGCGGGTGGCGTACCGGATCGAGCGCAGGCCCGACTCCAATATGGACCGGGGCGAGACGAAGGTCATCCGTCCAGGCGTGGAAGGCGTAAGAGAGCAGAAAGTGCTCGTTACATACGAGGACGGCAGGGCAGTGAGCGAAAAGGTGCTGTCCAGCAGAGTGCTACGGGAACCCGTTGCCAAGCTGCTCGCCGTTGGCACGCGGAACCCGGTGCGCACACTGTACACATCTCGCGGGACATTCCGGTATCGCAACTCTTATACGATGCTTGCGACCGCCTACGAGCCGGGCCCGAGAAGCTGCGGAAAGTATGCCGATGGCTATACGGCCATCGGGATGAAGGCTGAACCGGGTATCGTGGCGGTTGACCCCAGGATCATCCCCCTGCGGACACGACTCTATGTCGAGGGGTACGGCCCCGCCATCGCCGCCGATGTCGGCGCGGCCATCAAGGGGCACAGGATCGACTTGCTGTTCGGGACCGTTGAGGAGGCCCTGCGCTACGGAAAACGATGGGTAAAGGTGTACGTTCTGGAACCGTAAAACCCTGCGCCCGCAGGTTGAGGGGTATCCCCTCGATTCGGCCGAGGAGAAGCCTCGGCCAGAATTTTCTGGTGGACCCCTCGCACCTTGATGTCATCGTCAGCGCGGCCGATCTCGGCCGCGCTGATGCTGTGCTCGAGGTCGGAGCGGGTACCGGAACCCTCACGGAGGCCCTTGCGAAGCGGGCCGCGCACGTAATCGCCGTCGAACTCGACGACAGGCTCGTCGAGGTCCTGCGCGAGAAGTTCGCCCGTTCCTCAAACGTGGATATCGTTCACGCCAACATCCTCGACCTTGGCTTGACAGAGTTAGTGCAGTTTGATACACTTTCTTACAGGAAATGCAAGGTGGTCGCCAACCTGCCTTACTACATCACGTCGCCCGTCATCCTGAAGCTCCTTGAAGAGGTCAGGCTTTTCGAGCGCATCGTGGTGATGGTGCAGAAAGAGGTTGCAGAGAGGATGGTAGCCGCTCCGGGATCCAAGAGGTACGGGGCGTTTTCTGTAGTTATACAGTATCATACCGTTCCGGAGATCGTCGGCATCGTGCCGCCGGGGGCGTTCCGCCCCGTTCCGAACGTGGACTCGGCGATAGTCCGCCTCCTCGTGCGCGAGTGGCCTGCGGTCGAGGTCGCGAGCGAGGGTGTGTTCTTCGCCGTGGTCAGGGCGGGGTTCCGGATGAGACGAAAGACGCTCTTTCGTGCGCTCGTCATGGCCGGCGGGGCAGGTCTGGGGCTTCCCGGCGCGGACGAGAATGCGGTCAGGGAGGCGTTTGGGAAAGCGGGCCTGAACTCGAAGCGGCGGGCGGAAACCTTCAGCCTCGACGAATTTGCCAGGCTGGCCGACGAGCTTCTGGCTGTGACCAGTATTCATCCCGAGACATCAAGGTGAGGAAAGTGGTTTTCATAAGCCCGACCAAGGGCAAGCTCAGCTTCAACGACACATTCAAAGACATCATGAGTTACATGCAGGAGGTGCCTGGCATCCCGTACAAGCTCATCATCGGCACCGATTCACAGCTTCGTGAGGATGCCTGCTTCGTCACGGCCATCGTCGTCCACAGGGTCGGCAAGGGCGCCCGTTACTACTATACCAAGGAAAGGGAGAGGATGGGGCGCAGCCTGAGGCAGAGGATCTTCTACGAGACCGCGAAGAGCCTTGGGGTCGCAAGCAAGCTCGCAGAGAAGCTGGCGAAGAACGGCTACGGAGAACTCGACGTGGAGATCCATCTGGACATCGGGCAGAATGGGGAGACGAGGGACCTCATCCGCGAGATCGTGGGCATGGTGGCAGGGACGGGCTTTGCCGCGAGGATCAAGCCCGATTCCTACGGAGCTTCGAAGGTCGCGGACAAGCACACGAAATAGCCGGTCACGCCGGCCCGCGCACAGGGCCAGGAGACAGACGGCGCCCGCCGGACGGGCGCCTTTGTGTTCCCTGCGCAAGGCCTGCCCGAAATAGCATGTAGAACCCGCATCGGCACCTTTTAGCGTCCACCTCATACTATGTTGGTGACAACCTACGCGGTGCCGATGGAGGGGAGAACGTGGAGCGTATCAGGGTCGGAGACGCGGTCGCCCGAAAGTCGCACGGATCCGACGTCGTATTCACGGTGCTCAAGATCCTGTCCACTCCCGCACGCCGCCTGATGGCCGTCCTCAAGGGGCTGAACGCCCGCCTCATGGCGGACGCTCCTGTCGCCGACCTCGTGCGCGTGCGACAGAATGATATAGAGTCCGCCCGGGAGCAGATGAACAGGCTCTCGAGGGAGTACCTGGAGAGGGTGTTCCTGCGCCGCATGGCGGAGGAACTCAGCGCAGCCGGGTTTCGCGGGCGCGAAACCGGTGTGCTGCCTCCGGGGGTGGACTACGCCAAGATGCCAGGGCGCGTCCTTCATCTCGACGGGGATGGGGATTATCTCAAGAACTGCCTCAGATACTACCAGGAACTCGGAGTGCCTGTTGTGGGGGAACACGTTCCCGAGGAGGCTCAGCCCGACCGGGTCGTGACCCTGATGCGGACGCACCTGCCGGATATCCTCGTGCTCACCGGACATGACGGGCTCATAGCCCGGAGGGGTGACAGGACTAGGATAGACAACTACCGGACATCGCGTTACTTCGCGGAAGCGGTGCGGCGCGCGCGTCAGGTGGAGCCCGACAAGGATGCCCTTGTCATAGTGGCCGGCGCGTGTCAGTCCCACTACGAGGCCATCCTCGAGGCAGGCGCGAACTTTGCTAGCTCGCCTGAGAGGGTGTTCATCCACTGCTATGATCCCATCCTCGTGGCGGAAAAGGTGGCATTCACGCCCTTTGATAGCGTGGTCCATGTGACCCACGCTATCGAGAACACGGTGAGCGGCATCAAGGGCATCGGAGGGGTCGAGACTAAAGGGAAACTCAGGCTGAGCTTGCCGAATACCGGGGCAAGGACTGCGACTGGAAGCGGATAGGGCGGCAGGCTCAAAACACGAGGGCGCGAGCGGCTGCGAGAAAGGGCGGTAGAGCGCTGATACTGCGGCATTCGGCGGCAAGAGCGAGCCAGAATTGGATGAAGTCCTGTTGACAGATGCGGGACAGTTGGCTATACTTTTGCCTTCCTTGACCGGCATGGGGTCGTATGGTATAATAAACAAGGTATGGCCCGCCAAGGAAGGTGGTAAGATGGTAGCCAGAAACGCCCTTGAGGACATCAAGAGAGACCTGGAGTCATTCGTTGGCAAGACCATCACGCTACGAGCAAACCAGGGTCGCAAGAGGGTCCTCGAAACCGAAGGGGTCCTTGAGAATACGTACCCCAAGGTGTTCGTGGTGAAGTTGTCTGAGAAGCCGGGAGTAGTGAAGCGCGTTTCATATACCTACGCCGACGTGCTCACGGAGACAGTGAAGCTGTCGGTGCGGTCGAGAGACCGCGGCGAGAAAAGAATCGGTTGTGCGGGCTAATCATCAGAGGAGAGGTTCCTGATCCGACTCAGGGCAGGGCGCCAGGTGGCAAGGCGCCCTGCTTTTTATGCTCCGGCGGCAGTACGGTCCAGGTCAGAGGCATAATGGTGGCATTTCCCAGTTGAACAGGGGGGCCAGTCCCCTTACTATAGAAGTAAGGGGAGGTGTTTTCATGAAGAGAAGAGCATTCCTGGCAGCAGTTATCGTCCTTGCCAGCGTCGCGGTGCTCATGGCATCGGCCCAGACCTTCGCGGCTACCTATTACACGACCACGAACGGCTCCACGTACTACGGCACGACCTACAATCCGGGCACCAACACCTACTATTTCAGCGGATCAGGTTCTGGCTACTACCAGACCGGCGGCAGATCATCGGGCGGCGGCAGCGGCTATGGCGGTACCTACTATAGTGGCGGATCGTACTCAGGTTCTGGAGGCACGTATTACACGTCGGGGAACACGTGGTATTACTATAGCGGCGGCTCATACACGCCGTACAGGCCGGCACCGCAGCCGTCGCCCCAACCCGCGCCTCAGCCTCAACCTCAACCTCAACCTCAACCTCAACCTCAACCCCAGCCTCAGCCAGGCCCGACCCCCGGGCTGAGTGCTGACGAGCAACGGATGATCGATCTCGTCAACCGGGAAAGGACGAATGCGGGCCTCGCGCCACTTGCCGTCGACATGAGGCTTGTGGACCTCGCGCGCAAGAAGAGCCAGGACATGATCGCCAACAACTACTTCAGTCACACGTCGCCTACCTATGGCGATCCCTTTACGATGATGACGAATGCCGGGATCAGCTACCGCACCGCCGGCGAGAACCTCGCAGGTGCGCCCACCGTTGACCAGGCCCACTCGGCGCTCATGAGCAGTGCCGGGCACAGGCAGAACATCCTGAATCCCAACTACAACAAGATCGGCGTGGGCGTGGCGAACGGCGGATCTTATGGAAAGATGTTCACGCAGCTCTTCATAGGGACCTGGTGATCCGGGTGTAGGCACCAGCACTGCTTCAGATTTTCGAACGGGCCGCCGGCGTTGCACCCCGCAGGGGCGGTCCGCCGGCAGTCCGGTGCGACCGCTTATTCCGTGACGCGCGACGCCGGCCGCGCGGCTGCGTCGGTAAGTCTATGACCGAGACCGCGGGGCGCCGCAACACTTAAGAAGCGCTCAGAGGGAAGGCTCCCTGCTCCCCCCGGGGGAGGGAGCCTTTCGTTCGGGCGTGACTCCGGACCCTTCGAAGAACAGCACGAGGCCTCCGAAGATGGCCTCGGCGAGCTGCCCGCGGTAAGATGGCGCAAGGAGCAGCTCCTTCTCTTCAGGATGGGATATGAACCCGACCTCGACTATGACGGCGGGCACCTTCGCAGCGTTCAGCACGTAGTAGTCTCCTTCCAGGACCGACATGCCCTGGTGGGGGGCAACGTCCTGGATCACGCTGTGGATGCACGTGGCCAGCCGTTTGCTCTCTGGGTTGTTGCGACTGTAGAAGACGATGGCCCCCCGGGTTGACGCGGAGCGCACCTTGTTCACATGGACGCTCACGAACGCGTCTGCGTTCGTGCGGTGGGCGATGTGGATGCGGGCGGCGAGATCGCGCCTGTGCCGCGTGGTTTCGTGCTCGATGATGGGGCTCATCTCCCAGTCCCCGTGGCGGGTCAGGATCGGCACGGCCCTCGCCCTGGCAAGGAGGTAGCAGATGTCCCTCGCTATCTCGAGGACGATCTCCTTCTCCATCGTTCCCTCGCCGTTGTGAGACCCCGGATCGATGCCGCCGTGCCCGGGGTCCACCACGATGACCTTGCCGACCGCCGCGGACCGGGGGAGGGCGACGACCGGCAGCGCCCGCCCTGTCAGCGCCGCGAGCCAGACAAGGAGGAGGGCGCCCGCAGCGATGCTTGCGCAAGCCCGCCTCACGACCACCACCACGAGCACTGCCCCACCAGCCCTGGCCATAGCGGCGCCCCCTCTCCGTTTCCGATCAAGTTATATGCCCTACCGGGGCCTGCTAATGCCCTGGAACCCATCGCGGACCATGGACATAGTATATCGCAGAGTCTTGACCATGCCCGCGAGCACGCCAGGCTTCGGCCTGGCCGCTCCTGGTTTTTTCCGGGACGGTGGTGTCTCGTGGATCTGATAGATATCGGCCCCGTGTTCGAGGCGGCCGGGTACGCCGAAGTCAACAGGAACATCGTGCTCCATCTCCACAGGCTGGGGGTGAACATCCGCGTCAGGCCCCGGTCGCTGGGATCTGCCCGCGTCGAGCTTGACCCGGCTGTGCGCTCGCTGCTGGAGAGGATGGTGCATAACGCCCACATTCTACGGGCGACCACCCTCTTCACTTTCTTGGGTGGGTTCTTCGAGCGCGAGCCCGGCTGTCATTCCATCGGCCTCACCATGCTGGAGACCGACAGGATACCGCAGGACTGGGTCGCAAGGTGCAACCTCATGGACGAGATATGGGTTCCGTCCAGGTTCAACCGGGCGACGTTCGTCGATAGCGGGGTCGAGGCGGCGAAGGTCCGTGTCATGCCGCTTGGCGTCGACGAAAGCCGGTTTCATCCCGGTGTGCCGCCCCTGCCCGTCACAGGCAGGAGAGGGTTCGCGTTCCTCTCGGTCTTCGAGTGGATCCCCCGCAAGGGCTACGACATCCTCCTCCGGGCGTATCTTGCGGAATTCGAGCCGCATGAAGACGTGTGTCTCATCCTCAGGGTTCACGACAACTCCACGTACGATCCGGGCGGCCTGCGCATAAGGGACGAGATCGCGGCCTTCCAGAGGGTCGCCGGGAAGCACGCCGGCCCGCCTGTCATCCTCATTCCCACCCTTGTGAGCACAGCGGACATGGCCCGCCTGTATGCGGCGGCCGACTGCTTCGTGCTGCCGACCCGGGGCGAGGGATGGAACATGACCGCGATGGAAGCGATGGCGTGCGGCGTCCCGGCGATATGCACCAACTGGTCGTCCCACCTGGACTTCATGACGGCCGACAACAGCCTGCTCATAGACGTGGAGCACCTGGAGCCCGTGCCCGCCTTCGGCATACCGAATGACATGGTGTACGCAGGCTCCCGCTGGGCGCGCCCCAGCGAGGCGCACCTTCGCAGGCTCATGCGCTGGGCCTACGAGAACCGGGCCCGGGCGAGGGAGATCGGCATGCGGGGCAGCCGGGACGTGCTGGAGGGCTTCACGTGGGAGAGGGCGGCGAGGCGCATGTACGCAAGGCTCCTCGAGGTAGAGGAGGAGCAGAAGCGTGCGACGCACGCGGTGGCGGGCGACGACAGGATGTCCGCGAGCGCGGCGACGAGGTCTGCCGGCGGGCCGACATGGGCGCCACCAGCCGGCGCCGCGGCATCTGCATCCGGGACGCACGGCGAAGACGGACCCGATGACGGGCCTGGCGGCGGGGGCAGCCAGCCTCCTTCACGGCCCCATCGGGGCACTGAGAGGATGCAGGTCCCCATCATCAGGACGGTACCGCCGCCGGTCCCCAGGGTGAGAGAGATCGCGAAGGACGGCAGATACAGGGGGGATGCCGGGATCAGGTCCCGGGCCCGGGCTTTGCCTGGGGCAGGGGCATCCAACCGACCCGCAGGCGGGCCGGCGGAGGGATCGGCAGACAGGCCGGCGAACGCACTGGGGCGCGCAACGTGTCGCGTCCTTATGGTGGTGCCATCCTGGGGAAAGCGGTGTGGGATATCGAATTACGCCAGGGCGCTGGTGGAGGGCCTGGAAACGTGCGGCGTGCAGGCGACCGTCGTCGCCTCGGCGTCGCCCGGGGTGCTCCTGCCGCCAACGCGGAGCGCAGACCGTGTCGACATCGTCCACTTTCAGTACGAGTTCGTTCTGTATGACATCGACGATCTCTCATCCGCCGTGGCGCTCCTTCGCGACGCAGGCGTGGCGGTGGCGGCCACCGCCCACGACTTCGCTCCAGGAATGGTCCGTCACAACGGCTTCGTCGCCCGAGCGTTCTCCCGCCTCATCGTCCACTCGAACGAGGCGCGTGCGGCGTACTGCCGGGCGGGTGCGGACCCGGCACGGGTCGTGGTGATCCCGATGGGATGCAGCAGGTACTCTCCTGGCGGCAAAGCCGGAGGCGGAAGCCCGGGTCTGAATGCGGATAGCGGCGCAGGCACGGGCGGCCCCGGAGACTATGGCGACTCCGGCGCGAGCGATGCGCAGACCCGGGCGCAACTGGGCATAGGGACGGGGCCGGCCGTGGGGTTCTTCGGCTTCTGCCTTCCCCACAAAGGCATGATCGAGCTTGCCATGGCGGTTCAGGAGGTCCGACGCGCCCACCCGACCCTCAAGTGCTTCATGATCTCATCGGTCGCGCCTTATCCGAGCTCGCGCGCCTTCGCCGCCCGGCTCCGGGAGACCATCGACCGCCTGCGGCTTTCGGACGCGGTGACGCTCGTCGACGACTATCTCACTGAGCGCGAGGCTGTGAGGCTGCTCCATTCCATGGACGTGAACGTGCTCCCGTACCGCGATCACGGCCTCATCGGGACCTCGGCCGCTGCGCGCACCGTGATGGCCGCCGAGAGGCCAATGATCGTCACGGACGTTCCGTTCTTCTCGGATCTCGGGCCGGAAGTATACAAGATCCCCTCCCAGGACCCCGGCGAGATCGCGAAGGCGCTGCGCCGGCTTCTCGGCGACCCCGCGCTCCGCGGCGAGCTGGTAGGGCGCATGCGCGACTTTCTCAAGCGGCACGACTGGTCCTGCGTGGCGCGGGAGCACGCGCGGCTTTATCGAGAGATCCTCGGAGAGACCACGGCAGGGCATGGGCATTCGGAGGTGTCATCGCATGTATCATAGAGCCTGCCGATCCACCTGGGTCTCCGGCATGCAACTCGGCACGAGTGCGCGAGCATGGCGGAGCGCGCAGGGCCTACAGGGCCCGCCATGCCCGCAGGCCTTCCAGGTGCTTCCCGGGAACCGCACTTTCGTCCAGCGCGACGGCGCCGCCATGGCTGAGCCCGCGGCCGCACACCGCCTGGAGGCGATGCCGGACGCGCGTCAAGGCCCGCGTGCCTGCACACGTGCAGGCACGCGGGCAGGCACGCGACCAGGTGTGTGCCAGGGCGCTTTGCCCCGCCCCTGCCGCCATTCCCATGCATGCTCGCACCCGTGTCCGGAACTGGGGAGCCATTTGCGGCCCCAGCCGGGGATCCTGGTGGTCGTCCCTTCGTGGGGACAGCGGTGCGGCGTCGCGGAATACACGAGATTCCTCGTTGACGAGCTGCGCGCGCAGGGATACACGGCCGAAGTCGCAAGAGGACAGGACGGGGAGGTATTCGCGCTCGTGCGGCGCGGGGGATTTCACATCGCCCACGTGCAGTTCGAGTACCAGCTGTTCGAGCCGGGGTATCTCCGTCGCCTCGTCCGACAGCTCAAAGCCAGGGGCATCCGCGTCATTGCCACGGTCCATGACTTCCTCCCGGGCCAGGCGGCGGCGAACAACCTCATAAGGGACGAGTTCGGCGAGGTGATCGTCCACAGCGCCCGGCTGCGCGATGAGCTTTCAATGCTCGGCGTCAGCCGGGACCATATCCACGTGATCCCCATGGGCTGTCCGCGAGTGGCTCTCACCGACGAGAGTGCGGTCCGCGCAAGCCTGGGCGTGGGCACCGGGCCTGCCCTCGGGTACTTCGGGTTTGCGCTCCCGCAGAAGGGTATCATCGAGCTTGCGGTCGCTGCAAGGTCCCTTCGGGAGACAGTCTACCCCCACCTGAAGGTGTATGCCCTGGCTGCCCCCGCCTTTTTCGGCAGCGGGTATGCAGGCGAGCTTGCGGCCCTTCTCAGGGACGCGGGGCTTGCCGATGGGTTCGTGCTGCGCACGGATTACCTCTCGGTGCAGGAGGCGGTGAACATCCTGCACGCCATGGACATAAACGTCCTTCCTTACAAGGAGGTGGCGTACGTCGGCACCTCCTCGGCGGTGCGCGCGCTCATGGCTGCGGAGAAGCCCATCATCGCCACGGACATTCCTTACTTCGACGACCTCGACGGGGAGGTCTACAAGATCCCGTCTGCGGACCCGGCGCACATAGCGGAGGCGGTCCTGTACCTTATGGCCAGCCCGGCCAGGCGCGAGGAGATGGTGTACCGGATCCGCAGGTACGTGGAGATCAACAGCTGGGCGCAGATAGCAAGGCGACACGCACGCCTGTACGCTCGTCTCGCCACCATGGCAAGCGGCGAGCCCTCCGGGTCGACGTCGACCGGCGCTTCTACAGCGACAACGGCGGGCGAGGGCGACCAGGACTGGTCCGTCGGCGAACCGGGCGACCTTCGCCGGATTCCGGCGGTACCCGACGAGGTATGGGCGAGGGTGGTCAGACGGTTTGGGAGAGGGGGGTGAGTTCATGTCAACCTGCACGGTGAGCGCCATGTACATCGTGAAGAACGAAGAGGAGTTCCTCCCGTTCTCAATCAAGTCCATATACAACGTGGTGGATGAGATCGTCGTGGTGGACGGCCATTCCAGCGACCGCACGGTTGAGATCGCGAAAGGCTTCGGGAAAACGCGCACGGTGCTTTACTGCGATAGCCCTGACTACTCGGTGAACAGGAACATGGCCCTTGAGGCGGCCACCGGGGACTGGCTCGTGCCGATGGACGCCGACATGGTGTTCTATAGGGACATCGACGAGGTGGTCCCGAGGCTCATCCGTAATCCATACGTAGACGTCTACTACTGCTGGTTCTATCACCTCATGCGGGAGCCGCACCTTATGCAGAATCGGAGCGACCGCGACCCGCTGTACCGCAGGGAGTTCTTCCTGGTGAGGCGGAGGCCCGGCCTCCGGTGGGTCGGCGCGGTCCACGAGCGACTCGAAGGCACCGGGCCGAACGTAGCCGACTCGGGCCTGCACTTCGCCCATTACGGGTACGTGAAGCCCCAGCGCGAAGTGTTCAAGAGATGGGTCAAGTACGCGATGCTCGAAGGGAAGGGGGAGAACGCGTACGAGGGGATTTCGCCCGACAGCATCCTCGATGACCGTCCCGTAAGGCCGTTCACCCGCGGCCATCCTGAGGTGATCGCCGACTATATCCGACAGAGGATGGGCCTGGCATGAACGGCGCGCGAGGCTGGAGGAAGGCGAGCGTGCCGGGGCGATCATGTAGTAGCGGCGGCGCAGTGAGCCGCGCCACGGTGCGCCGTGCTGTGGTGGGCTACACGGCAAAGGCTGCGGCGGAGGTTGCGCCGCCGCCGGCGCCGGCGGGATCTGCGCTGCGGGCGGCGACAGGAGGGGGCTGGGCGGAAACGTCGTCACCAACAGCGAGGGCGGGAGGGGGTTGGAGAATGGGAAGAGCGGCGGGATCGGCGATAGCCGGGGGAGTGATGCCTGGGCCGCCGCCAGGACCGCACGGCAGGGTAGAACGCTGCTCGCCTCCGGCTCTTGTCTGGGAAGGCGACTTCACAGGCGTGCATAGCTTCGCCCATGTAAACAGGGAGATGGTGCTCGCACTTCTGAGGAAGGGCGTTGCCGTCCGCCCTGCTCCTACTCCCGGCCCTGCCCCGGTTCATGCCATAGCCCCTACCTCTGCCCCTGCCCCCAGCCTTGCTGGTGCTCCGGACGCTCCGCCGCATCACGCCGAGGGAGACCGGGCCTGTCCGCTGTCCTGGTGCAGGTACGAGCCGGTTCGCGCTGCCATGGGGCCTCTAGAGCCGTGGCGGGGAACGAGCCCGGACGTCGGAGCCGCGACCGCCGTGCATGTGAGGCACGTGTGGCCGCCTGATTTCAGGCGGCCACACGTCCGCGAGAAGTTCGTCCTCATCCTCCCGTGGGAATACGGGTACCTGCCGTCCGCGTGGGTCTGCCCCGTGGCGCAGAACGTGGACGAGGTGTGGGCGTACTCGCGCTACGTGCGCGACTGCTACGTGAGAAGCGGGATCGCCCCGGAGAAGGTGGCCGTGGTCCATCCGGGAGTCGATCCCACCGTGTTTCACCCCGAGGCGCCGTGTGTGTCCATTCCGACGGCACGCGGGTACAGGTTCCTCTTCGTCGGGGGTGCCGCCACGAGCCGCAAGGGTTTCGACGTGCTGCTCAGGGCGTACGTTCGGGCGTTTCGAAGGTCCGACGACGTCTCGCTGGTAGTGAAGGACTATTTCTACGGGACGGTAGAGGGTGCGATCGCGGCTGCGCGGGCGGACCCGGACGCGCCGGACGTGGTGTACCTGTACGGCGAGGCCGACCCATGGATGATGCCGGGTTACTACACTGCCTGCGACTGCCTGGTTCTCCCGTACAGGGCGGAGGGGTTCGGCCTTCCGGCGCTCGAGGCCATGGCCTGCGGGAAGCCGGTCATCGTGACCGGGCACGGGGCTGGGCTCGACTTCTGCGGCCCTGACGTGGCATACCTGATCCCTGCGAGGGAGTCGGTCTTTCCGGAGAACCGCGTCGGCGACTTCCCTACATGCGGGCCGCCTGTCTGGGCAGAGCCGGACGAGGGAGACCTCTGCCGCCTCCTGCGCCACATATTCGCCCACAGGGAGGAGGCCGCCGCAAAGGGGCGCCTCGCCCGCAGCCGTGTGGTGGCAGGCTTCACATGGGAGCATGCCGCGGCTGAGGTGATCCGCAGGCTGGGCGGATAGATCAGGCTCGTTTGTACGAGACCGGGACGCGTCCGGGGACCTCTCTCTTGCCGCACGTGACGGCAGGGGCGACGCCGAGATCAAAGGCGCGACGTCGAGATGACTGAGTAAGGATGCAGGTAACAGGGCAGTATCAGGAGTCTGATGGCAAGGGACGGCGCGGGTTCATAAAATATGGTGTAAGGCTGCCGAACTTAGCAGAGCGCCTGGTGAGGACGGAGAAATGCTCCGACTTTGCGAAACGAACCCTCACTCTGCGTGCGATCCATGCAGCGGAGCGGAGGCCCGGGGGAGGCGAGCACATGACGAGCGCAGGGAGGACTTCGAACAGCCCCGAGGTGCAATTCACCCTGCCGATGAGAGCCCTCAAGATAAAGGAGATCCGCGCCGATGTCAGAAGCGTCGGCGTTGAAGTGATCCCCGACAAGGTGATAGTCCAGGGCATCATTGCAAAGCAGGTTTTCTTCGTGGGCGAGGACAACATCGTCCACCACTTCCCGGAAGAGATGCGTTTCTCCGCCCTCGTGGACGTCCCGGGCGCCAGGCCCGGGATGCTTGTCCAGGTGCATCCGAGCATCTTCAATGTCATAGCGGTGCTCAGCCCCGACGGAAACCAGATCTTCCAGAAGGTGATCGTCGATGTGGACGTGGTGGTCACCGACTTCGTCCAGATCCACGTCGCTGAGGACCCGTATGGCACGCCGGTGATCACCGAAGCAGTCGTCGGTGAGACCATCGAACAGGTGCTGGAGACCGGCACGGTGACGCTCGATGTGCCGGCCACGAAGGTGACGGAAATACGCGCCACGCCCGAGATCACCGGTATCACGGTGAACCCTGGCGAGGTCGTGGTGAGCGGCAATATCCTGAAGCAGATATTCTTTGTGGCCACCGACGGCTCGAACCGCCACCAGGGGGTGGTGGCGCACTTCTCCGTGACCGCTGCCATCCCTGGGGCACTGCCGGGGATGAACGTGCAGGTGCACCCGGATGTCAGGGACGTGGCGTTCTCCCTCGACCCCACGGGCACCCTCGTGGCCCAGGAGGTGCTCCTCGACGTCTTTGTGAAGGTCACGGAGACCGTCGAGATAGTCCTGGCGATGGGTGAAGGTCCCCTCATCAAGACAGAGCGCGTGCTGGGGCAGGGTTCAACCGAGGTACTCGAGGAGACAACGGTGACCCTTTCACAGCCGGCTACGGGCCTCGTCGGGATCACTGCCCGGGTCGATGGAGTGCGGGCCCGCCCCATCGAGGACAAAGTGATCATACAGGGAGCCATAGTCAAGGATGTGACCTACGTGACCGCAGCGGGCACGCAGGCTACCGAGACCTTCACCATCCCATTCAGTGATTTCGCGGAGGTGCCGGGCGCAAGGCCGGGCCTCAACGTGTTCGTGAGACCCGAGGTCCGGGCGGTCGTGTTCGACCCGGCCCAGACGGGGACGAACATCTCGGAGAAAGTCATCGCCGACATTTTCGTGACCGTCACGGAGACGGTCCAGATCCCCGTTGCGGTCGAACCGTACGGCCTTCTGGTGAAAGTGCAGCAGGTGATCGGTGAGGGCGCCGCGCAGATTCTGGTTGAGAAGATAATCACGCGGGTCCTCCCGATCACCATCGAGTTCGCGAGGATTCTGGTGACGGAGATGGCGCAGGCTGAGAAGCAGCTGCTCCTGGAGGGGACTATCCCGGCGCCTGTGCCCGCAATCAAGGTACGTTCGGTCGATACCGTCGTCGAGGGCGTTACTGCCAGCGTCATGGGAGAGAGCGTCCTTGTGGAGGGCGTCGTGATAAAGCAGGTATTCTTCGTCGGCACCGACGACATCGTCCATCACGTCGAGGAGACGCTTCCCTTCAGCGCACTCGTGGACTGCCCTGGTCTCGTGCCTGGCGCATCCATCTCCGCCTCCGCCCGTGTGGAGAACGTCATCGTCAAGATAGTCCAGAATGGCACGGTCTTTCACCAGCTTGTGATCCTCCTGGTCACCGTGAGCTGCGCTAGGGAGCAGGTGTACCAGGTCGTCACGAACGTGATCGGGCCGGGCGTCATTGTGACCAGGGAGAGGTTCCTGGTCGACGTTGTGGAAGACGGGACCGTGACGCGGCGCCCGCTTGACATCGTCACCGATCTCACCGGCCCCAGGGTAGCCACGGTCACCCGGCAGACGATCCCGCTCGTGAGAATCGTGGACGGGACGATCGGCCCCGTCCCGGTGTCGGTTGTCACGGGAGCGACCTTCAATCCGTGACCCATCACACTTCGCCAGGGATGTCAATACGATATAGGGAGAAAGCCAGGGAGAAGGGACCGGCTGTGGCATTTGGCGTCGGATGGCAGCTCATCATAATCGTCTTCGTGGCCCTTGCGGTTATGGGGGCTGTGCTCGGCACGTCGCTACGCAGGCGAGGGCGCCGGACGGCTTCGCTTACAGGGCGCGACGTACCTCCTGCGGCTGCGCCGATACCTGTGGCCCGCGATGTTGCGACGAGCGATGCCTCGCGAGCGCGAAGGACGCGCTGCGACGCGCCCACCCCCTGCGGCTCGGACATCCCGCGCTATCCGCGAGATGCGAGCCCTGCTTCCACCTGTACCAGCACGCCTGCCTCGATCAACGCGCACCGCGACGGCGCAGGCAAGACCCTCTCCCCAGTCAGCCCAGGCGCCGACGGCCCGGCCGACTGGCCTCATGGCGCGCCCGCTGCCCTCGAGTCCGAACCCATCGGCGGCGCCCCGGCAATGCCTGGCAACCCCGGGAATTCCCTACCAGCTCGACAACGGAGACACCTTTTCCTGGCCGCCGGTACCTCATGGCGAAGCGACAGGCTGGCGCGACCGGCCGCCGAAGGCTCTCGACACTGTGTCGGGAGCACCGGGCACGGCCCAGACGAGGTCCGTGGCGACACCACCCCGCATGCCATCTCAGACCCTGACTCATCGCCCGCGCCTGCAGGCGGCTCTGGACCGCTGCCTGAGTTCCGGGGGGATCATCCGCCTGGCATGCGAGGCCACGACGCGGTCGCCCTTTCAGGCGCAGTCCGTCGGGAGCAGGACGCTACGTTCTTGCGCGGTGCCCACACGAACGATCAAACCCAGGGGCGTTTACGCCCGTCCGATCAGCATAGACCACAACTCAAGGAAAGGGGGGACGCGCGGAAGGCGGGGCCCGCCTTCCTCAGGCGCTCACCAGAAAGCTCCGGCAGGAGCTTGAAAGGAGGCTCGCAGATGATTGACATAACACAGATCGTGGACCAGAAGGCAACGATCAAGGTGGAGAGGGTCATCGGCCACGGCACGAGGCAGGTGCTGCTGGAGGAGACGAAGACCGTTCCGGCCATCAAGATAGTGGAGATCGTTCCCGTCCTGACCAACGTGAGGTCCATCGTGAAGAACGGCAAGGTCATCGTCCAGGGCACGGTCCACAAGCAGATCTTCTACATCGGGACGGATAACCTGGAGCACCACCTTGCCGAGGATATGGACTTCAGCGAGCTCGTGGACGTGGTGCCGCTCGACCCGGCCCGTCCGGTCACCGAGGGCATGAACCAGCGC
Source organism: Bacillota bacterium (assembly GCA_030024085.1). Classification (GTDB taxonomy): domain Bacteria; phylum Bacillota; class SHA-98; order UBA4971; family UBA4971; genus UBA6256. The sequence goes on along the minus strand of JASEJE010000020.1, from coordinate 47,440 downwards.
GACATGTCGGTCATCGAGAACAACGTGTTCGAGTTCGACCCTGCGACCGGCGCTCTAACCCAGAAGATCGTACTCAGGCTGCAGGTAAAGGTCACGGACACGGAGCAGATCGCTGTGGCACTCTCGCCATACGGCACGTTCATCAAGGCCGCGGTGGTGGTTGGCGAGGCCACGAAGCAGAAGTTCATCGAAGAAACGAAGACAATCCCTGCTACGAAGGTGATGGAGATCATCCCGCGCATATCCAGGATAAAGCACATCGTCAAGAACGGGAAGGTCATCGTCCAGGGCACGCTGCACAAGCAGATCTTCTTCGTCGGCACCGACGACCTCGTTCACCACATCGCTGAGGACATCGCCTTCAGTGACCTCGTGGAGGTGCCGCCACTCAACCCGAACTTCCCGGTGCAGGAGGGCATGGATTCGCAGGATCACTCCATCGTCGACAACCTCGTGTTCGAGTTCGACCCGGCCACCGGGACGCTCACGCAGAAGATAATCCTGCTCCTTGGCGTGAAGGTCACGGAGATGGAGCAGATACCTGTTGCCGTGGAGCCATACGGTACCGTCATCGCGACCGACCTCGTGGTCGGGCACGGCACGAAGCAGAAGCTCATCGAGGAGACGAAGACCCTCCCGGCCACCAAGATCGTGGACGTGGAGGCCAGGATCAGCGAGATCGGCTCCATCGTGAAGAACGGCAAGGTCATAGTGCAGGGCGTCGTGCACAAGCAGATCTTCTACGTGGGCACCGACGATCTCGTCCACCATCTGGCGGAGGACCTGCCGTTCAGCGAGATGGTGGAGGTCACTCCGATCAACCCCGACGTGCCGGTGCGCGAGGGCATGGACGAGCAGGACCACTCGTTCATCGAGAACATCGTCTGGGAGTTCGACCCTGCGACCGGCAGTTTCACGGAGAAGGTCGTCATCAGGATAGACGTGAAGGTCACTCAGTTCGATCAGATCCCGGTCGTCGTCGATCCGTAGCCCTGCAGTGCGGTGCGGCCGGGACCGGCGGGCCACAAACCAGGGCAGGTATCAGGGATGATACCTGCCTTTCCAATGCGAGGGGGCTAACACGTTGTGAGGGGGTGAACACATGCGGGTCCTTCTCCAGAGCAGGGCCGACCTTCTCGTCCTTCCTGCAGGTGATACCGTGCAACTCCTGGAGACGAAGAGGGCGCTTCAAGCGCTCGGGGTGACGGTGGACCATACGAGCGAGCTCGCGCCGGACCTCGACGGGTATGACCTCGTGCATCTCTTCAACCTGACGAGGGTGGCGGAGACCGCGGCCCAGTGCGAGAACGCCGTGCGGCGGGGCAAGCCTGTGGTGGTGTCGTCCATCTACTGGAACCCTGAGGAGTACATCTTGCATGAGAGCCCGCGGCAGCAGGGCGCGCTCTTGAAATACTGGCGCCGGGACAACCCGTTGCGACGCAGGGTGGTGGAGCGCACGGCCATGCTCCTGCCGAACGCCGAGGCCGAGGCGCGGCTCATCGAGAAGGACCTCGGGGTCGTGGCGCCGTACCGCGTGGTGCCAAACGGAGCCGACCCGGGCTTCGCGGATGCCGACCCCGGCGCGTTTACGTCGCGGTTCGCGGTCGCCGACTTCGTGCTGTGCTGCGCCAGGATCTCGCCGAGAAAGAACCAGCTCGCCCTCGTGAGGGCCACGCGGGGCCTCGGCTTACCCGTGGTGTTCATCGGGCCGGTGAACGACCCGTTCTACTTCGAGGCTTGCAAGAAGGAGGCCGACTCGTGCCACCATTTCCTCGGGTTCATGCCTCAGTCGCAGATCGCCTGTGCCTACGCCGCGGCGAGGGTGCACGTGCTGCCGAGCTGGTTCGAGACGCCGGGCCTCGCAAGTCTCGAGGCGGCGATGGCGGGCTGCAACATCGTGTCTACCGACAGGGGCACCACACGCGATTACTTCGGAGACCTCGCCTGGTACTGCGACCCAGCCGACGCCGAGTCGCTAAGGGACGCGGTTGTGGCGGCATACAGCGCGCCGCGACGGCAGGATCTCGCGGTCCTCGTGAGAGAACGCTTTACGTGGGAACATGCCGCAAAGGCCACCGCCGCGGCCTATGAGGACGTCGTGGCCGGCAGACGCGCGACGGACGCCCCAGCGCTCGATGATCGGGTTCGGGGATTCGCGGGCCGGCAGCAGAATACGCCCTTGCCCTCCTGAATACGCATTCAATGCAATGCGCTGGAGCGCAGCGCACGGCCGGGTTCGGCCCGGGGAGGCGCAGGGGGTTGGGCGGGTCTGACCGGTTCGGCGGCATCAGCGTGAGGACGGAGACGCTGCGCGTGGAGCGGGTCGTGTGCAGGCTCGCGCGCGAGGTCACGGTCAGCCTGTGGCACGAGGCGCCGGAGGGCGTGCGGGAAGTCGTGGGCCTGACCATCGACGTGCTCGACCCGTCGTGGGATGTCTTCGACGGGTCGGCCCTCGCATCCGCGACGCTCCTTGTGTGGGCTTACTGCCTGTCAGACGGAAGGCCGGTGCGCGCGCTTTCCTGGGAAGAGGACCTTCGGACTCTCATTGAAGATGTATCGCTCCGCCGGGGCATGTCCGTGGAGGGGCGCTTCAGCGTGGGATGTCAGAGCGCCTGGATCGCGGCGGGCGTGGCTGGCACGGCGGGCGTCGGCCGCTCCGCCTGCGGGGACGATGGCTCCGAGCATGGATGTGACGCCAGGGAGGCGGACGAGTGGCGGGCCCCGAGGGACCCTGATGGCGTGCGGCGGACCGTCGCTGGGCCTGGCAGGATATGCGTGACCGCGACCGTCGTCATTGACGCGCTTGTGCTGGAGACCGTAGTGCTTTCAGTGATCACGGCGATCGAGGCGGGGGAGCGGCGTTCCGGCGACCAGAGCGCTGATGCGGCGCCGTCGGAGCTGGCGACGGAGACCGAGGGGGCAACGGGGACGAACAGCGCAGCGGAAGCGACGGAGTCAAAGCCGGAAATGGATGCAACGACGTCGGCGCTGGAGGTAGGGGCAGCCCGGTCAGCGGCGGAAATGGAGGCCGTAGAAGCAACGGCGGAAATGGAGGCAACGGAGGCGGCAGAGGCAACGGAGAGGCCGGGAAGTGCTCACGCGCCTGTCCGGGGTGAATCCGCCCGGCAGGGGCCCGGCGCAGCCCGCGCGGCCCTGGGTGCACTGATCTCCCCTCTCCGGGAAGCCGCGACCGCGTTCACGCGCTACCTCGCCCGCCCTAGGCTGCGGCTGCCCGGCACGCGGCGGGCCAGGCACGGGTAACACTGCCCTGTCAGATACGAAGTGCCATCCGGTTTGGCAGGTCTGCGGGTTTGTCCGGCACGGCGACTCCTGGCCGCGGTGGCCCTCAATCGTGTAGTTCCCGGGAGACCCGTGATGTACGGAACGGGTAAGGTGGAGAGTGATGTGCGTCAGCAATTGGCTTCGATGCGTGACGTATGGAACGGGAAGAGCCTGGCGAGTGACATACATCATTCTTCCCGTTGCATGGGTGACACAGGGAACGGGTAAGGCTCGCATCGGTGATGCACATCACTGGATGGCTCTCAAGCGTGACGCAGGGAACGGTTGGGGACGGAGCCGTGATGTGCGTCACTCGTCTCGCTTCGACGGGTGACGTATGGAACGATTCATGAAGAACCCGTGACGCAGGGAACTGGTGAGGCGGCAACGATGATGTACGTCACCCATTGGCCCCCGATGGGTGACGTGCGGAACGGGAAGAGCCTGACGAGTGACGCACGTCCCGCTACCCCTCGCATGTGTGACGTAGGGAACGGGTAAAGCCGGGACCGATGATGTACATCAGCGGACGGCTATCAACGGTGACGTAGGGAACGGTTGGGGACGAACCCGTGACGTACGTCAGCCGTCAGCTCAAGTGACGGTACTGCCAGCGCTCCATATGTGACAGAGCGGTACTAAGTGAGGGTTCATTAATCCCTTCGGGCGTTCCAGCGGCTGCTGGGTTGCCGGTGACTCGAAAAGAGAGTGCAACGCGGCAAGCCCCTCCTCCTCCGCTTTGCGCCGTCGCAGGGGAGCCGCAGGGCGGTAACACGCAGGCGCGCGTGGGCATAAAATGCAGCATGAGCTTGCAGCGAGCAAGGACTTCGCTGCGCGGAGGGCGTTTTGAAATATGGCTGAGTCCCAGGGCGAAAACCCGTGGAGGCGGATTCTCCGCTCCGGGATGAGGGGTCGCGACGTGACCCTGCTGCAGGAGCGGCTTGCGCGCCTGGGCTATTATGCCGGTGAGATAGATGGCGTCTTCGGCATCCTGACCAAGGACGCAGTGAGGGACCTGCAAAAGGCCCATCGCCTCCGGGTGGACGGGATCGCAGGCAACGAGGTATTCGCGGTGCTCCGCTCCGGGCTTGCAAGGCCGGTAGTGAGGCACTTTGTGGCCCGTGGCGAAACCATCGCCCACGTCGCGAGGAAGCACAACATCCCCATAGAGCTTCTTCTCCAGGCCAACCGGCTTCCGGATCCCGAAATCCAGGAGGGGCAGTGCCTCAACATCCCGGTCGCGCGCCTTCTCGCATACCTTCCGGAAGGCGATGGCGGTGAGAGATCCTGGAACTGCTACGAGCACCACCTGGCGTCCATTTCCGCGGTGGCCCCCCGCTGGTTCACCCTGAATGCCGACGGCACGATCATAGGGGAGCCCGTCAAGAGGGTCACGGCCCTCGCGTCGCTGGCCGACATCCGGGTGCTCCCGGTGGTCTCCATCGACCCGCACCCTCGCCCGCCCATGGCCGCCCGCCCGGGCGCGGCCATGGGCAGGAGCGGGAACGGGAGCAGGAGCGGGAACGGGAGCAGGAGCGGGAACGGGAGCAGGAGCGGGAACGGGAGCAGGGGCGCGGGCGGCGCCAGGGGCATGGGTACGGGCACGGGCAGGAGCGGCGCTGACGAGCACAGTGAGCAGGCGCGTGAGCGTGAGCGTGAGCGTGAGCGTGAGCGAGAGTATGGGCGCGAGCGTGGGCATGGGCGCGGGAGAGGGGCCGAAAGCGACAGAGAGAGCCATGGCGACGGCCGATACGACGGCGAAAGCGAGTTGAGACGCGAGAGAGATAGCAGGCACGAGGGCGGAGGCAGGCGCGAAAGCGCCAGCGGGAGCAGGTGTGACACGGATACCGCGCCTGCAATCGACCACGGTAGTGAAGGAGCACAATGGGCACCCCTCGATGAGGTGCTGATGGACGCCTCCGCACGCCGCGCTGCCATAAAGGGCATAGCCGCCGCAGCGGCTCGAAGCCGCGCCCACGGTGTCGTTCTCTCGGTGTGCGCTCCGGGACCCCGGGACGCATACGCCTTCACCTCCTTTGTGCGTGAGCTTGCGTCCGTGCTCGAGCGCGACGGTCGGGATCTCAGCCTCGATATCCCGGCACCCGCACCCCGGCCAGAGGGCGAGGCTGTCGGCACAGGTCCACTCGAGTACCATGAGATTGCCAGGGTGGCAAGGCAGATTATCGTGCGGTTGCACGAGGGGCCCGAGCGCCTGGCCGTGCCAGCGCCGCCCGCATCTCCGGCCCGGGCCCGCGCCGTCCTCAAAGCCATGGTTCGTCTCGTGCCGCCATGGAAGATGGTCCTCGGGGTCCCGCTCTTCGGCGTTGACTTCTCGGCAGCGCCCGGCGCCCCGCCGATGCGCCGCGCGTACTCGGAGACAGCTAACATCCTGGACATCTACAAGCCCTCAGTGGTCCGCACCGAGCCTGGTGGCGCCTGCGCGTTCAGGTACAGGTCCTTCCGGGTGAACCATACGGTGTTCTTCGAGGACGCGACGAGTGTCGCGAGTTACGTCGATCTCGTCCTCAAGTTCAACCTGGCGGGGCTGGCCATAGCCGATCTCGGGGACGAGGATCCCCTGGTGTGGGATGCCTTCAGGACGAGGTTCAAAGCCCTCCGTGACTCCCTCCTGCCCGCCTGACGACATCTGCCGAATCGGGCGACATCTAAGTATGGCGCCAGAAGTCTTCGGCGTTTTTCTTGAGTGTGGTAGGGTTGCCGGTGCTTGCACGACGGGGCGCCTGGAATTTGGCTGGCCCGTGCGCCAAATTCGAACGAGGCGCGCCGCGAGCGCGCCGTCCCCGGAGTGCAAGCACCGGCAACCCAGGAGAGCCCCTGCACGCTGAAAAGCAGCGCGGATTTCTGGCGATCTACTTAGAGACATCTGACGAAGTTTGACGGCACGTGGCGGCGCCTGGCCGCGCCTCGCGGCGGCGCTCCGCACACACGGGCACACGCACACGCGCGCGGCGGACGGAGGACCACAAGGGAGGGGTGTGCGGTGAGAGCCCTCATCACGGGGATCACCGGCTTCGCCGGCAGTCATCTGGCTGAGTACCTGCTGAGCCGGGGAGACATAGAGGTATATGGGACAGTGAGGTGGAGGAGCAGGACCGAGAACATCGAGAGCATCCGCGACAGGATGACGCTCGTGGAGTGCGACCTCATGGACGCGACCGCCGTGAGCCAGGCGATCGAGCGAGTGCGACCGGACCTCGTCTTTCACCTGGCCGCGCAGAGTTTCGTGCCGACATCGTGGCTTGCCCCGGCGGAGACGCTGATGAACAACATCCTCGGGCAGATCAACCTGTTCGAGGCCATAAGGCGCGCCAGGATAGATCCTCTCGTCCAGATCGCCTGCTCGTCGGAGGAATACGGCCTCGTGTTCGAGGACGAGGTGCCGATAAACGAGGAAAACCCGCTTCGCCCGCAAAGCCCATACGCGGTGAGCAAGATCGCCCAGGACTTCCTCGGCTACCAGTATTTCCGCAGCTACGGCCTACGAGTCGTCCGCACGCGTACGTTCAACCATACCGGACCGAGGCGCGGGGAGGTGTTCGTGACATCCAGCTTTGCCAAGCAGATCGCCGAGATAGAGTGCCGGCTTGCCGAGCCCGTCCTCAAAGTGGGAAATCTCGAGGCGAGGCGCGATTTCACCGACGTCCGGGACGTGGCCAGGGCGTACTGGCTTGCGCTGGAGCGCGGTGAGCCGGGCGAGGTATACGTCGTCGCCAGCGGTCGCGACTATCGCGTCTCCCGGGTGGCCGAGATGCTGCTGGGCATGGCGAAGGTGCCCATACGGATCGAGCAGGATCCCGCAAGGATGAGGCCGTCGGACGTCCCGGTGCTGCTGGGCGACTCGACGAGATTCCGGCGGAAAACCGGGTGGGAACCGGCCATCCCGTTTGAGAAGACCCTCGCGGACCTGCTGGAATACTGGCGCGGCAGGGTGGCATGGCAGGCCGGGCGCACGGCCGGGGGCACGGGCGTGGACGCGGACGCGGATGCGGGTGCGGCCGCAGGCGGAAGCGGGGGGTATCGCCGGTGAAAGCGATAATCCTCGCAGGGGGCAGGGGCACGCGTCTTCGGCCGCTCACCTACGATACCCCGAAGGGCCTCGTCCCGATGGTCACGAGGCCCTTTGTCGAGTATCAGATCGATCTTCTCCGCGCTCACGGGATCCATCAGATCGTGTTCAGCCTGAACTACATGGCGCAGGAGTTCTCCAGGCGCCTGCAGGATGGCACCAGGTGGGGAGTATCCATGGAGTACGTGGTCGAGAAGGCTCCTCTCGGCACCGCCGGCGCCATGAAGAACTGCGAGGCGCGCCTGGACGGCGAGCGGGCGCTGGTGCTGAACGGCGACGTGCTGACCGATACGGACCTCGGGAGGCTCCTTGCCGAGCACGAGGAGCGCGGAAGCGACGTTACCATAACCACGGTCGCCGTGGACGACCCGGCCGCCTACGGGCTGGTGCTTGCTGACTCGACCGGTCTCGTGACGGGCTTCCTTGAGAAGCCGGGTTGGGATGAGGCCGCGGTGAACACGATCAACGCAGGAATCTATGTGATAGAGCCGTGGATCATCGCGGATCTGCCGCAGGGCCGGGAGGTGTCGTTCGAGCGGGAGGTGATCCCTGCGCTGCTGGCGAGGGGCGCCGCTGTGGGGGCGCACGCAAGCCGCGGCTACTGGCTCGACATCGGCACCCTGCGAAACTACCTGAAGGCGCACATGGATATCCTCGAAAGGAGGATCGACGTGGTCATCCCCGGGCGCAAGGCGGGCTGCGGGGTGTGGAGCGGGAAGAACGCCGCCGTGCACAGGACGGCCCGTGTCACGGGGCCGGTCGTCATGGGGCACAACGTGGCGGTCCAGCCGAGGGCCGAGGTCGGCCCAAGGGTCGTCCTGGGGCACGGCTGCCACGTGGGTGAGGGGGCGCACGTGTCGGACTCGGTGTTCCACGACGGCGTCCAGGTGGGCAGGGGGGCGAAGGTCCGCAGGTGCATCATTGCTGCGGCAGCGCGGATTGGGGATGCATGCTGCCTGGATTCGATGGTGGTCGCGTCGGCCAGCGTCGTGGGCGCGGGGACGCGCGTTGATCCCGAGCTCTCGGCGCCTGTTGCAGGATAGCCTGGCCCTCCCCGTGCGCTCCATTTCCGGCTCGCGGCCGCCTGGGTGGCGTCGCATTTAGAAATATATGCACATTTTGGTTAGTCGCCCGCATATAGTAGAAATGAAAAGCGAGTGTACTGGTTTCATGCCTGTCACGAGAAAGGGGGAGAGGAGATGGCTGTGGGTGTCGAGCTCAAGGAGGAGCTCCTCAAGGTCGAACAGGTCGTCGGCGAAACCACGGCGCGCAAGGTGCTGCGCGAGATGCTCAAGATCCCTGAGAACCTGCCTACCGCCGAGAAGATCATCAGCGTCGATGCAGATGTCCTCACAAGTTCATTCCAGCTCATAAAGGGCAAAGTTCTCGTGGAGGGCACCATCAGGGTGCGGGTGCTCTACGTGGCACGGGTGGCCGCCGGCACCCAGCCGGTGCAACTCCTTGAGCAGGATGTATCCTTCGAAGTCATCGCCGAGGTGCCGGGCACGGATCCCTCGATGAACGCTTTTGTCGAGGTGGACATCCACGACGTGGCATTCGATCTGGTTGACGTGCGCACTCTGGACGTGCGGCTCGTCCTGTCAGCCGCTGTCAAGGTCACCAAGACCGAACAGCTCGAGGTGGTGACCGAGGTCACCGGCCCGCCAGACCTGCAGGTGGCCAGGGAGCTTCTGAAGGTCGAGGATGTCGTTGGGGAGGCGCAGGCACAGGCTCTCGTCAGCGGGAGGCTCACGGTGCCGCCGGAGAAACCGGACATCGAATCTGTCATCAGTGCGGAGGCGAAACCTCGCCTGACGGACGTCCAGGTGCTCGACGGTCAGGTGGTAGCCGAGGGCCTGATCGACGTGGACGTGCTGTACGCGGCGGTGCCTCACGATCCTTACCTGCCGAGATTGCCGGTGCATTTCTTCTCGACCCAGCTCCGGTTCTCGCAGGTCATCGAGGTGCCCGGGGCGGCTGTGGGCATGCGGGCTCAGGTGCGGCTCGTGCTCGAGGCGGTGAGTTTTAGCGAGCTTGACTTCCGCACGGTCAGCGTGGACGTGGTGCTCAAGCTGACCGCGAAGGTGACTGTCGTCAGGCAGCTCGAGGTCGTCACCGAGGTGACGTCCAAGAGCACTGTGCTGGACGTGGAGAAGAGGCTGCTCCGCGTGGAGGACGTCATCGGCGAGGACACGGTTCAGACGATCCTCAAGGAGACCCTGGAGGTGCCGAGGGAGAAGCCCAACATCGAGCGCGTCCTCAGGATCGACACATCTGTCAAAGAGGCGTCTTACAGGATCATCGACGGCAAGGTCATCGTCGAGGGCGTTGTCGAGCTTCAGACGCTTTACGTGGCGCAGACCCCCGAGGGCGACCAGCCGGTGCACCACATGTCGCACCGCCTCAAGTTCACCCAGGTGGTCGAGGTGCCCGGCACGCAGGAGGGCTTCCTGGCCGAGACGCGCGTTGCCATCGAGCACGTGGACTTCGAGGTGGTCGAAGACAGGCGGTTCACCGCGAAGGTCCTGGTGAGCGTGTTCGCCAAGGTCACCGAGCCCGTGCAGCTCAACGTGGTGGTCGCCGTGGTGGCCGTGAAGCCGCCGGAGGTGCCGTGTCCGCAGCCGACGATCGTCATGGTGACCATCCAGCCGGGTGATACGCTCTGGTCCCTGGCGCGAAAGTACAACACGACGGTGGCCGCGATAATCCAGGCAAACCCGGGCATCCAGCCGGAGAACCTCCAGGTGGGCCAGGTCATCCAGATCCCCGCCTGTCCGGCGCCTAAAGGCTAGCTGCAACAGGCTAGCCCCCACTATGGGAAAAGGAGGGAGAGTGCAGATGGTTTTAAGGAGGGAGCGGCTCAAGCTCTTCGAGGTCGTCGGTGAGAACGTCGCCAACATCACGCTGAGAAGCGTGCAGTCGGTGCCGTCCGGAAAGCCTGACGTCCAGAAGATCTTGAGCATAGTTAACGTAACAGTCTCAGCAACCGGGACGCCCCTGCCCAACAAGGTTGTCGTGGAAGGGACGGCGACGGTACAGACCATCTACGTGGCCGCCCTGCCAGACCAGCCGGTGCATCATATGGAGCACACGATCAGCTTCCTTCAGTTCGTGGATGTGCCCGGGGCGCAGCCGGGGATGACCGTAGTCGTCAGGCCGAGGGTTACTTTCTCCGACATAGTGATCAGGACCCCGAGGGAAGTCGAGATCGAACTCATCATCGAGCTCTTCGTCAAGGTGACGCAGCTCGTGCAGCTCGACGTGGTCACCGACGTGATGTTCAAGAGCATTCCGGTGAAGGTCGAGAAGAACCTTGTGCGAGTCGAGCGAGTGGTCGGCGAGAACACGAGTCAGGTGATACTGAGCAACACCCTGCCGGTGCCGACCGGCAAGCCGCCGGTCTTGAAGATCCTCGGCATCATCAGCACCGAAGTGTTGCCGACTGAGGTGAGGGTGATCCCGGACCTGGTGATCGTGCAGGGGCAGATCAGGACCCAGATACTATACGTGGCGGATCTGCCCGACCAGCCTGTCCACCAGATGCATCAGACGGTGAACTTCCTTGCCAACATCAGGATCCCGGGAGCCATGCCCGGCCTCATGGTCGAGCTCTTCCCGACCGTGGAGTTCGCTCAGGCGACCAGGGTCGACCCGATGACGATCATGCAGGATCTCGTCATCAGCCTGTTTGCCAAGGTCACCGAGATCCAGCAGATGAGGGTCGTGACAGACGTCAGGTCCGACAGGATTCCGATAAACGCAGTGCGCCAGCTCGTCGCGATCGAGGACGTCGTGAACGAGGTCACACAGCAGATCAACATCCGCCAGGAGGTCACGATTCCTCCGGAGAAGCCTGCTGCGGCCAAGATCATCAGCGTCTTCAGTTCGGTGGTGGAGATAACCCGGTCGGACATCCTCGACGGGAAGGTGATCCTCGAGGGGAGGCTCGTCGTGCAGGTTATATACGTAGCAGCTCTCCCGGACCAGCCGGTCCACCACATGCATCTCGAGGTGCCCTTCACGACGTTCGTGGACCTGCCAGGCGCGTTCCCCGGGATGAACATCCTCGTCCGGCCGAGGGTGGAGTTCGCCACCGCTCAGCTCCTGCCGGTCGGGGTGACGCCGCCGCCCGAGGTCGGCACCCGGGACGTCCTGGTCGAGGCCATAATCGAGGTGTTCGTGAAGGTCACCAAGACCGTGCAGAAGCACGTGGTCATCGACGTGCTCGTGCCCGAGGAGTTCCGGGACATGAACTGAGGCGATTACCGCGAACAACGCGGGCCCTGATTGCGAACCCTGATTCCGCCTGGTAAAGTGGCCAAAGCTTCTGGCGCCGTACCCGGGCAGAGCGTCTTGCCCGCAACGCAGCGCAACGCAGTTGGAAGGGACCCTGGCGAAAACGCCGGAGGTCCCTTCTGTGATCGAGCGGATCAGGCGCCGGGCCCAGAGTGTGAGTTCAGAGATCACTGCCACTTTTCCAGGGGTTGCCGGTGCTTGCGCGAGGGGCGTTGAAGATTTGGCAGGCCTGAACGCCAAATCTAGCGAGGCGCCCCGCAAGGGCGTCGTCCCCCGAGCGCAACGCCGGCAACCCGGAATTCGCTGGAACACCGGAGCGAACTTGTGAACCCACATTCGGCCTCGGGGTGCGCCGCGCGCCGGCGCCCTGTGGCGCCCGGTGGGCGCTTCACATATCATATCCTGGTAAGGAGTCTGCGGGAAGGAGGGAGCGAGTTGTCTTCCGATGTAATCGTATCGGGCTTCCCCCGGAGGAAAGTGAAGGTCGAGGTGGTTGTCGCCGACGTCAGCGCCAGCATCGTGGCGAGCGGGCGGCTGGTCGTGCCTCCTCCGAAGCCCGACATCGCATCCATCCTCGACACCCAGGCGCGGGCGGCCATCACGCAGGTCACGATCGTGCCGGGGGCCGTGGTCATCCAGGGAAACGTGGACGTGGACATTCTCTACGTGTCCACGGCGCCGTCGCAGCCGGTACACGCCTTCGAGGGTGTGCTGCCCCTGTTCGGGAGCGTGAGTGTGCCGGGAGTCTTCGGCGGCATGATCCCGGAGGTGCTCGTGACGAGCGTATTCGCCACGGCGCGGCTCATCGATCCGAGAACCGTCGAGGTCAACGTGCTTGTGTCGCTGAGAGTGCGCGTCCTCAGGGAGGAGATCACCGAGGTCGTGGTGGAGGTGCCGCCCACCATCATCGTGCCCGCTGTGGAAGTGCCGGTGGTGCCCATCGTGAAGAAAAAGGTGGTCACAGTCGAGCGGGCGGTGTTGCAGGGTGAGGCCGAGACCATCGCGGTCGGGACGATATCGATACCGCCGGACAAACCCGGCGTGTCTCAGGTCATCCGCACCGATGCTGCGGCGTCCGTGAGCAGCGCCCGGGTGCTTCAGAGCAAAGTGGTGGTGAACGGGGCCGTCTCGGTGCGTGTGCTCTACGTGGCAATGAGCCCGAACCAGCCCGTATTCTCGGTGGACGGTGCCCTCAGCTTCAGCACCGTCGTGAGCCTTCCAGGGGTGCTGCCGGGGATGTTCGCGTTCGCCTCGGTACACGTGGAGGCCGCTGATGCTGAGATCGTGAACGCACGCACGCTCCGGGTGAGGGTCGTGCTCCGGGTGTCCGTGGTCGTGACGGTCGAGAGGGAACTGCCGCTCATCACGGCGGTGGAGCCGCTTCCGACTCCGCTCGTGGCAGTGACCCGGGAGTTCCTCGTGGAGGAGATCGTGGGCCAGGTCGAGGACAACTCCACGATCCCGGTGCGGATCGTCGTGCCTGCCGAGTTGCCGGCGATCGGCAGGGTGATCCAGTCGTTTGCGCAGGTACGCGTGACGAGGACCACGGTCCTCGACGGCGTGGTGCTGGTGGAAGGCACCTTGCGAATCACCGTGCTCTACTCCGAGCTTCCGACCCAGAGGGTGTTCGCGACCGTGGAGACGGTGCCGTTCTCGGTGACGTTGCGGGTGCCAGGCGCCATTCCGGCCTACTACGCCGTGTGCGACATAGACGTCATCCGGGTGGTGGCTGTCCCGGTCGAGCCCAGGTTCGTAAATGTGAGAGTCGTGCTGCGCGGCTGGACCATGGTGACGCGCGTCGACACCGTGTCGGCCGTGGTGGGCGTGAACGACACGACGGCGGGCGCAGGCGAGATCGCCCCTCAACTGCCAGGACCGTCCACGGGCCTGCCAGGGCCGCCGGTGGGCGGAGGCGGGCAGGTGCCCACGCCGGGGCGCGTCCACGTGGTGCAGGTGGGCGAGACGTTATACCAGATAGCCCAGGGCTACGGCACCACGGTCGCGGCGATCGTGCAGGCCAATGCAATTCCCGACCCCGACCGCATCGAGATCGGCGACACGCTGGTTATCCCGTGAACCAGGGCAAAACCGTAAGTCTCATGCAGACCCGGTGCTGCTAATACTGCTCCTGTCAGAAACGAAATGCCACCACGGGGGCGATCTATGGGGCGCCCCCTAGTTCTTATTGCTCGCTCCTTCTCGCGCCTTCACTTCGGCGGCTCTCGTGTGCCTGCACCCGCAGCATCCTTGTCCATCTCGTTCAGACGGCGAGCGACTTCCCTGTACACCTCGCCGGCAGCCCTCGGGCCCACCGCGAGGATCTCCATGACTATCGCGTCGCCCCTCTCGACCGGCCGGTACACTATTCTCATGCCGTGCCTCTTGAGCTTGATCTTTGCGACCCCCGCAAGGCCGCGACCAAGGGGTTCGCCAAGACCGCGAGGCTTCAAGAGAGGCCCTCCCCTGGCGCGCCTGACTATCGCTGCGACAACGATGCTCTGCAGCCCGCGGTCAAGCGCTTCGATATCGGCCACCGCCTTGCGGGCGAGTATCACCTTCGTGCGGCAATCCTTGCCGAGGAGACGGTCCAGGTCTTGCTCGACGTTCATTCCTCTGTCTCCTCGCTCTCGGCCAAACGAGCAACCTCGCTCAGGTCGATCCCGAGCTTCGATACCAAATCCGTCAGAGGTACGTCGGCGGGCTCGTCGAGCCTAGCCTTCACTTCGCTCGCGAGGAGATCGTCAACCGCTTCATCCACAAGTTCCTTTACGGTGAGGAGTTCCTTCAGGAACCCCACATCCACCAGCGCGGCCTGCGCGCCTGGCTTCTTCGCGTTCTGAACCACGTATACTTCCGAGCTCTCCCTGCATGAGTACGCGTCGAGGATTTCAGCAAGTCGGCCCTTTCGTGTGAGGTCGGTCACCTGCAAGACGTTGTGTGTAACGAAATCCAGCACGGACGCGGGGATCTTCTTGGGCATCGAGGTCACCTCCAACCGTCCCATGAGGCGGTCTACGATGAGAGTATCCCACGGATAGACACTGTTGTCAACACATCAAAGATCACACACAAGCGTGATATCGACGTGCCGCAGGAACGAGCAGGGTGGCGGCAGGACAGCCGGGCCGGGTTGTCGAATTACGAGTAGGCCGGTTTCGGCGCGGCAACTATGGCAGCATCATATCGTGTGGAAGAAGGGGAAAGAATTGGAGGAGAAGTATGCGAAATACGCCGAGCTGGCAAGGAGCCTCGGGGCGGTGGACGCCCTTGTGATCGACGCATGCGACATCGTGTTCGATCCCAGGACCTATCTCAAGTGCATGTATGGCTGCTCTACCTGGGGGAAGTGCTGGGTCTGTCCGTCGGCCCCGGGGGCGCTGAAGCCGTGGGAGGCCGAACGGGTGCTGTCGCGATACAGGCACGCAGTGCTCATCCACACGCATGACAAGGAGTCCTCCCAAAAGATCTCGTTTACCGTGGAGAGCCGTGCGTACGTGGACGGGTACTACTTCGCATTCAGCATGAGCGATTGCGGACTGTGCGCCGAGTGCAGCCTGCCGGAGGACAGGCCCTGCCGGTTCCCAGGCAAAGCGAGGCCCGCCATGCAGGGCATGGGGATCGACGTATACGCTACCGCGCGCAGGCAGGGGCTTCCGATAGAGACGCTTGCCGACGAAAGCCAGGAGCAGAACTGGTATTCGCTCGTAATGATCGAATAACCGTTAAGTCCTCCATGGCGGCCTGCGGCCGCCACCGTCGCAGGATGAAAATGCAGCCGCGCGGGTCATTCTTAAGTTAGTATGGCGCCATAAGTTTGCGCCACTTCTCCTGAAGGTGTTGGGGCTCGCGGTGCTTGCTAGGGCGGGGCGCCTGGAACTTGGCTAGCCTTGAGCGCCAGATTCGAACGCATCTCACCGCACGCGCCGTCCCCGGAGGGCAACACCGGCAACCCTGGACAGGACTTGCGCTGAAAAGTAGCGCGAATTTGTGGCGATCTACTTAACTGTGAGAGACCTGGAGGAGAACCTGGGAGTGGAGGGAGCGACGACAGGCATGCGGCACCCGGCGGGGCGCTGGGCACCGCGACGAGGCGTCGCGCTGTGGAGACGATGGACGCGTCCAGATTCATAGAACGGCTCAAGCTTGCACCGGAGTACCGGGGGCAGATCGTCCATGTGGAGAACATACCGGCGCGCAAGGCGCGCTACGGTGATGTCGAGCCGCCGCTCCACCCACGCGTGGCGGCGATCCTGGCCAAGGTGGGCATCGAGCGCCTGTACACGCACCAGGCCCAGGCCATACAGGCTGTCCGGCAGGGGCGCGACATCGCCGTCGTAACGTCCACGGCGAGCGGCAAGACCCTCTGCTACAACGCGCCGGTCCTCGAGAGGCTCGCCATGGACCCCGGCGCGAAGGCGCTCTATCTTTTCCCCACGAAGGCGCTCGCCCAGGACCAGCTCCGGGGCCTCCTTCGCTACCGTGAGATCGACCCCGCCATGCCGATCGTGGCCGGCACCTACGATGGCGACACGCCGCCGAACGCCAGGCGCAAGCTGCGCGACGAGGGGAACATCATCCTCACGAACCCCGACATGCTTCACCAGGGCATCCTGCCGAGGCACCCGGCGTGGGGGCCGTTCTTCGCGAACCTCGCCTTCGTGGTCATCGACGAGATGCACACCTACAGGGGAGTGTTCGGTTCGAACGTCGCCTGCGTCGTCAGGCGCCTCGAGCGGATCTGCGAGCACTACGGCGCAAACCCCCAGTTCATCTGCTGTTCCGCTACAATCGCAAACCCGAAGGAGCTTGCGGAGAAGCTCATAGACAGGCCCGTCACGCTCGTCGACGACGATGGTGCGCCGCGCGGCCCGAAGAAGTTCGTGTTCTGGAACCCGCCGCTCTTTGACGCTGCGCAGGTGGAACGGGCGAGCTCGAGCGTGGAGGCCGAGCGGCTCCTGGTCGACCTCGTTCGCGAGGGGGTCCAGACCATCACCTTCGTGAAGGCGCGCGTGGTGGCAGAGCTCATCTACAGGTTCGCCCAGGAGCGGCTGCAGCAGATAAGCCCGTCGCTCGCGCGCGCCATCAAGCCATATCGCGGGGGCTACCTCCCCGAGGAGCGGCGCGAGATAGAGAAGCGCCTGTTCTCCGGCGAACTGCTCGGGGTCACGTCAACGAACGCCCTTGAGCTCGGCATCGACATCGGCAGCCTCGACGCGGCCATCCTCACGGGCTATCCGGGCACCATCGCCAGCACCTGGCAGCAGGCCGGGCGGGCCGGGCGTGGGCAGGATGAGGCCCTCGTGGTTCTGGTGGGGCAATCCGCGCCGATAGACCAGTATCTCATGAACCATCCCGAATACTTCTTCGGCAGAACGACGGAAGGTGCGGCCATCGACCCGCACAACCCGTACGTGCTGGCGAGGCATCTTCGCTGCGCCGCCTTTGAGATGCCGCTCGGGGCGAGGGACATCGCGCGCTTCGGCGAGTACATGCCGGCCATCCTCCAGATCCTCGAGGAGCAGCGCGAGGTCGTGCGGCGCGGGAACAGGTGGTACTGGTCGCACCCTTCGTACCCGTCGGAAGCGGTCAAGCTGCGCAATGCGTCGGACAACACCTACTCTATCGTAGATACGACACAGGACCCGGCGCAAACGGCGGCAGGGCGCGACCGTCGGCCGCCATCCGCGAAGGACACCGCGGCGAACCGCGTCATCGGCACCATGGACGAGCTCTCCGCTTTCGAGCAGATCCACCCGGAGGCGATCTACCTGCACGACGGCGAGACGTATTTCGTGTCCGAGCTGGATGTGGACAAGAAGGTCGCCTTCGTAGAGAAGGCCGACGTTGACTACTTCACGCAGTCCATCTCCGAGTCCACGGTGAAGATCGAAAACGAGCAGGAGAGCACGAAGTTCCACAAGGCCACGGCATCGTTCGGCGACGTCACCGTGACCTCGCTCGTGTACATGTTCAAGAAGATCAAGTTCCACGGCCGCGAGAGCATCGGGTTCGGCAAGGTGAGCCTCCCGCCGCAGGTGATGGGGACCGCCGCGTTGTGGCTCGTGCCGCCCATCTCCACGCTCAACCTGGTGCGCGAGTGGGGGCGCGACCCGTCCGAGGGGCTGTACGGGATCGGCAACGTCATTACGGAAGTGGTGCCGCTTTACGCCATGTGCGACTCCAGGGACGTGGGGGCGGTCGTGGACTCCCTCAACACCGGCTCACCGACGCTCTTCGTGTACGATCGCTATCCCGGCGGGGTGGGGTTCGCCGAGCGCGCTTACAGGTCGCTCGAGGACGTGCTCCGGGCGTGCCTGGAGCTTGTGAAAGGGTGTAGGTGCGAGGACGGCTGCCCGTCGTGCGTAGGCGCGCCGGTGCCGCCTTTCGCCCAGAACGACCCCGACCTCTCACCCCGGGGCCGCGTCCCGGACAAGGAGGCTGCCCTCATCATCCTCCATGATCTGCTGGAGATGGAACCGTATATACCCAGGCCCGTGGAGAGGCCCATGCTGGGGGCGGCGCCGGGCGAGGGCGCCGGGTGGCCGTCGGGGATTGGCGCGCCTCTCGTTGCGTCGGCTGGAGCGTCTGCGGGGGATGCGACGGCAGCCGGGACCGGGGCGGTGGCCGGGGCTGTGGAAGGCTCACAGGCTCTGGGAGACCTGGCGCCCGGGGCGCGAGGATGGTACAGAGGATCAGGCGGAGGCCCCGGTCGACCCAGCGCCGGCCCACGGGGGCGGGGCCGCTGGAGCGGCGGGGGTGGGCCTCGCCGCTCGGATGCCGGCGAAGACTGCGATGACGGCGGCGAGCCAATCCCGCATCCCGTGCGGCGCCTGCCCGAGAGCGTCGAGTCCCGGCTGCGCCGCGAGCTTGCCCGCTTCGGCCGCGTCGGCATGAACGGCAGCAGGCACTACGGCAACGGGAGCGCAAAGGGACCGAGGTGGTGAACGCCGATGGCGGTCCTGCCGGATTTCGTGCACTGTTTCTTCTGGGACGTGGACCCGAAAACGTTGGATCCGGACAAATATCCGTTCTTCGTTATCGAGCGTCTTCTCGAAGAGGGGGACGACGCCGCGATACGGTGGGTGATGTCTTACTATACTGACGATCAGAGGCTCGAGGTCGTCAAGAACTCGAGGCGCCTCTCACGGAAGACCGCCCGCCTGTGGCAGAACTACTACAACCTGGCGGCGGAGGAGGTCAGGTGTTTGTCGACGCCGTTCCGGAAAACAGTGGACCCCTTCTGGCCATACTGACGGCGCATGGTGTCGGGCCTGCTGTCCGGGCTATTGCCCGGCGCAAGCGCCGAAACACGCATGGAGCCGTCGGATGCCTTCGTCGATCTGGTCCACGCCAGGTTGGCTAAAGCAGAGGCGGGCCTTGTTCGCGCCGGAGCGGTCGGCGTAGAACGAGGGGCCCGCAACGTAGGCGACGCTGTATTCCTTGACAGCGCGCGGCAGGAGCGCCACGGTGTCGATGCCTTCTGGGAAAGTCACCCACGTGTAGAAACCACCCTGCGGAACCGTGCAGGTTATGGCGTCTCCGAAGTGCGTGCGCAGGGCCTTCAAGGTTTCGTCCTTCTTCTTCCGGAGGCTTGCGACGGTGACCTCTATCTGCTTCTCGATGAGGCCCCGTTTCCCGTACTCGAGCGCCATGATCTGGCCGAGGGAGTTGGAGCACTGATCTGTGCCCTGCTTGAAGAGGATGGCTTTTTCCATGACCGGCCTAGGCCCGATCATCCAGCCCAGGCGGAGGCCGGGCGAGAAGATCTTCGAGAACGTCCCGAGATGGACGACGATGTCGTCCTCGTCGAGGGCCTTGAGGGCAGGGATGTGTGCGCCGTCGTAGCGGAGCTCGGCATAAGCATGGTCTTCCACGACAGGGGCACCAAACCTCGACGCAACCTGGAGGAGAGCGCGCCGTCTTTCGAGGCTCAGGGTGCACCCTGACGGGTTCTGAAACGACGGAATCGTGTAGATGAACTTCGGCATGCGCCCGCCTGCTTGCTTGCCGGCGCGTATGTCCTGAAGCACGGATTCCAGAACTTCGATCCTCATGCCGTCGGCATCTATCGGAACGCTCGCGATATCCGCCTCGTAGCTCGCGAATGTTTGGAGGGCTCCGATGTATGTCGGCGCCTCGGTGAGGACCACGTCGCCCGGCTCCAGGAATATCTTGCACACCAGGTCCAGGCCCTGGAGCGAGCCACTGGTTATGAGGACGTCCGCTGCGCTGCACTTCATGCCCTGGCCGGTCAGCCGCTCGGCCATGAACTCGCGCAGCGCGGTGAAACCGGGCGTCGGCCCGTACTGCAGAGCAACCCCCCGGTTTGCGCGCATGATCCCGTCGCTTATCTCGGTGATCTCGGGCAGGAACCACTCCGGGTCGGGGAACCCGCCTGCGAACGATATGACCCCCGGCTCCTCCGCCAGCGCGAAAAGGGCTGCGAGCTCGGAGCGCTGAAGTTTCTGTGCCCGTGCGGCGAACGTGCTCTGCATCTTAAGGACCACCCCCAGTTAACGATCAGTCAGTCTGCTTGCGGGCTCAAACGCTCAGGACCCCGGGGCCATCCCCGAGGCAGCTGTTCTGTCCTGCTCAGTATTGCTCTGCCACATACGGACCTTTTGGTAGTGCCGTCACTTGAGCTGACGGGTGACGTGGACGAGTGACGTACATCACGGAATGCTCCTCACCCGTTCTCTACGTCGTCATTAGGAGCCAACGATTGACGTACATCACCCGTCCCGGCCTTACCCGTTCCCTACGGCACACATGCAAGGGGAAAGATGACGCATGTCACTCGTCGCGTCCTTCCCGTTCCCCGCATCACGCAACAGGAGCCTACCGGTGACGCACATCATCCTTGCCGCTTCACCCGTTCCTCACGTCACGGGTTCTCCACGAAGTGTTCCCTACGTCACTCGTCGAAGCGGGGCCAGTGACGCACGTCACGGGTCCCTCCTTAGCTGTTCCCTACGTCATCATTGAGAGCCATCCAGTGATGTACATCACTGTTCCGGCCCTTACCCGTTCCCTGCGTCACGCATGCAAGGCGAAGCGTGACGTGCGTCACTCTTTCTGCCCTACCCGTTCCGTACATCACGGGTCCTCCGGGGACTGCACGCTCAAAGGCCAAGGCCAGGAGTCTCTCCGCCAGACAAGCCCGCCGGGCCCGTCAAATAAGACGTCATTTCGCATCTAGCAGAGCAGTATTAGGTATAACGATTAATGTTCGCGCTGCCTCCCCGGTTTCCTGCTTGCGTCTCTTATTGCCGTCGGGCGAGGCCAAGCGCCCGTGCAAACAGGAAAGGCGCGCCGAGGCTGGCCCAGGCGGCCATCGCTGCGTAGCGCACCAGCGCAAGCACCGCCGTCTCCGGTGCGAAGAGAGCCTTCAGCCCGGCGCGGAGCGCGAAGACCCCTGCGAGACCGATGACGACCTTGAGCACCTGCGTGGCAAAGGGCGCACGTTCCTCTGAGCGGACGAATCTGTCCTCGAGCACGTATCCGGCTCCGACCCCCACAAGGAAGCCCACCATCTTGAACGCCTCAGCCGACCTGTATAGCAAGAGCAGAGCGAACGGGGCCGCCGCTACGATGAGGACGAGCTGGCCGGTGGAGATGGAAGCGGCGGCGCGTAGCTCCGGGCGGCCAGTGATCCAGATGTACGCTGCAAGGATGATCCCGCCGAACGCGAAACCTCCCACCACGTCGCCCGGGAAGTGCACTCCGAGGTATATCCGTGAGAGTCCTATGAGGAAGACCAGCACGGCAGCGCCGATGGTGAAAGAGCGATTCCTGATCGCGTGAGCGAGGTAACCCCAGAAGACCGTGGACGCTTGCGCGTGGCCGCTCGGGAACCCGTATCCTCCGCCCGTCTCGGGCATTATCACCCGCACGTCTTCGGGGGAGGGGCGCGGCAGCCGAAAGAGGTCCTTGAGCCCGGAGTTGGCGAATGAAGACAGGATGAGAAGCACGCCGATTCTGATCGCCAGCCGCTTTGAGACCGTCCAGAAGAGGACCGCCACGATCGCAATGAAGAACCCCTCGGCGCCCAGCATGGTGATGGCGCCGAAAATCACGTCGAGCACCGGGTTCGCTATGGACTGCACTGCCCGTATGATGTCCACCTGGGTCACGCCAACCACCTCCATTCACCCACGACTTCAACCGGCCACGACTCCGACCACCCGGGACTTCAGCCCCCAGGGACTTCAACCGCCAACAGCCGCCAACGGCCCCGCGTTCAGAACGAACTTCGCCAGGAACGGGAAGGTTCCTGCGTGCAGTCCGCCGGGCATCTGACTCTTCTGCCCCCCCCGTCACACGTACGGGTGCCTGTGGGGATCCCTGGCAGAATCGAGTCCTCGTGCCACGGCACAAAGTGTGTGCAACCCCATTGACATTTCCTTCCCCTCCCCCGGAGGTGTGCTGTGGTGGTCGTGATGTATGCGGTGTGCAGCCAATGATGTATACAGGCACAGGAGGGATCTGG
This sequence comes from Bacillota bacterium, assembly GCA_030024085.1. Taxonomy (GTDB): domain Bacteria; phylum Bacillota; class SHA-98; order UBA4971; family UBA4971; genus UBA6256. The sequence continues at coordinate 25,286 of JASEJE010000020.1, read as the reverse complement.
TGACACGCAGCGAAAACAAACCTATCTGGTCCAGGCGCGAGCGCGGTGAAGCGCGGTGCTGGGAAAGCGGTGCTGGGAAACTCGTGTAGAGCGGAGGGAATCGCAGGGTGTTGCAGGTAAGCGTCGTTCCGTTCGGGTCTCCTCTCAGGGATAGGGCCAGTATGGATGAGCGGGTCTCCCATTACCTTGGGCAACTCCGGACGATCCCGGGCTACGAATTCACCGTCATGCCTCCCGACGCTTTCCCCTGCGGCGAAGGCCGGGAAGGGGGCGTCACGTTGATCCTGGCGCTGAGCGGGGGCATTGAGGCGTCTGTGCTGGAGTTCCTTGCGCGCTCAGACGAGCCTGCGCTCATTCTGGCCCACCCGGCAGACAATGCGGTCGCGGCCGCCATCGAGATCCTGGCGTTTCTGAACACCACGGGCAGGACAGGGCGTATAGTCCAGGCCTTCGGGAACTGGTGCGACAGCCTTGCGAGCCTTCTTGCGCTGTTTGCTGCCAGGGCTGCGATGAAGGGGGCGCGCCTCGGCGTCATCGGCACCAGAGACGTTGAGGTCATGGCGCCCTGGCGCCTCTCGCAACAGGTGGCTCGCGTCTGGGGTCCGCGCCTGGTGTACGTGGACCTGAAGGATCTCGTGGACGCCGTCAAAAGCGCCGACGATGCCGAGGCCAGGGAGGCGGCGGAGGAGTTCAGGAAGAACGCTGTATCCGTCGTCGAGCCCGACGTCACTGTTCTCACCGGCGTCGGGAGGATATACATAGGCCTGCGAAACCTTGTCGCGAAACACAGGCTCGACGCAGTAACCGTGAAGTGCTTCGATCTCCTGCCTCTGCTCCGGAACACCGGCTGTTACGCCTTGGCCCGCCTGAACGAGGAGGGGGTGCCCGCGGCGTGCGAGGCTGATGTGCTTTCCGCGCTGGGCATGCTCTTCCTGCGCCGCCTGACGGGTCAGCCGAGTTTCATGGCGAACCCGTCGGTTATCGACCTGGATAGAGGAAGAATAATACTTGCCCACTGCACCGTACCGAGGACGATGGCCCGAGCGTACACGGTGCGGTCGCACTTCGAGTCGGGGATTGGGGCGGCCATCCATGGCGAGATCCCGCCCGGCGCGGTGACGGTTGCCCGCCTGGGAGGGCGGCAACTCGCGGAGGTATTCGCGGCCTCCGGCAGGCTTGTCGAATGTGGCGCCAGGGACGACATGTGCAGGACGCAATTGACAGTGGATCTCCACGGGCCCATGGACGCCCATGCGCTTCTCAGAAAGCCGCTGGGCAACCATCATCTGGTTGTCCTGGGCGACTGGGCGAGGACGATCCACGATTTCGTATATCTGTTCACCGCGTGACATAGCGCCCGTCGGACCCCGTCGGGCCCACATACTGGAGGCATACGATACGTGACAACAGCCATCGCAGAGCGAGTGATCCTGATCGTGATGGACAGCGTAGGCATCGGCGCGCTGCCGGACGCCGATGCCTACGGGGACGCGGGAAGCGACACGCTGCGCAATACCGCGAAGGCGGTTGGTGGACTTGACATGCCATTCTTCTCCCGGCTGGGCCTGGGCAATCTCGCGGAGACCTTCGGCGAGCCGCTGGCGGGGGTGCCCGCCGCGAAGGCGCCGCTTGCGGCGTACGGCCGCATGGCCGAGAGATCCGCGGGAAAGGACACCACCACGGGCCACTGGGAGATCGCCGGCGTCGTGCTCGACCGGCCGTTTCCGGTGTATCCGCACGGTTTCCCGCCCGAGGTCATCGATGCGTTCGAGAAGGCCATCGGCACGAGAACGCTCGGCAACAAGCCCGCCTCGGGCACCGAGATCATCAAGGAGCTTGGCGAGGAGCACATGAGGACTGGGTTCCCCATCGTGTACACCTCCGCCGACAGCGTGTTCCAGATAGCTGCCCACGAAGACGTGATCCCGGTGGAGCGGCTCTACGAGATGTGCAAGATAGCCCGATCGCTCCTCGTGGGCGAGCATGGCGTGGGGCGGGTGATCGCCCGGCCTTTCGTCGGGACGCCGGGCAACTTCACAAGGACTGAGCGCCGCAAGGACTTCTCCATCAAGCCTCCGCGTCGCACCCTGCTGGACCACGTGAAGGAGGCCGGGATGGACGTCATCGGGGTCGGCAAGATCGAGGACATCTTCGCCCTCCAGGGCCTTACGAAGTCGGACCACACCGGCAACAACGAGGACACCATGAAGGCCGTGACCCGCTTTGTCCGCGAGAGAGGCCGGGGGCTCATATTCGCGAACTGCATAGATTTCGATATGCTCTGGGGGCACCGCAACGATGTCCGGGGCTATGCGCGCGCCCTCGCCGAACTCGACCGCATGATGGAGGGGCTTGCAGGCGTGCTCCACGAAGGCGACGTGCTTGCCGTCACCGCCGACCACGGCTGCGACCCCACGACCCCCAGCACGGACCACTCGCGGGAATACGTCCCGCTGCTCGTATACGGCAGCGCCATACGGCCGGGTGCGTTCCTTGGCACCCGCCACACGTTCGCAGACCTCGGGCGCACGGTGGCGGACCTCCTCGGCGTGCCTGCCGAGGGCCTCGCCGGCGACAGCTTCAAGACGATTGCCACCAGGGATTGACGCAGCGGTGCTTCGGGCTGCCGGATCCCCGGTCCCGGGGGCTCAACGGGACCTGAAGAATAGCGCGGGTTGTCCCCGGAGCGCAACGCCGGCAACTCCCGGAAAAGTGGCAAGGATCTCTGAACTTACACTTGGCGTGGAGAGGGAAGGGAGATGTGAAATGATGGGGAAGGGCGAGAACCCCGGTATGCGCGAGTTGAGGCTGGAAGTCCTGAGCGTGGGCGGACCGGAGTACACCCAGCACCACATCAAGGCCCGCGATGAAGACATCGCGCGCTATTGCTTCATCCCGGGCGACCACATCCGTGGCCGCAAGATCGCCGAGCGGCTCGACGACGTGCGGCAGGTGAGCGCCACGAGGGGCATGTTCGTCCATACCGGGTATTACGGCGGCGTGAGGATGACAGTGTGCTCGACGGGGATGGGCGGACCCCAGGTGGCTATCGCCATGGAGGAGCTGGGTAGGATGGGCGCGGACACGTTCATCCGGGTCGGCTCGTCCGGCGGCCTTCAGGATGACATCGGCGTCGGGGACATCGCCATCGCCACCGCAACCTACCGCGACGGCGGGACGTCATACAAGTTCCTGCCCGGGCCGTTCCCCGCGGTGGCGGACTTCTTCGTCACGCGGAAACTCCACGATGTCGCACGCGAGCTTGGGGCGCACGTGCACATCGGCGTGGTCTCGGCAGGGGATGCCTTCTACGCTCCGCCGAACCCGGAGTTCAACAAGATGCTGGTTGACGCCGGGGTGATCTGCGTGGAGATGGAGAGCGACACAGTGTTCATCCTGGGACATTACCGCCGCTTCCGGTGCGGCGCGCTGTTCGTCATGGACGGCGGGCCCAAGAGCAAGGCGATCAAGTCTGCCGGGAAGGTGTCCATACCCATCGCCAATCACGCTACCGACCAGGACTTCTTGCGCGGCGAGGACATGATCATCTCCATCGCCCTGGAGGCGATGAAGCGGATCGCCCTCGAGGACCAGGCAAGCGGAAAGGCTTGATGCCGTGCGGCTCAGACCGGCCGGCAACTCTGCCAGCCTGAGCGGGCGTCTCAGCCGGCGGGGGCGCTGTGGACCTGGAGCACCTTGTATAGGCACTCCCCCTGGCGGTGAAAGCATATGATAGCAACGCATACGACAACAACCAGGGAACCGGCGTAAACGGTGGGCGGTGAAGCTGGCACCGCCTCGCCGGCGATGTCGGGAGGGGGAGGGATTCTGGTGTTGCGAATCTGCCCGAGATGCGGCCGGGAGGCCGGCCGTGAGTATACCATCGGGATCACCACGTGCCAACACGGGTTCATGTATACGTACTGGATGGAGTGCCAGGCGTGCGGCAACCGCTGGCAGGCGGTGCAGTTGCGGAAGGCGTGAGTCGATGCGCGGTCGTGCCTGTGGTCCGGGTAGTGCTGCGGGCACTGGGCAAGAGCGCAGGCTCACTCGTCGCGGGCGACGGGCCGCTCCCGGCGCCCCGGGTCTTTCCGAGGTGCAACGGCTGTGAGGCCGCGGATCAGAGCGCAAGGGCTGAGTGGCCTGCCGGGTAACACGGCAGGCCTCGGCGCTCTTTGCCGGGTGCTGCGGCAAAGTAGGAGGGACGTGACCACCTCGTGCCGTGAACCCGATCGCGTTCGCGCCGCTTTGCGCCCACAGGCCGTGCTGGGAGCCTGGGGCCACACCAGCGCCTCGGTTACCCCGAGAACCCGGTATGATGAGACCCGAGACGTCCCAGTATGCCTCTGATGATGCGCCTTTGCGGGTCTGGCAGCGCATCCACGAACGAGTCGACGACCTGGGTGAACCGCTTCCAGTCTGCTATGAGCACAACGCCGATCCAGAGCACGAAGAACATGAAGTAGCGGGGCGAATACACGTAGCTCACCACGAGAGGCAGGCCTGCCAGAGGCGCACAGAACCCGAGGACCATTGCCCTGTTGAACCGCGAGAGCAGGGCAACCACTACCATGAGCACGGAGTAGCCGACGTACAGAGCGTGCGGGATGAGCCCGGTGCGGGCGAACACGTATCCCGCGCTCCACATCATCAATATGTCCATGGGAAAGTCGGCTGATGAGATTCGGCCTCCAGTGTGTCGGGAAGCCCGTGCCAGGTTGCCGTCGAAAACGTCGGTTGTCCACCCGAGCAGGGTGAGAAGCACAACAAAGCGGACCACGGTGGCGGGATCCTCGAAATCGCGCGCGCGCAGGAGAAGAATAGCGATGACGCCTCTCGAGAGGGTCAGCACATTGGCCAGCACCTTGAGTGACGACACGGCATACATATACACGCCTCCCCAGTCCGTGTATCTGCAGGCGCATACGGCCGCATGCAGCGACGGCTATTGCCGGAGTCTCTCAATGTTCGCTAACCGGGGTCTTCGACCGGATGGGCCCAGCAGCTTGCTTCACGTTGCCCTCGACCGTCTTTCAAGCCGCGCCGTTCGATGCTCTGCCCCGCGAGCACGACGCGTCATGACTCCCGCTCCCCCAGGCTTGGCGGCTCTCCACGGTACTTGTCATGTGGCGGCACGATGCGGCGCGGTGCAGCACGATCCAGCACGATGAAGTAGCGCCGGATCACTCCCTTCACTACCAATAGTATTCGACCCTATTCCCGGTGGCACCTGCTGAACCCCTGGTGCCGGACTAAACGCTTTCATCTGCAGCAGCGCCGGCTTCGCCCGCCAGCGCGATCCCCATCTTGGAGAATACGGGACCTATGAGCTCGTAGATGACGGTTGACGCCACGATGGTCGTCGATATCATGTCGCCGAGCCCGGGAAACTGCTGTTTCACCAGGAGGCTGAGGCCCAGCGCCACGCCGGCCTGCGGCACCAGGCCGAACCCGAGGTACTTTCGCACGACAGCGGGGGCCCTGGTGAGAACGCCCCCGGCCGCAGCGCCCGCGATCTTACCGGCGACGCGGAACACGACGTAACCTATGCCAAGCAATCCGACGCTCCGGAGGAGTTCGACATGCAGACCTGCTCCCGAAAGCACGAAGAACACGACGTACACAGGAGTATCCAGCGCCCTCACAGCGGCGAAGAGGGCATCCGACCGGCGCGAAAGGTTGCCTACGGTCGATCCAAGGGCCATGCAGGCGAGGAGCGGCGACAGCCCTGCCGCGATCGCCAGGCCGGCCGTGCCAAGGATGGTGCCGAGCATGAGGACCTGAGTCTCGGATCGATCGCGCATCTTCGTCATGAACCGCACCGCGAGAATCCCGGCAGCGATGCCCATGCCGAGCGCGCTCAGTATCTCCGCGATCGGCCGCAGGATCATTAATCCGAGGGATAGCGATCCGTCGCCAATGAGCATGGTGGCGATTCCCGACGCCACGCCGAAGATCATGACGCAGATGGGGTCGTCGATAGCCACTACGGCAAGCAAAGTGTCTGTCATGGGTCCCCTCGCTCTCAGCTCCCGGATCACCATTATCGTTGCGGCGGGCGCTGTAGCGGCTGCTATGGCACCAAAGAGAAGGGCCTCCGGCGTCGGTCTGTGGAAACCGAACCGTGTCGCGAGAAAAACAGCCGTTGCGCCTCCCAGCGCCTCCAGCGTTGCGATGACCAGCACCCGGGTCCCCAGCCGTCTGATGTTGTCGATGGTGAACTCCGAACCTATGCTGAACGCGATGAGGGCCAGCGCGCCATGGCTGATCCATATCGACGCCCGAAGAAGGTCATGTGTAAGCAGATTGAGCACTGGCGGACCGACCACGATGCCGGCCACGAGATACCCTGTCACGGCTGGGAATTTCAGCAAGTTGGCGAGCTTTCCTGCGGCAAGTCCCACGAGTAGAAGAAACCCGCCGCTCAACACGATGTTCATGTCCATTGCGTCTCTCCTCACGACCACGGCCTGGCTGCAGGCGCCTCCGACCTATTCACTCGTTGTCCCGACGGCCATCCGTTCGGTTGTCACTACTCCCGGGCCTGCCGAGGGCGTCTTCCGGCGCAAGGCCCACCACCGTTCCGACGGGCACCGTGAAGACTATGCCGGTGCCGGGGCGCGAGAGGTCGCCGAGAAGGGCGTTGAGCGCGTTGATTACGTGCACCACCTTTTCGTCCTTCATGATTGCGAAGATTGTGTAATTGTACGGGCGGTCCTCGTCAGCCAGGTACCCCAGAGTTGCGAAGATCGGTATCTGCCGGGAGAGCTGTCTACCCATTCCGGTGCTGTTCATGATCGTTGCGCCACGCACCCCGCAATCATAGAGGGTCTTGAGAACATGGTTCAACTGATCGGTTTTGTTCAGTACAAGGAAAAGTGCCTGCACTGCCCTGCCCCCTTTCCGGGTAGCTTACGCCCCGCCGAGATCCTTCAGCCGGTCGCGGATGATCTCCGCCTCGTCAGCGTCGGCATGCTGGAGCGCGGCGTTGAAGATCTCCCGCGCCCTCGCCGCGTACTCGAGGCGCCCTTCAGCCTTGTCCGCGTATGCGTCGCCCCAGTGAATGAAGGCCCACGTCGAGTCAGGCCACTGTTGAGCGACGGTCCTGTAAACCTCATCGCCCTCCGCGACGCGGTCGAGCAGGAATAGCGTCTCAGCCTCCGCCCACCGCATGGCCTGGATATACTCCTCGTCGCTTTCGGGGAACACCTCGCAGAACTCCCTCGTGAAGCGCAGCCTTTCGCGCGCCAGGACCGGGCTGGAGGCGGCCTCAAAGCCCAGCGTGTCTGCAAGATCCAGGCACCATTCCCCGAGCGACGAGGCGGTGGGGCAGATCTCCATGGCCTCCTCGATGGACGTGGCTTTGCCCGAGAAAAGGGCCTTTATGTAGTCCCACGCCCGAAGCTGCATCCAGCATACGGAGATGTCTGCAGACGACCCGAGGAATCCGAGATCCCCAGGGAGGTCGTCCTCCTCACCCTCACCCTCGTCCTCGTCCTCGTCCTCATCCTCGTCCTCATCCTCATCATTCTCGTCCGGGTCTTCGTATTCGTCCTCGTAGTCCTCATCCGACCCGTCCTCATCCTCGAACACAGAATCGTCGTAGTCTTCGTCGGAGAACCCCGGGACGTCCACTAGAAGGACGCCCTCTCCGTCCTCGCCGACGCCGAAGGGAAACTCCTCCCCCATGAGGTCGCTGATGCTTTCATAGGGGATGGTGTCGCCATCGAGCCGCTCCCACAGCACCCAGGCTGCGTACCACGGAAAGTCCTCGTCCCACCCGGTGGCTGTAGCGTGGTACGTCTCAAACCAGCGTTCGCTCAGGTCTTCCGCCGAGCAGAACTCCTTTACCTGCTCGCGGAAGTCGTCCATGGAAATGGAGATGCCGAGCCCGTGGAGAGTCGCGAGGATCTTGTCATTGGGCATTCCCCGGACTTCCTCGATGGACCATGGAGTCCTCCTGGGTATTCTGCTGTTGTTGCCACGCTTCTTGCGGGTTTCTTTCTCCTTGCCTGTCATTGTGCCCGGCCGCCTCCCAATCCGCCCGCGTATGGGCCGCTCTGCCTCGTGTGTCTCGTCGCGCGTACCGCGTAGGTTTCGGCGGTCCATCCGGTCCCGCCGATCCGTCCGGCCCGTCTGGTCCATCGGGTTCCTCGCGGTCCTCGGGTGCCGATCCAGGTCACTCTGAGAACCCCTCGTAGCACACGATGTCGTCCAGCGGCTTTCTCACTTTCGGCCTGGGGCTGTCCGCCGGATACCCGAGGGGCATGAGTGCGACGATCTTATAGTGGTCCGGCACCCCCAGGATCTCCCTGGCCTTAGGCTGTGAGAACGCTCCGATCCAGCACGTGCCGAGACCCTCGGCTGCCGCGGCCAGCGCGATGTGCTCCATGGCTATGGAAAGGTCCACAGCGTAGCTCGGGACCTCGCAACTCATGACGTGACCCGTGCGGAGCGCAACCCCGGCTATCACTACGGGCGCCTGCGCAACGAACGATTGGCCGTTCGCTGCCTCCGCCAGCAGTCGGCGCCTGTCAGGATCGCGCACCACGACGAACTTCCACATCTGACGATTGCTCGCGGACGGCGCGAGCCTGGCGGCCTCGAGCACCCTCTCGAGTTTGTCTGCGGCCACGTCTCTGTCCTGATATGCCCGCACGCTGCGTCGTTCCTTGATTGCATCCATGAGATCCATGCACCGAACCCCCCAGATTCGATTGGGTGTCCGCGTCTCCGCGTCTCCGCGTCTCCGCGCCTCTGCGCTTCCGTGCCTCTGCGCGGCCGTCGCTGCCGTGCGCCGGGCGAGCGGGCACCGCCTCCATTCGCGTATTGTTTACTACATCGGGGCGCAGATTCCTTTGGGCCTGTGAATCTTGCAGGGCGGAAGGATACGCGGAACGATCTGTCGAACCATGGTAATACAGGGGGGCGGATCCCAATGCGCGTTCTGATGCTTTCGTATGAGTATCCGCCGGAAGTCGTCGGCGGGCTCGGCGCGGCGGTTGCCGGGCTCGCGCGGTCGCTCGTCAAACAGAAGGACGAAATCCACGTCGTTTGCGCAAGTTCCGGTGGCGACGCGGCATCGTCGGTTCAGGACGGCGTAAAGGTCTCAAGGGTCGCGCGCTCCACCATCCAGGCGACCGCAGACCCCTATGGCGGGGGCGGCGGAAGCTTCCTTCACACCGTCATGGAAGCGAACTTCGGCCTCACCAGCCGCACGGTGCTGGAGGTTCGGGGTCGGCCGAGGTATGACGTTCTTCACGCCCACGACTGGCTCGTGGCATTCGCGGCGAAGTCCCTGAAACACGCGCTGCACGTACCTCTTGTCGTTACGGTCCACTCCACCGAGTACGGCAGAAACAGAGGCATCCATTCGGACCTTCAGAAATATATTCATGAGGTCGAGTGGATGATCACCTTCGAGGCATGGCGGGTCATATGCTGCAGCCACTACATGGCAGACGAGCTGAAGAGGATATTCTCCTTGCCTGCAGACAAGATCGACGTCATTCCGAACGGCGTTGACCCCGGCGCATCTCCAGACCCGCAGTTCATCCGCGACACGAGGCTGCGCTACGCCCGTCCCGAAGACCGAGTGGTGTTCTACGTGGGCAGGCTCGTATACGAGAAGGGCGTTCACGTGCTGCTCGATGCGGCCCCGCAGGTGCTCGCGGAGATGCCGAACACGCGGTTCGTCATCGCGGGGGATGGGTATTACGCGAGCGTCTTGCGGGGGAAGGCGGAGAGCATGGGTCTCGGCGGCGCCGTGCGCTTTGCTGGACGCATAAGCGACCAGGAGCGCGACGCGCTCTACGCCGCTGCAGACGTGGCAGTGTTTCCCAGCCTGTATGAGCCCTTCGGCATCGTCGCCCTCGAGGCGATGGTGAGAGGGACGCCCGTCGTTGCGTCAGACACCGGCGGGCTTGCGGAGGTCGTGAGGCACGACGAGACAGGGGTCAAAGTGTATTCGGGCAGCGCGGACTCGCTGGCATGGGGGATCAAGAGGGTGCTCTCCGACCCGGGTTTTCGAAGCTTCATCTCGCAACGCGGTCGCGAGGAGGTGCTTTCCAGGTACGCCTGGGATTCGGTGGCGTCCTCGACCCGGTCTGTGTATCAGCGTGTGGTCGATGAGTCATCGCACGTGTCCTGGTAGGCAGGCAGGCGGGCGGGCGGCGAGCGGGCCGTGGATCGGCGGCGGGCGGACGGCGGTGCGAAAAGAGCTACGGGGAAACCACCGAAACCGCCGGCGAGGCGCATCTCATGTTGCTGCGACCGGACTGCGGCCCGGATCCCCGGATGAATGTGGGCATCCGGGTTCACAGAACAATGAACTTGTGAACGGGACGACGAGTGAAAGAGCGAAAGGGGGGAGCGGGGCCTCGCGTGCCATTCCTGCCGGCGCGGACGGCTTGAGCGTGGGTTCGCAGGCTCGCATCGATTTGCCATGCGGTCATCCCCAGGCTTGCGCTCAGGTTGTGGTTTGTGGTGTGCGGACCGGCCGGACGTGGCACGTGATGCTGCGCGCGACAGGTGTCCAGCGAAGTGCGTGGTGAAGGGCATGCCGGCGCAGGCAACGCCGGGCCCAGTGGGTCTTGCGTGTTCGTCTTCCATAGCCATATACCTTACTGCCGTAAGGCCGGCATGTGGCCTTTCGGAGAGGAATGGCTCTACGAGGCCATGCTGGAGTCGTACATCCCGCTTCTGGAACTCCTCAGGGCCGTCGCGAACCAGGTTCCCGGGAGCCGGTCCCAATCCCGGTCCCAGTCCCAGTCCCGGTACGAGGCCCAGGCCCAAGCCCAGTCTCAGGTCGGCAGGGGGACCCCCGCGACGCGTAAACCTCCCGTAAGTGTGACCATTGGCATCACCCCGATCCTCCTCGACCAGCTCGACGATGAGTATATGCGGGAGGGTTTTCTGACATGGGCGGAGGCCCACCTTGCGCGGGCCGAAGACGACCGCGGGCGGTTCAGGCTTGCAGGCGATAGCGTGCGCGAGCGGCAGGCGGCGGCGTATTGCGAGAGATACGGCCGGGCCATAAACGCTTTCCGCAGCGAGTATGGGCGGGACATCGCGGGGGCGTTCGGCGCGCTGCAGGAGCGCGGGGTCGTCGAGATCATCACATCCGCGGCCACCCACGCGTATCTGCCGCTCCTGAAGGAAGATACATCCATCCGGGCGCAGCTTGCCGCTGGGTGCGAGAGCTATGTCAGACGGTTCGGACGGGCGCCGAGAGGGATCTGGCTGCCGGAATGCGCATACAGGCCGGGCCTGGAGGAATACCTGCAGGCTCTTGGCCTTGAGTACTTCTTCGTTGACAGGCATGCCGTGGAGGGTGGCGAGCCCATCGGGATAGCGAGCGGCGGCGGCGGCGGACGGCCGAAGGAGGAGGGCACAGGCGACACGGGCGCGGCGGGGGCCGCGGCACACCCCGCGCCATGGCCCGCCGCGTCAGGGCGCGAGGCGGGGTCCAGTGGTGCGGACGGCGGCTCAGGGCCGCGCGGCGCCAGCCCGAACGCGCCGGCACGGACGACCTTCAGGCCTTACCTCGTGGGCGGGTCGAGAGTGGCCTGCTTCGGGCGGAACGAACGCGTGACGACCCAGGTGTGGTCCTCCTGGCTTGGTTACCCCGGCGACGGGCTATACCGCGAATTCCACAGGAAGGACGACGTCTCAGGGCTTCAGTACTGGCGGGTCACGTCCAGGGACACCGACCTTGGCGCGAAGGAGCTCTATGACGCGGCCGCCGCATCATCCAGGCTCAGAGAGCACGCCGCCCACTTTGTAGGGCTCGTCCACGAGCTCGTGGCCGACTGGTGGGCGAGCACCGGTGAGCACGGTGTGGTCGTGGCTCCCTATGACACCGAGCTTTTCGGGCACTGGTGGTATGAAGGCGTCGATTGGCTCGGCGCGGTCCTCGAGGGGTTCTCAGGGAGCACCGCCGTGGCGGTGAAGTCTGCAGGCCAGGTGCTCGACGAGCACCCGCCGGAGGATGCCATGGACGTCCCGGAGTCGTCGTGGGGACGTGGTGGCAGGCACGACGTCTGGCTCAACGACAACACGGCCTGGATGTGGGAGATGATCCATGCAGCCGAGGCGCGTGTGAAGCGGCTTGCTGCGCTGTGTCCCCCGGGTCGGCACGACCGTGGGGGCGCGGAAGGCCAGGAAGAGACGGGGGAGGTTGAGGGCATCCCGGCCGCGGCGGGTGCGACGGGCGTTGCAAGCCTTGCCCGCCCCGCGGGCCTTTCCGGCTCTTCCCGCCCTTCCGGCATCGCAAGCTCTGGAGGCACTGCGGGTGCTGCAGGCAGCCCAGGCGGTGCGCCGTCGCCATGCGCCGGCCTTCTCGAAGGTGTGGAGGCCCAGGCGCTCCGCGAGTTCTTCCTGCTCATGTCGAGCGACTGGCCGTTCCTCGTGACGGAGCGTCAGGCGACGGAGTATGGGGCAAAGCGCTTCAGAGAGCATGCCGAAAGGTTCGATAGGCTCATGGATTACGCCGAGCATCTCCTTGGGGCTGGGCTGGACGAGAAGGCTTGCGAGGAAGGCAGGCGCTACCTTGTCACGGTGAGCGAACTCGACGACCCGTTCCCATGGCTCGACTTCTCGATCCTGTCCGGCAAAAGTCCTTTGTGTAAGAGGTGAAAGGAGAGAGTCGGCATCGCGAGTGGGGGGCTTAGCATGAAAGCGGTGGTCATGGCAGGTGGAGAGGGAACCAGGCTGCGTCCGCTCACGTGCAACCGTCCGAAGCCGATGGTGCCCGTGGTCAATAAGCCCATCATCCAGCACATCTTCGAGCTTCTGAAGCGCCACGGAATTACCGACATAGCGGTCACGCTGTACTATCTCGCCGACGAGATCGAGAGCTTCTTCGGGGACGGGGCCGAGCTGGGCCTGCACCTGTCCTACTCGGTGGAGGACGTGCCCCTGGGCACGGCCGGCAGCGTGAAGAAGGCCGCCGAGGTGTTCGGCCGGGAGCGTGTGCTCGTGATAAGCGGGGATGCCCTCACCGACATCGACCTCGATGAGGCCGTGAGGTTCCACGAAACGAGGTCGGCCGTTGCCACCATAGTCACCACGCGGGTGGATAACCCGCTCGAGTACGGCATCGTCGTCACCGATGACGAGGGCAGGATACGCAGGTTCCTCGAGAAGCCGAGCTGGGGCGAGGTATTCAGCGACACCGTCAACACGGGGATTTACATCCTCGAGCCCGAGGTGCTCGACTACATAGACCCGGGAAAGTCCACCGATTTCAGCCAGGACGTGTTCCCGGCACTTCTGCGCGACGGTAAGAGGCTGTATGCGCATGTGGCGTCGGGGTACTGGTGCGACGTGGGCAACATCCAGCAATACAGGCAGGCCCAGGTGGACGCCGTGACGGGCAAGGTGAAGCTGGAGATCCCGGGCAACAAGATCGGAGCCGACATCTGGGTCGGCGAGGGCACGGATATCGCCCCTGACAGCCGCTTGTCGGGCCCGCTCGTCATAGGCCGCAACTGCCGGATAAACCCTGGCGCGGGCTGCTTCGAGTACACGTTCATGGGCGACAACTGCATAATCGAGAAAGACGCGGTGATCCAGCGGAGCACCCTGTGGCAGGACACCTTCGTGGGCAAAGGTACCGAGATACGGGGCGCCGTCATCGGCCAGCACGCCATCATCAAGGACTTCGTCACGTGCCACGAGGGCGTGGTGGTTGGCGACAGGTGCAGGATCGAACAGGGCGCCATACTCCAGCCACAGATCAAGGTCTGGCCGAATAAAGTCATCGAGCCCGGGTCGCGCGTGACCATGAGCCTCATCTGGGGCACGAAGTGGCCAGGGTCCATCTTCAAGGACAGGGGTGTGACGGGCCTTACAAACATCGAGCTCACGCCTGAGTTTGCCATGAAGCTCGGGGCATCGTTCGGCAGCTCGATCGGCAAGGGGGCGACGGTCACCACCAGCCGCGACGACCACCCGGCGTCCAGGATGATCCTCCGGTCCATCATCTGCGGCCTGATGACGGTGGGCGTCAACATCTTCGACTTGCGCTCCACGCCCCTCCCAGTCAGCCGCTACAACATCAAGACCCTTGGCGTGGATGGCGGGGTGCACATCCGGGTGTCTCCGGACAACCCGAGGCTCACGCTCATCGAGATTTTCAACAGGCAGGGCATAAACCTGCCCAGGGCACACGAGCGCAAGATCGAGAACATCTTCTTCCGGGAGGACTTCCGTCGCACAGACGCGGACGAGGTGGGGAAGCTGGAGTTCCCCGGCCGCGTGCTGGAGCCCTATACGGAGTCGTTTTTCAACTACGTGGATGCCAGGGTTGTCGCAGACTTTCACCTGAGCGTGGTGGTGGACTACGCGTATAGCAGGCTGTCGATGTTCCTGCCGAGCATCTTCGGGCGGCTGGGATGTGAGATGGTTGCCCTGAACGCGTACCCTGACCACTCACGCGCCCCGAAAACCCGCGACGACCGGGCGGCGCATCTCAAGAAGCTGTCGGAGACCGTGAGCACGCTCAAGGCTGACGTGGGGGTACTGGTGGAAAGCGACGGTGAGCGCCTGGCCCTCGTGGATGAGTCAGGACGGGTCGTGGAGGGCAACACGCTGCTAGCGACCGTGGCGTGGCTTGCGATACGTGACGCGACGGGGTACTTTGCACTCGATGCCGCAGCCGCCGGTCCGGCCGGCGCCCGGGCCCTTGCCTTCGGCCCCAGCTCCGCCTCCTCCGGCGCGTCCAGATTTGCTCTTGCATCCCCCACCGGGAGTGGGAGTGAGAGTGAGAGTGAGAGTGGGAATGGGAGCGGGAGTGGGAGCGGGGACGGGGACGGGGGGCCGGTCGTGGCTGTGACCGTGGCCGCCACAGGTGGCGTGGACCGGATCGCCGCGGAGAACGGCGCGAGGATAGTGCGCACGAGGCAGGACGCGCGGTCGCTCATGGAGTTCGCCTCCAAGGCCGGCCAGGACATCCTGTTTGCAGGCGATACCGAGGGCGGGTTCGTCTTCCCCAGGTTCCAGCCGGCTTTCGATGCCATGTTCTCGCTGGCGAAGGTCTTCGAGTTCCTCGCAAGGCAGGACGTGAAGCTGTCGCACGTCGTGGACAGCCTCGCCATCCCGCCCATGGAGCGCCGGTCGGTGCCTTGTCCGTGGGAACACAAGGGGCGGGTCATGCGCGTGCTCGCCGAGGAAACGGGCGACATGCGGCGGGAGTTCATCGACGGCCTGCGCCTCTTCTTCGATGACGGGTGGCTGCTGGTGCTCCCCGACCCGGCGGAGCCGTTCATCCACGTTTACTCTGAGGCCGTCACCGAGGGCGCCGCCGCTCGCAGGGCGCAGGAATACGCAGACAGAGTCGCGGCCATCGTCGGTCTCTGAACCTGTCTCGTGCGTTCGCTCATAGCCTGCAGCCAGAACAACAGCCTAAAGAAGCTGGTTCGCGCCCTGGATGCCGATCTGGTGATCTCCCTCCGGCCCAGGGCAAGCCAGCGAGCAGGCGAGCGGCCTGGGGTACCGACGATGCACGGGCGCCTCAGCTAAACAACTGCACGACGAAAGCCAGCGAGAGGAGCAGGCCCACCGCGAGGTGTAGCAGGATAGTTGAGATGCTGGCTACCACCTGGCGGGACGTAACGTACGCGGTACAGGCGGTGGAGGACTCGTGGGCGCCTGGGGCGCTGGCGCCTGCACCGGCACGCCGCGTACCCGAAGTGGCATAGGCGGCGCGCAGGTTCCTGATGCCCAGCACGGCGAGGGGCAGGCCGAGAAACGCGAGAGCGGCGCCGTGCGGGAGTAGCCCGAGCTGGATGGCGCTGGCGATGACGGCGAACGGCGCCAGCACGAGCGCGGCGTAGCAGGCGAGGGCCGCGCGCAGGGGGAGGCGCACCACGACTGTGCGCTTGCCGGCAGCGCCGTCGGACGCGCGGTCAGGGAACTCGTTGACGAATACTATGGCAGCCACAAGGAGGCCCACTGGGAGTGAAGCGACCAGAGCCTCCATGGCCTCCGCGCCAAGCCTGCCGGTTTGCACGAAGTAGACGCCAGCCACGGTGAGCGGCCCGAAGCATAGCCCTATCGTGGCCTCGCCGAGCCCCACGTAGGAGAGGCGGAGGGGCGGCGCGGTATAAAAGTACCCGCATAGAGAGCCTGCAAAGCCAAAGGCGAGCACGCCAGCACCGCCAGCGCCGCGCATTGCTGCGAGGGCGATCCCTGCGAGGAGCGCCGCCGCGTAGAGGAACCTGTATGCCCGCGACACCTGCCGCGGGATCAGCGTTCCGTCAACGAGGATCGTCCCGCCGCCATAAAGAGGCGTGTGGCTGTCGCGGATCACGTCCGCGCCGCTCGTATAGTCGTAGTAGTCGTTGACGAGGTTCGCCGCAAGGTGCAGGGCGAGCACTCCAACGGCACTCAACAGGAACGGCCCCACGGCAAAGGCGCCGTGGGCGGCCGCGACGGCGCCGCCGAGCACCACCGGGACCATGCTCGCCGACGCGAAAGAGGCACGCGTCGCGCCAGCCCAGAACTTGAAGACCCTGAAGAATGTGCAGACATGCTTATAGATGCGCTTCATGGCCATTCCCCCCAACGCCAATAATGTTGCCAGGGAATGGCCTGGTTACTCTCATCGCGGGTTGACGGGGCCGGCTCCTCACCCTGCGCGCAGCCTGGCAAGGAGGGGCCGAGGGGCCTCGCCGCGCCTCTCGCAACCGATCATGGGTCCGGGCCTGCGAAACTCACCAGGCGCAGGGTGTTCGTGGCGGAGTCGCCGAGTGCGGTGTTGCCACACACTGTGGTGATCCCGAGTATCTTCAGTTCCGGCGACGCCGCCGCGAGTGGGATCGCCGGGGCATCGTCATGGCCCGGGCCGCAATCGAGGATTACAGGCCTTGCATTGCTGTCGGCGTCATGTTCCGATGTCATGCCGTACCTGCTTCCTCTACGTACGGCGAGGCGGGGGTTGCGGCCCCGCCCCACCTCTGGTCATCCAACGTCAGGTCAAGCCTCGCCTACAGGCTATTTCGTGACAAGCTCGAGCGGGACAGGTATGAACTCGTTAACGCTTGCACCGTCAAGCACCTTCCTGGCCGTCTCTACTGCGATGGCTCCCATGGTTCGCGGCTTCTGGGCGACCGTGGCTGCCATCTTGCCTTCCTTCACGGCCTTCACGGCATCGTCGGTCGCATCGAACCCAACGATCTTGACGGCCGAGAGACGGCCGGCGGCCTCGATGGCGCGCAGGGCGCCAAGAGCCATCTCGTCGTTGTGGCAGAAGAGCCCGTCGATGGCGGGTTGCGCCTGGAGGATGTTTTCCATGACAGTCATGCCCCTGGCCCTGTCGAACCCGGCTTCTTGCCTCGCCACCACCTGGATGTTGGGGTACTTCTTGATGATCTCGTTGAAGCCCTTGCCCCTGTCCCTCGCGGCCGAGGTTCCGGGTATGCCTTCGAGCTCCACGACCCTGCCCTTGTAGTTGAGGAGCTTCGCGAGGTACTCGGCGGCCATCCGCCCGCCTTCGACGTTGTCGGACGCGATGTGGCATACCACATTGCCGCCGTCGGCTCCCCTATCCACCGTGATCACGGGTATCTTGGCGGCGTTGGCCGATTTTATCGCGGGCACGATAGCCGCAGAGTCGCACGGGTTGACCAGGATTATATCAACGCGTTCCTGGATGAAGTTCTCGACCTGGCTGAGCTGCTTGTTGGGGTCATTCTGGGCGTCCGCCACGTTGACCTCCATTCCAACCTTGGCGGCTGCCTCGAGCGCCCCGTCTCTGAGGTCCACGAAGAACGGGTTGTTGAGCGTAGATATGGCAAGACCTGCCTTCGGTTTCGTCGCCGCTGCCGTAAAGCCTGTCAGGGTTGCGAAAAGGGCTACACACAGAATGGCCACAAGGATTCTAGACGCCTTCATGTGACTGACCTGCCTTTCGCGTAAGATTTGGGAGCACGGCACCGAGACACTGACGACATCTGTGACACCGGGCAACACCTTGTTGGAATCCCACTAAGTGTGGGTTCAGAAATCACCGCCACTTTTCCAGGGTTGCCGGTACTGCCCTCCAGGGACGGCGCGTGCGGTGAGCCTCGTTCGAATTTGGCGCTTAAGGCTAGCCAAATTCTCGACGCCCCGTCGTGCAAGCACCGGCAACCCGGAATCCTCTCCCAAACCGGCACGGATTTCTGAACTCACACTTAGAGTCCTCGGTTTACCACCTCCTCTTTGCTGTCGGCTATCCGGCGGATCTCTCGAACAGCCCCGCAACCCCTGAGTAGAGGAGCACGTTGGAAAAGGGCTTGAACTCCGCCGTCCGCACCACCGCTTTACTCTGCTCGACCAGCTTCTTGAAACGCTCATGGGGGACGAACTCGACTGTGACCCCAGGATACGTGCTTCGGACCAACTCCACGACCTCAGGGTTCTCACTCACGGCTTCCTCCGCCATCACGGCCCGCTCGACCTCGAGCTCTAGTGCGATCGCTGACAGAACTTGCGCGAACGTGGGCACACCTCTGGAGACAGTAACGTCGATCCGCTTCACACCTGCTGGAATGGGCAGCCCTGCGTCGCATATTGTCAGCGAATCGGTATGTCCAAGGCTGGCAATGGCCTCGCACAGGCATGGATTGATGATTCCGGACTTTTTCAACGTACCTCGACCTCCACGCGCCTACCGGCTGAATTCTTGCTGGTTACGGGCCGGCCCCTCGTTCTCGGCTGATCCTCGGTTATCGACCGGTCGTTGCCATTACTGTTTCTGGTGTGCGTCCACACGTTCGCCCACCAAGGGCACACCCTCAACTTGGGTGGCAGTGGTGTGGATAAGCTTATCCATGAGCACTGCCGCCAGGATCACGAGTCCCTTTGCCACCTCCTGGTAGAACGGGGAGACGTTCAGGAGGTTAAGGCCGTTGGCCAAAACCCCTATGATGAACGCGCCGATCACCGTTCCGGTTATCCCTCCCTCTCCACCGGACAGGCTGGTCCCTCCGAGAATGACAGCGGCAATGGCGTCGAGCTCATACCCGGCGCCTGCCGTGGGCTGCGCAGACATGAGACGGGCCGTAAGGATGACCGCGGCAATGCCGGCAGTGAGGCCGCTGAGCGTGTACACTGCCGTTTTGAACTTCTCCACATTGATACCAGAGAGGCGGCAGGCCTGCTCGTTTCCGCCGATAGCATAGACCATCCTGCCGAATTTGGTGTTGTTCGTGAGGAAGTAAACGAGAGCGTAGATCCCCACCATGATCAACACTGGGAACGGGATTCCCCATACGAAGCCGCCTCCCAGGAAGTCGAATACCCTCGAATCGACCAGGAGTGGGCGGCCGCCTGTGTAGACCAGAGTCAGCCCGCGGCACAGAGCCAGAGTTGCCAGCGTGACGATGAACGGGGGCATCTTCGGGTAGGCGACGAACAGCCCGTTGACGAGCCCCACCGCCACGCCGACCGCCAGCCCAGCGAGGATCGCTAGCACCGGGCTGGAGGTCGCACGCAAGGCTCCTGCTGCGAGACACCCCGCGAAGGCCACATTTCCGCCGACGGAGAGATCGATGCCTCCCGAAATGATGACCATGGTCATGCCAGCAGCCAGGGTGCCGTTGATCGCAACCTGGCGCATGATTATGAGGAAGTTGGAGACGCTGAAGAACCTGGGGTTGAGCACTGACACTACGGCAATGATGGCTATCAGCATTAAAGCCATCCCGAACCGTTTGACGATTTCAGCTAACGATGTGCGACCCAAGGGCGTTCCCTCCTGTCGCGTACTGCATGACTGACTCCTGCGAGACTTCTTCCCTGGGGAGATCGCATACGACGCTGCCGGAGTGCATGACCAGGACCCTATCGCTCATGGCGACCACTTCGGGCACTTCCGATGAGATCAGGAGAATGGCCTTACCCTGCCACGCCATGAGCCCCATCAACCTGTATATCTCCACCTTCGCGCCGACATCGATCCCGCGCGTAGGCTCGCAGAGGACTATGACGTCCGGATCGACAGTAAGCCACTTCGCCAGGACGACCTTCTGCTGGTTCCCTCCGGACAGGTTGCGCACGAGCTGGCGAATCGACGGGGTCTTGATGCCGAGCTCGGCCACTTTCTCATCCACTACGGCCCTTTCTTTCCTCTGCGACACCACGCCCAGCGTTGACACATGGTCAAGGCTGCCAAGCGTGATGTTCCTGGCGACCGATAGCGGCAGCACGAGGCCTTCTTCCTTGCGGTTCTCCGTCACCAACCCGATACCCGCATGCACCGCAGAAAGCGGCGACCGCAGGTCAGCAGCCTTTCCCCTGATCTTCACCTCGCCCCCGGCGATCCGCTCCAGACCGAAGAGCGCCCTTGCCAATCTGATTTGCCCCGCGCCCATCAGGCCGACTACCCCGACTATCTCGCCAGCCCTGACGCTGAACGAGATGGGAGACGGCCCCCCTGGTAGGCGCAGATTCTTCACCTCGAGCACTACGTCGCCTGGAGCGACCTCCTCCTTTGGGAACATGTTTCCGAGGTCTCTCCCGACCATCTCGTGGACGATCCGTTCCTTCGTGAGCGTGAGAAGGGAAGTAGGCGTGGTCGAGACCCTCCGGCCGTCCCTGAGGACGGTGATGGTATCGGCTATCCTGAACACTTCATCGAGCTTATGGGATATGTAGATGATGGAAACGCCCTGCTCGACCATGGAGTGGATGATGGAGAACAGCCGGGCGACCTCCATCTCGCTTAGCGCGGCGGTAGGTTCATCCATCACAATGATCCTGGCCTTGCGCGACAGGGCCTTGGCTATCTCCACTATCTGTTGTTCTGCCACCCGTAGCGACCTGACGGTTGCAGTCACAGGGATGTCGACGCCCAGGTCGTCGAGCACGTCTTTTGCGCAGGAAACGATGGCGCGCTTGTCGAGCATCCCGCCCCGACGCACAGGTAGGTCCGAAAGCAGTATGTTCTCTGCCACGGTCATCGCCGGGACGAGCGTGAATTCCTGGTATATCACGCTGATGCCGAGGCGCGCAGCGTCGGCGGGGGACGATATGCTCACCGGCCGCCCGTCGAGGTACACGGTGCCCGCGTCCCTCTGGTGAGCGCCGGCGAGGATCTTTATGAGTGTGGATTTGCCCGCTCCGTTTTCGCCGACGATCGCGTGAACCTCGCCCCGCATGAGCCGGAAGTCCACCGAGTCGAGGGCGAGAACCCCAGGGAAACGCTTGGTGATGCCGACCATTTCTAGAATGGGCTGGTTGGCCTTGCTGTCTTGCTGTAACCTGGCGCGGCTTTGCCGTAGTCCGCCTGCACGCAGGCTGTTGTTGCTCACAAGACCCTACCCCCGTTGCTCGCTCTCATTGGTGCACGCTCTCATGAACTCGGCAACCTCATGAAACGTCGGCAGGGACGGCTGAGCCCCGACCTTCGTGGTGGCGAGGGCCCCGGCGGCCGACGCAAAACGCAGGGCTTCCTCGAGATCGAATCGATGAAGGCCGGTGCCACTTGCAGCACGTGCGCGGTCCAGTCTATAGGCCAGCGCGCCTACGAAGGCATCCCCGGCCGCCGTGGTATCGACTGCCCTCACCTTAAACGCTGGTATCGCAAGGTTTCGCTGCCTTCCAGGGGATTCGTCGTTTGCCACGCGTGCTCCGACGACACCACGTTTCTCCGCCCGCCCACTGGCGTTCACGTTAGCCGAAGATGGCATGCGCGCTGGTGTTGAGCAGACACAGCCGTTCTTACCGAGGGTTATGACGACCGTGCCGCACGTAGCTTCCGCGAGCCGGGCTGCAACCGCGGCTGCCTGTCGCGGGTCGGAGAGGTCAGAGGCGCCCACAGCAGCCTCGCTGCCAGCACCCCGTTTCGCCATGTGACAGGCAAGGGAGGCGGCCTCCGTTTCGTTGGGGACGAGGTAATCGGCAAGTTCCAGCACATTGCCGGGGATCGGAACAGAAGGAGCAGGGTTGAGGACCGTTATCACGTGATGGCGGCGACCTATCTCGAGGGCTGCGACGACGGCATCAAGCGGGATCTCAAGTTGGGTCACGAGCACGTTTGCCTGCGCGATGAGGCCCTCACACTCTCGGCAACGCTCTGGCGTCAGCGCGAAATTCGCCCCCCGATGCACCACTATGGTATTGGCGCCTGAGGAAGATACGGTAATGAAGGCAGACCCAGTCGGCTCCGACGCTTCGACCCGCACCGCAGAAACGTCAACCCCAAACGCCTGGAGGCTTCCAAGAAGCGCCCGCCCGGCCGCGTCGTCGCCCGTGCAGCCGAGCATCTTGACTTCGGCTCCAAGACGTGCAGCCGCCGCTGCCTGGTTTGCGCCCTTGCCCCCTGGAGCGGTGGTGTACCGTGTTGAAAACACCGTTTCCCCAGGGCGGGGCAGCTCATCAACCTGCATGACATAGTCCATGTTCAAGCTGCCGACAACCACTATGCTCATCCGCATCTCGATCTCCTCTCAAGTGTGGAGTCTCGGATCACCAGCATCGGTTGGAGGACCTCTTGCTGCCTGGGAAGGTTGGGGTTGGCCATTCGCCGCAGGAGCATCTCCGCCGCAAGCACGCCCATCTCGTACTTGGGCTGAGCCACGGTAGACAGGCGCGGCCTCGTCACAGAAGCAAGGGCTATGTCATCGTAGCCGACGATCGCGACCTCTGACGGCACCGCGATCTCGTGCTCCTCAAGAGCGGTGAGCGCTCCCACGGCCATGAGATCGTTGCAGGCAAACACCGCTGAGAGCTTCGCGGACGGTCTCCCGCGGCACTGCTCGATCAGGCGCTCCATTGCGGCCCGTCCCCCTTCCTGGCGGAAGTCACCTTCAACTACCAGCGATTCATCGAAAGGAATGCCCGCTTGACCCAGGGCGTCCCTGTAACCTTGTAGCCTCTCCATGCCGGTCGTAAGGCTCAAGGGACCTGATATGACCGCGATCCGGGTATGACCGAGACTGATCAGGTGGCTCGTGGCCAGGAACCCGCCCTTGACGTTGTCGGTTTTCACTATGTCGTAGGGTTCATCGAGATCACGGTCCACGAGCACCACGGCGCTGGAATCCCCTATGATGCTACTGATCCGAGCACCCGGAAGCTCTGACGTAGTGAAGACGATACCATCGACCCGCCGAGACCTGAGCATGTTGAGGTAATCGGCCTCTTTTCGCGGGCTTCCGTCGGTGTTACACAGGATGACGCTGTAGCCCTTTCTGCTCGCTGCATCCTCGACACCACGCGCCACCGCCGGGAAAAACGGGTTCGTCACGTCGGGGAGCACCAGGGCTATGGTGTAGGTCTTTCCGCTGGTGAGGCTGCGGGCGTTAACGTTGATGTGGTAGTTGAGCCGGCGCGCCGCCTCCAACACGCGGCTTCTCGCCTCTTTGCTCACGTATCCGGTATTGTTGAGCGCCCTAGATGCGGTGGCCACCGACACCCCGGCAAGCTCTGCAACTTCGTAGATCGTGGTGATGTTCCCATCCCCGTTTCCGAGCTGCAATGGGTTACATATCTCATCCTACCAGCCATGCAAGAAGCCCATCGTAGCTCGCATTGCTATCTGTAGCCGGTTACATATCTTCGCCGGCTCTGGGGGCTTCTCCTGCCGAAACTGTCCCCCTCGCACAGAAAAATCGCACCCGGGACGATCACATGAGCCGTGGGAAGGTACAAAGAAGGGACCGCGCCCGAAAGCGCAGTCCCTCCCATCAGCATCCTTGCTTTTCTGTTTCACCGGAAGCTCTCAGTAATTCTCGGCAAGAGGCTCATAGAACGCCCTCGGGTGTGCGCAGGCCGGGCATATCTCCGGTGGCTCGGTGCCTTCATGGATGTACCCGCAGTTCCTGCAGTGCCACCTGATGGGGCGGTCGCGGCGGAAAACCGTCGCGCTGTGGATGCGCTGGAGAAGTGCGCGATAACGCTTCTCATGGGCCTCCTCGACCTCGGCGACCTCCTCGAAGGCTTTCGCGAGATCCTCAAAGCCTTCGCTGCGCGCCGTCTCAGCGAATTCCCGGTACATGGCGGTCCACTCGTAGTGCTCGCCTCTTGCAGCTTCCTCGAGATTGGCGGCGGTGTCGGAAATCATGCCGAGGGCTTTCGCCCACAACTTCGCGTGCTCTTTCTCGTTGCTCGCGGTCTCCTCGAAGATGGCGGCGACCTGCTCGTAGCCTTCCTTGCGGGCGACGGAAGCGAAGTAGGTGTACTTGTTCCTTGCCTGCGACTCGCCAGCGAACGCGGCCTTGAGATTGGCCTCTGTTTTCGATCCTTTGAGCTGCATGCTTCTTGCACCTCCGGTAATCTGATGATCGGGTATTGGGACCCGGGGCACCTGGTACCTGGCATCCGGGATCCTGCCGAAGCCCAGAAGCCGTTGTCGGGCCGTCGAAGTGTCGTGGCAGGACTCCGTCATGCGTTGTAAAACACGTGGCTCCCCGCTCACTCTGCGTTCCTGTGTTCGACCTCGTGGTTCGCCTTCGTTCGCTACGGCAAACCTAAGTATGGCGCCATAAGTCTGCGCCATCTTCCCTGACGGTGTTGGAGTTGCCGGTGCTTGCACGACGGGGCGTCGAGAATTTGGCTAGCCCGCGCGCCAAATTCGAACGAGGCGCGCCGCAAGCGCGCCGTCCCCGGAGGGCAGCACCGGCAACCCCGGACAGGACTCACCCGCCGAAAAGGAGCGCGAACTTGTGGCGACCTACCTAGAGTATCGTCCTCGGTGTTACCGCCCGGTCAGTGCAGTCTGTGCTCCTCGAGGGCGAGGCTGTCTGTCTCTCAGCCCCACTTGCCCTTCGACATGTGCGCGGCGATCTCCGCCTTCGCGGCCTGGCGGAGTTCGGTCGCCCTCGCAGTGAGCTGCTTATACAGTTGCACGCAGGTGGGATCGAGGTTGTCCCTTATGCCGGCCTCGGCCAGGCCGAGGAGTTCCTCGCTCGCCGAGATCAACCTGCACAGGAGACCGTTCCCCATTCTTGATCGCTCGATCAAGTTTGCCGCATCCACGTCGATCTGAACGAACTTGTCCCGGGGAGCACCACACTTGGGGCACCGTTCCGGAGCCTGATCCCCGTCGTGGGTGTAACCGCACACCTGGCATCGCCATTTCACACCGATCGACCCCCTTTGCCAGCGGATGTCGGCAGACTCCGGATGGAGCCAATCCTGCCTCCATGTATCGATTCTACTAACCCCGGGCAAATCCTCCAGACGAGGCGGACGCCTCCAGACATCCTGCCGCCGGCGAGTTCGCTCAGGCCCAATTAGGCTTGCTCTGTCAGATACGAAACGCCATCAGGTTTGGCGGGCCTGGCGGGCCTGCTGGGCTT
>JASEJE010000001.1 GCA_030024085.1 Bacillota bacterium | reverse complement strand
AATTCGAACGAGGCGCGCCGCAAGCGCGCCGTCCCCGGAGGGCAACACCGGCAACTCTGGAAAAGTGGCGGTGATTTCTGAACCCACACTTAGCAGTAGACCAGGTTGAGCAGGAGTTGATGCTTGTGAGTACCAGGGACGAGCAGATAGAGGAGATCGTGGGGTTCGTTTCGAGGCACAAGGAGTCTCAGGCCACACGGGCTGTGTTCGGGCGAATACTTGGCCGCTACGACATGGAGGTCGGCGGCGAGTCACTGCGCGAACTACGTGACGGCCTTGACAAGGCCAGCGACGAGGAGGTGGAGTCGCTCTACTACATGGTGCGCTGAATGGATCGCTGACCCGTCAACTCCCCGCCACCGCCGCGCGCTCCGCGCCAACATCGCCGGTTACATGGCGGGCGCCAGGTACGTGAACTCCGACGTCAAGGTGCTATACTCGTACGTCGGCGCGCTGCTCACCACGTTCCTGGTGAAGACGTATCTCAAAGAGCCAGGTCCGGTGGACCAGACGCCGTTCCTCCCGGTGGATGCACGACTTCCGGAGCTCATCGCCGGTACACGGGTGTCGTGGGGCATAGTCCTGGGCGTGGTGCCCGCAGCGCTCCTCTTCGGGATGCTGCAGTCGGGCGGCATGTCCATGCAGCTTTTCGCGCGCATCCCGGCGGACCTGATGACCCTCGTGCAGGGCATCGTCATCCTGTTCGTCGCCGCGCCTGCGCTGGCAAGCATTCTCCTGGCCCGCCGCAGGGCCGGGCAGGCAGCAGCGAGCGGCGGGCAGGCAGCAGGGGGAAGCGGGCAGGGTTCAGGGGGAAGGATGGCCGGGGAGCACCCCGAGGCCGCCGACACGGTCGGGATCAACGTGCATGCGGTGCAGCATTTCTCGGTTATCCTCAGCGGTTGCCTCGCCGGGCTTGGCGGCGCCTACCTCTCGCTTGCGCAGCTCAACTGGTTCAGCATGAACATGTCGGCGGGGAGAGGCTACATGGCCCTTGCGGCCAACATATTCGGGCAGTGGAACCCCGTCGGCGGGCTCGGCGCAAGCTTCCTGCTTCTATGCGGTATCAGCCTTGCTGCTTGCAAAGGGCCTTTCATCGCCGAAGCATACAGGTGTCAGGTCTCTCTTCCATCAGCAAGTAGTCAAGCCAGGACTCGTTGGCATCTCGGCCGGTCAGCTCCATGACAGGCTCTTTGACAACCGTCAGAAATCGGACTATGCGGATCTGGTCACGTTCAAGGCCGATGATGTCAGGGAGTGGCTGCAAGAGGTCCGGGCGTTTGTCGGCGACATCCGCGAACTGACTCTGTGCGAGGTTGAAAAAGAGACGACCACATGAGGCCCGCCCCGCCGCTTTCGTTGCGGGCTGGACCCGGGAACCAACGGTAGCGGCGGGGCGCTTGCTTCTGACGCGACCGCTGTGCGGGGGCAACGCGGCTGCGAGGGCCACGCGGGCTACGCGCGCTTCGCCTTCGCCTGGTTCGCCCGGGCGGCGTCGGGCCAGCGGCGCTGGAGTTTGCCGACGGCCAGCACTATGGGCGTGAGGACGACCGCGGCCACGATGGCCTCGGGCACGCCCTGGAGGAGCGCGATGGCGAGCGCTCCCTCTTTGCCGGCGAGCGGGATGTAGCCGAACGCTACTGCGAGCCCCAGCGTGCCTACGGTGTTTGTGATGCTTCCGGCGGCGGCAGCGATGGGTATGCCCCAGGCCTTTCTGCCGCATGCCCGATATACGAGGAAAGAGACCACGCCGATGAACAGCCTCGCCGGGATGACGACGCGGGGGTCTCCCAGAAAGCGCAGGGTGAACAGGCCGAATATGAGACCCACGAACGATCCCACGAGTGGCCCTTCGAGCATTCCTGCAAGCTCAACCGGAAGATGCATCAACGTGGCGGCTCCGGCGGGGGTGGGCACCGGGATGAAGCCGATTCCCGTCATGCCCATGACGAGGGTGAGGGCTACGAGCAGCCCCGAGACAACGACCTGCCTGGTGTTAAGTTTCATCACGTGACACCTCCGTTCCAGCCCCTTCTCGGGTGCCGGACGATCTTGGCGGGCTCTTCGCTTGACCGGAAGGTTTCGTGCGTCGGGCGCAAGTTCCAGGTCCGGCGGGATCCTGGTCTCGAGCCCGTTTGCGGAAGCGACTGACCTGACCTGACCTGCGCTGAGCCGGAGTCAGGCCTGTGCTACTGACCGCCTGCACACCACCTGCCTTTTCCCATCGAGCGATCTCCTGCCATCTCGGTTGGTTCGCTTCGAGAAGCGAAAATCCTGCATGCTGTGCCATGTTCCAGAGCAGACTTCCGAACTCGCACTCAGTTGGATGCGGCTACGCCGATACATCAGTATGCTTCGTGCGGCCGCCCTACTCCACCCGGGCAAGGCGCCGTCAGGCCCCGATGTCTCGTGCGGCAGGGACCCCACCGGCGGCGGTAGCGGCTTTCACCGCGCGCACTATGGCCACGGCCACTGCGTCTGCCGCCGCGGCCCCGAGGACGGTGATGTCGGCCGCCCTGTTGCCCGTGAACGGCCTGTCCCCGGTGGAAAGCGCAAAGACGACGTCCCCGTCATACATCGTGTGGACGGGGCGGATGACGCGCGCGAGGCCGTCGTGGGCCATCTGGGCCACCTTGTTCGCGCCCTCCTTGTCGAGGCGGGCGCTGGTGGCGACCACGACGAGCGTCGTGTTACCGCCGAATCCCCAGAGCGCGGCGGGGCCCGGCTTCTCTTGTAGGAACCTCTTGCTTACCCTGTGGTAGGCTCCTGCGATTACGCGCCCCGTGTCCGGGTCTGCCACCTCGCCGAGGGCGTTGACCACGACGAGGGCCCCGACCACCACCGGCTCCGGGTCACCCGCCTGGCGCGGCAGCTTCACGGCCCATGTGCCGATGCCGCCCTTCATTGCGTGCTGCGGTCCCCACGTCTTGCCGACAGTGGCACCAAGGCCGGCGCCCACGTTACCCTCGGCGGGCGGGTCCGCCGACGCGGCAACGCACGCCGCGTAACCCATGCGCCTGTCCGGCCGCACCTTCGGGTCGCCGATGTCCAGGTCGAAGATGACCGCCCCGCCAACGATCGGCACCACGCCGAACCCTGTATCGAACCCCGCGCCGCGCTCCTCGAGGAACTGCATTGCGCCGCACGCGGCGTCAAGGCCGTAGGCGCTGCCGCCCGCAAGCATTACAGCGTGGACACGCTCTACCAGGTTGCACGGACGCATGAGGTCTGTCTCGCGGGTCCCAGGCGCAGACCCCCGCACGTCCACCCCGGCTGCCGCGCCGCCCATGGCGAGAACCGCTGTGCATCCCGTGAGCGCGCGGTCGTCCTGGGCGTGTCCTACAAGTACTCCAGGCACATCCGTGATGCAAGGCAAAGTCGAACCCCTCCTCAATAAGCGCTCTTGTGCTCTGAACCCCTCAGCTTACGCGCCTGAGCACGTCCAGGCCGAGGTGAAGAACGGTGTTGCCGCAGGCGCGCGTCTTGAACCGGAGGCTGCGCGCGAGCATTCGGGTGAGGCGCGACCGCGCTCTGAGGATGGGCAGGCCTCGCAGGAGCCGTGAGATGCGCGGCCCTGTCGCCGAGGCTGCGACATAGGACTCAGCCATCTGGACGAGCCTCGCGGCCTGGAGGCCGATCTCGGCCCACGAGGAAAACTCGTCGAGCCAGGGCTTTACCTCCTCGACGAAGTTGCGGTTGGGATTGCCGCGCAGCATCGCGGCAGATGCCTTCATCTCCAGCATATACGAGGACAGTATCCCGGCTGCCTCCCCCAGCGTGCCGGCCTCCGCCCGCTTACGTGCCCTATCAAGTGCCGATGCGATGCCCGGCGGGTCGTCCGGGTGGAGCGGGCTTATGGCGCAGGCGTCGGCGAAGAGGGCGCAGGCCCCGAGGGCCTCCCTGCCGAGGACGCGCGCGACCGCGTCCTCCCAGGCCGACCGGGGGTCATACTGAGCGGGGTTCTCGAGGTAGCGCGCAGCCGCGGCGAGCGGGATCTTCGAGGCTTCGGCCTGGTTCATCGGGTTGAGAAAGATTCCCCTCGCGGCCTCGGGGAGATAGGGGCTGCGACCGGTGTACGGCCCGATGTGCAGTTCAGCCTTCATGGGACCGTCGTTCACGGGGTAGTTGTCCCAGTAGGTGACCGGCCTCCTCAGGGACTCGGCCACGGCCCTGGTATGCTCGAGCGTTAGTTCCTTCGAACATACCACCGGGCCTGTCCACATGATGTCGATGGCCGGGTCCAGGCCTGCCCCGATCCTGCGAACGTATTCGGTGGACGGGTGCCCGCAATATTGCGTGGGGCATATCATGAGCGAGGTGTGCGCGGACAGCCCCTTCAGGCGGGCGAACGCGGCATTCGTGAACGAGACCTGCGCGCTCGCCAGGTCATCGAAGGCCTTCCGATCTTCTTCGTGGCGCAGTTCGGGAGGGATATCGTCGTAGAGCAGGGCGAAAGCCCGCACTCCAGCGTCGTACATGGTTTTCAGTTTCGCAACGAGGGCATCCTGGTCCCGCCTGTCCGAGTAGCGCAGAGACAGCCCGGGGCTTACCGCGAAAATGAATGTGACGCCGTGCTTCCTCGCGTGCGATGCAAGCTCCGAGAGGCGGCCGAGCAGGTCCTCCGGGTACGGCGCCCGCCACCTCTGCCTGTGGTACGGGTCGTCCTTCGGCGCGTGAATATACGCGTTCATCCCGATGTCCGACATGAAGGACAGCATGTCCATTCGCTCGTCGTGGGTCCAGGGTCTACCGTAGAATCCTTCCACCACACCTTTCCAGGCAAATCCCTCGGGCATTCCAAACACCTCCGGGGCAGCCCCCGCTCAGCTTCGCTGTATAGAAGATTCAGCGCGGCACGGCGGATTCCTGCCCGCCGCGCGCCTCATTAGGCTCGCGCCGAGGTGCGAAGGTCCACGGGCCAGTACAGGTACTCGGCCTTCGCGCCGGACGTGTCGCTCACGTCAACGAAGATGTCGTACCTCCCCGGGCGGAATGCGGGCCCGAACTTGAGCCGAATGAGGAGCGGCGAGGCCGTGCTGTCGGACTCAAAGCCCACGGCCAACTGGGCGAAGTCCGGGTAGTCCGAGACGGGGTAGCCATTGACGTTCACCCGCACGGAGTTGATGTCCAGGGACTTCAGGTCCGCAAGCTCCCGCCGGTCGCGCGGAATGGCGGGCCACGCCTTGAAAACGATCTCGCGCTGCCTGAGCGCCATGTCGAGAAGCTCGGATCTCGTGGGCATTTCGCGCCCTCCCGGCAGGTCGCTGCCGTCGCGCCTCACCACAGTGATGATGGGCTTCATCGAGGCCGCGAACTCCTTGCGCGCCGCCTCGACCGACCGCCGCTTCAGCAGGACGGCGTTGGCGAACGCGAGGATGGCGTCCTGCGTGGGTACCCGACCGTCCTTGGCGGGCGTGCCGAGGCTGTCGAAGCTGGTTGTGATGAAGGCGTCCACGGAGGGCTTTGCCACTGTCTGCCACAACACGTCCGCCGCCCACTTCCACCGCACGACGGGCCCGATGAGTGGCGTCCGGTCCAGCACGCGCAAGGGGTTTTCGACGAGGTCGAGGGCGCGGGCGACGGTTTTGGTGCTGATCGTGCCGTCAGGGGCGGACAGGGACGACGCAATGGAGTACGCTACCTTGAAGATTATGGTCCCAGGGTACTTGACGCCGCCCGCGTCCAGGGGGCCGATGGGCTGGTCGGCCGGGCGGGGGCGCCGCCCCGCGCGTGCGAAGCGAGAGACCTCGTCGAAGCTCTTCCTGAAAAGGCCATCGAGGACTCGCTCGACAGAGAGGTCCACGTAGCGCGAGTGGACAACCTTCGCGGCCTCGTGGCGGATGAGCTGCCTTCGCGCGCGCACGAGCTGCTGCAGGATGGACATCCCGAGGAGGATCAGGTTCATGTTCTTCCAGAGGACCGGGACGTGGTCCTCGGGGAGCCTCACGGCACCCTCGAAGTCCTCGGAGCAAAGGGTGATGATGTTTGTGTTGCCGTCCTTGAGCGTTGAGAGGCGGGGGAGCGACAGGTTCTCGAACCTGTGGCCGCCCGGCGCGAAGATGAGCAGGCTGTCCACAAGGAACTCGGTGAGGCCGTGGTCGGCCAGGTTGTAGCGCCTGAGGAAGGGCACGGGGTAGTCCTGGCCGAGGACGCGATGGGAGTCGGCATACCCTGAGAACGTGGTGACCTCGTCGGCGATGGCGTCCGGCGGGTCGCAGACGTTGCCGTGGCCGTCTATGCACGCGTAGTGGGCGTACCAGTCGGCAAGCTGGTGCGACAGCCACCCGCACGCGATGGCGAGGTCGCGCAGGCGATCCTCGCTGTTGTACCACGTCGTCTCGGGCAGGCGGCGCCAGGTGTCAACAAGCGTGTACCCGAAGTTCGGGATACCCTGGGCGTTGTCGGGGATGAAGTTGTGCGTGTAGTCGTAGGCGGTGAAGTTGTTGAGCGTGTGGTAGCTCGATATGGCGTCGGCGCTGTTGGCGGCGAGTATGTACGCGTTCTCCACATCCGGGGAAGACGTAAGGAGCGCGACAAGCTCTTTGTTGATGCCGCCCGCACCGTCCCCACCGACCGCGCCGTGCTGTGTGTCCGCACCGCCCTCCGCGCCCGGCCCGTTAGGGCCGTGGCCTGCTGCAAACTCTTTTGCCTTTTGCAGGGCCGTCCGGTTGATGTGGACGTGCGTGAAGGGTCCCCACATGAAGGCGGGAAAGATTGGGCCGAGGAGAGCCCCCAGGATGACACGGCGAAACCAAGACACCATTATCCCCTCCCAACGGGCCGTGATGCTGCACAAGTACAATATGCGGTGCGTCATGAACCGGCGCCACACTACTTCCCGAGCTGCCCCAGCCCCTCGAGCCCACTAAGATCGAACTTCGGAGTGAACGACGAGTCCTGGGAGGATGGGTCCTGCATGAACCCGTTCTCGAGCCCGATCTCGTCGAAGTGGTCCAGGACCTCCTCGTACTCGTCCTGGGTGAGGCGGCGGTTGATCTCGGGGTGCTTCGCCGCGAGGTGCACCGGAACATACTGAGACATCACGCTGACGTAGGTGTCACGGGGGAGGTTCGCCCGGATCCAGTCGAGCACCCGCTTGCTGTCGTCGGCGTGGCCGGGCAGGACGAGGTGCCTTATGAGGACGCCGCGCGTCATGAGGCCGTCCGGCGAGAACCTCGCGGGGCCCACCTGCCTGTGCATCTCGAGGATCGCACGCGTGGCCTGGGCGAAGTAGTCCCGGGCCGAGGAGTAGCGACCGGCGGCGCGCTCACTGTGGTACTTGAGGTCCGGGAGGTACACGTCCACGAGTCCTTCGAGGCGCGCGAGGGATTCCGGCAGCTCGTAGGCGTTAGTGTTGTATACGATGGGAATCGCGAGACCCTGGTCTTTCGCGAGACGAATCGCCGAGGCCACCTGCGGCAGAAAATGCGCCGGGGTGACGAGGTTGATGTTGTGGGCTCCTTTTTGCGCAAGCCTCAGAAAAACCTGGGCAAGCTCTGGCACGGTGAGGTCCTTGCCGGAGCCGCCATGGCTTATGTCATGGTTCTGGCAGAAAACGCAACGAAGGTTGCAGTGGGAGAAGAACACGGTGCCCGAGCCACGGGCGCCGCTTATGCACGGCTCCTCCCAGTGGTGGAGCGATGCCAGGGCGACTCTGGGGAGGGCACCCGCCCCGCAAAACCCCGTCTCGCCGGCAAGGCGGTTCCGGCCGCACGCTCGTGGGCAGAGACGGCAACTCTGCAGCATCGACAGGAGGGGTTCGGGCATGTCATCGAGGCCCGCATCAGGTGCCGGATGGATCGCGGCGCGCCGGCCATTACTCACAGTTCAACACCTGGACATGGACCTTTCTCGAGCGTGGGCCGTCGAACTCGCAGAGGAACACGCCCTGCCAGGTGCCGAGCGCAAGGTCACCGCCCTCGACCGGAATGGTGACCGAGGATCCGACCAGCGACGCCCTGATGTGGGACGCAGCATTGCCCTCCACATGGCGGTAAGCCCCGTGCCTCGGGACCATCTTCGTAAGGGCTTCAAGGATGTCGCGCGCCACGTCGGGGTCGGCGCTCTCGTTGATGGTCACGCCTGCCGTGGTGTGCGGCACGTATACCAGGCACGCGCCGCGCTGGACCCCCGAGTCGCGAACGAGCCTGCGCACCTCCGCAGTTATGTCAACCAGCTCGTCCTGTGCTCTCGTCCTGATGCCTATGGTGTTCAACGCCGGACTCCTTTCCTCCAAGGTGTCGTATCTAGCCAAGCGGCCACCCGAACGCCACAGCCGCGCCGAGGCCGACTCCTGCGAGCACCTCGAGCGGGGTGTGTCCGAGAAGCTCGCGCAGACGCTCCTCCGGGATGCGGTGCTTCCTGTAAAGGTCGTCAACTATCCTGTTGATGATCCGCGCCTGTCTGCCGGCGGCCTGTCTGATGCCGGCCGCGTCGTAGAGCACGATGAGCGAGAGCACCGACGCCACGGCGAAAATGGGCGATCCCCATCCTGAAATGCGTCCAACCATCACGGACATGCTCGAGACCAGGCTGGAGTGGGAGCTTGGCATGCCGCCGGGGTTCACGAAGCGCGTGAAGTCCGGCCTTCTGTGGATGATGTAGTCCACGACGAACTTGAGCACCTGGGCTGTGGCCCACGCCACAAGGGGCGCCATGAGGGCGGCGTTATGCAAAATCAACATGTTCACCTCGGGTCGGGGCGATAGGCCTAACCTTCGCCTACTCTGTTGCGGTTGCGTCATTCTCGCGAGGGGGCTTCAGCAATGTCTGCGACAATAGCCCCGGTGATGCGCACAAGGTCCGCGGGAGCTATCGCGAACAGGCTCCTGGGCGTGCCTGCTGCGGCCCATATCTGGTCGTACCGGAGCAAGTCGCGGTCCATGAAGACCTGCAAGGGCGATTTGAGACCGGCGGGCGGGACCCCGCCTATGGCGAAACCCGTGACCTCGCGGACCGTCTCTGCTGCTGCCGTCCGTTCCGGCGGCTATCCGCTCTATTCCATCTTAGTTTGCGGGGGCGCGAGTGTCAACGTCCACCGTCCATTGGTCGATTGCGACGCTGGCTGTCCGCCGCCCCGCACCTGCTGTCTGGGGCCGCCCTCCGCATGCTCGTTGGGCGCAGGCGCACGTGCGCTGCGGAAGCGGACCCAGGCTGGCAATCCGCCTGTCCCTTCGCCACGCTAGCATTCCGACCCATCCGTGGTATAATTGTCCCGGAATGCTCTGAGGGGTCGCCTTCCGGGACGCCGACGCAGCGTAACGTCCGGAGCGGGGCAAACACCCGGCACAGGCGGTGGGAACATGGACGCAAGCGAACTTGCGGAGCGCATTCGCGCAGGCGAAAACCTGCACACGGAGTTCAAGGCCGGCATTGGTAATGCGAACGACCTGGCATGCGAGATCGTTGCCTTTGCGAATACCGACGGTGGCCAGCTAGTCGTGGGTGTATCAGACGATGGCGATGTGGTGGGCGTTCCAGACCCCGATGCCGCGGCAAGGGCCATCGATAACGTGGCGTACAGCAACTGCAGGCCGCGTACACTCTTCTCAGCCGGGTAGGCCTCGTCACGGGGATTGGCAGCGGGGTGTTCCGCATGATTCAGCTTGTCCGCGATGCGGTAGGTCGCGAACCCGAACTCGGCGAGGAAGAGGCGGAGTTCGTGGTCCGCATCCCGAGACCCGCCTCGTGGTAAGTCATCCTGCGGGGGAGGGCCCGTCTCCGTGGAGTGAGGCAGAGATCGACTTCTTCCGGTCGCCCGCGATAGAAGGATCGGTTTCGACGGTGTCTCACAGAACTGACGCGAAAGGCGGTGGTGCCGGTGGCCGGTTACGAGTCTGCGGAACAGCTTCAGAGAGTGGTCCAGCACCTGGTAGAGCTTATGAAGTCAGACGCAAGGGTTCTGAAAGCGAGCAAGGGTTCGAGCTTCACAGTTGGGTTCGCCATCACGGACCTCGACGAGACCTTCCTTCTGACCTTCAAGGACGGCCAGATAGGCGGAGAGGTGGCCGCGGACATCACGCCCGCCCAGATCAAGCTCACGATGGATAGCGAGACCTTCGATGGCGTGTTCGGCGGCGAGGTGGACCCCATGGGCGCGGCGATGTCGGGGCAGATCATGTTCTCCGGGGACCTGGGCCTTGCCATGAACCTCCTTGGGGTGGTGGACGACCTGCGCAGGATTTACACGACCGCGAAGGCGCGTGCGGGAACCGCCTGATCGCTCCACCGGACGACCCGGGCGCGGCAAGCATCGGGGGCTTGTCGGCCGCCGCGTGGGGCCCGGCTGTCGTCGGCTGCGGCATACGGACCAATCCGAAAGGCGCAAGAAGGCATGGGGCAGAATCAGGTCTTCAGTATCCAGATCATTGACCTGAACCACTCAGGCGAGGGAGTGGGTAGGAAGGACGGACGGGTAGTGTTCGTGCCTTACGCCGCTCCCGGCGACGTGGCCGTTGTCAGAGTGACGGAGGACAGGCGGAGTTTTGCCAGGGCTGAACTCCTGTCGCTTGCGAGGGAGTCGCCCGATCGAGTCCTTCCGCCGTGTCCTGTGTACCTGAAGTGCGGAGGATGCCAGCTCCAGCACATCTCATACGACGCGCAGCTAGCCTACAAGAAGCGCCGGGTGGAGCAGGCGCTGCGGCGCATCGGCAAGCTCGAGGATGTGCCTGTTGAGGATTGCCTTCCGGCTCCCCGGGTGTTTCACTATCGAAACAAGGCGAGGTTCTCGTATTCCGCCCGTCGGGGTGGCCAGGACGGCGCCACCGCCGAGAACGTCCGCGCTGTACAAGACGCAAGGGTTGACCGGGATGACAGTAATGGCCGGGACGGCCGGAATGACGGCGATGCTTGCAGCAGCTGGAGCGGATTCGTGTCCGGGTTCTATGGCCGCCGCACCCACGACGTGGTGGACTTCAACGAATGCCTGATCCAGAACCATACCAACAACAAGGTGTTCCAGGCGCTGAACGCGGTCGTGGCGGAGCGCCGTATCCCGGTGTACGGCGGTGGCGAGGGCCCCGACACCGTCCCCGACGGATCGCGCACCAGTGGCGGCGCTGCCGGTTCCAATGCTCCCCGCGAGGGTGCTCTCAGGCACCTTGTCGCCCGGTGCACCGGCAGTGGCGAACAGGCCCTGGCCGTGCTTGTGGCGTCCGGAGGGCCTCTTCCGGAAGCCGACGGCATTGCCCGGGACCTCATGGCCCGAACACCTGAGCTTGTTGGGGTAGTCGAAGAGATGGAGGACGAAGAGGACGAAGAGGACGAAGAGGGCGGCGCGCCTCGGCTACGCCCCGGGCGGAGAGCGCCAGGGCCGGGCGATCGGTCAGCTCCAGGGCAGGCGCCGT
This sequence comes from Bacillota bacterium, assembly GCA_030024085.1. Taxonomy (GTDB): domain Bacteria; phylum Bacillota; class SHA-98; order UBA4971; family UBA4971; genus UBA6256. The sequence goes on along the minus strand of JASEJE010000001.1, from coordinate 246,293 downwards.
CCCGGGTTTTGAGGGGCACCAGGCTCCTCCGTGAGCACATCCTTGGCCTCGAGTTCATGGTATCCGCGGAGTCGTTCCTGCAGGTCAATCCGGAGGGCATGGAGGTCCTGTATCGCGAGGCTTTGCGCTACGCGAGCCTTTCCGGGGACGAGGTCGCGCTCGATGCATACTGCGGCATCGGCACCATCTCGCTGCTCCTGGCCCGCGAGTGCCGACACGTGTACGGCATCGAAGTAACCAGGGCTGCGGTTGAAGATGCGAAGAAGAACGCCGAGCTGAACCACCTTGTAAACTGCACGTTCATCGCAGGCAGGGTCGAAGACGTGCTCTCCAGAAGGAGTGGGCGGGCACCACGGGGCAGAAAGGCCGGGGCCGAGGCCCTCGCCGGCGGCGCTGCTCGTAGGGACGGATTCCGGGTAAGACAACGCGACGGGCCCCAGCTTCTCGACAAGGTGGACGTCGTTGTGCTGGATCCCCCGAGGGCGGGCTGCGACGCCCGCGCCCTCCAGGCCATAACCTGCTTCCGACCAGCACGGATCGTGTATGTTTCCTGTAACCCCGAGACCCTCGCCCGCGACCTCGCGCGTCTTGCCGAGTCGGGTTTCCGGGTGACGCAAGTCCAGCCTGTAGATATGTTTCCGCAGACGGCACACGTCGAGTGCGTTGTGCGGCTTGAAGGGGAACGCCGCTAGAATACGGGTGCGAGAATGGTTGGTGGGAGGCGAACAATCATGAGGGCGCCACATGGGGAGTCTGCCACCGGGCAGGTGCTGCCTGTTTCTCATCTTGCAAGGCATCCCGCGATCCCGGCGCTCAGGCAGGCGGGTGAGGTGGACGAGGCTGCGAGCTGCGGCGCAGCCCTGGTGTTTTTTCTCACGGGTACCATCTATGAGCTGCGCGACGTGGTCGCGAGGGCTGCAGCCGCAGGGCAGCAGGTGTTTTGCCATGTGGACCTGTTGCATGGAATCGGCAAGGATCCCGTGGGCATGAGGTGGCTCGCCAGGGAGATGGGGGTCAAAGGGATCCTGACGACAAGGAGTTCCCTCATAAAGGCTGCAAAGGACGAAGGCCTCGTGGCCGTGCAGCGCCTCTTCGTGCTGGACTCGGAGTCCCTGAAGACGGGGCTTTCTGTGGTCGCCTCGTCGCGGCCTGACGCCGTGGAGATCCTCCCTGCGCTCGTGCTTCCCAGCATCATCCACCGGCTGCCGGTCGATGAGATATCGCCTTTCATAGCCGGTGGGCTCGTCGAAACCGTGCCTGAGCTGGAAGCCGTGCTCGCCACAGGCGCGCTGGGCGTTTCGACCAGCAAGAAGGAGTTGTGGGGCTACATCAAAAAAGTCACATGAGGCTGCAGGAGTCTGCGGGTTTCTGGTGAACAATAACATATCAGGCGAGAATGCATAATAGTCGCGGCATTGGCTGCTAGCGTTACGGCGCGGAGATAAGGAGAAGGCCGAACGGAAAGCGTTGTTTTCCGTTTTGGCGCTTCTCCTTTTGTCTTTGGTGTGTTTGGCAGGCATGCGCGAGTGACAGGCGAGGGTTCCGCTGTGCCTGAGTCTGTCGCGTGGCATAATTCCGTGGGTCACGCAAACCGGAAGGCCATCAGCCCTAGACTCACGCTTGCAGATTGACGTGGGATGCGCGCATTGCTCCCGGGCTCAGGTGCGGCTTCGCAAGCACCGGGCGGCCGGTTGCGGCAGCCCGGCGGGGCAGGTGCCGGCTGAGCGCATACTCATACTGGATGAGCAGGCATTACAGGAGAAAAGCGAACCGGGCGGAGTGGACGGGAGATCATGAGAAGGTCCTATCTGCCAGGCCCGTTGCTCGTTCCTTCTTGCTCAACGTTCATCGCAACGGGGCTTGTTGCAGGCTGGACTTTTCTTTATGACACGACGGCACGCAAGACACGCGTCGCGGGGGGATGTGGGTTGCAGGGTACACGGGCTACGCAGTCGATGACCGTGAAAGCTGACGTGGCCATCATCGGAGCGGGGGTGGTTGGCGCCGCCATCGCAAGGGAACTGGCGCGATATGACCTGAGGGTGGTCCTCATCGAGCGCGAGGTGGAGGCTGCGTTCGGCACCAGCAAGGCCAATAGCGGTGTCGTGCACGCGGGCTTCCACTCTACCCCCGGGACCCTGAAGGCTTCGCTATGCGTTCAGGGGAATGCCATGTTCGATGACATCGCAGGGGAGCTTTCAGTGCCCTTCAGGCGCAACGGGTCCCTCATGGTGGCGATGTCCACCGACGAGGTGGGCGTGCTCCGCGAGCACTTCGAGCAGGGGCGGCGTAACGGCGTGCCCGGTCTTCGCCTTCTCGACGCGGATGAGGCCCGCAAGTCGGAGCCGGGGCTTGCGCCAGAGGTTGTAGCGGCGCTGTATGCCCCGACGGGCGGGGTCGTGTGCCCGTTCCAGCTCACGTTCGCCCTGGTCGAGAACGCCGTCGCCAACGGCGGCGCCTTCATGGCCGGCTCACCGGTCACTTCGATTCACCTCCGGGACGGCCGGGTCGCAGCGGTCGAGACGCCGGAAGCAATCATAGAGACCGCCTGGGTGGTGAATGCCGCGGGGCTCTTCGCGGACCGGATCGCGGCTATGGCAGGGGACGAGTCCTTCGAGATCCGCCCGAGGAAGGGCGAGGAGTACCTGCTGGACAAGCGCGTCGGAAGCCTGGTCCGGTCCACGGTATTCCCTGTGCCGACCGCCGTGTCCAAGGGTATACTCGTGATCCCGACGGTAGACGGGAACATCATGGTCGGTCCCACCGCCGAGGACACCAGGGATCGCCTGGACCTCACCACAACGCGCGCGGGGTTCGAGGCAGTGTTCGCCGCTGCGCGGCGCATGGTGCCGTCGGTATCGCCACGCGATATCATAGCGTCTTTCGCCGGCCTGCGCGCTGCGTGCTCCGAGGACGACTTCATCATAAGGCCGTCCCGGGTGGCGAGGGGCCTGGTCCACGTGGCAGGGATAGAGTCGCCCGGCCTCACTGCGGCGCCCGCCATCGCGCGGATGGTCGCAGAGATATTGCGGGAGGAAGGGCTTAAGATGCGCGCGCGGCGCGCGTTCAACCCTGTTCGCCCTGCTCCGGTGCGGTTCGCGCACCTTTCCCGGGCGCAACAGGCGCGTCTTGTGGCATCCGATCCGGCGTTCGGGCGCATCGTATGCAGGTGTGAGACGGTTACGGAGGCCGAGGTGGTGGACGCGATCCGCAGGGGTGCGAGGACGGTGGACGGGGTCAAGCTCCGGACACGCGCTGGGATGGGAAGGTGCCAGGGCGGGTTCTGCCTGCCCAGGGTGATGAAGATTCTTAGCCGGGAACTGGGAATCCCCGTTGAGCACGTCACAAAGCGAGGCCCGGGCTCGGTGATCGCGCCATACCCGGCCAAGGCGTTGCTACGGGAGAGCGAGACCCGCAGCACCGGAGGCGAGAGGGAAGTCCCGGCCGGGACGATGGCCGAGAGCGGAGCCAGGGTCAGGGCCGGATTCAGGACGGCCCCGGCAGCAAGGGGGTAGGGCTGTTGGAGTCAGCAGGAAGGCATACGCATGCCGACGTGGTGGTGATCGGCGGGGGCCCGGCAGGCCTTGCCGCGGCAGTTGCCGCAAGGCGTGCTGGCGCGGGGCGAGTGGTCATCGTCGAGCGGGATGTGCGCCTTGGCGGCATACTTCCGCAGTGTATACACGCAGGCTTCGGGGTGAAGTGGTTCGGCGAGGAACTCACGGGTCCCGAGTACGCCGGACGGTTCGTCAAGCAGGCGGCGGACGCAGGCGCCGAGTCCATGCTCGAGACGATGGTCCTCGAGATCACGCGGGACCTTCGGGTGGTGGCGGTGTCGCCCCGCGACGGACTGGTCATGGTCGAGTGCGGCGCCATCGTGCTCGCCATGGGATGCCGGGAGCGTCCCCGCGGGGCGCTCGCCATCCCAGGCACGAGGCCGGCGGGGATCTTCACGGCCGGCACGGCCCAGCGACTCGTGAACATCGAGGGTGTTGTGCTGGGGCGGCGGGCGGTCATCCTGGGGTCTGGCGACGTGGGCCTCATCATGGCGCGGCGGCTCACCCTTGAAGGGGTGAAGGTTGAGGCGGTTGTGGAGATCATGAGCTACGCGGGTGGCCTTGCCCGGAACATACAGCAGTGCCTTCGCGACTTCGACATCCCGCTCTACCTCGGGCACACCGTGTCCAGAGTCCACGGGCGCGACAGGCTGGAAGGGGTGAGCGTGGCCCCCGTGGACGACCGGCGGGCGCCCATCCCCGACAAGGAGTGGTTCATCCCGTGCGACACGCTGCTCCTCTCGGTCGGGCTCATTCCCGAAAACGAGCTTTCGGCGGCGTGTGGTATCGAGCTGGACCCTGCCACCGGGGGCCCCATCGTCACTGACGAGATGGAGACGAGCGTGCCTGGCATCTTCGCCTGCGGCAACGTGGTGCACGTGCATGACCTTGTGGACCACGTTACCGAGGACGGCATGGTGGCGGGCGAAGCGGCAGCCGCAGCCGCAGCGGCAGCGTTAGCGTCAGCGTCAGGAGCAGCTACTGCAGGTGCTATCGCAGTCACCACTGCTGCCGCCGGTGCGATGGCCGGGGCCGAAGGCGGAGCTAGAGCCAAGGGCGGGGCCGGGGCCGGGACTAGGACCACAACTATGACCGGGACCGGGGCCGGAGCCAGGCCGGCGCACTACTCAGGGAGAGCGGGCGTGCCGGCAGGAGAGGGCAACGGTGATGGGACCTCTCGCATATCCGGCACCCGCACCCTGGGGGAGATTCGCCCGGGGTCCAACGTGAGATACGTGGTCCCTCAGCGCTTCGTGCAGGGCGGCGAGCGCGGCGGGGGCGGCAGGACACTCACCATATCCCTAAGGCCCAGCGAGCCTGCGGAAAACGTGGTGGTGGAGGTGTCGGCTGCCGGGAAGGTGCTGCGGCGCCAGAGGAAGGAGAAGGTCCGACCTGGCGAGATGCTGCAGGTGAACATCGACAGGCGGACGCTTCCATCCGGTGACGGCGTGGTCACGGTGTCCATAGTGAGTCGGTAGTATGCTCCGGAGCGCGTCACCACACTGGCGTAAACTGAGACGGAGGGTGTGATGCTGGGTGACCAAGGGCGCTGGTGAGTTCACGGTAACATGCGTTGCGTGCCCTGTGGGGTGTGAGGTCACGGTTTCAGACCGGGGTGAGGTAAGGGGCAACAGGTGCGACCGCGGGCGCGAATATGCGCTTCTCGAACACCGCGACCCAAGACGCATTCTGACGTCCACTGTGCGGACAACATGTCCTGATCTTCCGCTCCTCCCTGTGAGGACTGACCGGCCAATCCCGAAGCGCTTGCTTTTTGAGGCCGCAAAGATTCTGGCTACCGAGTGCATCAGCCGGCCCGTGAAAGCCGGCGATGTGGTGGTCCGCGACATCCTCGGGACCGGCGCTTCTGCGGTGGCCACCGACGACCTCTTTTGATTGGACTCCCCTCTGCCGGGTGGTTCAATGACGACATTGACCACATGGTCAATATATGCTACAATGCCCGTGAGACCTGTGAGAGGGGTGTGAGGCAGCGTGTACGCCGCGGAAACGAAGAACCTGACCAAGTACTACGGCAAGTCCCGGGGGATCGTCGATGTAAACCTCCGTCTCGCCGAAGGCGAGATATTCGGGTTCATCGGGCCGAACGGCGCGGGCAAGACGACCACCATTCGCCTTCTTTTGAACCTCATCTTTCCGACCAGCGGAAGCGCCAGCATATTCGGCCTTGACTGCGTCGAGAAGAGCACGGAGATCAAGAGACAGGTCGGTTACCTGCCGGGCGAAGTCAACTACTACGGAGACATGCGCGTGAGAGACCTTCTTGAATACTCGGGCCGATTCTACGCCGGCGACTGCTCCAGAAGGGGTAGGGAGCTTGCCGCTGCGTTCGATCTGAACCTGGACGCCCGCATTGAGGACCTGTCGCTGGGCAACAAGAAAAAGCTCGGCATCGTGCAGGCGCTCCTGCATTCGCCGAGGCTCCTCATCCTCGACGAGCCCACCACCGGCCTGGACCCGCTGATCCAGAGACGCTTTTTCGATGTGCTGCTGGAGGAGAACAAGAAGGGCGTGACGATATTCTTCTCGTCCCACGTGCTCAACGAGGTGCAAAGGCTCTGCCATAGAGTGGGGATCATCAAAGAGGGGCGCATCCTGAGGGTGGACGACATCGAGACCATCAGGGCTCAGCAGTTCAAGAAGGTCAGCGTGACCTTCAAGGCCCCGTCCCAGGAGTTCGCCGTCGGTCTCAAGGGAGTTCGCGATCTTGTCAGGGAGAACGGAACATATCGCTTCCTCTTCGGCGGCGACATGGACCCGCTCGTCAAAGAGCTAGCAAAGAGAAATGTCGAGAACCTCTGGATTGAGGAGCCGACGCTGGAAGAAGTCTTCATGCATTACTATGAGAAGGAGTGAGACCGATGAACGTGCTGCGCCGCGATCTTGTCCGAAACAGGCGGACTTTCCTCATCTGGACTGCATCCATCGCCCTTCTCTCCGTCTGGCTGCTGTCCATGTATTCGTCGGTGGCAGGGCCAGGAACGAACATCCAGCAGTACGCGGAGCAGTTCCCGGAGTCCTTCAGGAAGGCGTTCGGCCTGGACCGGCTGAGCCTGAACGACATCCTTGGCTATTTCGGCACCGAGGTCCACATCATGATAATCCTCTTCGGCAGCATATTCGCCGTTCTTCTGAGCTCGAGCCTCCTGTCGAGGGAGGAGAACGAGAAGACGATAGAATTCCTGCTCGCCAGGCCCGTGAGCAGGCGGCAGGTGGTGACGGAGAAGCTCTGGGCGTATACAGCTTACGTGCTGCTCTTCAGCGTAGTCGTGTGGACCGCCTCGTACACCGCGATCCTCATGTCCTACGAGGGAGAATTCGACGCTGCGAGGTTCTGGGCCCTGGCGCTCATGACGACTCTCGTGCTCCTGACCTTCGCCAACCTTGGGTTCCTCGGGTCTGTGTTCATCACGAGGAACCGCACGGTGTTCTCGGGGGCGCTCGGGCTCGTGCTGGTCGCGTACGCCCTGCAGATAGCGGCGGATACCAGCGACAAGCTGGGGTTCTTGAAGTATGTGACGCCCATGAAATGGGCCGGCGCGGCAGATGTGCTGACGAGCGGCATCAGCGGGACTTACCTCGTGATCATGCTGGCGGTGAACGCCGCCGCGCTCGTCGCGACGTACGTCATCTATAGCCGGAAGGACATCCTGGTCTGAGTGTGAGTTCACAGATCCATGCCGGTTTGGGAGGAGCTTCCAGGTTGCCCGTGTCGCGCTCGGGGACGGCGCCCCAGGCGGGGCGTCTTGATGGAATAGGGTCGGGAGCGTTTTGCACCCTCACTCAGTGCTACCCCGAGAATAGCCGGCGGTTGCCATTTTCATCCTGCGATGGTGGCGGCCGTAGGCCGGCATGGAGGCCTACTTTGTCAGATACGGGATGCCATCCGGTTTGGCGGGTCTGGCGGCCTTGTCTGGTAGGGCGACTCTCGGCCCCGGTGGCCATTGACCGTCCAGTCCCCGGAGGACCCGTGATGTGCGGAACGGGTAAGGCGGAAAGAGTGACGCACGTCATCCTTCCCCTTGCATGCGTGACATAGGGAACGGCTAATGCCCGGACCAGTGATGTACATCAGTCGATAGTTCCCAATGATGACGTGGGGAGCGATTGAGGAGGAACCCGTGATGCACGTCACTCGTCCCGCTTCGACGAGTGACGTACGGAACGATTCATGGAGAACCCGTGACGCAGGGAACGGGTGAGGCGGCAACGATGATGTACGTCACCGATCGGCCGCGGATGCGTGACGTATGGAACGGGAAGAGCGTGACGAGTGACGTGCGTCATCCTTTCGCTTGCATGTGTGACACAGGGAACGCGCGGGACCCGGACCCGTGATGTACATCACTGGATGGCTCTCAAAGATGACGTAGGGAACGGTTGATGAGGGACCCGTGACGTACGTCACCCGTCAGCTCAAGTGACGGCACTGCCAAGAGCTCGATATGTGACAGAGGAGTATCAGGGGGTTAGGGGTGATCATCTGAAGCAAAAGCCTGATAAGCCCCGCGAGGACCGGAAGCGAAAGGTGCTCGAGGCAGCGATCAAGGAATTCGCCGAAAGGGGCTATGCCGCCGCTTCGACCAACGCCATCGCGAAGGAGGCGGGCGTCGCAAAGGGGCTCGTGTTCCACTATTTCGGAAGCAAGAAGGACCTGTATCTCGCTGCCGTGGACTACTGTCTCGAGACGCAGACGGACTATTTCATGGCACGGGTGAAGCGTCCCTATCCGTCCGACATCATCGACCGCGTCGTCGAGTGGGGCGCCGTCAAACTGGAGATGGTGTACCGGTTCCCTCTCATGCATCGTCTCCTCATCACCGCCTTTCTGGACATGCCGGCTGAAGTCAAGCCCGAGGTGGACAGGCGGATCCATGCCATCACGGAGAGAAGCTGGAAGCTGTTTTGGGACGGCATCGACCTCTCCCGCCTCAGAGAGGACATCGATAGACGCAAAGCCGTTGAGCTGCTTATGGCTGCCATGGACGGCCTGCAACGAAAGTACGTCGAGCAGTACAGGCAGAACCCCGGCGAGCTCATCGCCCGCGCTCATGAGGTGTACCGGGAAGTCAGAGAGTACATGGAGATCCTGCGATGCGGTCTGTACAAGAGGCCCGATCAGGGCATCTAGTCCATGCGTCGGCCGGACAAGCGGACACGCTCCGTCAAGAGGGCGCAACGTAGGATCCAGAAGGAAGTCGAGGCGGCCAGGTCCGACTTTCTAAGCACCGTCTCGATAGAACCGCACAGATAACTGCCGCATAACTGCCGCATCACTATTGACATCCCCCGCCGCCCACGGTAAGCTGGTTGCAAACCATATGGAGGGCGGCAGCAATGGTCAGCGCAATGATCGAACTATCAGGTCACATCATTGACTCCCGGATCCTCCCCAGGGTGATGGACGCCATCATGGACCTGGGCGGGGACTTCCACATCGAGGAGATCAGGGTCGGCAGAACCAAGCTGGACACGAGCTACGCAAGGATCGAGATCAAGGCGCCGACGCCGCAGGTGCTGGACGCCATCGTCGAAGAGGTGCAGGGCCTCGGTGCGACCGTCGTCGACCAGGACGAAGTGACTCTGGAAGCGGCCGAGCGGGACGGCGTCTTCCCCGAAGGCTTCTATTCCACCACGAACCTGGATACCTTCGTGCGGGTGGCGGGGTCGTGGGTCCCCGTGCGCGACATCGAGATGGACTGTGGGATCGTGGTTGACCCCTCGTGCAAGCCCCCGACCGCACACTGCGTGCCGCTGCATCGCGTGGAAAAGGGCGACCTCCTGGTCGTCGGGTCAAGGGGCGTCAAGGTGGTCCCCCTGGAGAGGGCGAGGCACCGCGAGATATTCAGCTTCATGGGAAGCGCGGTCTCGAGCGAGAGGCCCAAGGCCCTCGTTGTCGAGGAGATCGCCAGGACCATGAAGGAGGTCAGGGCGCGCGGCAAGAAGATCCTCGCGGTCGCCGGCCCCGCCGTCATCCATACCGGTGCGGGCAAACACCTCTCAGCCCTCATCCAGGCGGGTTACGTGAATGTGCTGTTTGCCGGCAACGCCGTGGCGGTCCACGATGTCGAGTCGGCGCTCTACGGCACGTCCCTCGGTGTTTACCTCGAGAACGGCGCAGCGGCGTCGGAAGGCCACGCGCATCACCTGCGTGCCATCAACACCATCCGCAGGCTGGGCGGGCTGCGCGCCGCCGTGGAGGCGGGGGTGCTCAAGAAGGGTGTCATGCACGCGTGTATCACGCACGGTGTGGACTACGTGCTTGCGGGCTCCATCCGCGACGACGGCCCCCTCCCCGATGTCATCACCGACACGGTGAAGGCCCAGGACGAGATGCGCCTGAAGATCAAGGATGTCGAGCTTGCGCTCATGCTGGCCACGATGCTCCATTCCATTGCCACCGGGAATTTGCTCCCGAGCCGGGTCAAGACCGTGTGCGTGGACATCAACCCGGCCACCGTGACCAAGCTCGCAGACAGGGGGAGCCTGCAGGCCGTGGGCATCGTGAGCGACGTGGAATGGTTCCTCAAAGAGCTGGTTGGACGGCTTGTGGGCTGAGGGCATGCTGGCTGAGCGTCGTCTGCTGGGAGCACGTGTTTCGGGCAACGTGGGAAGCGTCGGACCTCCACGTCCGCGCTCACGCCCACGTCCATGCTCGCGGCATATCCGGCTGTATCCGGCCATATCCGGTCATATCCGGTCATATCCGCGCCCACGTGCACGCTCGCGTCCACACCTGCGCCCGTACTCATATCCACGCCCACGGCTACAGGCATGGCCGTGCCAGGAGCGGTGGCCGCGACTGTGCGCACGTCTATGTTCACGTTCTCGCGCGAGCTCGGCTCCGCAGTAGATCGCCAGAAATCCGCGCTGCTTTTCAGCGTGCAGTGGCTCTCCGGGGTTGCCGGTGTTGCACTCCGGGGACGGCGCGCTCGCGGCGCGCCTCGTTCGAATTTGGCGCACGGGCCAGCCAAGTTCCATGCGCCCCGCCCTGGCAAGCACCGGCAGCCCTGACACGCTCAAGAAAAGTGGCGAAAACTTATGGCGCCATACTGTGCTCGTGTGCATGAACATACAGCTTGCGTTCCGTCCCCGACCGCGGCCGAGCGCCGGGGCCGACCACGTCCAAACCGCCGTGCACGGGTCCGCGACGACAAGACCTTCCGACCCAAGGAGGGCCGCGATCCACGGCCGCAATCTGCTGCAATCCACGATTGACAGGCGAGGAAGCATCCAATATACTGAGGAAAAACCCGGGGTCGGCAGACCAGAAGATGAAGGAGGCACCTCATCTCCCCGCAGGAGGTGAGGTAGAGGCGCGGCGCGCCATGAATAGGCATCCGGAGAAGGGCATCCCGGAGGGATGCCGAAAGGGGCCGCCGCCGAAGTCCCGCGCCCGGCCAGGGGCACGGGGCTGGTCCTGCACCTAACAGGTGCAGGACTGTCACCGGGCGCCTTGCCCTTGAGCGCCCGGTGGAGCGCTATCTCACGTGGGGGAAGGTGCTTCTTTTTTCTCAAAACCGGCCTGATCAGGAAGGGGGGCGTGACACAGTGGTACATGAGGCAGCGGCAGATAGTATCTGGCAACCGGAAGACGCAGAAGGGCATGAAGAAGACCCGAATGCGCGCGCCGACGGTCCCCGCGGAAACGTGGCAGCGCTCGGCAGAGTGCACGCAGCCCATTACAACCTCAGCATCCCGAGGCTGGTCGAGACTGCGATCACGCGTGGAGAGGGCGTACTTACGGACATGGGCGCATTCAACGTGGTAGGGGGCAGGTACACCGGCCGGTCCCCCGATGACAGGTTCATCGTGGACGAGCCCGGCATACGGGACGAGATATGGTGGGGCCCCGTAAACAGACCATTCCCCCAGGACGCTTTCGACAGGCTCTCCAGTCGCGTCGCCAGGTTCTTGAAGGATAGGGAAGTCTTCGTGTTCGACGGGTTCGCAGGCGCAGACCCTGAATACCGGCTGCCCATTCGCGTCGTCACCGAGCTTGCCTGGCAAAACGTCTTCGCACAGCAGGTGTTCCTGCACCCGACCCCGGACGAGCTTCTCACGCACGAGGCCGAGTTCACGGTGATGGCGGCGCCGGGATTCAAAGCTTCACCACAGCGTGACGGTACGAGGTCTGAGGCGTTCATACTCATAAGCTTTGCGCGCAGGCTGATCGTCATTGGCGGGACGTACTACGCCGGCGAGATAAAGAAGTCGGTGTTCAGCGTGATGAACTTTCTCCTGCCGCGACGCGGCGTCCTTCCCATGCACTGCTCCGCGAACGTCGGTCCCGCCGGCGACGTCGCTCTCTTCTTCGGCCTATCCGGCACCGGCAAGACTACGCTCTCTGCGGATCCGGCCCGCCGCCTGATAGGCGACGACGAACACGGCTGGTCCGAAAGAGGCGTCTTCAACATCGAGGGTGGGTGCTACGCGAAGTGCATCAGGCTTTCGTCAGAGAGCGAGCCGCTCATTTACGAAGCCATCCGTTTCGGGGCGGTGCTCGAGAACGTGGTCGTCGATCCCGTCACCCGCACACCCAACTTCGACAGCGATGCGCTGACAGAGAACACCAGGGCAGGGTTTCCGGTCGGCTTCATCCCGCGTGCCGTTACGACGGGGCTCGGCGGTCATCCCGCCGCGATCATCTTCCTCACGGCCGATGCGTTCGGGGTGTTGCCTCCGGTCGCGAAGCTTACGAGAGAGCAAGCGATGTATCACTTCCTGTCGGGCTACACGAGCAAGCTAGCAGGAACTGAGCGTGGTATCACCGCACCCCAGGCAACGTTTTCCACGTGCTTTGCGGCTCCCTTCTTGCCGCGTCCGCCGGTAGTGTACTCACGGTTCCTCGGACAGAAGATCAAAGCCCACCACGTGCCGGTGTATCTCGTCAATACCGGCTGGACCGGAGGGCCCTATGGCGTGGGCAGTCGGATCAGCATCCGCGACACGAGGGCGATCGTATCGGCGGTCCTCAGCGGCGAGCTGGACGGGATTCCTGTTGCGCCCGACCCGATCTTCGGCTTTGCCGTGCCGGAGACATGCCCGGGGGTGCCACCCGAGATCATGAAACCCCGCGATGCGTGGGCCGACCCGCGCGCCTACGACGATCAGGCTGCGGCGCTCGCCCGGGAGTTCATCGAGAACTTCAGTCGCTTTGACGGCGTATCCGACGCCGTCAAGACCGCCGGGCCGCGACTTTCATAGCCCGCCCGGGACCATCAGAGCCGTTGAAGGAGCTTCTGCGATAGCGGCGAAACATACCGATGAGGCCGGGGGAATATGGTGGAACGGGAGGCGTTGCCCTCTCTCCGCGTGTTCGGGTGCCTGCGCGGGGCGTGCCGTGAAGAGCCGGCGGCAGGAGGCGTATGTGGCGTGCGAAAGAAGGTTGTCGTCCTCGGCATCGTCGGGTTGGCCGTTATGTCAGTGGTGGCGCTTCTTCACATGGGACCGCCTTCGGACGGTGGGCTCGCCCGTGGCCGCCTTGGCCCGCCGGGCGCAAGGGTCGCTGTGGTCTACCTCCAGGGCCCGATTGCCGAGGGACGTCCATCCATGTCGACGACGGCGGCCATCACCCCGAGGCTGGTGGCGAAGTACCTTGAGAAGCTGGAGGCCGATCCTTCGGTCAAGGCGGCCGTGCTCAGGGTCGATAGCCCCGGCGGTTCGGTGGCGGCGTCTCAGGCCATAGCGGGGATGATCGAGGAGTTCTCCAAGCCTGTCGTGGTGTCCATGGGAGACATCGCGGCTTCGGGCGGTTACTACATTTCCGCCGCCGCCGATCGTATCATCGCAATGCCCGGCACCATGACAGGGTCTATCGGCGTCATCATGAGCATCATGGACCTGCACGGATTGTACGACAAGCTCGGCATAAAGGACCAGGTGATAAAGTCCGGGCGGCACAAGGACATGTATCAGCGCACCCTCACTCCCGAGGAGCGCGCCCTCGTCCAGAAAGTGTCGGACGCCGCATATGAGCAGTTCGTGACGGACGTCGCCACTCACAGGGGTCTGCCGGTCGAGAGGGTCAAAGAGCTTGCCACCGGGGAACTGTACCTCGGGAGCCAGGCAGCGGAGCTTGGCCTCGTCGATGACCTGGGAGATCTTGACGACGCGGTGGCCGCTGCAGCGGAGCTTGCAGGGGTGGAGTCGCCCACCGTGTACGAGGTGCCCTCGCCCATTCTTTTCGTCAACCTCTGGGATCTCCTCGGTGAAGTGGGAGCCTTCGTGAAAGGGCTTGCGCTCAGCCCGGAGGAACGCGTCCTCTGGCGGCTGCGCGAGGAGCAGGCCCCGGAATTGCGTTACTGAGTGTGGCGCCACGAGTTTGCGCCGATTCTCCTGACGGTGTGGAGCTGCCGGTGCTTGCCAGGGGCGGGGCGCCTGGAATTCGGCTGGCCTTAAGCGCCGAATTCGAACGATGCTCACCACACGCGGCGTCCCCGGAGTGCAACACCTCGAGTCCTCGATAGGATCTGCGCGCTGAGGAAGTAGCGCGAGTTTGTGGCGATCTACTTGGTCGGCGCACCCGATTCGGAGGGGAGGATGGATATGTCGGAGGGAGTCTTCGACTGGCTGTACGGGGTCATAGCCGGCCCGGTTGAGGCGCTTCGCGATGTGGCCGAGAGGAAACCGGTGGGGTGGGCGCTCGCGGTCATTATCGGAATAGGGGCGCTTTCGTCCATGGCCGGGGTGTCACAGGCGAGCTTCGACGCCCTTGGAGGGATCCAGCTCGAAGCGGTCTTGCGCTCGCTGCTCTCCGGAGGGATCATCCTCTGCGCCGTCGGTTACGTTATCGGCGTGGGAATCGTGCATCTTGCCGCGCTTCTCTTCGGCGGCAAGGGGTCTTTCGCCGGCCTGTTTTCAGCGGTCGGGTTCGCGCAGTTCCCGGCGTTACTGTCGCTGCCCCTCGTGGCGCTCGGGCGCGCCGGGGGGCCGGTGGTGACGGGCCTCACCGTTGCGGCATCGGTGGGGCTGTCGCTATGGGTTGTGGCCCTCAGCGTGATCGCTCTCAGGGAGGCTCACACCATGTCCACGGGGGCAGCCATCGGGACGTACATCTTCGCTGCGCTGATTCCTCTCGCGGTCATCCTGGGCATCGTTCTCCTGGTGGCGCTCCTTGCGACCGCGGCCGGGGCGGCCTCCGGCCTGTTCTTCTAAGTGAGAGTGCAGAAATGCTCCCGACTTTTGGAAGGGGTTGCCGGTGATTGCACGAGGGGTGTCAAAATCCGGCCACCCGCCCGACAGGCCGGATTTTGTCAAGGCGCCCCGCTTGGGGCGCCGTCCCCGAGTGCAACACCGGCAGCCCACCAGATGTTGGCAAACTGGGAGGAACTAACGAACCCTTACTTAGCCGTTTTTCCGGTGCTACCCTGTGACGTAAGGGTCTCATGGCATTACCGTCGGTTGAGCTGACAGTTGACTTAGGTCACGGGTTTTTCGCTCAGCGTTCCCCACGTCATCATTGAGGGCTGTCAGGTGACGCACATCGCTGGTCAGGGCCGCATCTGTTCTCAACGTCACGCGTCTCGGGGGACGGGTGACATGCGTCACCCGTGAGGCCCCTCTCATTCCGCCCGTCACGCATCGTCGGCCAGTCGGTGACGTGGGGCATCGTTCCCGTGCTATTCGTTCCTCGCGTCACGGGTTCCCTGCGAATCGTTCCATACGTCACGCATTCGCGGCCTGTGAGTGATGTGTATCATCGTTGCTGCTTCACCTGTTCCCGACCTCACGAGTCCTCCATGAAGTGTTCCATGTGTCACCTGTCCAGCCAGGACCGGTGACGCACATCACGCGTTCCTCCTGAGGCGTTCCCCGGCTCATCCCCAGAGGCGGACGAGTGACGCGCGTCACCGCTCCTGGACTTACCTGTTCATTACCGTCACATGCGCCAGGTCGAAGACGACGCACCTCACTCGTCACGCTCTTCCCGTCCCGGGCACCACGCATCCATACTGAACGCGTGACGTTCGTCAACGATACCGCCCCAGGCATTCCCCGAGTCAAAGCTCCTTCCCGGGGTGTTCCGCATGTCACGGATCTATGCCGAATGGATGGTGGGTCAGCCTGGATCAGCCCCTGGGCATCAGCTCATCCATGTTGAGCCTCGCCTTCTCGGCCTTGTAGTAATCGTATGAAGCCGGGAAGTTGAGCGCCCCGCCAACGAAGCTCTGTGGCCACTGCGACCTGAAAGTGTTGTAGTCTCTGATGGACACCTGCCAGTCGTCGAGAGCGGTGCGGATCTCGTTCACCGCCTCCTCCAGGCCTCGCATGGTCTGCTGCACTATGGGCGGGGAGAACAGCTGCGGGTATGCCTCGCGCAAAGCGTTGACGTTGACCGAGAGCGCGAGCCCCTGTGCAGCCTCCCTGAACTTCGTGGCAGCGTCGATGGTCTTCTGCGGGTCACCCTCGGCCGTGGCCGTTGCGAACTCCTGCCCTGCCCTGCCCGGTCCAGGGCCTCGGCGCGAGCCCTTATGACGTCAGTGAGAGTGTCCTTTTCGTGCTCCAGGAAGTCCTTCTCTATCGCCCAGATCCCCTTGATCTTCTCGCTCAGGGTCTCGAGCGCCGCGCCGTACCGTCCTTCCTGCGCCAGCACGCCCTGCTGGAGTCTCACCATATCTCTCTGGATTCCCATGATCCACGAGAACCCCGCGAGGACCACCAGGCCCACGACGACCAGGCCCGCGATTCCAAAGAGGCATCCTTTTCTCATTGCTCTCCCCTCCCGTACACCTTCCGAAGGATGTCGTCGATGTTTCTTGCGATGGACACCACTGCTCCGTCGAGGTCGCCTGCGTTCGCGTAAGAGGCCGCCTCCTCGATGAGCGGTCCGAGATCCGACGATGTGAGGCGCGGCAGGCCCCGCCCGACACTGTACCAGACCCTCCCTGCCTCCGGACGGGCATCAGGAATGATGAGGAAGACCAGCCCGTTGTTCATGCGGGGACCCTCTCGTTCCCCCAGCATGAGCCAGCGCCCGTAATGGGTGGACCAGTCCGCCGGGCGCTTCACGCCGCGCTGCACCACTATCACCGTTTCGGCCAGGCCGTCAGCTCGCAAGGCCTCCAGCGTCTCGTCTGCCGCCTCCAGGGCGCGCGGCCCCACGAGGCCGTCCGGGTCAACCACCCAGTAGCGGCCGAGCGCAGGGAAGGCCGGATCGCCCGGCGGCACCTCCACGTTCTCGTCGTACGGCCTCTCGCCACGCGGCCTGCCCGACGTTTCGCCTGGAGGCGGCGCGACCGGAGCACGGAGGCCTGCGAGGCCGGGGCCGCCGGAATCCCGGCCCCCGATGCCGGGGCGGCATCCCGCAGCGGTCGACATCAGCGAAACGCAGATGGCCATCGCCACGAGGACGTATGACGCACGAGAGGACCGGCGGGATCGCGTCTCTTCCTCTGGATGCGTGCGCTCCAGGCCGATGGCGCAAGGATCAAGGATCATGGGTTCCTGTCTCCTTTTTGGTCTTCATCTCCGTCTCCGTCTCCGTCTCCGCCTCCGCCTCCCCCTCCCCCTCCGCCTCCCCCTCCGTCTCGGCATTGGGCCTTACCATGCGAGGGATCGTCAGTCACCCCCGTTTTCCGGCGGCTGTCGAATTCGCGGTGCTGCACTCGGGGACGGCGCCGCCGCAAGCGGGGCGCGCATCGCCAGAATCCAGCCCGTGCCGCAAGCGCCCGGCTTCTGACACCCTCGTGCAATCGCCGCGAGTCTCCCTCGAGGTCGGGAGCGTTTCTGCGTCCCCACCTGGCGCTGGTAGGCAGGCCTCCGCGGCCGTATCTGCGGAGCTGCCCGCAGCCCGTGCCGGGCGGGCGCCGTCGAATTTGCGGGCGCAACCCGCGCCCCCGCCCCCCGCGCACGCACACGCGCATGCACACGAGACGCAGGCGCACGCGCACGACACACAAGCACATCCAATGGACCTGCCTCCGAACCCGCCCCCGCCGCCGGACCTGCGCGAGCCACCCGATGAACCAGATCCTCCCCGTGGTGAGGAGGTCCCTGGCCCCCGCGTGGACCTGCGCGCCGGTGGAACCGGGAAGTAGGTGCCGTAGTAGATTCCCCGCCTACCTCTATAGCCGCCACGGGACGACGCGACGGCGAGGATGATGATTATCGCGATGATGCAGGCCACCACGAGCAGGACGAATATGGCTGCCGCCACCGGCGGGCCTTCGTCCGGTGCGAACCCACCTCGAGCCCCGGGTTGGTGCCCGTCCCCGGCCCCGAGGTGTGGGAAAAGCTCCGCCGAGAGCGCGAAGGCGACCTTGAGGCGCTCGCCGCGCTCCAGGCGGACGGCCCAGACCACCTGGTCGTCTGTGCGCTCCGCAGGCTCCGGCGAGGCATAGAGCAGGTCCTCCGATTTCCCCGGATTCTTGAGTCGTACCTCCAGGTTCTCCGTCTCGGCCCGGTCGTACCACCCGGGGGAGAACGCGAACTCGACTGCGTCGCCCTTGCGGTGCCCCATGCCGTCCTGCTGTATCCGAAAGCTCAACCTGAAGGTCTCGCCGCTGGCGTAATCGCGGTCGAGGTCCACGCGCACTCCGCTCCAGGAGCCATAGTCGGCGCGGGACACCTGTACGGCCGCTCCTTCGCGTGTGAGGATGGTGTAGTTGTAGTCAGGGAGGCCCACCGTGACCCACGGGATGTGTCCGCCGGTCACCTCCCACTCCTGGGCGTAGTCAGCTATCCAGCTTCCGTCCGGCTGCGGAACGATGGTCACGATGTAACTCAGGATCCTGTATGTGCCGGTATCCTCGGCCGCGTGCGCCCGTTCTGCCGCCGGACCGGCAGCGGGACCGACGCCGCCGGCAGCCGCCAGGCCCAGTACGCATACCAGCGCTATCGCTACGATGAGAGATTCGCGCCTCATCTCGTTCCCCTCCCGACGCCGGTTTCAAGGCGAGCCTTCACCGTCACAGCAGGCTTTCCCTGCGCCGCGCGGTTCACCCTCTCGAGGGGGCAGGCCCCGCCGCAGATGGCGAAGTATCCGCATTTCCTGCATTCGGGCGGCGCGAAGCCGTGCGCCCTGATCTTTCGGGCGAGCGGGTGGTTGAATATGCGCTTCCAGGACGTCGTGAGGATGCTGCCGAGTCCCTCGTCGTGAAGCCACGACTGGCACGGCACAACCACACCGTCGGGCCTTACCGCCATGTTCGTGTGGCATGCCGAGCACGATTTCGCCCCGAGGCCCATGGCCACGGGGTCGAGGTCGTTATAACAGGTCGGCGTGAACCAGTTGAACTCGAGGCCGAGTTCGGCTGCGACCGCCGAAGCCCCCTCAAGGACGGCCTTGAGCTCCTGTGGCCTCAGTGCGTCGGGATGATGGGCGCCTCGTCCGGCCGGGATGAGCGCATTGCAACCCACATACCTCACACCGATGCCTGCGAGGAAGCGGAGCAAGGCCGGGAATCCCCCGACATTCGCACGGGTGAGCGTCGTATTGGTGGAGACGTACATGCCCGCATCGAGCGCAGCCCTGATGCCCTGGGTCGTCTCCTCCCATGCCCCGGCCGACCCCACAATCGCGTCATGCACCCCCGGGTCCGCCGACTCGACGCTCACCTGGATGTAGTCCAGGCTGGCCTCCTTGAGCTTGCCCACAAGCCCGGCCAGCGCCCTGCCGTTGGTGATGAGCCCGGTCACGAATTTCTCTGCATGGCGCACGAGATCCACGAGGTCCCGGCGCATCGTCGGCTCGCCGCCAGTGAAGTTTACCATCGGTATTCCGGCCTCCCAGAGGCGGTCGAGTACCAGCTTCCAGGAGGTGGTGTCCAGCTCCCGCACCCCGGGCATATCCGAGGCGTAGCACCATGCGCACGCGTTCTGGCAGCCGGACCCGCCCATGGACGAGATCATGAGGTCCATGCGCGCGGGGGCGTGCCACTCGGCCTCAGCCATCGCGCGCCCCGGCACGCCGCGTTCGCTGGGGCATGCGCCCCGAGAAAGCTCCACGATGAGCCCGTACAGGTAGTCAATGTCCCCTTCTATCTGGGCTGTGGGCACGCGCCTGTAAAGCCGGTGCACCCGCTCTGCCGTCTCCCGCCTGACGCCGAGCCAGGTTTCCTCTGAAACCTCGCTGCCAGGCCGCGTGCGCTCGTGGGCTACCTCGATGAGCGTCTGCATGATGTCCGCGTTGCTTTCGTCGAGGAGCAGAAGCTGGCTGCCGTTGATCCAGAGGAGGTTCCTCGGGCGCCTGGTGAGAGCGGCCAGCATCGACGCGCCTGCCCGCCTCAGGTGAAGGCGCAGCACCCCAGGCCCCTCGGGGTCTATGGTCACATGGAACATCCCGGATTCCCTCGAGAATCCCGATTCCCTCAACAACCGTCGAGGTCCGGCCATCATCCGCGATCCTCCTTTCGAAATCCCCCGGACAGAGTTCAAGCTCAAGCTGCTCCGCCATTTCCCCGGGGGCCCAGGCAGGGAGCCTCGATGAGACGTGCGTGCTGATGCCGCCCGGTCTCCCGTGGATAAGCTGCAGGGGGCTGACCGGGGTGGCAGATACCACGCTTACAGAATGACGCAACGGGGGCCGTTCGTCAAGGGTGGGTCGAGGGAGGAGGCCGCGGTTCCGGGAGCGGAGGGCAATCCCAGGAAGATGGAGGATTCCGAGGCGCCGCGAGGAAAACACTATAGGATCAGGAAGCGGAGGGATGGCTCGTGAGCCTCAGGTTCATTATAGGGCGAGCGGGATCGGGAAAGACCGCGCTGTGCCTCGATGAGGTCTGTCGCGCCCTTCGCGAGGACCCATGCGGCCCTCCGATCATCATCCTCGTCCCCGAACAGGCTACCTTCCAGACGGAACACGCACTCGTCAGTATTCTAGACCCGCCCGGTTTCATGCGGGCGCATGTGCTCAGCTTCAAGCGGCTCGCGGGACGCGTGCTTCAGGAGCTCGGCGGCGGGGCGCGCCGCGACATCGGCGAGCTGGGCAAGCTCATGGTCCTGCGCTCGCTTGTGTTGCAGAAGTCGGGCGAGCTGTCCATCTTTGCGAAGGGGTCCGAGAAGTATGGGTTCGCGGGGTGTCTCGCCGCGACTCTAAGTGAACTCGCGATGTACCGGGTCACCCCCGAAGACCTGGAGGCCAGGGCCATTGCGCTCGAGGAAGACGGCCTGGGCGAGACGCCCCTCACCCTCAAGCTCCGCGACCTCGCGGTGATCGCGCAGGCCTATAGGGTCTACCTCGGCGACAAGTTCCAGGACCCCGACGACCACCTGTCACTTGCCGCCACGAAGATCGCCGATTCCGCGCTGACGAAGGATGCGCTCGTCTGGGTGGACGGGTTTCGCGGCTTCACACCGCAGGAGTATTCCGCGCTCGAATCGCTGCTCTCTTCAGCGCGACGCGTGAGCGTTGCGCTCTCTCTCGATCCGACCGACTTCCGTCGCACCCCGAGAGACACAGACCTCTTCCGTCCGACGATGGAGACATGCAACGACCTCATCGCCCTCGCCGGCAAACTGGGCGTGCAGGTCGAAAAGCCGGTCACCCTCGGCGCCGCGTCGTGCTCGGCGCCCCTTCGCCATCTCGAGCGTGAGTTCGGGTCCAGACGGCCCGCTCCCTTCGACGGAGATCCATCCGGGGTACGCCTCGTGGCCGCATCGAACCCACGCGCTGAGGTCGAGGCGGCGGCACGCGAGATCCTCAGGCTTGCGCGGGAGGAGGGCATGAGGTTCCGTGAGATCGGCGTCATAGTGGCCGATCTGGAGGCCTACCATGACCTCGTTCACCCCATCTTCACGGACCACGCCATCCCGTTCTTCATCGACCGCCGCCGTCCCGTGGGCCACCATCCCCTCGTCGAACTGGTGCGATCCGCCCTGGACGTCGTGTGCGATGACTGGGTTTACGGTCCGGTGTTCCGGTACCTGAAAACGGACCTCGTCCCGATATCCCGGCGCGAGGTGGACCTCCTCGAGAACTTCGTGCTGGCGCACGGCATCCACGGGGCTCGGCGCTGGACTGACGGCAGGCCATGGGAGTACCGTCGCCCCTTCGGCCTACATGATGCGGCGGAAGACGCTGCCCCGCCCAGCAAGGATGAAGCTGACGTGACACGGGCCATCAACGAGGCGCGCGAGAAGGCTGCCCGCGCGCTGGGTGAGTTCCACGGCAAGGTCGCCGGGGGCGGGAAACCAGTGCGGGATATGGCGCGGGCCCTCTTCGACCTTCTCACCGACCTCGGCGTGCGGCGACGACTGGAGGAGTGGGCGCAGGAGGCGCTGGACGCGGGGGCCATCGAGGCGGCTCGCGAGCACGAGCAGGTATGGAACGCCGTCATGCGCCTTCTCGATGAGGTGGTGGACGCCCTCGGAGGCGAGACCACCGAGGCGGACGGCTTTCGGGAGATCGTCGATGCGGGCCTTGAAGGGATGACGCTCGGGCTCATCCCACCTGCGCTGGACCAGGTCATCGTCGGGTCCGTGGAGAGGTCGCGACACCCGGGCCTGCGGGCGGCATTCGTCCTTGGTGCAACGTACGACAGTTTCCCGAGGCGTGTGCCCGAGGATACCGTCTTCTCCGATCATGAGCGGGATATGCTCGAAAGACGGGGGCTCGTGCTCGCGCCGACCAGTCGCGTCGCGCAGTTCCACGAGCAATACAACGTCTATGTCGCTCTCACGAGGGCACGCGAGTACCTGTGGGTAAGCTACCCCCTGGCGGACGCAGAGGGTCGCGCCCTCCGTCCCTCCACGGTCAGAGCGCAGCTCAAGGCGATGTTCCCGCAGCTTGTCGAGGGATTCGCGGGCGGCGATGTCCCTATCTCGCGTGAGGAAGCCCTTGACGCCATGACGTCGGAGGCGAAGGCCGCGGCCATGCTGGTTCGTTACCTCCGGGCCGGTCCTGGCCCGGTCTGCAGCTCCGGCCCCATCCCCGGTCAAGGTTCAGGTCCCGGTCCCGGCTCCAATCCCGGTCCCGGTCCAGATCCAGGTGGCAGCCAGGGGGACGTCGGAGAGCAAGAAGGGTTCTGGCTGAACCTGTACGAGTGGCTCGTGGAGGACCCTCGGCGCCGGGAGCGGGCGGCGCGCGTCCTCGGAAGCCTCGGGTTCACGAACCGGGTCGAGCGGCTTCAGGAGGCCACGGTGCGCGCTCTGTACCCGAATCACGTCACGACAAGTGTATCGCGGCTGGAAAGGTTCGCAAGCTGCCCGTTCTCCCACTTTGCCGGGAGCGTTCTGCGCCTTTCCGAGCGCGAGCTCTTCCGGCTCGAGCCGCCGGGCATGGGGACCTTCATCCACGAGGCGCTGCGCCGGCTCATCGATGACCTCGGGGGCGAGCAGGCGCTGGTGGACATGGGCGACGACGACATCGCGAGGGGCGTCGCGAAGGTCGTGGGCGAACTCGCTCCTGGTCTCCAGAACGACATACTGCGGTCGTCCGCGAGAAACCAGTACCTCGCGCGGGTGCTTACCCGGATTCTGACGCGCTCCGCCATGGTGTTGAAGGACCATGCAGGCCGCAGTGAGTTCAGGTCCGTCCTCCGCGAAGCTTTCTTCGGCGGACGCCACGGCTACGGCAACGATGCGGTCATTCCCGGCCTCGAACTCCAGATTGATGACGACCGGCGCCTGGAGATCGTGGGACGGATCGACAGGGTGGACGTGGCCGAGGCCGGCGGCGTTTCATACCTGCGCGTCGTCGATTACAAGAGCAGCCGCCGCGCCTTGAGACTGTCCGACGTCTATTACGGCCTCGCCCTGCAACTCCTTGTGTACCTCGCGGTTGTCGAGGAGCACTCGGAGAAGGTGGTAGAGGGCGGCGCCGAGCCGGCCGGGGCACTCTATTTTCCGGCGGCCGACCCCGTAGTCAGCGCGACAAGCCCGGTGGATGACGATGCGTTGGAGAAGGAGAGGCGGCGCCTTCTCAGGATGGCCGGGATCATCGTGGGCGATGCAGGCGTCGTGACGCTCATGGATTCGAAGGCCAGGGGCGCGTCCGACATCGTGCCCGCCCGCATCACGAAGGACGGAGATGTCGCGAAAAACTCCAGCGTAATCGACCGGGACAGGTATCGCGTGCTTCGCGGCTTCGTCCTCGCCAAGATCAGGGAGCTTGCGTCGCGGATCGTCTCGGGCGAGGTCGCGCCGAAGCCGTACAGGCGGGGCAGGCTCAGGGCATGTCAATGGTGCAGCTTCAAGCCTGTTTGCGGCTTTGATGTCCTGCTACCTGGCAACGAGTACCGGACCATCTCCAACTTGAAGAACGACGCCTTCTGGGAGGCGGTCGAGAAGGACCTTTCCGGGGGGAGCGCGCTATGACCACGATGAAGCCGACGGGGGGCGCGGGCGCCACAGCGGCCACGGTGGCCACGGGGGCGACGGGCGTCGGCGGGGCTCGGGGGAACCCCGCTCCAACGGGGACCAGATGGACGCCTGAGCAGCGGGACGCCATAACTGCAAGGAGATGCAATCTCCTCGTGTCCGCGGGCGCGGGCGCCGGCAAGACCTCGGTGCTGGTGGAGCGCGTGATCGGCCGTATCACCGATCCCGCGGAGCCTGCGGACATCGATGATCTCCTCGTGGTCACGTTCACCGCCGCCGCCGCCGCTGAGATGCGGGAGCGGATAGCCTCGGCCCTGGACGGCCTCCTCGCGAGGGGCGGCGGGGGCGAGGGCGACGCCAGGCTCGCCCGGCAGCTCGCCCTCGTGAGGAAGGCGGACATATCCACGATCCACTCATTCTGCCACAAGGTCGTGCGCCAGCACTTCTACCGGCTCGGCATCGACCCTGCGTTCCGCGTCATGGACGAGGTGGAGGCCGCCCTTCTACGACTCGAGGTGGCGGACGATCTGTTCGAGGCACGCTATGCCGACCCAGGGAGCGACGGGAGATTCATCGACCTCGTGGACGCATATGGGGGAGAGCGGGGGGACGAGGCGCTCCGGGACCTCGTGATCCGCATCTACGAGTATTCGCGCGGCCAGCCCAGGCCCGATGCGTGGTTCGACCAGATAGCGGGAGCGTTCGACATCGACCCCGGCACGTCCATAAACGACCTGCCGTGGACGCGTGTGGTCCTCGACACTGTCGCCCGGGACCTTTCGAGGGCCCATCGTCTTTTCCGCCAGGCCCTGGAGCTTGCGGGCACGCCGGGCGGGCCGGGCGCATACATGGCCACGCTGGAAAAGGACGTCTCAGTGTGTTCGAGCATGCTGGAGGCAGCGGGACAGGGCGACTTTGCCACGCTCAGTGAGATCGTGCGCGGATTCGCCTTCGGGAAACTGCAAGGGGTGAAGGCTGGGAGCTGCAGCGAAGCGCTCAAGGGGAGAGTGAAAGCCCTTCGCGACGATGGGAAGAAGCTGGTGAACGGTATAAGGGACGCGTACTTCTCCTGCCCGCCGGAGGACCTAGTCGAGGACCTGCGTGAGGTAGCCCCGGTCATGCAGGAGCTTGTAGAGACCGTAAGGAGGTTCGCTCATTGCTATGCCGAGGCGAAGCGGGCGCGAGGCCTCCTTGACTTTTCGGACCTCGAGCACCTGTGCCTGCAAACGCTCGGAACCTGGGACGAAAACACCCGGCGGTTCGAGCCGACCGACGTCGCGCGGGAGCTTGCAGGGCGGTACAAAGAAGTGCTGGTCGATGAGTATCAGGATATAAACCCGGTGCAGGACGCCATCCTCGCCCTAGTGGCGCGCGGCGATGACACCTTCGTGGTCGGCGACGTGAAGCAGAGCATCTACGGGTTCCGCCTGGCCGAGCCCGGCCTGTTCGCCGAGAAGTACCACGCCTTTTCGACCGCGGAGTCGGGCACTTCACGCAAGATCGACCTGTCGAGAAACTTCCGCAGCCGGAAGAGCATCATAGATGCGGTTAACTTCGTTTTCCGCCAGGTGTTCTCGGAAGGCATCGCCGGGATCGCGTACGACAGGCCCGCTGAGCTCGTGTACGGCGCGGACTATCCGGACGACCCCGAAGAGCCGGCCGCGGCCGACGCCCCTGTCGAGGTTCACATCATCGAGAGAAAGGCCGGCGTAACGCACGGAAGCTCCGGCGGGGATGCTGAGGGCAAGAGCCGGTGCGAGGCCAGAGGCGAGGGCGAAGTCGAGGGCGTGGCCGGGGAAGTGGCGGCCGAGGCCGAAACGCGAGAGGGAGAAGGCGAACCGGACGCGACCGGGGCAGGAAATGAAGGGTACCAGGGGGGCGGAGACGGAGACGGGGACAGGGGCGGGGAAGGGGACGCCGGCCCAACTCCTGAGGAGGTGGAAGCCCTTGAGCTCGAAGGCCGCCTCATAGCAAACCGTATTAGGGAAATGGTGAGGGGCACTCCCCAAAGGCCTGGGCCCGAGTTCCGAGTGTACGATCGGGATCGCAAGACATACCGACCGGTGTCTTATCGGGACATCGTCGTGCTCCTGAGATCGACGCGGCACCGTGCGAACGTGCTCCTCGAGGTCTTCAGGCGGGCCGACGTGCCCGCGTACGCCGAGCTTGGAACGGGCTACTTCGAGGCGACCGAGGTCGAGGTCATGGTGTCGCTGCTTCAGGTGATCGACAATCCCATGCAGGACATCCCGTTGGCCGCGGTGTTGAGGTCGCCGATATACGGATTCTCCGCGGACGACCTCGCACGTATCCGCGGGTGCCACCCTGGCGGGGACTTCTACACCGCCCTCGAAGCGGCCTCCTCGTATGATCGTCCCGACCCGGGTCTCGACTCCGCCTCGGATGCCCCGGATGCTGCCTGCGCCCACACCTGCGGCTGCGGCTGCGACCACGCCACGGACGCGGACTCCGGTTCCGGTCTGGACCCAGGTTTCAGCTCCCGGTCCGGGTCCAGGTCCGGGTCAGGGTCCGGCGACGGCGACTTCGCCGGGAGGGCGCGCGGCTTTCTCGAGGACCTTGAACGGTGGCGGACGCTGGCCAGGAGAACACCGCTTTCGACCCTGATCTGGCATCTCTATCGCGAAACGGGCTACCTCGACTATGTCGGGGGAATGCCGGGCGGCGCCCAGCGCCAGGCGAACCTCCGGGCGCTGCACGAGCGCGCCCGGCAGTTCGACAGGTTCGCCCGGCAGGGCCTGTTCAGGTTCCTGCGGTTCATAGACAGGCTGCGCGAGGCCGAGGGCGACCTCGGCACCGCGCGGGCGCTCGGCGAGGCAGAGGACGTCGTCAGGATCATGAGCGTCCACAAGAGCAAGGGGCTGGAATTCCCCGTGGTTTTCCTGGCCGACCTCGGAAAGAACTTCAACTTCCAGGACCTCGCCGGCGACGTGCTCCTCCACTCCGAGGCAGGGCTGGGCCCTGTGTTGTGCGACACAAACCGTAGGGTAAAGTACCCGACCATCGCCCACCACGCCACGAGGGAGAAGGCGAGGGCGGATGCGCTTGCCGAGGAGATGCGCATCCTGTATGTAGCGATGACCCGCGCGAAGGAGCGCCTCATCCTGGTAGGCTCCGCGCCGAACCTCGAGAAGCAGGCCGGCCGCTGGTGCGAGGACATCGGGCGATCGGGTTGGGCGCTATCCGACGACGTTCTGGTCTCGGCCCGGGGCATCCTCGACTGGGTGGCGAGCGCCCTCGCACGACATCGGAGCGGTTTCGGGATCCGCGAGCTTGCCACTGTGCCGCAGGCCGAGCCGTGCAGCCAGGAGGTCCAGTACGACCAGGCCCGATTCGAGGTCAGGATATGGAACGCGTCAGACGTGCCGGATGCGGTCCGGCCATGGAGCATGCGGCGCGCCCTGGCGGGCCTCGTCCCCCTGGAAGAGATGGCCCTCGCGAAGCCGCTCGGGCGGGGGGTTGCGCCCGAGGTAAGGCGATCGGTGGAGGAACACCTTGGATGGGCCTACCCATATGCCGCGCTCGCCGGTCGCGCAGCCAAGGCAACCTGGTCCGAGATCAAGAGAAGGTTCGAGCCCGGCCGCGATGATGCCGAGCCCAGCCGCGGCGACGCCAGCGAGGCGCGTCCGGTGCCTGCGACCTTTTCGGAGCAACCCCGGTTCATGCAGGCGTTCGAGACCACGCCGGCCGAGCGGGGGCAGGCCGCTCACCTGGTGCTCCAGCACCTCGACCTCGGGGGCAGGCTCGACGTCCCGGGGATCCGAAAACGTGTGGACGATATGGTGGAGCGCGACCTTCTCACCCGCGACCTCGCGAGGAGCGTTGATGTGGCGGCCATCGCCAGGTTCTTCGAAACCCCCATCGGAAGGCGCGTGGTAGAGGAGAGAGACCTCGTCCGGCGGGAGGTCGCGTTCTGTCTCGGCATCGACGCGAGGGCGGTGTACCCTGACATCCCCGCGACCGTCGTCAGCGGCGAGCGCGTGGTGGTGCAGGGCATCATCGACTGCCTCATCGACGAGGGAGACGGGTTCGTCCTCATCGATTTCAAGACCGGCGTGCAGGCTCGACACGACCCCGAGGCGGCGGCGCGGGAGTATGCGGGGCAGATCACCGTGTACACCGCCGCCATCGAGTCCATCTACGAGCGCCCAGTGAAGGAGGCGTATCTGTATTTCCTTGGAGCCGGCATGCCCGTCCCGGTAGACTGCCGCGACGCTGCACGGAGACTCCTTGGCAAGCAGCCGTCCTGAGCTCGTACCACTTCGGAGCCCTGCGCTCCATACGGGAGCGTCGGGGCCGGGCTCCGGGGTCCGCGTTCGTCCATCGTGACGCCAATCTCATGCGAGCTCATGCGAGCTTGCAAACCCACTCTCAAGGACTTATGGGACCACGACAGGGCGCCTTCGAATGACGTTACCGAACCTGTCGATGACGGTTTCCACTTTGATCGTGAAGTCCCCCAGCACCTTCAGCTTGTCGATGGACGATAGATTCATGAACTGGTGGAGGGTCGTCTCGAGCTGGCTATAGAGGTCGTCGAGCTCCTCCTCGCGTGCATTCATGCGCTGGATCTTCTTCTGCATCTCATCCCGCATCCGCTGGATCTCGCGCTCCTTCTGCGTGAGTTCCTCGAGGAGTTGCTGCTCGCGGTCGAGTTGCTTGTTGATGTCGATGAGCCGGTCTATGAAACCCTTGAGATCCAGCATCCCGGAAAGCCGTCTCTCGATTCGCTCAACCCTGGCGGGAAGGGTCAGGAGTTGCTCCATCGGGTCCTGCGATGCGCGGGCGCGGCCCTCTTCGACGTGGTGCTCCTGGGGCCGCACAGCGGCCACCGTCTCCTGCTCCTCGGTGCGCTCCATCACTTCAGTGACCGTGATTTCGGACCCCTCCGAGGCCCTCCGTTTGATGACTGTGTAAAACCTGTGTCGCAATGTAAGATACGGCACCCCGAAAAGGCTTGCGAGGCGCTCCAGCTCCTGCTTTCGCTCGCCGGGCCTCCTGTCGAGCACCTTCATTAGGAGCTTGTCTTCATACTCGGTGAAGATGTGTCGCTTCCTCCTCTGCCTCCTGGTACGAACAACCTCCTCTTCCGCTTCTCCGAGCGGGCCTGGACCGGCGACGGCGTTTCCCCCGGCGTTCTCCTGGACGATGTCTTCATGGTATTCGTCTCCCTCAGCCCCGGTGGCCACACGGCCTGCAGGGGTTTTCAACATCACCTGGACATCATCGATGACCGCACGGGCCTCCACCCTCTGACTCTCTGCCGTCGCAGCCTCTCTCATGCTTTCCATGACGTCGCACCTCCCATTCAGTTGTAATACACTCCTCCGTTCGGGTATCAAGCACCCGTCGTGTGGGCACTCACGTGCTCCAACCCACGGACAGACTGACATCGACACGCAAGCACCGGCATGCCCCAATCCACGAGCGGCCCGACACCGACTCATGAGCCGAGCACTGTGTACACACCGGTACGGTACGTAGTGAAACGTGCGCGTAAATGGCCCGGGCGGTGGCGGGTCTCCGCCATGGGCCGATATCAGTATGCCTTTTCATACTGGTCCTTATGCCCCGTGTTTGCACAGTATGCATTCAGGCGTTCATCGGGGACACCCGGCAGCAGGCACGCATCTTCGAGGCCTCGACAGGCGACTGTCCTGCAATATGCCTGCGCCGGCTGGAGAGTGACGGTAGATTGATGGTGTCAGATCCGCGCGGAGGCGGTGGGACGGGTGATCCGCGGGCGCTTCGCCAGGCCTGAGAAAGGGCCTGTAGAGGCTTGCCGCAGGGTGTACGGCGATCGTCTGACGACAGTAGTGGTTTCGGCTTCGTCGGGCGCGGTACCCCGGGTTCGGGGTCTGACGCGGATGTGACCGTCGTGGCCCGGGGCCTCCCGCACGGGTGAATGAAGAGGACCGAGGAATACACAGGGGAAGGCGCGATCCGGGCGCGCGACGACGCCAGGATCGTGGCGGAAGCGGCGGCCCTCGTGATCCCCTGCTGCCCGCGCGCACACCGCGGGCACGCCGGAGGGATGTCGCAGGCATATCCGGCGCAGCGACCAGCTCCGCCAGCACCTACGCCCTGTGACCGTGGGCCCGGCGCCTCCCCCCACGCGCGAACCCGACACCCAGGAACACCATGACGACCATGGCGATCACGACCTCGGGCACCATGTACGTCGCGTTATACGTCAGGGAGTACACCCACACGTTGGAGCCTTCCGGGGCGTAACTCGAGAAGAAGACCACCCCTGACAGAACGTGCAGAAGGAACCTTCCGGCCCCGCCCACGAGCACGCCCGCCAGCGGCACCCTGGAGAAGAAACCCGCAAGCCCCAGCGCTGCGAAGGCGAGCGGGTAGTCCATCAGGAACTGGAGCGGGTGCACCACGTACGGTTCGAGCACGAGTTTGACCATGCCGAGCACGAGCCCGGCCAGGATGCCTGTCCCCGCCCCTCTTCGCAGGGCCACGTAGAAGATCGGCACCATCTCCAGGGAGATGGACCCGCCCTGGGGCATTCTGAACACCCTGATGATGCTGAGCACCGCCGCGAGCGCAACGGCCACTCCGACCTCTGTCACGACGTGCGCCGGTCCGCGGCCCTGCCCTGCCTGCAGGGGCCTTGTGAGCCTGATGAGGACGACGAGCAGCACAAGAGCTGCCGCCACTTCCACCACGATCCGCCAATCGATGCCGTTCATCCTGAACAACCCTCCCGTGGACGTCTTCTCGTGAAAGACCGCCCTTTTTCGCGCATGTGTCGAACCTGTCCAAGTGGATCGCCGCAAATCCGCGCTGCTTTTCCGCGCGAAAGTCCTGTCCGGCGTTGCCGGTGTCGCACTCCGGGGACGGCGCCCCAGGCGGGGCGCGCTTCGCCAAAATCCGGCCCGTCGGGCGAGTGGCCGGATTTTGACACCCCTCGTGCAATCACCGGCAACCCCAACACCGTTAGGAGAAGTGGCGCAAACTCATGGCGCCATACTCTGGGCTGTTTCGCGCAAGACGCGCCGACAAACGCGAAACGGCCGTGAACCCCGCCTGAGGTTCGCGGCCGCCGAAACCGGTTCCGAAGAGCCGCTTCCCTACGCTGGCATTACCCAGACGAAGTCTCTCAATCAGGTTCAAAGGGTAGGCACCGACAGGCGCCTTCTCAGCCGCTTTCACAGCACCCCTAGCGGACTTCCGTATGAACTTTGCACCTCCATTATGCCACGCCCACATGAATGAGCGCAAGTGGGCGTGGGAAAATAGGGGCATGAAAGTCGCATTCTTTGAGGTAGAGAAGTGGGAAAGGGATAGGTTTCGCAGCCGCCTCCGCGACGTGGAGCCGGTCTTCTTCGCCGATACCGTACAGGAGACGGAACGGAGTGGCTTCAGGGACGCGCAGGGGCTTTGCGTCTTCATATACTCGCGTGTAACGGCGGATGTCATCGAGTCCCTCCCCGAGCTCAAGCTCATCGCAACGAGATCCACGGGCTTCGACCACATAGATCTCGAGGCATGCAAGAAGCGGAGGATCGCCGTCGCGAACGTCCCGTACTACGGGGAGAACACCGTGGCGGAGCATACCTTCGGCCTCATCCTCTCTCTTGCCCGCAACATCCACAAGGCGTACATGCGCACGATTCGGCAGGATTTCTCCCTCGACGACCTGCAAGGATTCGACCTCAAGGGCAAGACCATCGGGGTCATCGGCGCGGGCAGAATAGGGCTCCACGTCATCCGCATTGCGAGGGGCTTCGGCATGGAGGTGCTTGCCCACGACGTAAGGCGGGACCGGTTCATCGCGGAGATACTGGGATTCCGGTACGTCCCCCTGGACCGGCTCCTCGCCTCGTCGGACGTGATCTCGCTGCACGCCCCGTACAACGACTCGACCCACCACATCATAAACAGGGAGACGCTCTCAAAGGTCAAGAGAGGAGCGCTGCTCGTGAACACCGCCCGAGGTGCGCTGGTGGACACCGCGGCCCTCCTGTGGGCGCTCGACGAGGGGATCTTGCGCGGGGCGGGCCTGGACGTGCTGGAGGGCGAGGAACTCATGATGGAGGAGGGGCACGAACTCGGGAAGGAATACTCCGCGGACGTCCTCCGGACATTCGTCCGCAATCAGATGCTCCTGCGGCGTGAGGACGTGGTGGTGACCCCGCACAACGCGTTCAACAGCAAGGAAGCGGCCCTGCGCATCCTTGACACCACGGTCGAGAACATCGAGAGGTTCATCGAGGGCCGTCCGCAGAATACGGTAGTATCGACAGAGACTGTGGCGGGAGCGGAAGAGGCGCCCAGGACTCGCAGGATTCCCAGGATCGTCAAGGTGAAAGGCAGACCGTGCAGGGCGGGGCGTGCTACCGCTACCGCTACCGCGCCGCCCCCCGCATTTCTCGACAGCGGGTGATGATGCCCGCGATCTCGGCCACCGCCTGATCCACGGACCTGTTCACCACGATGTAGTCGTAAGACGCGGCGAACGCCAGCTCTTCATCGATCCGCGCGACCCGCGCCCTGATCTCTTCTTGCGGCGAGTCGGCGCGCGACGCAAGCCGTTCATATAGCTCATGAGCCTCAGCAGGCATTATGAAGATGGATACGCATGAAGGCCACCTTCTGACAAACTCCTCTCTGCCGTACACATCGAGGATTATCACGAAGTCGAAGCCGGAGTTGGACCGGATCGCCCTCTCCACAGCGGCCCCGGGCACGCCATAGTAGTTCCCGTAAGTCTCCTTCCACTCAACGATCTCGCCGGCGCCGATCATCCTGAAGAACTCCTCCCGGGACACGAAATGGTAGTCCCTGCCGTCAATCTCCCCTTCGCGGGGCGCCCTCGTGGTCGCGGTAGTGAGACGGGCGAGGCCCGGGACGCGGTGGACGAGCTCGTTCACTATGGTGGTCTTGCCTGCGGCGGACGGCGCCGAAACGATGAAAAGCATCCATGTCCTCCTCTGCTCCGCTGTGCCGCGCCAGGCGCGGCGCTCGAGTTCTTCCTGATGAGAAGGAGTTTCCCCCAGATCGGCGAATTTCCTCCCAGGGTGAGACACGATGCATGATTTCATTACGGGCCTGCACATAACCGCGCTCGGGATGGGTGTGGTTTTCGTTGGCCTTGTACTTCTTGCGGTCGCCGTGAAGGTAACCGACCTGGTCCTGAACCCCCGCAAAATCAGGGAGCGACGGGCTGCAGGAGTCGTCGTGACGCCCTTGCCGTCGCCGGTGCCGAAGGTCGCATCCTGGCCGGCCCCGGCGACGGATGCGCCTGACGGCGAGGTTATGGCGGCGGTTGCAGCGAGCCTTGCCTGCGTCATGGATGAGCGGGGGGCGAGCGAGGCTGGTGATGGCGTGCGCATTGCGCCCGCGCTGGTGGCTGCGATAACGGCGGCGATCGTCGCCCGTGAAGAGGCACGCGGAGGAACCCCCTTGTCAGGGCGTATGAGCATCAGGGTCCAGAAAGGAGCTCTCGGATGAGGAAGTTCAAGGTTGTCGTGAACGGAAGGGAGTATGACGTCGAAGTGGTGGAGGTATCGGAAGTCGCGGCGCCTGCACCTGTGACGGCGGAGCCTCCGGCTGGAGCGGGCGCACCCGGACCTGCCCTCCCTGTGACCGGTGGGGCTGGAGGCACCGCTCCTGCGTCGACGGCGGCAGCGAAGCCGGGGGAGCCTTGTGGCGAGGCGGCCAGGAAGGTGGAGGCCCCGCTTGCCGGGACGATACTATCTGTTCGGGTCAATGAAGGGGACCGCGTGAAGGTAGGCGACGTGCTCGTGACGCTGGAGGCCCTCAAGTTGGAGAACGAGATCGCTTCGCCATACTCCGGCGTGGTGCGGTCGGTGAACGTGAGTGCCGGCGAGTCGGTGCAGGCAGGTGCGCTTCTCGTGACGGTGGAAGAGTCCGCGTCATAACAAGGGGTGCTGCTGATGCTTTCGAAGGTCGGCCAGTTCGTCGCGTCCACCGGGTTCGCGCATCTGTCGCTTCCGGAGATTGTGATGGTGGTCGTGGCGGGTACCCTGTTCTACCTTGCCATAAAGAAGAAGTACGAGCCCCTGCTGCTCATCCCGATAGGCTTCGGGATGCTCCTGGCCAACCTGCCCGGAGCCGGCCTCATGGAGCGAGGGGGGTTGCTCTATCATCTGTACCAGGGTGTCAGGCTCGGGATATACCCACCCCTCATTTTCCTCGGGATCGGGGCGCTCACGGATTTCGGACCTCTTATTGCGAACCCCTTCAGCATGCTGCTGGGCGCCGCCGCGCAGATAGGCATATTCACGACGTTCCTTGGCGGCATCAAGCTGGGGTTCTCTTTGCCCGAGGCGGCATCGATAGGCATCATCGGCGGGGCGGACGGCCCTACCGCCATCTTTCTTACCTCGAAACTGGCCCCGCATCTCCTCGGGCCGGTGGCCGTTGCGGCGTACTCGTACATGGCTCTTGTGCCCATCATCCAGCCTCCCATCATGAAAGCTCTGACGACGCCGGCGGAGAGGCGCGTGGCCATGAGGCAACTCAGGCCGGTATCGAAGCGGGAGAAGATCGTATTCCCAATTGTTGTGTCAGTGCTGTCGATCCTCCTCGTTCCGTCGGCCGCAGCACTTATCGGCTCTCTTATGCTGGGCAACCTGTTCCGCGAGTGCGGAGCTACGGACCGGCTGTCGAAGACGGCACAGAACGAACTCATCAACATCGTGACCATATTCCTCGGCGTCACCGTGGGCGCGACGGCAAGCGCAGACGCGTTCCTCAGGAGCGAGACCCTGGAGATCCTGGTGCTCGGCCTTGCGGCGTTTGCCGTCAGCACGGCGGGCGGGGTGCTCTTCGGCAAGCTCATGTGCGCCGTGACGGGGGGGAAGGTGAACCCGCTGATAGGGTCTGCCGGCGTGTCGGCGGTGCCGATGGCGGCCCGCGTCTCACAAAAGGTGGGCCAGGAGGCGAATCCTGGGAACTTCCTCCTCATGCACGCGATGGGTCCGAACGTGGCGGGGGTCATAGGCTCAGCCCTGGCGGCGGGCGTGTTACTGGCAGTGCTCGGCTGAGCAGGATGCAGGTTAGCGCGCTTGCGTGGTCAGGTGGTGTCGGGCTGGAGGGCGCCGATTGCGCGTATTTGCTGGCAGGTCACAGCTGCCAGTGTTTGCGTGAGGCGGTCCTGGGTACTTGATCCGGTACGATGCGACGAACGCGATACCGCTAAGTGTGAGTTCAGAAATCCATGCCGGTTTGGGAGAGGATTCCGGGTTGCCGGTGCTTGCTGGGGCGGGGCGCCTGGAATTTGGCTAGCCTTAAGCGCCAAATTCGAACGCATCTCACCGCACGCGCCGTCCCCGGAGGGCAACACCGGCAACCCTGGAAAAGTGGCGGTGATTTCTGAACCCACACTTAGGGAGGCAACAGGATGGCCCTTGTGCTCGCAGATGTCAAGAAGATGCCCGAGGTGAGGGTTTTCGTGGAGAAGGCCAACGAGCACCTCGGCGCCATGGGGTTCACCGAGCACGGCACAAGACACGCGTCCCTGGTGTCCACGATAGCCCGGAACATCCTCCAAAGGCTCGGACATCCCGAAAGGGAGGCGGAGCTCGCCGCTATCGCCGGGTACTTGCACGACATCGGCAACATGGCAGGGCGTGACCATCACGGCTCGGTTGGGGCGACGCTCGCCACCATGATCCTCCTCAAGGCCGGGATGGATCCTTCTGAGGTGGCGACCGTCGCCGGGGCCATAGGAAACCACGAAGAAGAGGTGGGGCAAGCCGTTAACAGCGTGGCGGCCGCCCTCATCCTGGCGGACAAGTCAGACGTGCACCGGTCGCGGGTACGAAACGCCGACCCCGCCGCGTTCGAGATCCATGACCGGGTCAACTACGCGGTCCTCAGATCCTTCATCAGGGTGAACGCCCAGGCCCGCACCGTCACGCTGGAGCTGGAGATTGATACGGACATATCCCCGGTCATGGATTACTTCGAGATATTCCTCGCAAGGATGGTGATGTGCAGGCGGGCCGCCCAGTTCCTGGGGTGCCACTTCAAGCTCGACATAAACGGCGCCAAGCTGCTGTGACAAACCCAGCATAAGCAGGGCCAGGTTGCTGCGACGGGCCACGCGGACGTGGCGCGGTTCCGACTGTGCGCCCCGATTTCGCGCCCCCGATTTCGTTGACAAGCCCCGACCCGACTCATATAATGTGGTTGTGTCAATTTGGGCGGGCAAAGGAGGAACCGGATTCATGAGGCCAGGAACCGTCTGGAGGCTTCTTGGTATCGCCGTCTTAGCTATCGCATGTGCCCTGGCCATCTACAAGCTTCCCATGAACCTCGGCCTTGACCTCCGCGGCGGCACCCGCATGGTGCTCGAGGCGAGGGATACCGATACGGTGAAGGCCGACGAGGACGCCGTGGCGCGGGCCAAGGAAGTGATCGAGAGAAGGGTCAACCAGCTTGGCGTGGCTGAGCCGGTGATCTACCGGCAGGGAGCGAAGCGCATCGTCGTTGAGCTGGCCGGCGTCAAGGACCCGCAGAGGGCGAGGGAGATCATCGGCAGGACGGCGCAGCTCGAGTTCAAGGACGAGCAGGGCAACGTCATCATGACAGGCAGTGACCTCAAGAACGCGGCGGCGGGCCCCGACGAATACGGGCGCGCTGCGGTCCACTTCGAGCTGAGTGCCGAAGGTGCGAAGAAGTTCGAGAAGGCCACCCGCGAGAATATCGGGCGCCCGATCTCCATCTACCTCGACAAGGAGCTTCTCTCTGCCCCCGTGGTGCAGAGCGTCATAAAGGACAAAGGGCAGATCACAGGCATAGGAAGCATGGACAGGGCCAAGGATCTTTCCATGATGCTGCGCGCAGGCGCGCTCCCGGTACCCCTCGACGTGCTGCACAGCGAGGTGCTGGAGCCGATACTTGGGAAGGAATCCATCGACCAGAGCAAGATCGCGGCGATCATCGGCGGGGGCCTTGTGGTCATTTTCATGCTGGCCGTATACAGGCTGCCCGGGGTCATGGCCGATATAGCGCTCGGCGTATACGCTCTCATCATCATGGCGGTGCTGGCCAGCTTGCATGCCGTGCTGACGTTGCCCGGAATAGCGGGCCTGATCTTGTCAGTGGGCATGGCGGTCGACGCCAACGTCATAATCTTCGAGCGCATCAAGGAAGAGATGCGGGGCGGGAAACGTCTACGCGCCGCTATCGAGGCCGGGTTCACCCGTGCTTTCGGGTGCATCCTCGACTCCAACGTGACGACCCTCATCACAGCGGGCGTGCTTTACATTTACGGCACCGGCGCGGTGAGAGGGTTCGCGGTGACGCTCGGGCTCGGCATCCTCGCCAGCATGTTCACGGCGATCGTCGTGACGAGGATACTCATTACCACGGTAGTGGACCGAAACCCCGAGAGGTATGCGAAGTACTTCGGAGCGTGAGGAGGTTGGCATCGTGAACATCATTGGCAGGAGGCGCACGTTCCTTGCGATATCGGGCGTGCTCGTGGCCATGGGGATCATCGCGCTCCTGGTGCGCGGCCTGAACCTCGGGGTTGACTTCACAGGCGGGTCGCTCCTCAGGCTGAGGTTCGAGAGGCCGGTAACCGCCGGCGACGTCGCCGGCGTGCTCACAGGCAGCGAGCTTGCGGACATGAACCTTCGAAAGGCCGTGATCCAGCCGATACGGGGGACCAACGACGTGCAGGTGAGGGCGCAGGTCGGCGGGAGACCCCTCAACGATGAGCAGGTCGACCGTGTCGTGAGCGCACTGTCCCAAAAGATGGGCCAGGTCAGCGTCGTGGAGTCCCAGATGGTGGAGGGCGTCATCGGAAGAGAGTTGTTGGGGCGGGCCCTCATGGCGCTCGTGATATCGTGCGTCGGGATAGTGATATACGTCTCGGCCAGGTTCGAGTTCCGGTTCGCCGTCGCTGCCATCCTGGCGCTCATCCACGATACCATAGTCGTGCTGGGCGCGTTCGCTATCATGGGCAGGCAGGTGAATAGCCCGTTCATCGCGGCGGTGCTGACGATAATCGGGTACTCGATCAACGACACCATCGTCATTTTCGACAAGATCCGTGAGAACTTGAGGCTCCGGAAGAAGGAGACCCTCGAGGAGCTTACCAACAAGAGTATACTGCAGACGTTGACGAGGTCGTTGAACACAGTCATCACGACGCTCCTCGCCGTTGTTGCGCTGTTCATCTTCGGAGGCGCGAGTATCAGGGACTTCAGCCTCGCGCTCATCATCGGGCTTACGACCGGCACGTACTCTTCGATATTCATAGCAAGCCCGATATGGCTCGAGTGGCGCATGTGGGACAGGGCGAGACAGAAGCGCCAGGCCGCCGCGGTCAGGGCGAAGCAGCCCGGGCCTGCGAAGGCCAGGTGAGACTGCGCGGCGTAGTCTTCACCTCTCCAAAGCGATGGCCGGGTATTGACAGCACCCTGCAGGAGTGGTAGGCTCTATAGCAAATAGAGACGGATTCCTTTAAGCTGGCCCGGCGAGGCCTGCAAGGAGCCTGTATCACGTGCGGTTGGTGTCATGGAGGCCTTCTTGCCGATCCGGCAGGAAGGCCGATCTTGTATGCGCAGGAGGCATGCCGTGTGACTCTTGTGGACAAGGCCCAGATTATGGACGCCGAAGGCATGAGGCGGGCGATGGTGCGGATGGCCCACGAGATCCTCGAAAAGAACGGGGGCACCGAGAACCTCGCGCTCGTCGGCATCAGAACGAGGGGTTTCCCGCTTGCCGGGCGGCTTGCCGCAGCCATAAGCCACATCGAGGGCAAGAGGCTGCCCGTGGGCGTTCTCGACATCACCCTCTACCGGGACGACCTCAGCACCATCGACGTGCAGCCGCAGGTCCGCAGGACGGAGATCCCGTTCGACGTCACGAGGAAGAATATCGTCCTCGTGGACGACGTGATCTTCACGGGACGCACGGCCCGCGCCGCACTGGACGCGATCATGGATCTCGGGAGACCGGCGCGCATCCAGCTTGCCGTGCTCATCGACCGAGGCCACCGCGAAGTACCGATCAGGCCCGACTGTGTCGGGAAGAACGTGCCCACCTCGCGGAGGGAGATCATCAGCGTAAGGCTCCAGGAAGTGGACGGGAAGGACGAGGTGGTGATACAGGAGCCGCAAGGCTCCTGACCCCCCATAAAGGTCAGGCCCCTTTAAGCAGGTCCAGTGAGGCCGGAAGGGGAGGGCGACAGGCGAAGTGGAGCCGCCTCCCTACCAGCGCGCGCTGGGCAGGGAGGCTTTCGCTGTACGGGCTCAAAGGGAGGAGTCGATGACGCATCAGCCACACTGCAAGGGAGGAGCGACGACATGCCAATGAGACACAAAGACCTGTTGGGCCTCGAGTATCTCGAGCGCGACGAGATCGAGCTGGTCCTGGACACGGCCGTGCCGATGAAGGAGATATTCACGCGCGACATAAGGAAGCTGCCCACCCTGCGGGGGAAAACCATGGTGAATCTCTTCTACGAGCCGAGCACGAGGACGAGGACCTCGTTCGAGCTTGCCGGGAAATGGATGAGCGCGGACGTCACGAACATCGCCACGTCCACGAGCAGCGTGGCCAAAGGCGAGAGCCTCAAGGACACGGCGAGGACCCTCGAAGCCCTCGGAGCCAACTTCGTAGTGATCCGCCACCAGATGGCCGGTGCGCCTCACCTTGTGGCGCGCACCGTGAAGGCCTCCGTGGTAAACGCAGGAGACGGCCGCCACGAGCACCCGACGCAAGCCCTCCTCGACCTCTTCACCATCAGAGAGCGCCTCGGGCGTATCGAGGGCCTGAAGGTCGCGATCGTCGGCGACATCCTGCACAGCCGCGTCGCCAGGTCAAACATATGGGGACTCGCGAAGCTTGGCGCCCACGTGACGGTTTGCGGCCCCAGGACTCTCATTCCCCCGGACGTCTCGCGCATGGGCGCGGAGGTCACATGCGACCTCCGCGAGGCGCTTGCCGACGCCGACGTCGTGAACGTCCTCAGGCTCCAGCTCGAGAGGCAGAAGAAGGGACTCTTCCCAAGCATACGCGAGTACTCGGACCTTTACGGCATCACCCGTGAGAGGGTCGAGAAGTGCAAGCCCGGGGTGCTCATCCTTCACCCCGGCCCTGCGAACCTCGGTGTGGAGATCACCGAGGAGGTCGCCGAAAGCCCGAACGCCGCCGTGCACCAGCAGGTAACCAACGGCGTCGCCTGCCGCATGGCCGTGCTCTATCTTCTGTCAGGAGGAGGGAGACCCGGTGAGGTTGTTGCTTAAGGGAGGCCGCGTGGTGGATCCGCGGAACGGCCTGGATGAAACGAAAGACGTGCTCGTAGATGACGGAAGGGTGCTGACGGTCGATTCGGGCATCGAGGCAGAGGGCGCGCGGGTCCTGGACGTCCGTGAAAAGACGGTTCTGCCCGGCCTCATCGACATACACGTGCATCTCCGCGAGCCAGGCAGGGAGGACGAGGAAACCATCGAGACAGGCACCCTGGCTGCTGCCCGGGGAGGATTCGCGGCCGTAGCGTGCATGCCCAACACCGACCCGCCCCTCGATACCGGCGCGGCCGTGAGGTTCGTGTTGTCGCGAGCCCGCGAGACCGGGCGGGTCAGGGTGCTTCCCGTGGGGGCCATCACCAGGGGCCTCGCCGGGGCCGAGCTCGCGGAGATAGGAGAACTCCGCCGCGCGGGCGCGGTGGGGATATCCGATGACGGCCGTCCCGTCACGAACTCCAGGGTCATGAGGCATGCCATGGAGTACGCGAGCATGTTCGGCATGCCCGTCATATCCCATGCTGAGGACGTGCATCTTGCGGAGGGCGGGGCCATGAACGAGGGTTACTGGTCCACGAGACTGGGTCTACCGGGCATTCCGGCAGCCGCAGAGGAGAGCATGGTGGCGCGCGACATCTTCCTCGCCGAGCTCACCGGGGCCAGGCTCCATATCGCCCATGTGAGCACCGCCGGGTCTTGTGAGCTTATTAGGCGCGCCAAGGAGAGGGGCATCCGCGTGACCTGCGAGGCTACCCCGCACCATTTCACGCTCACGGACGAAGCTGTGGCAGGCTACGATACCAACACAAAGGTGAACCCGCCCCTTCGAGCCGCGCGGGACGTGGAAGCCCTGCTGCAGGGCCTTGCGGACGGGACGATAGACGCCATTGCGTCGGATCACGCTCCGCACACCACGGAGGAGAAGGAGGTGGAATACGAGCTTGCCGCGTTCGGCATGATCGGACTGGAGACCTCGCTCGCTCTTGCCATCACCGAGCTTGTGAGGCCCGGCCTCCTGACGCTCGAGCAACTCGTGGAAAGGATGGCGTATGGGCCCGCGAGCATCCTCGGGCTTGACTGGCCGGGAATCGCGCCTGGCGCGGAGGCCAACATAACGGTGGTTGACCCGGACGCAAGCTTCGTAGTGGATCCGACCGGGTTCGCTTCGCTCTCGCGCAACACGCCGTTTGGCGGGCGCCGACTCTTTGGCAGGGTGGTGGCTACCATCGTCGCGGGCCGGCTGGCATACGAAGCGTGCGAGGCTGCGGTTTAGAGTGTCGGAGATCGCTCGACGGCAGGACGGCGAGTTGTGGCGGTCAAACCAAGCCTGACGAGAGTCCGGGCACAGGGGTTTCGGAAGGGGGAAAGACCAGTGGAACGTGGGCCATCGGACGCGGCGGCATCCGCTTCCGTGGTGCTGGATAACCGGCAGGTGGGGCCGGGGTGTTTCGAGATGCACCTTGCGAACGAGCACGTGGCCGGGTGCGCCGCCCCCGGTCAGTTCGTGCACGTGCGCGTTCCGACCGCGACGGCGGACCCGCTCCTCAGGCGCCCATTGAGCGTGTGCCTGGCCGAGCCGTCGGGCGGCGTTTTCACCGTCCTTTATCAGGTCGTCGGGAAGGGAACGACCATGCTCTCCGCCCTCCGTCCCGGCGAGAGCCTCGATGTGCTGGGGCCCCTCGGGAGGGGATTCGAAATGCCGCCGAGCGGCGGCAGTGGTGGGGGCAGGGCAGGCGCCGGGAGGGCGGCCGTGGTGGCGGGCGGCCTCGGCATTGCGCCCCTTATCATGCTGAGCCACGCCCTGGTGAGGGCGAAGGTGGGGTTCTCATTCATCGTGGGGGCGCGCGCCTCCCATCTCCTGGTCGGCCTGGACCTGCTTCCTCCACATGAGGATGCGCGACTGTGCCAGGTGCATGTGGTGACGGAGGACGGTTCTGTCGGACGGCAGGGACTTGTGACAGACACCCTCGGCGATCTTCTCGTACGCGGCGACGTCACGTGTGTGTACGCCTGCGGCCCGGCCGGGATGCTGCGCGAGGTTGCCCGGCTGGGTGAGGCGTTTCGGGTGCCCGTCCAGGTGAGCCTGGAGCAGCGCATGGCGTGCGGCCTGGGCGCGTGTCTCGGATGTGCGGTGAGGGCGCGGGGAACCGAGAGCGGGGAGCATCCTGCGTATCTTCGGGTGTGCGCCGACGGCCCGGTGTTCCGGGCGGAGGAGGTCGATCTCGATGGGATCGCCTGACCTTTCTGTGTCCATCGGGGCCATCAGGATGAAGAACCCCGTGATGACGGCCTCGGGTACTTTCGGATTCGGGCGCGAGTACGGGCGCATCTTCGACATCTCCGCCCTCGGGGCGGTCGTGACCAAAGGGGTCACGCTGGAGCCTCGCGCAGGCAACCCGCCTCCCAGGCTGTGGGAGGTGCCGTGCGGGATCCTGAACTCCATTGGTCTCCAGAACCCCGGGCTCGAGGCGTTCATCAGGGACGAAGCCCCGAGGCTGGCCGGGTGCGGCGTGCCAGTCATCGCAAACATCTCCGGCGACACGACCGCGGAATTCTGCGAGATCGCGTCTCGCCTTGAGGAGGTGCCCGGGGTGGAGGGGCTGGAGATCAACGTGTCGTGCCCGAACATTCATGCTGGTGGACAGCCGTTCGCAAGCGACCCGGAATCAGTATACAGGGTGACATCGTCCGTTCGACGGGCCACCCCAAAGACGCTTATCGTGAAACTCTCCCCGAACGTTGCGAACATCGCCGCCACCGCCCGTGCGGCAGAGATGGGCGGGGCGGACGCCGTGTCGTGCGTGAACACCTACCTCGGTATGGCTACTGACACCGTACGTATGCGCCCCGTGTTCCCGCGGGTTTTCGCGGGGCTTTCAGGTCCAGCGATAAAGCCCCTTGCACTTCGGGCGGTGTGGGAGGTGGCGGCGGCGGTGGGGATACCTGTCGTGGGCATCGGCGGGATATGCTCCGCCCGGGATGCCGTCGAATTCTTCCTCGCGGGCGCAAGGGCGGTCGCCGTCGGCACCGGCAACTTCATCTCACCCACCGCGTGCTTGGAGATCGTTGCCGGGATCCGGTCCTACCTGGAGGAACGCGGGATCCGCGCCGTAGCTGATCTCGTGGGCCGCGCACAGGGTGCAGTCTCGGGGAACGCCGGTGGCGCCGGGCAGGCCCGGTCCGGTTGCACGCAATAACGCCGCACATGGGACGTGCTTTTTACGGAGTCTTCACGTGTCATCATGTCATACGGCGGCAGCTCGCGAAACCCGGGTCCCCGGAGCATGTGTGCCACCGCCGCGAGAGAGGAGCGAGGCCATGGGCGGGAAAGGCGAGGTCATAGTGGCCCTCGATACGGACAGTTCGGACGAGGCCCTGTCGCTGGTGGAGCGGCTCATGCCGGATATCGTCATGTACAAGGTGGGCATGCAGCTTTTCTACTCGTGCGGCCCAGCGGTCATCCACAACATAGCAGCGCTCGGAGCCAGGGTGTTCCTGGACCTCAAGCTGCACGACATCCCTGCGACCGTGGGACGGGCCATAGCGACTCTCGTGATGCGGGGCGTGGATATCCTCGATGTGCACGCCGCCGGCGGGTCGGACATGATGAAAGAAGCGCTCGCTGGCGTTAGTGCGGCGTCGCGGGCCTCGGGCGTCCAGCCGCCCCGGGTCATAGCCGTGACCGTCCTCACAAGCATAGACAGGGATACGTACACGAGGGAGATCGCTCCAGGGTGCGACATCGGGGACGCGGTCGTCCGCATGGCGCGCATTGCAAGGGAGTGCGGTCTCGCCGGCGTGGTCACCTCGGCGTTCGAGGTAGCGGGCATACGAAAGGCGTGTGGCGAAGATTTCGTCACGGTGGTGCCCGGCGTGAGGCCCGCATGGGCCGCCGACGCGTATGACCAGCGCAGGTACATGACCCCGCGCCAGGCGGTGCTGGCTGGCGCGGACTACCTTGTGGTGGGAAGACCCATCACCCGGGCCGAGTCGCCAAGAAATGCGGCCCTGGCGGTCCTCGATGAAGTCAAGGAGGCAAGGCATGATGCAGGACACGGATGTTAGCGAAGGGGTTCTGGGGATACTCAAGGAGACCGGGGCGTACCTCACCGGGCACTTCAAGCTCAGCTC
The DNA here is from genome assembly GCA_030024085.1 of Bacillota bacterium. Lineage (GTDB taxonomy): Bacteria > Bacillota > SHA-98 > UBA4971 > UBA4971 > UBA6256. Next base: position 202,069 of record JASEJE010000001.1, on the reverse strand, counting down.
AGGGCTGCATAGCCCGGCCTACGTCGAGAAGTTCCGGCTGCTCGAGCGCCCCGATCTCGCATCGAAGGTACTTGGCCGCCTTGCCGACAGGTTCCGCGACGACCGCGTGACCGTCGTCGTGGGCCCCACCACAGGCGGGATCATCGTTGCTTACGAGGTGGCGCGCAGCCTCGGGGCGAGGGCCGTATTCGCCGAAAGGGAGGGTGCCAGGCGGGTCCTTCGCCGGGGATTTCACATAGCGGCGGGCGAACGGGTGCTCGTGGTCGAGGATGTCGTGACGACCGGGCTCTCAGTGAGGGAAGTGCTGGACCTCGTTGAGGAGAAGGGCGGGACGGTCGTGGGCGTCGGGGTCATCGTGGACAGGAGCGGCGGGCGAGCGTCTTTCGGCGTCCGAACCGAGCGGCTCGTCCGGATGGAATTTGAGACTTACGGCCCAGAGGAATGTCCCCTCTGTAGGGAGAATGTACCGTTGGTCGACCCCGGGTCCCGACGTCTGGGGCCGGAGTGATGTCCTGTTCGAGTCGATGCGTCGGAGTCGAAGCGTCGGAGGAGACATGCCATGATAGAACGCTACACGTATCCTGAAATGAAGCAACTCTGGGAGGCGGAGAACCGCTACAAGAAATGGCTGGAGATCGAGATCCTGGCGTGCGAAGGCTGGGCGAGCATCGGGCGGGTCCCGGCCGAGGCCGTTGAAGCCATCAGGGAGAAAGCCCGGTTCGACATCGCGCGGATTCGCGAAATCGAGGCGATCGTGGACCACGACGTCATAGCGTTTCTTACGAACGTTTCGGAGAACGTCGGTTCCGAGGCGCGCTACATCCACATGGGCATGACATCGTATGACGTGGTGGACACAGCGCTCTCGCTCATCCTGCGGGACGCCGCTGACATAATCATCCGTGACATCCGCAAGGTCATCGACGTCCTTGTCGAGAAGGCCCGGGAATACAAGAACACGCCCATGATCGGCAGGACCCACGGCGTGCACGCCGAGCCCATAACCTTCGGTCTCAAGCTGGCGGTGTGGGTTGCGGAGATGCGCCGCAACCTCGCCAGGGTCCAGAGGGCGCGCGAGGTGGTGAGCGTTGGCAGGATCTCTGGCGCCGTCGGCACGTATGCGAGCATGGACCCCAGGGTTGAGGAATACGTCTGCAGCAAGCTCGGGCTCGAGCCTGCGAGGGCCTCGACCCAGGTGCTCTCACGCGACCGGCATGCGGAATACGTTACTACCCTCGCGATAATCGCCGGGTCGCTGGAGAAGTTCGCCACCGAGATTCGGGGGCTCCAGCGCACCGAGGTGTTCGAGGTGCAGGAGCCCTTCAGGCCCGGTCAGAAGGGCTCCTCGGCGATGCCCCACAAGCGCAACCCCATCGTTTCAGAGCGCCTTTGCGGCCTCGCGAGGGTGATGCGCGGGTGCGCCCTGGCTGCCATGGAGAACATGCCTTTGTGGCATGAGCGCGACATCAGCAACTCCTCCGTCGAAAGGCTCGTGCTCCCTGACGCGACGACCCTCATTGACTACATGCTCCGCAGGTTCGCCGAGGTCATGGAGGGCCTCGTGGTAAGGAAAGACAGAATGCAGGCCAACCTCGCGATGACTGGCGGGCTCATATTCTCCGAGGCTATCATGCTAGCCCTCGTCGGGCGTGGCCTCAGCCGCGAGCATGCGTACGCTCTCGTTCAGCGGAGCGCCGCAAGGGCCTGGGACGAGGGCCTGAACTTCAGGGACCTCATCTCGGGCGATCCCGAGATCACCGCTGTCCTCAAGCCTGCCGATATCGAGGCGTGCTTCGACCTCGCGAGGCACCTCGCTCATGTGGACGACATCTTCCGCCGGGTAGGGATCTGAGGGTAAGGGCACAGCAGTTGTGAGGGCAAGGGCATAGCAGTGTTGAGCGGCGGCGTTGGTGCCCAGGCACCAACGCCGCCGCGCCTCAATATGATTCTGTAGATCGCGTTGAGGCCGCGATGTCAAGAAGGCGCACAGGGGAGTGAGAGCATGAAGTCACAAGGCCGAGGATGGGTAAAGAAGATCTTCCCCGGAGCGAACACGCCCGAGGGGTTCTTCTCGTTCTATGAGTACATCATCAGCCCCGATGCAAACAAGATCATAGTGGTGAAAGGCGGGCCCGGGGTGGGGAAGTCCACCCTCATGAGGAAGATCGGCCAGAGGCTCGTGGACATGGGCTACGACGTGGAGTTCTGCTGCTGCTCGTCGGACAACGACTCGCTGGACGGTGTGGTCGTGCACGACCTCGGCCTCGCTCTCATCGACGGCACCGCTCCCCACGTCGTTGATCCGAAAAACCCGGGCGCCGTCGATGAGATCATAAACCTCGGGGACTTCTGGAACGAGAAGGCGCTTCGTGCGTCAAAGCGCGAGATAACGGAGGCCAACTGCGAAGTTGCGCGCCTCTTCGAGCGCGCGTTCCGCTATCTGAATGAGGCAAAGATCATCCATGATGATTGGGAGGCTTGTTACACCGAAGCACTGGACTTCGGGTACGCCAACTGCATGGCGGACGAGGTGAGGCGCGATATCCTCCAGGATAGCCCCGTGTCATCCGTTCCCGGGCGGCAGAGGCACCTTTTCGCGAGTGCCCTCTCGCCCGACGGGCCTATCCACTACCTCGACTCCATAGTGGGCAGGTTTTCGCGCAGGTACGTCTTGAAGGGCGAGCCAGGGACAGGCAAGTCAACCCTGGCACGCAAGGTGGGCGATGCCGCCGTCGAGTGCGGCCTTGACGTCGAGTTCTATCACTGCCCCCTCGACCCTTCCAAGGTGGAGCACGTGGTGATCCCCGCCCTCGGGGTCGCAGTCATAAGCGGCACGTGGCCCCATCCATTCGATGCCTCGAAGGAACTCGACAGGACCGTCGAGATGAATGTGGCCCTCGACAGGGCCGTGATCGCAAGGTACCAGGACATAATCGCAAGCTCGAGGGAAAGGTTCCACCAGGCGCTCGCGAGGGCGACCGAGTTCCTGCACAGGGCCAAACTCGTGCACGATGGGATGCAGTCGTACTACGTGAGAAGCATGGACTTCGCAGCAGTGGACCGGTTCGGGGAGCGGCTCCTCGCCCGCGTGCTCGACCTCGAGCGGGAGGTGGCTGCCGAGGCGACCGCATGATCACGGGCATGAGCGCAGGCGCGCACCAGCGCGGGCGCGCCCGCGCCGGCTCGGACGCCCGGGGGCGAACCGGGGGGCGCGTGACCCTCAGGTGATCTCGCGCGGGGCCCTGGGGGCGGCCATGATGGTCTTCTCGTGATCGTAGATGACCATGCCGGGCCGCGCCCCTCGTGGCTTCCTGACATGCCTCCTCAGGGTGTAGTCGACCGCGGCCTTTGATGCCGAGCGAGCCTTGCTATAGTATGCCGCGATCTCTGCTGCGCGGAGGAGCGCGTCGTCCAGGACTCCCTGCGCCCCCTTCGTCCCGGTCCTGATTATCACGTGCGCACCCGGGACGCCCCGCGCGTGGAGCCAGATGTCGTCGGGGCGTGCCATCTTGAGCGTAAGGAGATCGTTCTCGGTGTTGTTGCGTCCCACCAAGACCTCGTGGCCGTCCACAGCGAACGAGAGCGGACCGGACGGCCTGGCGCCCTTTTTGCCACCGGGGCGCTCGCGCCTGGGTCGGGCGAGGTATCCCTGGTCCGCAAGCTCCCGCCGGATCTCCTCTATCGCCTCCAGGCTCCCCGCCTGCTCGACGGTGGTGGCCACCTGCTCCAGGTAGGCGAGTTCGGCGCGAGTGCCCTCCGCCTGTTCCGTCGCGGCCGCAAGGCGCCTTTTCGCCCGGGAGTACCTCCTGAAATACTCCTGGGCGTTTTCGTGCGGCGAGAGCCGGGGGTCGAGCTCGACCTCGACCTTGCGGAGATCAGGATCGAAGTAGTCCACAACCTGGGCTACCGCCTGGCCGCGCCGGATCATCGGGGCGTTGGCCGATATGAGTTCGCCCAGGCGCCGCAACTCGTCGGCCTTCTCTCCCTCGGCGATCTCCTCCTGCTGAGCGTCGAGCTTGCGTCGCAGGCGCTCGATGGCCGTTCCCACCACACGTGATATCTCCGACGATGCGATAGCGAGGGTCACCGCCTTCTCTCGAGGCGCGTACGCGTAATCGAGAAGCGCCCCGATGGAGGGAAACCCACGCGTTTCCGCTACGGTCTGCTCGGGCGGATCGATGACGGAGATCCACGTCACCTCTCCCGTCTCCCGGTCCACGCCGGCGCAGGGCGAAAACCGCCTTTCGCGCACGCAGGCCATCGCGCAGGAGAAGGCCTCCCACAGGCGTCCGACGGCACCCGGGTCCAGGTCGACGAGGCGCGGCGGCCCACCTTGCCCGCGCGGTTCGCGCAGCCCCTGCAGGTCGCGAAGACCGGCTCTGGAGGCGATCACCATGGCCGTATCTCGGCCGATCCCGGCGAAGGCGCGGCCCAGGAACTCCTCGCAGGAAAGCCCCGGCGCGTCGTCAGCCGCGCGTGCAAGTGCTTCCCTGAACTCGTTTTCGGACACCAGGAGCGGGTCCAGCTTATCCTGGGACGGCGCAGCCGCATATGACACCCCCGGCCGAACGGTGCGCACGCGGCTCAGCGCAGGGCCGATATGCTTGATGCTGTCGAGCACGAGGCCGGACGTGCCGTCCACGAGGATGATGTTGCTGTGCCTGCCCATCACCTCTATGACGAGCGTCTTCGGAGGGTCGTCATCGTAGGGCCCCTTAAAGCCGATCTCGAGGACCCGGTCGAGGCCTTGCTGGGCCACTCTGGTGATCCTTGCGCCCACCAGATGCTTTCTGAGGAGCATGCAGAAGGCAGGCGGCGCGAATGGATTCTCGCGCTCGGCGAAGCTCACGTGCACGCGTGCCGTGGAGGCCTCCGCACACGCGACGACAGGGACGCCCCGGCCCGACCGCCGCGCGACGATGACGATGTCCAGCTTGCCGGGCTGGTAGACTGCGTCCACTCTCGCGCCTTCCATGGCGTCGCGAATCTCGTCCGCCGCAGCGGCCATCACAATGCCGTCGAAAGTCATGTCGATCACCCCATATGCGTCCACACGTAGTATATGGCCGCGCGCGCCGCCCGTCAACGCAGCCCCGCACAGCAACGTGCAGCACTGCTCAGCACCGTCCGGCGTTGCCCGGCGTCGCCCAGCACCGCGCCCAACACCGCCCGGCACCGCCTACCATTGCCTAGCACCACCGCCCGTCGTCCCGCAGCCCGCGGTGCGGGGTACGGGCTTGGATCCGGATGTGACAGGGCCCTGCCGGGTAAGGCCGGCGCCGTCTGTGCAACGAGGTGCTCCAGACATGATCTTGTGGACAAGAGCATATCAATGAGTGTGTGGCGCCCCGGCGGCGGCCGGGCGCCGGGACCGTTTTCCGGGAACAGGGGTGAGCGAGTTGCGGGAACGCACGGAGCATACATGGCACAGCCTGGGCCCTTCCGCAGTGGCGTCGATCCTCAAGACCAGCCTGGTCACGGGCCTCTCATCGCGGGAGGCTGAAAGGAGGCTCGACCGCGATGGACCCAACGAGATCCGTCAAGTCAAGAAGGCCTCGGCCCTCAAGATGCTGCTCGACCAGTTCAGCGACTTCATGGTGCTGGTCCTCATCGCGGCGGCGGGCGTATCCATAGCGCTGGGCGAAATGGGCGACGCCCTCGCCATCCTGGCCATCGTGACGCTCAACGCGGTCCTGGGGTTTGTTCAGGAGTACAGGGCGGAGCGGTCGCTCGAAGCCCTCAAGCAGCTTGCGGCGCCGTCGGCCCGGGTCATCAGGGACGGTACGCCCGTGGAGGTGAAAGCCAGGGAGGTTGTCCCCGGCGACCTTCTCCTCATCGAGGTGGGTGACAGGATCCCGGCCGATGCGCGCCTGGTGGAGCATATGGCCCTGGAGGTGGAGGAGTCCGCGCTGAGCGGGGAGTCGCTCCCGGCTACGAAGAGATCTGACGACATCCTGACCGCGGCCTCCGCCCTCGGCGACCGGCGGAACATGGTGTTCATGGGCACCGTGGTCACGCGCGGCCACGGGAAGGCGGTCGTGGTGGCAACGGGCATGGACACGGAGATAGGCAGGATCGCCCACCTCATACAGGAGGACAGGGACGAACTGACCCCCCTCCAGCAACGCCTGGAGCATCTCGGCCGCACCCTCGTGTTCATATGCGTCGGCCTGTGCGCTTTCGTGTCGATAGCTGGCATCCTGAGGGGCGAAGGGGTCCTCGAGATGTTCCTCGCAGGGGTGAGCCTCGCTGTGGCAGCGATCCCGGAGGGCCTTCCCGCAGTGGTGACCATCGCCCTCGCCCTGGGGGTCCAGCGCATGAGCAGGAGGAACGCCATAGTGCGCCAGCTTCCCGCCGTCGAGACCCTGGGATGCACCACCGTCATCTGCTCGGACAAGACGGGCACCCTCACACGCAACCAGATGACGCTCACAGAGCTCGACCTCGCCGGCAGGGTCATAGAGGTCACAGGCACCGGCTACACTCCGCGCGGGCAGTTCATCGAGGCCGGAAGGCCCATAGATCCGTCGCGCGACGACCATCTCGCCCTTGCGCTCAAGATCGGGCTGTACTGCAACAACGCCAGGCTCATGCACGACGGTCGCGTCGTGGACCCCGGGGCTGTCATGCGGCCGCAGCAGCGGCCGGGGCCCGGGCCGGGACCGGGACCGGGAAGGCGCGCACCCGCCGACCGATGGGACGTCCTGGGCGACCCCACCGAGGGCGCGCTCGTCGTGGCGGCCGCCAAGGCCGGCATTGTCCGCAACGGGTCTGGAGCGACGGGAAGGCCGAGGCTCCTTCACGAGGTCCCCTTCGACTCTGACCGCAAGATGATGACCACCATATACGAAGATCCGAGCGGCGTCGGGGCGCTTGCGTACGTCAAGGGCGCGCCCGAGGTGGTGGCAGGCGTCTCCAGCTCCATCCTTGTCGCAGGCCGGGTGCGAACCATGACGTACCATGACAGGGACCTCCTCCTCGCGCGAAGCACCCAGATGGCCGCACGGGGCTTGCGCGTGCTCGCCCTTGCGTACCGCGAACTACCCAGGGGCTTTCGGCCCGACGGCAGCGTCGAGACGAACCTCACGTTTGTGGGTCTCGCAGGAATGGTGGATCCGCCGCGCGAGGACGTCAAACGGGCCATCAGGACGGCCCGTAGCGCCGGCGTGCGGACCATAATGGTCACTGGGGACCACGCCGGAACCGCCCTGGCAGTCGCGCGTGCGCTGGATCTCACAGCTGGAGATGGGCGCGGCGATGTCCGGGCCATCGCAGGCGCGGAGCTGGACCGCATGACCGACGATGCCCTGGGGAAGGCGGTCGCGGCGACGCAGGTGTTCGCGAGGGTGTCACCCGAACACAAGCTGCGGATCGTGCAGGCGCTGAAAGGGCAGGGTCACATCGTCGCCATGACGGGGGACGGAGTCAACGACGCGCCCGCGGTGAAAGAGGCGGATATCGGCGTTGCAATGGGAATGTCGGGCACCGACGTCACGCGCGAAGCCGCCGCCATGGTGCTCGCCGACGACAACTACGCCACCATCGTCGCGGCGGTGGAGGAGGGCCGCGCCATCTACGACAACATCCGCAAGTTCATACGATACCTCCTTGCGTGCAATGCCGGCGAGGTGCTCACCATGCTCATCGCCGTGCTGGTTGGCCTGCCGCTTCCCCTCGTGCCCATGCAGATACTGTGGATGAACCTGGTAACAGACGGACTGCCCGCCATCGCTCTGGGCATCGACCCGGTAGACCCCGACGTCATGACGAGAAAACCCAGGCGTCCAAAGGAGGGTGTGTTCTCGAAGGGACTCGGGATCAAGATCGCGTCCCAGGGCGTGTTCATCGGTCTGTGCACCATCGCCGCCTTCCTTGTATCGCTGTTCCTGCATGCCGATCTTACGCGCGCCCGCACCGTGGCGTTCACCTCGCTGGTCATGGCGCAGCTTTTCTACGTCTTCCACTGCCGCTCGGAGTACCGGTCCATAGCGGAGATAAACCCCTGGTCGAATCCTTACCTCCTCGGCGCGGTGCTGGTATCGGCGGCCATGCAGCTCTCGGTGATTTACTTGCCGGGGGTCCAGGGCGTGTTCCACACCACGGCGCTCGGTTGCATCGACTGGCTGCTCGTGCTCGTATTCTCCGGCTGGTCCAGCGCTCTTGCGGTCGTGGCGCGCAGGGCTCGCCGCGCCATCCTGCGCCGCATGTCCATCGTGCGCGCGTGATCCGGGCCTGCGCGGCCTCGAGGAAAGCCCGGGGCCTGGGAAGTGTAGCGCCGCCACCCTGACCTTCTGTCCTGTCTGCCCACCTGCCCACCTGCCTGCCCTCCGGCGCGTGCCGCGCTCGCGTCGCCTCACCCCGCTCTCCCGCAACCCGCCCGCGCGCCGCGCGGACCACGACAATGCCTCGTGGTCGTGTTGGCGAACGGCACTCTACGCAGGCAGTACGGACACGCCGGGAGCTTTGCCGTGGTCAGCACGGCAATTCATGCCAAAAAGCACTTGTAGAGTGCAAATGCCATGTAGTAGAATAGGGAGCGGGAGGCATGGCTGCTTATGCCGAAGAGCATGACGGGGTACGGCCGCGGAGCGTGCACAGGGGCGGGCCTCGGCGTCACGGTCGAGGTGCGCTCCACCAACCACCGGTACCGCGACATCAACGTCCGGGCCCCACGCGAGATCTCGGAGCTTGAAGACAGGCTCCGGGCCTTCGTCGCAGCGGGCCTTGCACGTGGGCACGTCGACGTGACGGTTACGCTCGAGGAGGCTGGCGCGCATCTGAAGACGGTTGAGGTCAGGCCTGATCTGGCGCAGGCGTTCCACGCGGCTGCCAAGGACCTCGCTCGGCGCCTGGGCCTTGCAGGCGAGATAGGAGTCGAAGCTCTCCTCGCCCTGCCCGACGTGGTGGCCGTGAAGGCCGTGCCGCTCGACGCCGAAGTCGTCTGGCAGGTGGTGGAGGTTGCGGCGCGCGAGGCAATGAGCGCCCTCGGCGAGATGCGTGCCCGAGAGGGTGAAGCGCTCGCCCGCGACCTCATACATAGAACGCAACGAATAGAGCAGCTTATAGCGGGGATTGAGGAGCGGGCCCCTCTAGTTACACAAGAGTACAGAGCCAGGCTCGAAGCACGATTGCGTGAGCTCCTTGCAGACGTTCCCGTTGATGAGACGCGTATTGCGATGGAGGCGGCGATATACGCCGACAAGAGCAGCATCGCTGAGGAACTTGTAAGGCTTGCAAGCCATATAGCGCAGGTCCACTCCGTTGTAGATCAGGACGAGCCTGCCGGCAGGCGGCTCGAGTTCCTGGTCCAGGAGATGCACCGGGAGGCCAACACGATAGGTTCGAAGTCGCAGGACGTCGAGATCTCCCATATGGTAGTGGAGATCAAGAGCGAGATCGAGAAAATCCGGGAGCAGATCCAGAACATAGAGTGACCCCGCCCCAGGCTACCTCGAGTCTTACAAGCGAGGAGGTGAGACCATGGCTTTGCCGGAGCTAAGCGCCGAGCAGAAGAGGGCCGCCCTCAAGAAGGCTCAGGAGATGCGCTCGAAGCGCGCGCAGATTCGCGAAAGCTTGAAACAGGGCACCCTCACGCTGGAGAAGATCCTGACAGGCCCCGATGACAACGTGATATCCCGCATGCGCGTCGCATACCTGCTGGAGTCGCTGCCACGCATCGGAAGAGTCAGAAGCCGCAAGATTATGGAAGAGATAGGGATTCACGAGTCCAGAAGGGTCCAGGGTCTTGGGGCCAGGCAGAAGGAAGCGTTGCTCAAGAGACTGGCGAAATAGGGAGAGGTGCCGGACATGGACGTCAAGCTCATAAACATCGGGTTCGGGAACATCGTGGCGGCAAACCGTATCATCGCCATCGTGAGCCCCGAGTCCGCGCCCATCAAGAGGATAGTCCAGGAAGCCAGGGACCGCGGCAGGCTCATAGACGCGACCTACGGCAGGAGGACGCGCGCCGTCGTCATGACCGACAGCGACCACGTCATCCTGTGCGCCGTCCAGCCTGAGACCGTGGCCCACAGGCTCGGAGGCAAGGACTCGGGCCGCGAAGCTAGCGAGTGACCGGTGTGCAGAGAAAACGCGGGTTCCTTGTAGTGCTGTCCGGCCCATCGGGTGCCGGGAAGAACACCCTTGTGAATGAGCTATTGAAGCGCGCGGAAGGCATGCGCTATTCCGTGTCCGTCACCACGCGCCCGCCGGGCCCCGGAGAGGCCGACGGAGTCAGCTATCACTTCGTCACGCCCGAACGGTTTCGCGAGATGCAGGAGGCGGGGGAACTCCTGGAATGGGCTACCGTATACGGCAACTCATATGGCACGCCTCGGAGGTTTATCGAAGAAACCATCGAGCAAGGTCACGACGTGATCCTTGATGTGGACATCCAGGGCGCACGACAGGTGAGGGCAAGGTGGCCGGCGGGTGTGTTCGTCTATCTCATGCCGCCCTCCATGGAGGAACTCAGGAGGCGCGCGACACGGCGCGGCCGGGACGCGCCGGAGGCGCTCTCGACCCGGTTCCGTGCGGCCATGGAGGAACTGGAGGCCGTGTTCGACTACGATTACGTGATCGTCAATGAGGATCTCGAGGTGGCCGCCGAGAAGCTGAAGGCCATAATCACTGCGGAGCGATGCAGGATCGCCAGGTGCGATTGCAGGTCATTCGTAGACCGCCTGCGCTGTGAGCTGCCTTCGCGGTAAGGCAAGGGGGGGCGAGGCTCGCGCCGGGGAGCCATGAGCCGGCGGGTCACCCGAAGATGCGTACGTGTTTACGGGAGGGAGTCGCTAGGGCATGCTTCATCCACCTCTTGACGCGTTCGCTGACCGGGCCCAGAGCAGATACGCTCTTGTCGTGGCGACGGCGAAACGGGCGAGGCAGATCATGAACGGGGCGAAAAGGCTCGTAGAAACGAAAGCGGACAAGCCCGTAACCGTAGCCATGGAGGAGATCCTCGCCGGGAAGGTCACGTTCGAGCAGCCCAGGTCAGGCATGAAGTGAAGTGGCGCGTGTGGCGCCCCCGCGCGGGGCGCCACACGACCGTGGAGAGGGGAGACGCGGCGAGATGGAGGGCAAGGCGCAGGTGGGGGGCGAGGCGCAGGACGCAACCGCCCTTGAGAGCAAAACAGTTGTTCTCGGGGTCACCGGCGGGATCGCCGCGTACAAGGCTGCGGACGTCGCAAGCCTGCTCATCAGGAGCGGGGCCGAGGTCCATGTCGTCATGACCGAGGCGGCGACGAAGTTCGTCGCGCCCCTCACGTTCCGCACCCTCTCGCGCAACCCCGTGGCCGTGGAGATGTTCTCCGACTCCGGCGAGTGGAACGTGCGCCACGTCGCTCTCGCCGAGAAGGCCGATGTCGTGGTGGTGGCCCCGGCCACCGCGAACGTTATCGGGAAGGTCGCGTCCGGAATAGCGGACGACCTCCTCACCACCGTCATCATGGCCACAAGGGCCCCCGTGCTCTTCGTGCCGTCCATGAACGAGGCGATGTATGAGAACCCCATCTTCCGCGCAAACCTCGACCGCCTCCTCGCGCTTGGCTACAGGGCCATGGAACCCGGGACAGGCTACCTCGCGTGCGGCAGGGAGGGGAAGGGCCGGATGCCCGACCCCCGGGAGATCGTGGCCGAGGTCCGGAGGATACTCTCCTGCCGCCGGGACCTCGCCGGTTTCACGGTGATCGTGACGGCCGGGCCCACGGAGGAAGCCATCGACCCTGTGCGGCACATATCCAACCGCTCCTCCGGCAAGATGGGCTACGCCCTGGCAGAGGCCGCGCGCGACCGGGGAGCGAAGGTGGTGCTCGTAAGTGGCCCCACCGCGCTTTCCGACCCCGCGGGGGTCGAGGTGGTGCGCGTGCGCACCGCCCGCGAGATGCTGGATGCGGTGATGGGCCGGCTCGGCGGGGCGGACGCTGTCATCGGCGCCGCCGCTCCCGCGGACTGGCGCCCGGCGAGTGTGGCGCCGAGGAAACTTGCGAAGGGCGACGGCCCCATGACCCTCGAACTCGAGACGTGCGAGGACATCATCGCCACCGCCGGGAAGCGCAAAGACGGTCGGGTCGTGGTGGGCTTCGCCGCGGAGACCCACGACCTCATCGAGCATGCCGCGGCAAAGCTCGCCGCGAAGAACCTCGACTTCATCGTGGCGAACGATGTAACGAGGCCCGGGTCTGGCTTCGGCTCCGACTTCAATGAGGTGAAATTGCTCTTCCCCGATGGGCGCACCGAGTCCCTACCGCTCATGTCCAAGGGAGAACTGGCCCACAAGATCCTCGACCGGGTAGCTGCGCTCCTCGGAGAGATCCAGGAGATGTGAGAAAATCTTCAAGAGAACCCCGGTTCGGCCCGTGTAATGCGACCGCATTCGACGACCGCACCATGTCTTATCGGCTCTCCTGGCCTTCCCTGTCGGTTTTCGCGGCTTTTTTTGGAGTGGCATGAAGGAATTGTGACATGAGTATCCAAATAGACAGGGAATATGTGGTTTTGCGACAACCGTCACTACTTGCCATCACTGGGAACGTATGGCATGACGGCGGGTGTGGCATGTCGTCACGGGGTGTTGAGGGAAGCATGAGCACGGCAGGGGGAGCCGGTGCGCGGCGCACACCAGTGACCGCGGCCGCCGCGTCCGACATCCAGGCAGCGCCCGTTTCGCGCAGGCGCAGACTCGGTGAGATCCTCATCGACGCAGGGGTCCTCACACAGGGAGACCTTGACAAGGCGCTCTCCGCCCAGAAAGAGACCGGCGGAAGGCTGGGTTCAGTGCTGGTCTCCCTGGGCCTCATCGACGAGGACGTCATGCTCACAGCCCTCGAGACCCAGCTCGGGGTGCCCCGGGTCGAGCTCGCGAGGTACATCATTGATCCGGAAGTCGCGCGACTCCTTCCCGAGGCTTTCGTGAGGTCCCATAAGGTATTCCCCATTGAGCGCGTGGGCGGGCGTATCACCCTTGCCATGGCAGACCCCCTTGACGTTTTCGCCATCGATGACGTGAGGATCTCCACGGGCCTCGAGGTCGATCCCGTCATTGCCAGCGAGGCGGAGATCGAGGCCGCGATAGCCGAGTGCTACGGCACCGGTCCCGGCATGAAGCTTGTCAGGGAGGTCCAGGCACAGGTCGCGGGGGCGGCGGGGAAGGCGCAACAGCCCAGGGCCGATGAGGCCCGAAGGGCTGCCGAGGACGCGCAGGTGATGAGCGCCCCTGCGGTGAGGCTCGCCAACGCCATTATCGCGGAGGCCGTGAAGGCGAGGGCGAGCGACATCCACATCGAGCCTCAGGAGTCGCAGGTGAGGGTGAGGTACAGGGTGGACGGGGTCCTGAGGCAAGTGATGACGTTCACAAGGGAGCTCGGCCCGGCTGTATCCTCGCGCATCAAGGTCACCGCAGGCATGGACATCGCCGAGAGGCGGGTGCCGCAGGACGGGCGGGTCGAGATCCGCGCGGAGGGCGAGGAGGTGGACCTGCGCGTGTCCACGCTTCCCACGCTCCACGGGGAGAAAGTGGTCATCAGGATCCTTCGGTCGAAGGGGTCCATTGCCCGCATAGACGAACTCGGGTTCCTGGAGGCCGATGCGGCGCGCCTGCGCCAGACGCTCGCCCGGCCCAACGGGATCGTCCTTGTGACCGGCCCAACCGGAAGCGGAAAGACGATGACACTGTACGCGGCGCTTCACGAGCTCAACAGCCCCGAGAAGAACATCGTCACCATCGAGGACCCCGTGGAGTTCCGCGTACCCGGCTTGAACCAGGTGCAGACGAACCCCAGGGCAGGCCTCACGTTTGCAGCGGGGCTGCGGTCCATCCTGAGGCAGGACCCTGACATCGTGATGGTGGGCGAGATAAGGGACCGCGAGACCGCGGAGATCGCAATAAGGTTTGCGATGACGGGGCACCTCGTGCTGAGCACGTTCCACACGATCAATGCGGCAGGCGCGCTCGTGCGGCTTGCGGAGATGGGCGTGGAGCCGTACCTCGTGGCCTCGTCGGTATCCGCGGTGGTTGCCCAGAGGCTCGTGCGGAAGGTGTGCGCTTATTGTGCCGAGGAGTATGAGGCAGACCCGGCGGCGTGGGAGGCATGGAGATCGCTTGCGCCTGACACGGCGGCGAAGGTGGAGGCCGAGAAAGGCAGGGTGCTGCGGCGCGGGCGCGGCTGCAGGCAGTGCGTGAACACGGGGTGCTATGGGCGCACGGCCATCGGTGAAGTGATGCTTGTGGACGATGATATCCGGGGGCTCATCATGAGGTCCGCGCCCGCCGAGGACATCGAGGACGCGGCGGTAAGGGCCGGCATGACGCGCCTGGTCGTGGACGGGGCACGCAAGGTGCTCCTCGGGATCACGACGCAAGAGGAGCTGGCGAAGGTGTGCGCAGTGCCGGATGGTAAGGGGGAGGCTCAGGTTTGTCCATAGAGGAACTGCTACGACTGGCCGCCGGGAACGGCGCATCTGACTTGCATATCACGACCGGCCTTCCACCGGTCTTGAGGGTGGTCGGGAGCCTCCGCCCGATCGCAGACGCATCCCCGCTCTCGCCGCAGGACGCCGAGGCGCTCGTGGTCGCGCTCATGGGCGAGGAGCATCAGCGGGTCTTCAAGGAGCAGGGCCAGGTGGATTTCTCTTACGGCCTGGCGGGCGTGGGGCGCTTCCGGGTGAACGCGTACCGCCAGCGCGGGACGTGCGGGGCGGCCATAAGGCTCATCCCTCACGAGGTGCCGCGCATAGCGGATCTCGGCCTTCCGCCCATCATCGAGACCCTTGCCCGCAAGAGCCGGGGGTTCATCGTGGTGACGGGCCCGACCGGCAGCGGAAAGTCCACGACCCTTGCGGCCATGGTGGATCTCATCAACAGCGAGCGAAGCTGCCACGTGATGACCATCGAGGACCCCATCGAGTACCTGCACCGTCACAAGAAGGCCATGGTGAATCAGCGCGAGATCGGGCAGGACTCCGTGTCGTTCGCCCTGGCCCTCAGAGCGGCGCTGCGGGAAGACCCGGATGTGATCCTCGTGGGCGAGATGCGCGATCTCGAGACCATGAGCACGGCCATCACGGCCGCAGAGACGGGGCACCTGGTGCTCGCCACGCTGCACACGGGCGACGCCGTGCAGACTGTTGACCGCATCATCGACGTTTACCCGCCCTATCAGCAGCAGCAGGTGAGGATCCAGCTCGCTGCCACGCTGGTGGCTGTGGTCGCGCAGCAGCTCGTCCCGAGGAAGGACAAGCCCGGGCGGGTCCCGGCGGTGGAGGTCATGGTGGGCACGCCTGCGGTGCGAAACCTCATCAGGGAGGGCAAGACCCACCAGCTCCGGTCGGTGATCCAGACCGGGGCGAGGTTCGGGATGCAGACCATGGACCAGTCCCTGCGACAGTGGGTGGACCAGGGCGTGGTGAGCATGGAGGAGGCCCTTACGATAGCGACGGACCAGGACGAACTCAAGCGGCTCATCAGGGGCGCTTAGGAGGGTCGCCGGGGTGGAGCGGGTTTTTTCGTATCGGGCGCGCGACGCCCAGGGGCGCGCGACACAGGGCACCGTCAGGGCGGCCGACGAGGCGGCCGCAGCGGAGATGCTGCGTGCCCAGGGTCTGTTCGTGACCGGACTCTTCGGCGGCGAGAAGGGCGAGGCGCAGGCGGGTGCGTCTGCCGGTGCGGCGACGCGACCGGTCGGCGGGAGGCTGAACGTCCAGAACCTCGCCAGGCTCTCGCGTCACCTTGCCGTGATGATGCAGGCAGGCGTGGGGCTTTCGGCGGCGTTGCACACGCTCGCCGGGCAGGCCGAGAACAAGCTGGAAAAGCGCGTGCTCGAGGCGGCGAAGGCGCGCGTGGACGCCGGGAACCCGCTCGCAGGTGCGCTCGCCGAGACCGGCGCGTTCCCGCCGCTCTTCATCCACATGGTGGAGGCGGGGGAGGTGACCGGCCGCCTCGACGAGGTGCTCGCGCGGCTCGCGGACTACTACGAGAAGGACCACGACCTCCGCCAGAGGGTCAAGGGCGCGCTCACCTACCCGGCGGTTGTGGCGAGCTTCGCCGTAATAGTGGTCGGGGTGCTGGTGACATTCGTGATCCCGAGGTTCGTCGAGGTGCTCTCCCAGTCGGACGTGCCCCTCCCGAGCATCACGCAGATCGTGTTCGGCGTGGGGAAGTTCGTCCAGACCAGGTGGTATGTGGTGCTCGGCGTGCCAGCGCTCATAGGGGTGGCCGTTGGATACTGGCTCAGGACGGATCGCGGCCGCTACTGGTATGACTCCACTGTGCTGAGGCTTCCTGTGATCGGGAGGTTCATGGAGAAGGTCATCGTGGTGCGGTTCGCCCAGACCCTGGCAAGCCTCGTGGCCGCGGGCGTCCCGATCCTCCAGAGCCTCGAGATCGTGGAGAAGGTCGTGGGCAACAGCCACATCGCCATGGGCCTCCGGCAGGTGCGGTCCGGTGTGAGGGAAGGCGCGGGGATCGCCCTTCCGCTGGCGCAGGCAGGGATCTTCCCCCCGGTCGTCACGCAGATGATGGCCGTCGGCGAGGAAGGCGGCGCCCTGGATAGCCTCCTTACGAAGCTGGCGGGGTTTTACGAGCAGGAAGTCGACCGGGGCATAAAGTCGCTAACGAGCTTGATAGAGCCCGTCGTCATCGTGTTCCTGGGCCTGTGCGTGGCCCTCGTGGCGGCGTCGGTCATACTGCCAATGTTCCAGATGGCCCAGGCGGTTTAGCGCGGAGATGCGCCCCCCGGGTCAAAGGAGGACTCCCGCCGAAGGGGGCCCACCGTTCTGATGGCCGAGAAAAGCCGATGGTCTCCCCTTTGGTAATGGAAGGGAGGTGGGTGACAGGAAGCGTCGTGCGTTGCGGTATAGACGTCCCTGTTTGGGATCATCCAGCATCAGTTAAGAGGCAACAATGTTAGGAGGGAGTATCACAATGAGGTCCGTTGTCTCGCAAGTGAGGAAGACAACAAGGCGCGTGCTCGGCGACGGGCGAGGCTTCACCCTGGTCGAACTGCTCATCGTCCTCGCAATCATAGGCATTCTCGCGGCCGTCGCGGTGCCCAATGTGACCGGCGCTCTCGCCAAGGCGAAGGTGAAGGCGTGTGCTGCAAATGTCGCTGCGCTTCAGACCGCGGTTGACATGTACTACGTTGACGAGGAGCAATACCCAACCGAGGGTGGAGGGGCTGGCGACATCGACCAAGAGAAGCTTGTGCCGACATATCTGAAAGCGCGGGTCACCTGCCCAGTAGACGGTACAGCCTACGCGATTGACGAAAACGGGGTCGTAATACCCCACGAACACTAAGAAACCGTCCAACGTAGTGTGCGCAGGCTTTTCTCGTGCCCGGTTCTCTGAAGGCTTTCCGCGAGCGCGCGACATGAAGCTCCGGATGCTGCACACTAGAGGGACGAGATCTGTTTGTTGGACGAGAAAGCGGTTTGCGGGTTGCCGGCGAACGTGCAGGCGGAGAGAGGTTTCATGCGCCGGGGAGCAACAAGCTCTGCTGATAAAGGTGGCGACGAAGACGCCCTCCGTGAGTACTTCGCCGGCAACCTCCTGCCGAAAAGGGGTCACCAGTGTCCGCGCTTCGCCGTGAGGGCAGGGTCGCGGAGAATGCGTCGTGGTTTGAGGTGATGGGCACATTCTCGAGGTAGTGGCGTTCGTGCTCGGCGCTCAAGTCGGCAGCTTTTTTGGTGTCTGCATTCACCGTCTCCCGGGCGGCGAGTCGGTGGTGTGGCCACGCTCGCACTGCCCGAAGTGCAAGGCCATGCTGGGGCCGGCGGAGCTTGTGCCGGTGCTGAGTTATATACTGCTCCGTGGCAGGTGTCGGCACTGTGGAGAAAGGATATCACTCTTTTACCCCGCCATGGAGGTCGGGGTCGGACTTATTTTTCTCCTAATCGTGATGGGGCGGGGAGCCACGGTCGGGACGTTCAACTATCTCGTGCTGGCGAGCCTGGTCGTGGTCGCGGCGGGGATCGACCTGGGCCACGGGGTGATACCCGACAGGCTTACGCTTCCGTGGATGGTCGTGGGCGTGGCGGCGGGAGCGCTCGGGGGTCTCCGCGAGGTTGCGATGCGCATGGTTGGGCTTTTTGCCTGTGGCGGGCTCGTGTTCCTCATCGCCCTCTTGAGCCGCGGCGGCATGGGGGGCGGGGACGTCAAGCTGATGGCGCTCGTGGGAAGCTTCCTCGGGCCATGGGGCGGGCTTGCCTCATTCATGATCGCCTGCTTCATCGGGGCCGCGGTCGGGATCGCGCTTATGGCCGCTGGCCTCAAGAGGCGCAAAGACGAGATCCCGTTCGGGCCTTTCATTGCGGCGGGAGCGATCATCGTGTGTATTTCGGGGACCTGGGTGATACGCCTGGTGTTCCCGTGGCTCGGCCAGGTCGGATTCTGAGTTCGTGTCTTGAAAGGGGGCGGTCATCTTAAGCCCGCTTCTTCCGTTCGGTGGCGCGAAGCGCGCCGTCGGGCTCGACATCGGGACCACCCTCATCAAGGTGGTCGAGATCACGAAAACAAAAGGCGCGGTAGAGATAACGCGCGCGGGGGTGCATCCCACGCCTGAAGGCGCGGTCGCCGAGGGGAGCGTGCTCGACCCTCCGAAGGTCGCCGCCGCCGTCAAGGAGGCCATGCGCGCAGGCGGAATTCGCTCCAACGAGGTATACGCAGCCATTGCCGGCGACGACGTCGTGGTGAGGCACGCGCTCTTCCCGCGCATGCCAGGGGAGGAACTCGCCCAGGCGGTGAAGTGGGACGCGGGAGCCTACATCCCTTATCCTGCAAAAGACGCCAGCATAGACTTCCAGATCGTCAGCTCTCCGGAGGCGCAGTCAGACAAGATCGAGGTCATGATCGTGGCCGCGCCGAAGAAGCTGGTGCAGAGCCACGTGGAAACGATGCAGCTTGCGGGGGTGTACCCGGTCGCCCTCGACATCCAGCCCATCACACTGGACCGCGTGTTCCGCGACGGAAGGGCCGAGACCTCGGGATTCTATGCTGACATCGGCGGAGGGACCACCGATCTCGCATACTCCGATGACGGGGTGCTCAGGTTCACCCGGATCGTCCCCATTGGTGGGAACGACTTCACAGCGGCCGTGGCCGAGGCTACGGGCCGCGGCGTGGGCTGGGCGGAGACAGCCAAACGCAGGTCTCGTGTGCCGGTGCCGTCCCCTACGGCAGTAGCCGGTGGTGCTTTCGTGGAGGACGCCGCTTCTGAGGACGGCGCCGTGGAGCAGGCGCTGGGCGGCGTTGCAGCCAGGCTCGCCCTGGAATTGAGACGATCCCTCGACTACTGTGACGCGCAGGCAAGGACCAGGCGCGGCGCGGATGCGCCCATCGCCTCGGTCATCCTCACCGGCGGTGGGGCGAGGCTAGCGGGGCTCGCAGAGTTCCTCGAGTCCGACCTCGGTGTAGCAGTACGCCTGGGAGACCCACTGAAGAACGCACGTCCTGCTAAGGGGACCCGCGTCGGAGAGGTGCTCTCCGCTCACGGGCCGTCCCTCTCCGTTGCAATCGGGCTTGCGCTGCGGGGGGTGGAGGACTCTTGAAAGGCATTGACCTGCTGCCGTCAGGGCTACCCAGGCCGCCCAGGACGAGCCCCCTGCGGATAATGGCGGCGACGTCGGTGTGCGCCTTCGTGCTCGTGGTCGTCCTTCTCTACGTGGTGAAGGCGCAGGAGGTCGCAGACCTGCGCCGCTCTCTGAAAGCGCAAGAGGAAGACTACGCTCGCTACGCGTGGCTGGACCGGGACATACAGGAGACGCGCAAGAGCAAGGACGAGGTGCTGGCAAAGCTGGCCTCAGCCAGGAAACAGGTTGACGGCGGCCTCCCGGCGCAGGAGATCCTGGGAAACCTTTCGCGACTCATTCCAGCGGGTGTGCGCCTCGTGCAGTTCGGCCTCGCTGACGACGGCAAGGCGACGATAGACGGAGAGGCAGCGTCGCTCGAGGCTGTGGCCTCGCTTATGCTGACCCTTGAGGAGTCTGACCTCTTCGAGGACGTGCGCCTCACAGGCGCGAGAAGGGCCGGCGAGAGCGCAGGCTTGCTCGCCTTTCAGGCGCAGGCGACGCTCTCGGGCACAGGGGGCGAGAAGCCATGAGCGGCCGGAGCCGTATGCCCACATACATCATTGCCGTCGTCCTTGGCCTGACCCTCGCGGGCTATGTGTTCTACGCGTACGTCCTTTCTCCCATGTCGCGCGAGGCCGCGGACCTCTCCCAGCGTCTTGACCTCATGAGCCGCAGGATCGGGTCGATCACCCAGAAGAGCGAGACCCTTGCGAGCCTGCGGGCCGAGTATGAGGAATCTTTGAAGTCCCTCCAGGAGATCGATCAGACGGTAACCAGGGAGACGGGCATACCGCATTTCCTGAGAGATCTCGAGAAGATTTCATCCGCCTCAGGAGCCACCGTGGCCTCCCTTTCTCTCGGATCGCCGTCCGCGTCGAGCCCCTATGGGGAGATCCCCTTCACCGTGCAGGTCCAGGGCTCTTATCAACAAGTGAAGGCTTTCCTCGACAGGCTTCTCTCGCTCGGGCGGGCGATGAGCGTAAAGGGCGTGCGTCTGGGTGCGCCCCGGGAGACCGGAGACGCTGCAGGGGCGCAGGCTCTGGACGCGACGTTCTCGGTCGTCCTGTACGTAGTCCCGAAGGGTAGGGGTGGCAAGTGAGTCGACTCGACACCGGTACTGGGGTTGGGGATCCCGGGCGGCACAGTCGGGGGCTACCTCGCATGAGGATGTTACCTCCGGCTGCGGTGGTCGCCTTTCTCGTCATGGTGGTCCTCGGTGCCGCAATCGGGGTCGGCATGATGGCGGTGCATGCGCCTGTAGAAAAGGGATCGCCTCCTGCGCGTGCGACGGCTATCGCAATGTCTGCCATCCCGGAGAGGTGGCGCGAACTCCAGAAGCCGCTTCCCGCTGTCACGCAGGAGGGCAGGGAAGAGGAACCCGTCGTGGTTCCTGCAAGGGGCGACGACGATCCTTTCGCTCCTGACAGCTCCATTGCGCGGTACTACCGCACGCAAGGGCAGCGCCCCGCGAGCACCGGGCCCATGCCAGCCGGAGGCGACGAGGTCAGCAGGATCATCGCCGCGGCCTCGGCTAAGAACGCCTCGAAGCCGGCGACGAAACCGGACGGACCTGCGGAGAAGCCAGCCGCGAAGCCGAAGGAGGACGCAAAGCCCGTCTCCTCGCCTGCAGCGGAGTCGGCACCACCCGTGACCGTGGCGCAGTTGCCGGCAGCGCCGGCGGCGGGAGAGGAGCCGCGAGCCACAGACAGCGGTGCGTCCTCGGCGCCCGAAGGCAAGCTGGACTCCGCGCCGGAAAAAGGGCCGGTCGAGACCTCGAAAGGAGAGTCCGCTCCGCCTGCCATCGGGGCACATGCCGCTGCCAGCGATGTCGCTGGGGCACCGAAGGCTCGGGCTGGCGAAGGCCCCGCCGGGCAAACGACGGGATCCGCGGCGCCGGGCGATGAGTCCGTCGGGACGGCGCCACCGGCCGCTGGAGAGAAGAAACCCGAGGGGCATGCCGTCCCGGAGAAGCCCCCTGCCGGGAGCGACGCGGGGAAGCCTGCAACCGCCAGCAGGCCGGAGGCGACCGCAAGCAAGACGGGCGGTCCCACACCCGCAGGCACGTCCGATGCCGGAAAGGAGTCACCCGCTGTCACGGTGCCCGGTCCCGAGAGCAAGCCCGCGGAGCCCGTCCCGCCGCCGAAGCCACGCGTGGAACCCCCGCTTATGCTCGTTACCGGGATTATCTCCGCCGGCGATTCAGCGTACGCGATAGTGAGGACTCCCCAGGGCAGCAGCATCGTGCGACCCGGCGACGAGATCGGAGGCGTAACGGTGAAGTCCGTCGGGGAGAAGTCCATAGTAGTGCTAAAGGAAGGCGAGGAGTTCGTGCTGGAACTCGGGGGAGGCGGTAAACGATGAGAAGATCTCCGCGCCTGATAGGGCGCGTCGCCCTTATAGTTCTGCTCGTAATGGTGCTGGCATGTCTGGCGGCACCGGGGTCGCGGCTGGCGCGTGCACAGGAGGCCACCGAGGGTCAGGAGGCTGGGACGGCATCACAGCAGGCACAGCCGCAGCCCGTCACCATCGACCTCAAGGGCGCCGACATCCGTGACGTCCTGAAGATCCTTGCGGACCTCGGGGGAGTCAACATCGTGGCAGACCCGTCCGTGAGAGGCGAGGTCACCCTGAGCCTCAAGGCCGTCCCCGTCGCCGACGCCGTGGAGCTTGTCACGCGGGCGACGGGCCTTGCCTACCGCTATCTCGGCAATACCCTGGTGGTCGCCGCCCCCGGCCGTTTCAAGGAAGGCTTCGACAAGATCGCCACAAAGGTCTTCAAGCTGCACTACTCCACGCCCGCCGAGATGAAGCAGGCCCTCAGCCTCGTGATCCCTGCTGACAGGCTGCAGGTGGACGAGCGCACCATGTCGATCATAGCCTCCGGAGCCCTGGTCGAGCTCGAGGAGGCCGCCAAAGTCGTGGAGAAGCTGGACGTGCCAATCCCGATGGTGCGCATCGATGCCCGCCTCGAGGAGATCGCCAAGGATGCGATGGACGAGTACGGGATAAACTGGGCGGAGTCAGGGGAGTACGGTGGGTTCGGAAAAGTATATATAAGAACGGACCCCGCCACCGGCGCATTCGTCGGGCTTTCGCTCGCAGTGGGACCGTTCCTCCAGATGCTGGAGGACTCGGGCAAGGCCGTCACCATCGCCCGACCCGGAACCACCACGCTCGACGGCACTGAGGCAAGGATATTCATCGGCGACAAGATCCCCGTCATAGTCACCAGCACTAGTGGCGGCGAGACGAGCCAGACCGTGTCGTTCATCGAAGCCGGTGTCAAGCTCATCATCACCCCTCGCGTGAACCGGAACGGCCTCATAACCGTGCACGTGCACCCCGAGGTATCGTCCATCCTCGGCAAAGAACAGACCCAGGGCTACCCGCACGTGAGAACGAGGGAAGCGGACCTCATAGCCACGGTGCGGGACGGCGAGACCCTCGCCATCGCAGGGCTCCTGCAGCGCGAGGAGATCGAGAGCATGCTGAAGTTCCCCATACTGGGGGATATCCCGATCCTGGGCGAGCTTTTCAAGAACAGGAAGGTCCAGGCGAAGGAGACCGAGATGGTGATATTCGTCACGCCGCGCATAGTGAGCGTGAGCGACGCGACATCAGCGCCAGGGGAGCAGGAGAACGCCGGGCTCAGGTAGAATACTCTCGTCCAGACAGGTTCGACGGTCGAGACCATAGATCGCCGGCGATCCGGTGCGGGTCGCCGGCGGTTGCATGAGGAAGGGCTGGTGGTGCCGTGTGGCAGGCGAGGCGGCCAGGATAACAAGGCTGCGGGAGTCCCTGAAGGAGCACGAGATAGACGCGCTGCTGGTGATCCGCCCCGAGAACAGGCGCTACATGACAGGATTCACCGGGTCCTCGGGGTTCGTGGTGGTGTCGCAGGAGCACGCCGTGCTCCTGACGGATTTCCGCTACATCGAGCAGGCGACGAGCCAGGCGCCGGACTTTCGCATCATCAGGCACGGCGTGAAGATGATCGACACGCTGAAGGAGGTCCTGGCCGAGATCGGCGTGAAGGCTCTTGGCTTCGAGAAGGACGTCGTCACCTTCAAGCAGCACGAGACGTTTGCGTCGGAGCTGGAGGGCGTGAAGCTGGTTCCGGTGGAGGGCCTCGTCGAGAAGATGCGGATGGTGAAGGATGAGGGAGAGATCGAGAAGATCCGGCGCGCCGAGGCCCTCGGCGACGCTGCGTTCTCCCACATAGTCACGATGATGAGGCCGGGCATGACTGAGATCGAGGTCGCCCTCGAGATGGAGTGGTTCATGAGGAAGAACGGCGCCGAGAGGCTCGGCTTCGACATCATAGTCGCCTCCGGCGCGCACGGCGCCATGCCGCATGCCGTCGCCACCGACAGGCGGCTCGTGCCTGGCGAACTCATAGTGCTCGATTTCGGCGCGGTCGTGGACGGCTACCGGGGCGACTGCACGCGCACCGTGGCCCTGGGCCGGGCATCCGACGAGCAACGCAGGATCTACGACATCGTGCTCCGCGCCCAGGAAGCCGCGCTCGAGGGGATCAGGGCAGGCATGAAGGGTGACGAGGCGCACGGCATCGCGCAGCGGATCATCGAAGAGGCAGGCTACGCCGAGAACTTCGGCCACGGCCTCGGACACGGAGTCGGCCTCGCGGTGCACGAGGAACCGCGGCTTGCCCCAACCTCGTCCGCGGTGCTGGAGCGGGGCATGGTCGTGAGCGTGGAACCAGGCATATACCTCCCGGGGAACCTGGGCGTCCGCATCGAGGACCTCGTGGTCGTCGAGGAAGGTGGCGCGCGAAATCTCACGCGGTCGCCGAAGCATCTCATTGAGATCTGAGTTTAGGTAAAGGATAATCTAGAGATGGCGCGAATTAGATGTGTATTCGATCCAGTCCGGGGGGTGGATGCATGATATCGACCAATGATTTTCACACTGGCCTGACCATCGAACTCGACGGCGAGGTATATACCGTGGTGGACTTCCAGCACGTGAAGCCCGGCAAAGGCTCCGCGTTCGTCCGCTCGAAGCTCAAGAACATCAAGACCGGGTATGTCGTGGAGCGCACTTTCCGGGCAGGCGAGAAGCTGCCGCGCGCCCATATAGAGTACCGGGAGATGCAGTACCTCTATAGCTCCGGTGACGAGAACCATTTCATGGATACGTCCACTTACGAGCAGCTCATCCTGAGAGACGAGACTCTCGGGGACGGCAAGAAGTACCTCAAAGAGAACATGGTCATCGGCGTGCAGATGTACGAAGGCGCCCCCATCGGAGTCGAGCTTCCCAATTTCGTGGAGCTTGCCGTGGTCCAGACCGACCCGGGCCTTCGCGGGGACACTGCAACCGGCGGGTCCAAGCCTGCGACCCTTGAGACGGGCGCCGTGGTGCAGGTGCCCCTCTTCGTGAACGTGGGCGACGTCATCAGGGTGGACACGCGCACGGGCCAGTACCTGGAGCGGGTCTAGGTGGATCGCCACAAGTTCGCGCTGCTTTTCAGCGCGCAAGTCCGTTCCAGGGTTGCCGGTGTTGCCCTCCGGGGACGGCGCGCTTGCGGCGCGCCTCGTTCGAATTTGGCGCGCGGGCTAGCCAAATTCTCGACGCCCCGTCGTGCAAGCACCGGCAACCCCAACACCGTCAGGGAAGATGGCGGAAACTTATGGCGCCACACTTAGGTGATGGTCTGTAGCTAAGGAGGTCGCCGGGCCGCTCTTACATCAGACTATGCGCCAGGCGTGGGGATGGCGACTTGTCGACCGTCCCCGCGCCTGATGCACGGGCCTCCCTGCCAAGTTTCGCCGGACACGTACCCGGTACCTCACCTTCTCCCGCGCGCCTGTCATAAAACCCGTCCCCCCGCATAAGCATGGTTACAAGAGGGGGGACGTGCCTTGCTTCAAGAGGGACGCCGCGGAAAAGCCATGGACCGGGTGGTCGTGGACGAGATCCTGCCCTACCTTCCGGTCAGACTGCGGTCCGCCATCGAAGTGATCCCTGCCGAACTCCTCGCAAGGATCCACGAGATCCGCCTGCGCCGCGGCCGCCCAGTGATGCTGGTGGCCGGGGACGAAGAGGTCTTTGTCTCGTCCCGGGGCGGGGTCGCCTCCGGACCGGAGGAAGGCTACGTGCTGGGCGACCAGGAGGCTCTCGTCACCATCCAGCTCATGGTCGGTTCTTCCCTCTACACCTATGAGGACGAGATCCGCCAGGGCTACGTCACGCTGCGCGGCGGCCACAGGGTGGGCATCGTAGGCCGCGCAGTGCTGGAGAATGGCGCTGTCAAGGTTATCAAGGACATCTCCGGCTTCTGCATCAGGATCTCCCGCGAGGTGCTCGGGGCGGCCGACGCGGTCATGCCGCACCTCGTGAAGTCCCACAACCGTCTCTTCCACACGCTCATCATATCCCCACCGCGCTGCGGCAAGACTACACTCCTGCGAGATGTGGCCCGGCAGGCCGGCGACGGCGTCCCGTTCCTCGGACTCGCCGGCCTGCGTGTAGGAATCGTCGACGAGCGCTCCGAGATCGCGGCCTGTCACGGCGGGATGCCCCAGAACACCGTGGGCCTGCGCACCGACGTCCTTGACGCGTGCCCCAAGGCCGCGGGCATGATCATGCTCGTGAGGTCCATGTCCCCTGACCTCGTGGTCACAGACGAGATCGGGAGGGAGGAGGATGCCGTGGCCGTCCGTGAGGTCATGAACGCGGGGGTCAGCATCGTGGCGACGGCGCACGGGGAGTCGCTGGAGGACGTTGCGAGGCGGCCTGCGCTCAGGTGCCTTTTCGAGGCGCAGATGTTCGAGAGAGTGGTGACGCTGAGTTCCGCCGACGGCCCGGGCACGCTCGAGGGCGTCGTCGAACCAAAGACGGGGAAGACCCTCGTGGCGCGCGCGCCGCGCATGTCGCGCTGAGGGAGGCGGGTCCCTGTGCTGAGACTCCTTGGCGCGGCCCTGGTCGTGGGGTCCGCCACCCTGATCGGAAACACGGTGGCGCGGAACTACTCCGAGCGCCCCCGCCAGCTTGCTGAGATCGCGTCAGCCCTCGCGGTGTTGGAGACGGAGATATCCTACGCGAGGACCCCGCTGGCTTTGGCCCTCGCACGCGCCTGCGGCAGGCGCCGCGGCCTGGGGACCCAGGTATTCCGCATCGCGGCTGACCTTGTCGGCTCTGGCGAGCTTCTGCCCGGGGAGGCCTGGCAGGTGGCGGTGCGCCGCATGTACGCGTGGTCAGCCCTTGCGTCCGAGGACCGCGAGGTCCTCCTTGCCTTCGGGGAAACCCTCGGGACGTGCGGTGCGGAGGACCAGCTCCGGCACCTGGCCCTTGCCCGCGAGCGACTGCGAACGAACGAGGCCGGGGCGCGCGACGAGGCCGAACGCATGGCGCGGATGTGGAGGTATCTCGGGGTGACCGTGGGCGCTATGGTAGCCCTTCTCTTGTACTGAGGCCACAGGCTGCTGAGACCGGGCGCCAGCCGTCGCTGATGAAGGGAGATGACGGAATGCCGGGCATAGACATCATCTTCAAGGTCGCCGGGATAGGCATCATCTCCATCGTGGTTGCCCTCATCTTCGAGCAGGTGGGCAGGAAGGACTTCGCGTGGGCGGCCACGGTCATCGGTGCGGCCCTCGTGTTCGGCGTGGCGCTCCTCCAGTTCAAGGAACTCCTGGACGACATCCTGACCGTGTTCAGGCTGTGGTAGCCTGGGCACACGGCAGTGCGAGGTGGGGCCGTTGGATATCGCCAGGATACTTGCAGTGTGCGTGGTGGCAACCGTCCTCGTGGTTCTTCTGCGATCCCAGAGGCCCGAGATAGCCATCTGGCTCAGCATCGTGACGGGCGTCATAGTGTTCGGGGCCATGCTCGGCCACATCAGCTTCCTCGTGCGGGCGCTTACGGACCTTGCGTCGAGGACGAAGTCGGGCAATGTGTATTTCACCACGGTCCTCAAGGTAATCGGCGTCGCTTACCTGGCTGGCTTCGGGGCCGAGGTGTGCCGGGACGCAGGCGAGGGAGCCATTGCCACGAAACTGGAGTTCGCGGGCAAGGTCATAATACTCGTCATGGCGCTCCCGGTGCTCGTGGCTGTGCTGGAGACGATCACGCGTTTCCTGCGCTGATCCCGTGAACGAGAACCTGGACCGTCGGGCGAGGTCCGACGGACGGGCGCAGGCCGGGCGAGCGTGGGCGGAACAGGCGTGGACAGGGGACGCGCAGAGGGCGGCTGCCCCGGGGCGGCGCCACAGCGGCCTTACTTGGGGCGTTGCCAGGGGGATGGCATGGCCCGGGAAGTGCCGCCCGCGAGCGCAGGCGGCCGCCCGGGAGCGACGGCTCGGGAAGGGTGCATGGGATGCGCAAAGCGTCTGTCGTGATAAACGGCTATCACCGCGGGGCGGCCGTCAGAGTGGCAGCCGTCCTGGTGGTGACCGTCCCGGTGCTGGCCATCGCGGCGCTCTTCGGCGGATCGACGGCTTCGGCCCAGCTCACGACGTCTTCGGCTCGTGCGGCCCCACGGGCGGCGGAATCGGGTGACGCCGTATCGCCTGATGACGTCATGAGGGCCCAGCTGGACGCAATGGATACCGCGGCCCTCGAGGGCTTTCTGCGGGACGTGGACGCAAGCGTGGAGGAGTTCTTCCCCGGCCTCGACCTCGCCGGGCTGATAAGAGCGCCGCGGGGCGCGGCAAGCCGACTGGAGGCCGGGAGGATCGCCGAAGGCATCTTGAGGCTTGTCGCGGCCGAGGTGAGGGCGAGCCTCGCGCTACTCGGACAGCTCATAGTGCTCGCGGTGATGTGCTCGGTGCTCTCGGAGTTCGCGTCGGGCCTCGGCGCAGAGCAGGCCACGGGGATTGCGCGGGCTGCCTGCTTCATGGTGCTCGCGGTCATGGCCCTCAACAGTTTCCTCGTGACCACCCGCGTTGCGACGGCCGCAGTCGACAGGATGACCTCGTTCGTGCACTCCGCTACACCGCTTCTCTTCACCCTGCTGGCCTCGGCAGGGGGGGTCACGTCGGCGGCGGTGATGAGCCCCGCCGTGGTGGCAGCAGCCGGGGCCACGAGCGGGTTCGTGAACAACCTCGTGTTTCCGCTGATCTTCCTTTCGGCGGTGCTGGAGGTGACGAGCATGATCACCGAGCGCGTGCAACTCACGCGCCTGTCGGCGCTCCTGCGGGACGGAGCCGTGGCGGCGCTCGGCGGATTCATGACGCTGTTCGTGGGCGTTATGGCCGTGCGGGGAGTCGGGGCCGCAGTGACCGACAGCCTGTCTATCCGGGCCGCGAAGTTCGTCTCGGGCACGTTCATCCCCGTGGTGGGGAAGATGTTCTCAGACGCCGTGGCCATGGTCGCAAGCTGTTCCGTGCTCATCCAGAGCGGCCTCACGATTGCGGGGCTTGTTGCAGTGTTCATGATCTGCCTGGTCCCCGCGGCGAAGATCTTCGCGGTCGCAGCGATGTACAAGATCGCCAGTGCAGTGGTACAGCCCTTGGGCGACGAGCAACTGGCGCGCTGCCTGGGGGCCCTGGGCAACACGCTGGTGATGGTGCTGGTTTCGCTGGCCGTGTCGGCGTTCGCGTTTATCGCGGCCATGACCGTCGTGGCGGGCGTCGCCAATCTGGCGGCCGCCATGCGGTAGGTGAGGTGGCGCAGATGTGTTAGACGCCATATCCGGATGGGTGAGGGATCTCGCGGTAATGGCGCTCGTCCTCGCGTTCGCGGAGATGCTGCTCCCGCGAAACGACCTTCGCAAGTTCGCAAGGGTGGTCATCGGCCTGGTGCTCGTGGCGATCATCCTGGGCTCCCTCGTGGACCTCCCTTCGCTCGAGGATGCCCTGCAAGTTCCACTGGCTGCGCCGCGACCCGGTG
Organism: Bacillota bacterium; assembly: GCA_030024085.1. Taxonomy (GTDB): domain Bacteria; phylum Bacillota; class SHA-98; order UBA4971; family UBA4971; genus UBA6256. Next base: position 172,651 of record JASEJE010000001.1, on the reverse strand, counting down.
CGGCGACGCGAGCGGCGACGGAAGCGGCAACAGGAGTAGCGGCGGGGGCGGTGGCAGGGACGGGGACCAGGACCGGGACCGGGACCACGACGTACGTGGCGGACCACGCCGCGCAACAGGACTGGGCCACGGCCGGGGACATGGTTGCCCGGGCCGGCCTGCAGGTGGCCGGGCGGAATGCGCGCGAGCGTTTTGCAAGGCAAGTGGAGTCCCTCGCGCGCCTGGCATCGGGTGCCGAGGCCGTGGACGCCGAGGTGGACCTCGCACCCTCAGGCGAGCTGGCGGGCATCCGAGTGGTCGTGCGGGCCGCCGCGACCATCGGGCACGGTCTAGACTCCGACACCGACTGCAACCGGGGCGGGGGGAGCCCCGGGGGAGCGGGCGTGTCGGGACAACTGCTTGCGGGACGCATTGAGCGCGCCATACGGGATTTCTATGGCCTTGATAGCGACTTTCCCGTGATGGTCAGGATCCAGGCCTGAGTGCAGGTCGTCACGTTCGGGTTCACGGCGGGCCGGATCCTGTCAAGAGGCACCGCTTCAGGCGCCGTCCTTGCAGCGGAACAGCGGCAACCGCCCGCGAGCGGCACCGGCGCCGGGCGCTCGCAGGTCGGCGCGTCGAGCGGTTCGGGCATACGAGCATGCGAGGTGACCTTGTATGGCGCAAAGCATCATGGACTTCATCACAAAGCTTCTGGAGGGCAAGGGCGAGGACGGCGGCAGCCTCAAGGCGCCCCAGATCCGCAAGATCGGCTGGCTCCTCCTGGCGGGCCTCGTCGGTGTGCTGCTCCTTGTCATCGGCTTCTCGTCGAGGCTGCAAGGCCCGTCTCAGGCGCCGGGGGTTATGCCGCCCGGAGGTACGCAAGGCCCCGCGCCCGTTGTCTCGGAGGGGACCGGAGCCGGGACAGGGACGGGAGCGGGAGGCGGGCCTGGGTCCGTGTCCGACGAATCCCATCTCGAGCGGCGGCTCGAAGAGATCCTGCGCCAGGTGGAGGGGGCCGGGAGAGTCAGCGTCAAGGTCACCTTCGCGACCGGGCGCATGTACGAGTACGCCGAGAACGCGTCCCGCGAGGAGAGCACCACGAAGGAGCATGACTCAGAGGGGGTGAGGCGGGAGACCACGGAGGTGAGGACGAGCGGAGAGGTGGTGACCACGCAGGAGCGTACAAGCGGGTATGCCATGCCCGTCGTGCGCAATGTGCTCGAACCGAGGGTTCAGGGAGTGCTCGTGGTCTCGGACGGCGCGAGGGATGCCCGCGTGCGCGGTGCTCTCACCGACGCCGTCGCGACTCTGCTTGACATACCGCCGCACAAGGTTGCGGTACTGCCGAGACAAAGGTAGGTGACGCTCATGAAAGACAGGGCGAGATCGGGGTTCGCGTTGATGGTCGTGGTCGCGGTGGTCCTTGGGGTCCTGATAGGCACGAGGAACGTCCAGACGCCGCCCAAAGGAGGGACCCTGTCCACGGCCCTCCAGGACGGCCCTGCCGCTGCGCTCCAGGGCCACGCGCAGCCGGCGACCAGCCGCCCGATGGGGGCGGCACAAACGGCGACCGCGACGGGAGTGGGAGCCGAAACGAAAACGGGGGCAGGGATAGTGACGGAGACCGGGACTAGGACGGGAACAGGGACTGGAACGGCGGCTGGAACAGGAGCAGGGACGGGGACGAGAGCAGCGACGGGGGCTACGGACGGGGCGCTGGCGGATGGGCAGTCCACGGCCGACCTCGCTGCAAGCGGCGAGGAGTTTTTCTCTGAGTACAGGCTCGAGCGCAGCCGCGCGCGATCCAGGAACATCGAGATCCTGCAGCAAGTCATGGCTGACGACAAGGCCTCCGAAGAGGCCCGCACCACCGCCGGAATGCAGCTTGTGGATCTTTCAAAGAAGACCGAGGCGGAGGCTGAGGCTGAGGCGCTCATACGGGCGAGGGGATACAAAGACGCTCTCGTCTTCGTGAGAGGCGACACGTGCGACGTGGTGGTATCAGGGCCGGAGCTTACACGGTCCGACGCCGAGCAGATCGGCGACATCGTTGCGCGGTGTCTTGGACTCGACCTGGCCAACATAACTATAATCGAACGTGGAAGCTAAGTGGGGGTGCACGAATTGTCTCGGCTCTGGGAGAGGTTGCCGGTGACTCAAAGAGAGAGTGCAACACCGGCAATCTGGCACCCGCTGAAGAACCAGAAGGGACTACTGAACCCTCACTTCGGCGCCGGAGAGCCTGACAGCGGCCGTCCATCCGGCGGCAGGCCCGATGAGGAAATACCGATGCAGGAAACAGGGAAGTTGTGGTGAATATAGAAGGCTATGGCCCGGAGCCCGGCGCGTGCTATGGTGGTTAATGGTGGAAGTGGCCGGGAAGGCTACACTTGCGCATATTCATCCAGTTTCAGGGAAGGCAGGCTGCAAGAGTTGGGACTCAAAGAACTCAGGCGCGAGGTCGCGGGCCTCGCGAAGATAATGAACGCGCACGACATCGCCGAGATGGAAGTGTCCGTTGACGGCGTCTCCGTCAGGCTGAAGCGGGCGGGCGGCCCGGTGGGCAGCAGGCCTCAAGACGTCGCTGGCCCTGCGCGGCCCGGGGAGGCGCTGCAGGCCGAGATCGCCCCCGCCGAGGCCGCGCCGCCGCAGGCGCGGGCCGAGGTGACAACCCGGGACAATCACATCACGATTCCCGCCCCAATGGTAGGCACATTCTACAGGGCACCCGCCCCCGACGCCGATCCCTATGTCGAGATCGGGGATGTGGTCTCCCCCGGGCAGGTGGTGTGTATCATCGAGGCCATGAAGATCATGAACGAGATACAGGCTGAGGTGAGGGGCAAGGTCGTTGAGATCCTGGTAGAGAACGCCGAGCCCGTGGAGTACGGCCAGCCCCTGTTCGTGCTCGAGGCGCTATAGGTTTTGGGCCCAGGGTCGTCGCAATTCACGCTGGCTGCGTCGCAGGAGGTACGGTGTGCAAGAACTCTCCATCAGGAAGGTCCTCGTGGCGAACAGGGGCGAGATCGCGGTCCGCATCATAAGGGCGGCGAGGGAACTCGGGATCGAGACGGTCGCGGTGTATTCCGAAGCTGATCGGGATTCCCTTGCGGTCAAGATGGCCGACGAGGCTTACTGTATCGGCCCAGGGCCCAGCACCCAGAGCTATCTGAACGTGCCCAACATCATCAGCGCGGCTATGCTCTCAGGGGCGGATGCGATCCATCCGGGTTACGGGTTTCTTGCCGAGAACCCCTATTTCGCCGAGATATGTGAGTCTCACAACATCAAGTTCGTAGGTCCGGGCGCGCGCGTCATGGGTGTCATGGGTGACAAAGCTGAAGCCAAGCGCGCGATGGCCTCGGCCGGGCTTCCCGTGATCCCCGGCACCCCCGGAGTGATACAGGATGAGAAAGAGGCGCTGGCGTTCGCGGAGGAGCACGGGTTTCCGGTGATGGTGAAGGCGGCCGCGGGCGGCGGCGGCAAAGGGATGCGTGCAGCGTCGAGCAGGCAGGAACTGGTGACCGCCATCAGGTTCGCGCAGGCCGAGGCGGAGGCCGCGTTCGGAGTGGCGGGGGTGTACCTTGAGAAGATCCTCGATCGCCCCAGGCACGTCGAGGTGCAGGTGCTCGCAGACGAGGACGGGCACGCGATTCATCTCGGCGAGCGCGACTGCTCGGTGCAGCGGAAGCACCAGAAGCTCGTCGAGGAGTCGCCTTCGCCCGCCGTGAACGAGCGTCTGCGACGGTCCATCGGTGAGGCCGCGGTGCGGGGCGCCCTCGCCGTGGGTTACACCAACGCCGGCACGATGGAGTTCCTTGTGGACGCATCCGGGGCGTTCTACTTCATGGAGATGAACACCAGGGTGCAGGTGGAACACCCGGTGACCGAGCTCGTCACGGGCATCGACATCGTGAAGGCGCAGTTCATGATAGCGGCCGGCGAATCCATCGCCGTCACGCAGCGTGACGTGGCGATCTCGGGCCATGCCATAGAGTGCAGGATCAACGCGGAGGATCCGTCGAGGAACTTCATGCCTTCACCAGGTCGAGTCTCGTCGCTGGTGCTTCCGGGCGGCCCCGGGGTGCGCGTTGACACCGCGCTTTTCCCGGGATGTGACGTGCCGCCGCACTATGACTCGCTCATCGCGAAGGTTGTTGTGTGGGGCCGTGACCGCACCGAAGCCATCCGAAGGATGGCACGGGCACTTCTGGAGATCGAGATCGGGGGCGTTTCCAGCAACGTCGATTTCCAGCGTAAGCTCATAGGCAGTTCCCGGTTTCGCGACACGACGATCTATTGTAACGATGACGTTCTGGCTCTTGTCGCCGGGAGCGAGCCTTAATTTGCCAGGGGATACGCGGACTGGTATAATACAGCCGGAAGGAGGGCCAGGACGCCATGCAGCCAGGAGATTTGGGCTATGATGACGCTCCTTCGCACGGGGACCATGAGAGCATGGGGAACATCAAGATCGCCAGCGAGGTCGTGGGAGTGATCGCAGGCCTTGCTGCGACTGAAGTAGAGGGGATAGCCGGCATGAGCGGCGGCATCACCGGAGGCATAGCTGAGCTGCTCGGGCGCCGGAACCTGTCCAAGGGTGTCAAGGTTGAGGTCGGCGAGAAGGAGGCTGCCGTCGATCTGTTCGTGGTCGTAAACTATGGGGTGCGGATCCCTGACGTTGCCTGGAAGGTGCAACAGAACGTGAAGAGGGCCATCGAGAGCATGACCGGGCGCGAGGTTGTGGAGGTTAACGTCCACGTACAGGGTGTGAGCTTCCCACACGAGGAGAAGCAGGAGGCCCCAAGGGTGCGCTGACTGGCGACGTATTCCAGCCAGGAAGGTGGAAGGTGAAAGGAGCAACCTTCACGATGAGAGTCTACGATCGGGTCGTCGTGTTCATTTCTTCCCTCGCTCTGCTCGGGGCGGGCATGCTGTTCCTGGTGATGGCATTCGGCCCCAACCCCACCAGGCTCTTCACCGATGTCTTCCTGACCGAGCCTTTCGGGAGCCTGCGCCCGGCGACCATCGCCGGCGCCGCCGCGGCGGTGGCGATGGGGCTTTATCTCATGTGGCTCGCCACCCGCGGGCGCGGGCGGCGAAGGCCGATCGTCCGGGGGACAAGCCTCGGCGAGGTGAGGATCGCGCAGGCTGCGGTTGAGTCGCTGGTGCGCCGGGCGGCAAGGGATGTCGCGGGCATCCAGGACGTTGACACAGTGGTGGATACCTCTGGCGAAGAGCTGGAGATATACGTGTCGGTGACGGTCAGTCCGGATATGTCCATTCCGTCGGTCGCCGAGCAGATCCAGACGAAACTTGCCCGCTATATCGGCGACACCGTCGGGGTGGATGTGTCCAAAGTGTCCGTGAACGTCAGGAACATCGGCCACGAGCAGAAAACCCCCAGAGTGGTGTAGTCGGAAAAGGGGGCATGTTCATGAGGCCCGAGGTGCGGGAGATACTTCGCATAGCCCTCGAACACCCGGGGAAGGTGTTCGGGTCGATATTCGGGTTCATCGTCGGATGGGTGATGATCCTCTTCAGTCCGATTGCCGGCCTCTACCTTGCCGGTTGCGTTGCCGTGGGCTACCTCATCGGCCGCCACGTCGACAGCCACAGGAGCATCAGGGAGGTCCTGGAAGACTTCCTTCCTCCTCAAGAACGCTAAGGGCGGCGCATGTCGCGCGAGGTGAGAGGTTTGACGAGAAGAGATGCGCGCGAAGCCGCGTTCGTCGCGCTCTTCCAGATCGATGTGGGCCGGGCTGCGATGGAGTCAGCCATCCAGACCGCCACCAGGGGCAGGCGAATCGACGAGCGAAGCCTCGAGTACCTCCGGAAGGCCGTGCTTGGGGTCATCGGACGTCGGGACGAGATCGACGGAACCATATCGAAGCTGGCGATCGGGTGGTCACTCGACCGGATGGGTGCAGTTGACCGCAACCTCCTGCGCCTTGCCGTGTACGAGATCCTGCATTCCGGGGACGTACCCGTGGGTGTCGCGATCAATGAGGCTGTGGCCCTGGCGAAGAAGTTCGGCGACGAGGAGTCCGGCAAGTTCGTCAACGGCATACTCGGCAAGCTCGCAAGGGACATGGCACTGGACGCTGACGGTGCTCGCGAGTAGCCCGCCCCGGGTGGTGGCCCACTTCAGGTATCCGGCCTTTGCCGGCACGGCCCCTGTTTGAAGGTGCTGCAATGCTTACCATCTACTCGGTCTCCGACGTCGCAAGGCGCATAAAGCAGGTCATCGAGGGCGATGACTCCCTCGCCGGGCTCTGGGTGCGCGGGGAGATCTCGAACTTCACTTTCCATACTTCAGGACACATGTACTTCAGTCTCAAGGATGCGTCCGCCAGGCTGAAATGTGTGATGTTTCGCGGGAATAACATGTATCTCAAGTTCAAGCCGGCGGACGGGATGCTCGTGTTCGCGTACGGCACGGTGGGTGTATACGAAAAGGGCGGGGACGTGCAGTTGTACGTGGAGGACTTGATGCCTGCCGGCACCGGATCGCTGTACCTCGCGTTTCTGCAACTCCGCGACAGACTGGCGGCGGAGGGCCTGCTCGACGCTGCGAGGAAAAGATCCCTGCCGAGGTTCCCGTCGGTGGTGGGCGTTGTGACCTCGCCCACAGGGGCCGCGGTGCGCGACATCATCACGGTGATAAGCCGCAGGGCCCCCGGCACGACGATCCTTCTCATACCCGCGCAGGTCCAGGGGGACGATGCGCCTGAAAGCATCGTGAAGGCGCTTGACCTCGTGAACCGCGCCTCGGCCTTCATCGACGTGGTCATCGTCGGCCGGGGCGGCGGGTCGATAGAGGACCTCTGGGCGTTCAATGATGAGAGGGTCGCGCGAGCCATAGCCGGGTGCAAGGTCCCGGTGATATCCGCTGTGGGACACGAGACGGACTTCACCATCGCCGACTTCGTTGCCGACCGCAGGGCTCCGACCCCGTCAGCCGGTGCGGAGATGGCCGTCCCTGATATGGCGGAGACGAGGCGGGCCGTTCTTCAGCTTTCGCTCCGGCTCGAGGCGGCGGCGAGGACGGAGGTCCGCAGGCACAGGGAGCGCCTGGAGCGCGTGGCCCGGTCCCACATATTCAGGTTTCCCCAGGAGATAACGAGGGAGCACCGGCAGAGGCTCGCCGATGCGCAGCAGAGGATGTCGGCGGCCATGACGCATAAGGTATCCGGGAAGCGCGAGGCGTTCGGGGCGCTCGCTGCCCGACTCGACGTCTTGAGTCCGCTGGGGACCCTCGCGCGCGGCTATGGGATAGTCCGAGGGCTTCCCGGGAGGCGCGTGGTGCGCACCGTGCGGGCCGTCGCGCCCGGGGATGACATAGAGGTGGTCCTCGTTGACGGGAGGATCGAGTGCGCCGTGACGGCGGTCGAGGAGGGAGGCCCCGATGCAGGGAGAGGACGCGAAGATTGACTTCGAGAAGGCCATGGAGGAGCTGGAGGAGACGGTCTCGCGGCTCGAGGCCGGCGAGCTTGGACTCGAGGAGTCGCTGGAGGCGTTTGAGAGGGGCATGGCGCTCGTAAAGGTGTGCCGCAACAAGCTGGACGAGGCGGAAACGAAAATCGCGAAGCTGGTGGAGACGAAAGGCGGAGAGCTCGTCACCGAGCCGTTTCACCTCGAGGAAGACGCCGGATGAACGATGACTGGGCGCACAGGATGAAAATCCTCGTGGATGGGGCCCTCGATGCTGCGCTTCCACCAGAGACCGCCACGCCCGAAGCGCTCCACAGGGCGATGAGGTATGCTGTCTTCCCTGGCGGGAAGCGCGTGCGACCGCTTCTCGCGCTGGCCAGTGCCCTCGCGACCGGGCGCAGGCGCCGCCGTGTGACCGGGGGCGCGGGATGCGATAGCGACGACGAGGCGCTCGTGCGCCGCGCGATGCCGTGTGCGGTCGCAGTGGAGCTTGTGCACTCGTACTCGCTCATCCACGACGACCTTCCGGCCATGGACGACGACGATTTCAGGCGGGGCCGGCCGACAGTGCACAGGGCTTTCGGCGAGGCGCTCGCGATCCTTGCGGGCGACGCGTTGTTGCCGCTTGCCTTCGAGGTGCTTTCCGGCGAAGGAGCGTGCCGTCTGATGGGGTCCGAGGCGGCCTCGGCCGCCATGCGCGAGCTTGCACACGCTGCCGGAAGCCTCGGGATGGCGGGTGGGCAGGCCATGGACGTAATGGGCGCTCAGGGCGCAGAAACGGCTCATCCCGGGACCGCCGATGGCGGCCATCATTGCGGCAGCCACCGCCGGGGCGAGGGCAACGGCGAGCGCAGCGGCAGGGGCGGCAGCAGTGATGGCGGCGGGGGTGGCGGCGAGTGTCCTGGCGGGGTTGAACTCCTCGCCGACCTCAAGACTGGAGCGCTCATCCGGGCGTCAGCAAGGTGCGGCGCCATTGCGGCGGGGGCCGGGCCGCAGGAGATCGGCGTCCTCACGCGCTACGCGGAACTCTTCGGCCGCGCCTTCCAGGTGTTCGACGATCTCAAGGACATGGCGGACGACGGATCCCGGACGTTTCCGCGAGCCATGGGAGCTACCGGCGCGCGGCGCTACGGCGAACGCCTTGTGGCCGAGGCTCTGGAGGCACTCTCTGCGTTTGCTCCGGACGAGGCCGCGGAGCTATCGGATCTCGCCAGAGCGCTCGGCGCGCCCGTTGCTTGATGGCAAGGGGTGCCTGTGTTATAATCATGTGTGCCAGGGCAGGTGGTGCAGTATTCTAGTCAGCACCACCATCTTTGAAGGCGGGCCTAAAAATCCGTCAAGGGCACATCGATGAAGTCCCTGGTGCTGGCCGCCGACGCCCAGTCGGGGGCTGGTGCTGGGGGTTAAGAGGCGAGGGCGATCTGCAATGGCATGCGGGCGTGGACCCTCTCCTCGCGGAGACCCGACCCCGTGGTGAGACGACACCGATCGGCTGCCACGGCCGGGGGGTAAACCTGCACCTAGGTGCGGGCAGGTGCGAGACACACCGCGCTTGGTGCAGTGTAGCCTGCCTTGAGTGGCGGGAGCGGGATTGCGGGTACCAGGGCGCTCGTCTCCTGGCCGGGAGATGCGCTCGTTGCCGCATGAAACCCCGACTGCAAAAGAGGCTAGAAGATGGTGGGTGCTGCCGAGGAAAACTCCTAGACTGTCCGAATATGTGGGGCGCTCCGGGGATTGCAGTGTGCGCTAAGTGGTAATCCGGCCGCCCGCAGGGGCGACCCCGGGAGGCGGTCGTAAACGGGAAACCGCCCGAGCGGCAACGCGAGGGAGTACCGCAGGGAAAACCAGCCGGACCTCAAGCCACAATATTTACCCGAAATGCCACCACCTGCCTGGGACGTTTTTGAGGTGATGCCTTTCTTGGACCAACGTCTCGCAAGAGCTTTGTCCGTTGGTTTTACAACGTTCTTTCTCGCAATAGTGGTCAACTTCGTGTCCAAGATACTCCTGGGTCGCGTCGGGCTGGTTCTTGGACTTTTTGTTCTGTTGGGTATAGTCTTCATCGGGGTTGCGTTCGACGTCATCGGGACCGCTTCGACCGCCGCGAAGAGACAGCCGTTCCATGCGATGGCCGCGAAAAGGGTTTACGGCGCCCGGCAGGCCCTCCGGATCGTGCGATCCGCCGACCGCGTGGCGAACTTCTGCAACGACGTGGTGGGCGACATGGCAGGCACCGTGAGCGGAGCGATCGGAGCGAGCATAGTTATACGATTGATGATGGTCATGCCTCCTCGCGTCAGCGAGACTGTGGTGAGCACCATCGTCGTAGGGATCATCGCGGGCCTCACCGTCGGGGGCAAGGCCTGGAGCAAGAACATGGCCGTGAACGACGCCGAGCAGATCGTGCTCGCTGCCGGCAAGATCATAGCCGGGATCGAGTCGGTCACAGGGGCGACGTTCCTTCGCCACAAGAGGCCGAATCACCGCAAGCGTAGCCGACCGAGGGAGAGCCCGGGTAGACAAGACCGGAACCGGAAACGGAGCGATAACGAGAGTGGTACGACTCCTTGACTCGCTGAACCTGCCCCAGGATTTGAAACGGCTCTCGCTGAACGATCTGGCCCAGCTTGCGTCGGAGATTCGCGGTGAGATCATACAGACGGTGTCCAGGACCGGCGGCCACCTCGCACCGAGCCTCGGGGCAGTGGACCTCGCCATCGCCCTGCATACGGTGCTGGACAGCCCGAGGGACAAGATCATCTGGGATGTCGGGCACCAGGCCTACGCCCACAAGCTCCTTACCGGGCGCAGGTCCGCCTTTGACACCCTCAGGCAGTTCGGAGGCATCAGCGGGTTTCCCAGGCGTGACGAAAGCCCCCATGATGCGTTCAACACGGGGCACTCGAGCACGTCCATCTCGGCGGCGCTCGGCATGGCCAAGGCCAGGGACCTCAAGGCAGAGGATTTCACAGTCGTCGCGGTCATCGGCGACGGCTCGCTCACCGGGGGCATGGCCTTCGAGGCCCTGAACCATGCAGGACACCTGAAGACAGACCTCATCGTGGTGCTGAACGACAATGAGATGTCCATATCCCCGAACGTGGGGGCGCTCGCGTCGTACCTTGCCAGGTTACGGACGGAACCACGCCTCCTGAAACTGCGCCAGGACATAGAACGCGTCCTCGAGGGCATTCCGCGCATCGGCAAGGACCTCGCGGAGAGTGTGAGGAGGCTCAAGGGAAGCCTCAAGTACCTGGTCGTGCCGGGGATGCTGTTCGAGAGCCTGGGATTCACGTACCTCGGGCCGCTCGACGGGCACGACATCCCTTCTATCATGCGAACGGTCGAGGACGCGCGGGCCAAGGGCGGGCCCGTGCTCATCCATGTCATCACGAAGAAAGGTCGCGGCTACGCTCCCGCGGAAGGCGACCCGCGCAGGTTCCACGGCGTGGGCAGGTTCGACGTGGCTTCGGGGGAGCTATCCAGGTCGCAGGGGCCTCCCACCTGCACGCAGGTGTTCGGAGAAACCATTGCCAGGCTTGCTGCGAGCGATCCGAGGATCGTTGCGATAACCGCGGCGATGCCCGACGGCACCGGCCTGGATCTCTTCGGACGGCTCTACCCTGATCGATTCTTCGACGTCGGCATAGCCGAGCAGCATGCGGTGACCCTCGCGGCCGGGCTCGCAAGCCAGGGCCTTGTGCCGGTCGCGGCGATCTACTCCACTTTTCTCCAGAGGGCGTACGACCAGATCGTCCACGACGTGGCCCTGCAAGGGCTTCACGTGTTGTTCGCAGTGGACAGGGCAGGGCTCGTGGGAGAGGACGGCCCCACCCACCATGGAGCGTTCGACCTCGCCTACCTGCGCATCGTGCCTGGCATGACCGTGATGGCGCCGGCCGACGAGGAGGAACTCGTGGCAATGCTCTCCTCTGCCATTGCCATGGATGGGCCTGTCGCGGTGCGGTACCCGAGGTCACAGGGATGGGGCCAGGCCGCCCTGCGACCGTGCAGTCCGATCGAGCGCGGCAGAGGGGTTCTTGTCCGCGACGGAGGCGACGTAGCCATCGTCGCCATCGGGAGCATGGTCCACCCATCCATCGAGGCTGCGGGGCTTCTCGAGCGGGAGGGGATACACGCTGCCGTGGTCAATGCGAGGTTCGCAAAGCCCCTCGATGATGGCCTCATTTCCCAGGTAGCGGGGGATTGCGGCCGGTTGGTAGTGGTGGAGGAGGGGACATGCGTCGGCGGTCTCGGGAGCGCGGTGGCCGAAGTGCTCGCCGGCCAGGGCGGCGCGTCTATTCCGATTCGTCATCTTGCGCTCCCGGACAGGTTTGTGGAACACGGGTCCCGCGAGGTGCTTCTGGCCACGTGCGGGCTCACTGCGCACGACATCGCGAGAGCCGCGACCGATCTCTGCAGAGGTGGCAAGCGCGCAGCGCGGCGGCGCAGGGATTCCTCTCGAACGGGCCACGATGACATGGCGGCGGCGGGCGCGGAGGCAACTAAGTATGGCGCCATGAGTTTTCGCCACTTTTCTTGAGGGTGCTGGGGTTGCCGGTGCTTGCTAGGGCGGGGCGCCTGGAATTTGGCTGGCCCGTGCGCCAAATTCGAACGAGGTTCACCGCACGCGCCGTCCCCGGAGTGCAACACCGGCAACACTGGATAAGACCCGCCCGCTGAAAAGAGCGCGAACTTGTGGCGATCTACTTAGGTGGCAGGGGCAGACGATGCTGTTGAGAAAGTAAGCGTCCCCGGGGGGTATGAAGCCCTGGACCGCGAGGAAACGGGCAAGGCCGCGGGGGCCCGTCCGGAGCGGCGCGCCGAGACACGCGCCCGCCTGGACGTGCTGCTCGTGGAACACGGCCTCTTCGAGACCAGGGAAAAGGCGCGCCGCGCCGTCATGGCCGGAGAGGTCCTGGTGGACGGAGTTCGGGAGGACAAGCCCGGTACCAGGGTCTCCCGTTCGGCCACCATCGAGCTCAGACCGTCGCGGGAGCCATACGTCAGCAGAGGCGGCGAGAAGCTGGAGAAGGCCCTCGACGAATTCGGCGTGGACGTATCAGGCAAAGCCGCCATCGACGTGGGTGCGTCCACAGGCGGGTTCACCGATTGCCTGCTCCGTCGCGGGGCGAGGCGGGTTTACGCGGTGGATGTCGGCTATGGGCAGCTTGCGTGGGAACTGCGCAGCAACCCCAAGGTCGTGGTGCTCGAGCGCACGAACGTGAGGTACCTCGAGCCGGGGGCCGTGCCCGAACAGGCCGACATCTGCACCATAGACGTCTCGTTCATATCCATAATGAAGTTCCTCGAGCACCTTCTGACCTTCCTCTCCCCTGGTGCCGCCGTCGTGGCGCTCGTCAAGCCCCAGTTCGAGGCCGGGAGGGAGAAGGTGGGCAAGGGCGGGGTCGTGCGGGATCCGGAGGTGCACGCTGAGACGCTCCTGCGGGTGATAGAGTTCATGGAAAGGTGCGACCTGGAGATCCGCGGCCTCACTTACTCCCCGATAAAGGGCCCGGCAGGAAACATCGAGTTTCTGGTGTATGCAGTAAAGGGACAGCAGGGCGGGGCGGCAGCTGCTATCGAGGCCGTCGAGCGAAGGGTACGCGAGGTGGTGGGCGCGGCCCATCGCGCCCTTGACTGAGCGTGGGATCACAGGGTAGACATGTGCTGGTCCAGCGACAGGTCTCGCGCCCGGCAGGCTGCAGGTGAGTTGTCATACAGGCAGGGGATTGCGAACGATGAGGATTGGCCTCGTAACACACCTCGGAAAACACGCGGCGGTGGACGCGGCGAAGGAGCTCTTGAGATTCCTCCAGACGCGCGGTGTGGAGGTGCTGCTCGACCCCGAGTCGGCCCGTGAGTTCGACCGTGCCGACATGTCCTTCGGCGAGACCGCTATCAGGGAGAAGATCGACCTCGCTGTGGTCCTCGGCGGTGACGGCGCCCTTCTCAACGCAGCCCGCCGCCTTGCCGGTAGCGAAGTCCCCATCCTGGGCGTAAACGTCGGCCACCTCGGCTTTCTCACCGAGGTTGAGCTGCCCGACATCTACGAGGCGATCGACCGGGTTCTGGCCGGCCGATACACCGTGGAGGGAAGGATGATGCTCCGCGCACAGGTGACGCGGGCGGCCAGAGGGATCGTGGGCGAGTTCGTCGGTCTCAACGATGTGGTCGTCACGAAGGGCGCATTCGCCAGGATGATAAGGCTCAAGACGTACATCGGACCGAACTTCATCGGAACGTATCCTGCTGACGGCGCGATAGTGGCGAGCCCCACGGGCTCCACCGGGTACTCGCTGTCTGCAGGGGGTCCCATCGTGGACCCGGTGATCGATACGCTGATAGTGACGTTCATCTGTCCTCACACCCTGGCGGCGAGATCCTTCGTTGCTTCCAAGAGTGACACGGTGAGAATAGTCGTATCCGCTCCGAGCGAGGAAGTCATGTTGACCGTCGACGGCCAGGTGGGCTTCCGGCTGGAAAACCGTGATGAGGTGCTGGTGGAGGCGGCCACGACCAGGACGCGCCTTGTGAAGCTCGGGCGTCGCAGCTTCTATGAGGTCCTCAGGACCCGCCTTGCGGAGGGGAACGTGTAGGAAGGTGAAAGCCTTGAAGGCCAAGCGCCATGCCAGGGTGCTCAAGATCATCAGGGACAGGGTCGTCGAGACCCAGGAGGATCTCGCCCGCGAACTTCGTAAGGAAGGCTTCAAAGTCACTCAGGCGACCGTATCTCGCGACATAAAGGAGCTTCGAATAACGAAGCTGCCGATGAGCGACGGGCGGTACCGCTACGGCCTTCCCCGCGAGCACTCGCGCGAAGAGGCTCACAGGCGGCTCGCGAGGCTCTTCGCCGATTCGGTCATCGCCGTCGACTGGAGTGAGAACCTCGTTGTCGTGAAGACCCTGACCGGCAACGCTCATGCAGTGGCCGCAGCCATCGACGAGGCGGATTTCAAGGAGGTCGTGGGCACCATCGCCGGCGACGACACCATTCTCGCGGTGGTGCGGCCGAAATCCGCAGTGCCAGAGGTGCTCGAGAGGTTCAACAGGCTTCGAAAGCCCTCGCCGGAGGAACACGATGTCTAGGTGCGAGTTCAGAAATCCATGTCGGTCTGGGAAAGTGGCGGTGATTTCTGAACCCGTGCTTGGCCGGGTGGTGAGCTGACGTGCTTCTTGCACTTCAAATCAGGGACTTCGCCCTTGTCGACGAGGTCGAGCTGGAGTTCGAGGACGGGTTCAACGTGCTGTCAGGCGAGACCGGGGCCGGAAAGTCTATCATCATCGGCGCCGTGACGCTTCTCCTCGGCGGGCGGGCCTCGGTAGACCACATCCGCACAGATGCGGACGAGGCGGTCATCCACGGGACGTTCGCCGTCCCGAAAGGGTCGCCGGCGCGCCGGGCCATCGAGGACATGGGCATCGATATCGGCGATGACGACCTCGTCGTCATATCGCGCACCATCTCGAGATCCGGGAGGAATCAGTGCAGGGTCAACGGGCGCCCTGTGACTCAGGCGATGCTCTCAGGCATCGGTGAGCGACTTGTGGACGTCCACGGCCAGCACGAGCATCAGTCACTGCTCCGGGTGGCCCGGCACATGGAGTTCCTGGACGAGTTCGCTGGCGCGCAGGCGCTGAGCCTGCGCGAGCAGGTACGGTCGCAGTACGAGCGCATGCTCGAGCTGGAGGCGGCCCTTGCGGCCCTCCGTTCCGGCGAACGGGAGAGGGCTCAGCGAGTCGACCTTCTCGAGTTCCAGGCGCGCGAGATCGACGCCGCGCGGCTTTCGCCCGGAGAGGACGTGCAGCTTGCGAAAGACCGGGCGGTGCTGGCGGCTGCGGACCAGCTCTACGCCCACGCCAGCGCGGCGTACGCGGCGCTGCGCGGAAACGATTCAGGCTCAAGTGGCGCCGCAGACGCTATCGCCGCGGCCGTGTCGGAGATCGAGGCAGTGCTGAAGGTGGACGATTCGGTTAAGGGCGCAAGCGACCTTCTGCAGAGCGCCCTTGCGGCGTGCGAGGAGTCTGCAAGGGCGATCCGTGTGTACAGAGACGGAATCGAGGTGGACCCCGCCCGGCTCGCGCAGATCGAGGAGCGACTTGCAGCCATACAGCGCCTGAAGAGGAAGTACGGCGACACGGTGGACGAGATCCTCGAGTACCGCCGCAGGATCGGCGATGAGCTCGCGAGGGTCGCGTCCTCGGAGGAGGAGATCGCCAGCGCAGAGAACGAGCTTGCGAGGGTCAAGGCGTCGCTTGGCTCGCTCTCCGCATCCCTTCACGAGGTGCGCGCTCGGGCTGCCCGGGACCTCGAGGAGCGGGTGAAGGCGGAGCTTGCGGACCTCAACATGGGGTCGTCCGTCTTCTGTGTGGGCTTTTCCGCGAAAGAGGACCCACAAGGGGTGCCCGTGGGCGATAGACTGCTCGCCGTCGGCCCGAACGGCACGGACGCCGTGGAGTTCCTCCTTTCGGCGAATCCCGGAGAGCCTCCAAAGCCTCTCGCCCGGATAGCAAGCGGCGGCGAGATCTCCAGGGTCATGCTGGCGCTCAAGTCGATCCTCGCTTCTGCGGACGAAGTGGGCACTCTCATCTTTGACGAGGTCGATGCCGGAATCGGCGGGCGCACCGCGACGGCGGTAGGGGAGAAACTTGCGGCCACGAGTCGCATGCGGCAGGTGGTGTGCGTGACGCACCTTGCGCAGATTGCAAGCATGGCCTGCGTCCACTTCGCCATCAGCAAGGCCGAGAAAGAGGGACGCATCCGCACGGTTGTGGAAAGGCTCGACGGGGACGCACGGATAGCCGAGATCGCACGGATGCTCGGCGGAGCCGACCTTACGCCCACTACCTTCAAGCACGCCAGGGAGATGCTGCAGGCTGGAGCAGATGCAAGGCGGCGTGACATGCGTCGACGCCAGGCTCTCGCCACCTGACCGCGACTACTACCACTGATTTAGCCGTTGCCGCTATTGCAGCCGCTGCAACCGCTACGAGTGCTGTGACTGGCGTGACCGCTATAGCCGCTATAGCTGTCGCAACGGCCACAGCGACTGCAAACGGCCCTTCCTGGCCCGCCGAACCTCAGCACGTCAATAGAGGAAATCCAGCAGGAACGGCGAATATACCTCGTGGTACGTCCCGATCCATCGGGGCACGAGTCTTTTCCGGGAGAGGATGGCGGAAGCGGCGATGACTGGCGCCAGGATCACGGTCCACCCGATACTGGAGTTCAAGGAGGGCAGGAAAGTCAGGTTCACGTTCGACGGCCAGGTCCTCGAGGGATACGAGGGAGAGCCGATAGCGGCGGCACTTCACGCTGCTGGCGTGCGGGTGCTGGGAGAAAGCCCCAAGCTGAAGAGGCCCAGGGGCTTTTTCTGCGCCATAGGCAACTGCTCGTCGTGCCTCATGACGGTGGACGGCCGCCCGAACGTGAGGGTCTGCACGGAAAAGCTGCGCGAAGGCATGCGCGTGGAGACTCAAGCGGGGAAGGGTGTGCTCCTTGCGAACGACTGAGATTTGCGTGATCGGTGCGGGGCCCGCGGGCCTGTGCGCTGCGATCGCCGCCCGCGACATGGGCGCCCGCGTGACGTGCGTGGATTCAGGAGACAGGCCGGGCGGGCAGCTTGTCAAACAAACCCACAAGTTCTTCGGGTCGAGGGCCGAGTTTGCCGGGAAGAGAGGGATTGACATAGCCGGCATGCTCGCGGACCGGATCCGGGATGACCCCATGGTCGAGTTCATGCTGGACAGCACTGTCATAGGGTTCTACGACGATGGGGCCATAGGCATCGAACACAACGATGCTCTCACTTTCCTCAGGGGCGAGCGCATTGTGTGCGCCACGGGGGCTTCCGAGAGGATGCTCGCGTTTCCAGGCAACGATCTTCCCGGCGTATACGGGGCAGGGGCGGTCCAGACTCTCATGAACGTGTACGGTGTGAGACCCGGTAAGGCCGTGCTCATGGTCGGCGCGGGCAACATCGGACTCATCGTGAGCTACCAGTTGCTCCAGGCAGGGGTCGAGGTGGTGGCCGTCGTGGAGGCCATGCCCCAGGTCGGTGGGTACGATGTCCACGCCCGCAAGATACAGCGTGTGGGCGTGCCGATCCTGACGTCCCACACGGTGAAGGCGGTCCATGGCACGAGGGTGGTCGAGGGGGCCACGGTGGTGGCGCTCGGGAGCGACTTTCGGCCGATCCCCGCCACGGAAGAGTACTTCCATGTCGATACCGTGTGCCTTGCGGTGGGGCTGACGCCGCTTGCGGATCTCCTCTGGCAGGCAGGGTGCAAGATGGCGTACGTCCCCGAACTCGGGGGCCATGTCGCCCTGCGAGGCGAGGATTACGAGACGTCGCGCCGGGGCATCTACGTGGCAGGCGACCTCGCAGGGATAGAGGAGGCCTCATCTGCAATGATAGAAGGCACCATCGCCGGCCTTTCGGCAGCGCAGTCGCTAGGGCACGAGGCGCCGGATTTCGAGGAGAGGCTGGCGACAGCGAGAGCCGAACTTGCCGCCCTCCGCAGCGGTCCGAAAGGCCAGAAGGTGCGGCTCGGAATCGAGCGACTCATGCGCCTCGGAAGGGAGGTCGGCGTCGTTGCGTGACAAGCCGTGCGTCGAGCCGGGGACGCAGGGGCGCATCCCTGACGCCGCGAGGCGGGCGCGCGGACCCTGCGCCGTCATCGAGTGTTTCGAGGAGATCCCGTGCGATCCATGCCACGACGCGTGCCGCCGGGGAGCCATCCGGCCGTTCGACGACATCAACCACCTTCCCGAGGTGGACTTCAACAGGTGCAACGGCTGCGGCGCCTGCATCTCAGTGTGCCCCGGCCTGGCGATTTTCGTGGTGGACGAGACCTGGAAGGACGACCTGGCGGTCGTAAGGCTGCCGTACGAGTTCCTGCCGCTGCCGTCGCCCGGTGACACCGTGGCGGGGCTTGATAGGTCCGGCCGCGAGTGCTGCGCCGCCACGGTGGTCCGGGTCGAAAAGGCGAAGAGGCAAGACAGGACGGCTGTCGTGTGGATAGAGGTGCCGAAACCCCTCTCGATGGAGGTAAGGCACATCCGTGTGGGAGGGAGCGCTATTGGCTCGCGCGAAGGCTGAGTGTGCGCCCGGCGGCGGCGATCGTGGAGTTGCCGCCGGGGATCCGGTGGTGATTTGCCGCTGCGAGGACGTCACGCTCGACGAGATCCGTGACCTCATCACAAAGGGTTACACGACGATAGAGGAGATCAAGCGCATCACGAGATGCGGCATGGGACCGTGCCAGGGCAGGACGTGCAGGCAGCTCGTGCTGGCGGAGATCGCGAGGGCCACCGGGAAAGACATCGCGAGCGTCGCCCCGCCAAGGTTCAGGCCGCCCACGAAGCCCGTGCGCCTGGGCGGTGCTGTGGCAGGTGCGGACGCAGATATCGATGCAGATGCAGATACACACGCTGATGCCGACGCGGGCGCTAGCGGTGACACAGGCAAAGGTGAAGGTGAAAGCGCGATCCAGAGCAAAAAGCAAGCTGCAAGGGCCGGGGCCGGGGCAGGGGCCGGGGCCGGGGCCGGCGCGAGCGTGAGACTCGCCGAAGAAGGTGATGGCCGTGAACAGGTGCGCTGACGCCGTTGTCATCGGCGGAGGAGTTGTGGGCACGTCCATCGCCTATCACCTGGCGAGACGCGGCTTCGGCAGAGTGGTCCTCATAGAGCGGTCGTATCTTGCGAGCGGGTCCACGGGCCGCTGCGGAGCGGGAGTGAGACAGCAGTGGGGCACGAAGCTGAACTGCCTGCTCTCCCGGGAGAGCGTGCGGATGTTCGAGGGGATGGAGGAGGAACTCGGCTACGATCGGAGCATCGAGTTCAAGCAGGGCGGATACCTGCTCCTTGCTTACACCGACCGCGAGATGAACCAGTTCATGAAGAACGTCGAGCTCGAGCAGAGCCTTGGGATCCCGGCGAGCCTCCTCACTCCTGCTGAAGCGAAGGCCATCGTGCCGATGCTGAACGCAAGCGACGTTCTCTGTGCGACCTACTGCCCGACCGACGGGCACGCGAACCCCTTTCACGTGACATATGCTTACGCTGGTGCGGCGCGCAGGCTCGGCGCAGAGATCATGACTTTCACAGAAGTGAAAGACGTCGTCGTGCAGGACGGCAGGGTCGCGCGGGTCGTCTGCGACAGGGAAACCATCGGCACCAGGGTCGTGGTGAACGCCGCGGGGCCGTATTCGGGGCTTGTGGCGCGGATGGCAGGGCTCGAGATCCCCTTCTGGGCGGAGCGCCACCAGATCCTCGTTACGGAGCCGGTCGAGCCCGTGCTGCGGCCCATGGTCATGTCGTTCTCGCGGCGCATCTATTGCCAGCAGACCCCGCACGGCAGTTTCATCATGGGGATGGGCGACCCGAGCGAGCCGCACGGATTCAGCACGGAGAGCAGCTGGAGATTCCTCGTGGATATGGCACGCGAGATAACGAGGGTTCTGCCTCCCGTGGGGAACCTCAAGGTTGTCCGGCAGTGGGCTGGGTTGTACGACATGACGCCTGACGCCCATCCGGTACTCGGGGCGACGCCGATCGAAGGCTTTTACCTCGCGTGCGGGTTCTCAGGGCACGGCTTCATGCTGGCTCCGGTGACGGGAAAGCTCATCTCCGAGATCCTCTGTGATGAGCAGCCGTCCATAGACATAACCGGCCTCGACCTCGGCCGGTTCGAGCGAGGGGAGCTCGTGGTCGAGCCATCGGTTGTGTAGCGTTGTGCAGCGTAGCATCTGTCCCTGCGTGACGGTGGTCGCCAAGTATGGCGCCATAAGTTAGCGCCGCTTTCCCTGACGGCGTTGGGGCTCGCGGTGCTTGCCAGGGCGGGGCGCCTGGAATTTGGCTAGCCTTAAGCGCCGAATTCGAACGAGGCTCACCGCACGCGCCGTCCCCAGAGGGCAACACCGGCAACCCTGGCGAGGACCTGGGCGCTGGAAAGTAGCGCGAATTTGCGGCGGTCTACTCAGGGCAGCGGCGGCCGCAAGGGCCGCGGGGCGACCGCCATAACAGCATGTCAGATCGCGAGCGCTCTCGAGGCACTTCGTGGACGGGAGCCCGGGGGTGACCGTAGACTGACTTGTCCGAGCTTCTGAACTCACGCATAGAGATCACGTGGGAGGGGAGAGAGAATGAAGCTTGACCTCGATCGATGCACAGGCTGCAAGCTCTGCCAGCTTGTATGCTCTGTGGTGAACTTCGGCGAGAACAACCCGAAGAAGGCCGGGATCCGCGTGATCTCCAGGCTTTTCACCGATGCCAGGTACGACGTGGTCGTGTGCGACCAGTGCGCCGTGTGCATCGACGCCTGCCCTGTGGGTGCGATCAGCATGGAGGACGGTGTTGTGCGGATCGATCCCGACACGTGCACCAACTGCGGCGTGTGCGTGGAGACATGCCCGAACGGTGCGCTGTTCTCCCACCCTGACGTCGACTACCCCATAAAGTGCATCGCCTGCGGGGAGTGCGCGAGGCTGTGCCCGAGAGGGGTCCTCGACGCCCTGGCCGAAGTCGGAAAGGTGGCGAGCTAGATGCGGGAGATGCACGGATATGCCGGCACCATCTTGAGGATCAACCTGTCCACGAGGGCGGTGTCGCGAGAGCCGCTCACGGAGGATCTCGCGGCCGACTACATGGGCGGACGGGGTTTCGGAGTCCACTTCGTCTACCGCGAAGTCCTTGCCGGTACAGATCCGCTTGGGCCCGGGAACAAACTCGTGGTGGCCGCAGGGCCATTCTCCGGCGTCTTCCTGCCGAGCGGGGCCAAGACCAGTATTTCGGCGAAAAGCCCTGCAACGGGCCTGTACGGCGACAGCAATATAGGGGGCCACCTCGCAGGCGAACTCAAGTATGCAGGGTATGATGCCATCGTCATCGAAGGAAAGGCTCCTCAGCTATCGTACCTCTTCATCGAAGACGACCGGGTAGAGGTCCGCCCCTGCGAGAATCTCCGGGGGATGGGCGCGATAAAGGCGGAGAAGGTCCTCAAGGACGAGCTCGGCGACGAATTCCAGATCGCCACGATCGGGCCTGCAGGCGAGAACATGGTGGTATTCGCCTCCGTGAACCACGACATCGGGCGGCAGGCCGGAAGGTGCGGCATGGGCGCGGTCATGGGCTCCAAGAACCTGAAGGCCATCGCTGTGCGGGGCACCGGCGGCGTGCCCGTGGCCGACATGGGGGCCCTCCGCAAGGTGGCCGACGAGATGTTCTCGGCCCTTGCCGCGAACCCCGCGCTCAAAGTATGGCAGGACCAGGGCCTCGCCCAGGTCACCACGTGGTCCAACTCCATCGGGGCGCTTCCCACCCGCAACTTCAGGCAGAACTTCTACGAAAACGCTGAAGCCTTGAGCGGCGAGCGCATGCGCAGCGACATCCACGTGCGCGACAAGGCTTGCTTCGCGTGCCCAATGGCGACGGGTAAGTACTGCCGCGCGCGCCACCGGGGTGAAACGGTGTTCGTGGAGGGCCCCGAGTACGAGACCACAGCCCTCATCGGAAGCAACTGCGCTCTCCAGTCCATCGAGGAGGTGGCCTTCGCCAACTACATGTGCGACGAGCTGGGCCTCGACACCATCTCCGGCGGCAGCGCGGTGGCGTTCACCATGGAGTGCTTCGAGCGGGGCGTAATCACGGAGGAGGACACCGGCGGCATCGAAGCGCGCTTCGGAAGCCTGGACGCCTTCGTCGAGATCGTGAAGCTCATAGCAGCCCGCCAGGGGATAGGCGAACCCCTCTCGAGGGGCGTGAGGGCCGCGGCGGAGGCCTGGGGAGGCGGAAGCCAGGATTTCGCGATCCAGGTCAAGGGCCTCGAGTGGAGCGGGTACGAGTCGCGCGGGGCGCCGTCCATGATGCTCGCTTACATGACGTGCGACATCGGCGCGCACCACAACCGGGCATGGTCCATCACCCACGACATCGCCGTGGGGCGCAACGTGATCCAGGGCAAGGCTGCGAAGGTCATCGAGCTGCAGCACGTAAGGCCCCTCTTCGACTGTCTCGGGGTATGCCGGCTGCAGTGGGTCGAGCTGGGCCTGCCGCTCGAATACTACGCCAGGCTCTACCCGGCGGTAACGGGGCGCAAGGACTCGTGGGACGATCTGCTTCTCAAGTCCGAGCGTATCTGGAACCTCGTACGCGCCTTCGCCGTGCGCGAAAGGCCCGACTTCGGCAGGGCGGACGACCAGCCGCCGAGAAGGTTCTATACGGAGCCCGTCCCTGATGGACCCCTCGCGGGATCGCGAATCACCCGCGAGGACCTGGACACGCTTCTGGACGAGTATTACGACCTTCGAGGCTGGGACAGGGGAGGAAGGCCCACGGCGGCCACACTCGAAAGGCTTGGCCTTGGTGACGTCGCGTCCGAGCTTCGGGCGATGGGGCGGATCTCATGAAGGTCGTAGTGGAGATCTCGAAGATCCTCCTGGCCGTGCGGCCTGGGCTTGCCGAGAGGGCGGAGCTGGATCTTCCTGAAGGGTCGACGGTGGCAGATGCTCTTGCTGCAGCAGGTCTTGCGCAGGGACTATGGGGTATCGTGCTTGTCGGAGACAGGGTGACGAACGTCTCGGCGAAGCTGGCGCCGGGCGACAAGGTCACGGCCCTCCCACCGGTCTCGGGCGGCTGAGTAAGGATTCGGAGATGCTCCCGACGTTGGCAGGGGTTGCCGGTGACTCAAGGAGAGAGTGCAACACCGCGAGCCCTGCAACCGCTGGAGGACGCGGAGGAACTAACGGGCCCTCGCTCAGGCTGGTCGGACGGCAACACAAAAGAACACAGGAGACGGTGTGCGAGACAACCCCGTCCGCGCATAGCATGTAATGTGTCGCCCTCTTCGGGGGGCACGAGACTTGCGCCGGGCGGGGTTGGTGCATTTGGAGAAGCCCAGGATCACGAACGTGTGGGCCACAGAGCACGCGGACGCTGTGTGCCGTCGGATGCTTTCGCGTCTTGTCATCGAGGCGACGCTTCCGGTCCTCCATCGTATCCGCGCGGCGTCCCCGGGCGAGGTGCGAATAGATCTCCCGGGATGTGACCTCGCGATGGCTCCGGCGACGATAGTGGTGAACGACGGCCTCCTCGTCGACATTGCGGTGACAGGCGGCCCCCCACAGCCCTCGGTGGTCGCCAGGCTGGAGCACACGCCGTCGTGGGGCGTGACGCAGGCAGCAGGGGTCCCGGCGCGCCTGATCGTCGACTTCGACCGAAGCCCTGTACGAGCCATCTTCGAGGGCAGGGTGGTGGTAGTGGACCCGGGGCACGGTGGAAGCGACCCCGGAGAGCACGGTCCCGTCAACCTCCTCGAGAAGAACGTCGTCCTCGACATGGCACGCGTGCTGTCCACTCGCCTCGAGCTTGCCGGGGCGGCCGTGGTGATGACCCGGACCTCCGACGAAGGGGTCCCGGCGGCAAAGCGGTTCGCCCAGGCGAAGGATGCTGGGGCCGACGCCTTCGTGAGCATCCACACCTCCGGATCTTCCGACCGGACCGTCGCGGGATCCCGCACGCTTCACCTTCCTGACGCCGAGAGCGAGACGCTCGCCAGGTACATACAGTCGTCCCTCGCCGAGAAGCTGCCCGTGATGACGAAGGGCGTGGCAAGGTATCCGGCCAGACTCCCCGCTAACCCGGGGATGCCCTGCGTGTTTGTGGAGGTGGCCACCATCACCAACTGGGTGGAGGAAGGGTGGTTTCGCAGCAGCACCTTCAAGGAGCGGGCTGCGTCCGCCATCATGACTGGCCTCAAGCGCTACTTCGCCGGACGGGCCGGGCACCGCCGGGAGGCGGGAGAGGTTCCCGTCAAGGTCGACGCGATCCCCATCAGGACTCACCTTGTGGGAGAGGACGAGAAGATCGCTGACGTGGTGCGCCGATACGTCCGGGGGATCGCGCACCCCGGGGACGTGGTCGCGGTGGCCGAGAGCGTCGTCGCGATCACGCAGGGCAGGGCCGTGCTGCCCGGGTCCGTGCGTCCCCGGCCTCTGGCGCGCGTGCTGTGCAAGCTGCCGGGCAAGGACGGCAGCCTCGCAACACCGCCTGCGATGCAGCTTGCCATAAACGAGGCGGGGGTCGCCAGGGTGCTGCTGGGTACCGCAGCGGCAGGGATCGGGCGGATGCTCGGGCGAAGGGGGGATTTCTTCAGGGTGGCAGGGCCTTCGCTCGCCCAGATTGACGACATCGCGGGCACGATGCCTCCCTATGACAAGCACGTCATCCTGGGGCCCGCAGACCCCGATGAGGTTGCGCGCGAGATCCGGGAGGCCGTCGGGGTTGACGTCGTGGTCGTCGATGTGAACGACATCGGCTGCGTCGATATCCTGGGCTCGACCCTCGCTGGCAAGACCGATTGGGTGTCCCGGGCGCTTGCCCACAATCCCTTCGGCAACGATGACCAGCAAACGCCCGTAGTTGTCCTCAAGCCGCACAGGACTTGACCTTCCGAACCGAACTCGAGGCATGACGGCGGACCTACAGTCATAGTACGGTACCGCCATGAAATCTCAGTCGTTCCTCAAAGGAACCGCGATTCTGGTAGCCGCGGGCATCGCCACGAAAGTGCTCGGGGCGCTCTTCACCATTCCCCTGGCCCGCCTCATAGGCGCGGAAGGCGTCGGCCTCCTCCACCTGGCGTCACCCGTGTTCTCAATGGCTCTCGTCCTTTGCGTCTCGGGGCTGCCGGTGGCCACGTCGAAGCTGGTTGCGGAACGCCTGGCCCGGGGCGACCCCTCCGGCGCAAGGCAGGTCCTGCTGGTGTGCCTTGGGCTCGTCATCCCCGTGGGGATGGTCCTCTCGGCCGCGCTGTATGCGGGGGCCGGCTTCATAAGCACGTCCGTGGTCAGAGACCCGAGAGCCTACTTCCCCATGAAGTACCTTTCTCCCGCTCTCGCGCTCGCGGCTGTCTCGAGCGTGCTTCGCGGCTATTTTCAGGGCCACCGGACCATGATTCCGACTGCCGCGTCGCACGTGGTGGAGCAGGTCGTCAGGCTGGTGGTAGGCCTGGGCCTCGCATACGCCTTTCTTCCTAGGGGCGCGCAGTGGGCCGCGGCCGGTGCCGCCGCCGGAAGTTCCACAGGAGCTGCAGTGGGCCTTGTCATGCTCGGGGTGTTCTACCTTGTGGCCGCCGTGGATCGTCCGGCCCCAGCGACGCTGCGACGAGTGCCCCCCAGGAGATGGCCCGGTGAGCGGCGCCGGCAGCGCACTCTCCCGGGGAGTGCGGCAGGTGGGACCCTCCGGCAACTTCTGTCCCTTGCGGGTCCCGCAACAGTGGCCGCGCTCACCCTTCCGCTGCTCGACGTCATCAATGCCGTCGTAGTGCCGGCCAGGCTGCAGCAGGCGGGCTGGTCCGTGACTGACGCCACGCGCCTGTACGGGCACCTCTCAGTGATGGCTGTCGGCCTCGTGGCCCTGCCGGGCGTGGTGACTTCTGCGGTCGCCACGAACCTGGTGCCCCAGGTAGCCGCGGCGGACGCGAGGGGCGAGAGACGTCGTGCGAGAATGCTGGCCCGGCAAGCCATAAGGAGCGCTCTCGTGATAGGCCTTCCGGCCTCCGCCGGGCTCGCGGTGTTACCCACCCAGATATGCGCCTTGCTCTTCAAAGATCCAGCAGGCGGAGTGCCTCTTTCATCCATGGCCTTCGCCTCCGTTTTCTTCTGCCTTCAACAGACCACGGCAGGGGTCCTGAACGGGTCGGGGAAAGTCCTTCTGCCCGCAAAAAACGGGATCGTCGGCGCCATCGCCGCAGGCGCCGTAAACTACGTTCTGACCGCCGTGCCGGAGGTCGGCATCCGCGGGGCGGCCGTTGGCACAGGCCTTGCGTTCCTTGTGACGGCCGCTCTCAACACCGGCGCAGTGGGCAGGCTCACCGGCGAGGGTATCGGCCTCCTCGCCGTTGGGTGGAGGGCCCTCGCAAGCTGCGCCCTGATGGTGCCGGTGGTCGGCACGGTGTCCCGTGTGCTCCTCGCACGTACGTTGAGTAACTCGCTCTCCACGTCCGCGGCGATCCTTGCCGGCATCCTCGTCTACAGCCTCGGCCTCGTCGCCCTCGGCGAACTTGCCTACAGGGAGGTAGCCCTCATCCCCTTCATCGGCCCTCGCCTTGCCCGTGCGCTCCAGCGCGCAGGCGTCCTGCGCAAGTAGCTCATGGCACGCACCACACACACCATGGCCGCGACCGTCCCGGCCCACATCGCAGTTCTCCTCGCTGCGAATGTATGCTAGAATTGGATTGGCCCTTCTTACGAACTATACAGCTAGGTATGGGCTCGTCGATCCCGGCCGGCACACGAGCCGGTTCCGGGTCGGATACCGGGGCTTGTACCACCGGGCCTCGGAATTCGGCCGCTTGCCTGCAGGGCTTGAGAGGACGGGGCGATGCGGAAGTACTTCATTCAGACCTTCGGATGTCAGATGAACGAGCATGACTCGGAAGTGATCGCGGGAATGCTCGAGGATCGAGGCTACGTCGCGGCCCACGCGGTCGATGATGCGGACCTTGTGATCTTCAACACCTGCTGTGTGCGGGAGAACCCCGAGAGGAAGGTGTACGGGCGGGCCGCGGACCTCAAGCGGCTCAAGCTGGCAAAACCCGACCTCATCATAGGAATCTGCGGGTGCATGGTTCAACAGGAAGGCGAGGCGCAGCGCATAGCTCGAAAGCTGCCCCACGTGGATCTCGTGCTCGGTACCATGAACCTTCACCGTCTCCCGGATCTCCTGGACAGGGTCGAGGCGGGCCAGAAGGCTGTCGAGGTCTGGGACGAGCAGGGCGGCATAGTCGAGGGCCTTCCCGCCCGCCGGGCCGAGGCGGTGTCCGCGTGGGTGACCATCATGTACGGCTGCGACAACTTCTGCTCATACTGCATCGTGCCCTACGTGCGGGGCCGCGAGAGAAGCCGCAGGTTCGAGGACATAGTGGAGGAGGTCAGAGACCTCGGGAGAGCAGGCTACCGCGAGGTCGTCCTGCTCGGCCAGAACGTGAACTCGTACGGGCACGACCTTGCGGACGGCCGCGACTTCGCCGACCTCCTCCAGGCGCTCGACGGGACTCCGGGCATATACAGGATTCGCTATACCACGAGCCACCCGAGGGACTTCTCCCAGAAGCTCATCGACACCATCGCCGCATCGAAGACCATCTGCGAGCACTTCCACCTGCCCCTTCAGGCCGGATCCGACAGGGTGCTGGCGCGCATGAACCGCGGCTACACGCAAGGGCAATACGTCGACCTCGTGCGTCGCATCCGCGAGGCCGTCCCGGGATCGTCCATCACCACCGATCTGATCGTGGGCTTCCCAGGTGAGACAGAGGAGGACTTCCTCGAGACCCTCAAGGTGGTCCGCGAGTTGCGGTTCGATTCGGCCTTCACGTTCGTGTTCTCGCCGCGCCGCGGCACAGCTGCCGCCCGCATGAAGGACCAGGTGCCCGAGGACGTCAAGAGCGAGCGGATACAGCGGCTCATCGAAGTGCAGGAGGACATCACCGTGGAGATCAACAGGGGCCTTGCGGGCAAGGTGGTCGAAGTCCTCGTGGAGGGAGAGAGCAAGACGAGCCCCGCCATGCTGGCAGGCCGCACGCGCACGAACAAGCTCGTGGTATTCCCCCGCGACGACCGCGCCCGGAGGGGAACCCTCGTCAAGGTCAGGATCACAAGACCCCAGGCTTGGACGCAGATGGGCGAGGTGGTGGGCGCTTGACGACCCCGATGATTCAGCAGTACCAGGCGGTGAAGGCAAGATACCCCGATGCCATACTCATGTTCAGGCTGGGCGACTTCTATGAGATGTTCAACGAGGACGCCGAGATCGCCTCGCGGGTGCTCGAGATCACCCTGACCTCGCGGGAGACGGGCAAGGGCAACAGGATGCCCATGTGCGGCGTGCCTTACCATGCGGCGCAGGCCTACATAGCACGGCTCGTGGATAGCGGCTACAAGGTCGCCGTGTGCGACCAGATGGAGGTGCCGGGGCCCGGAAGGCAGATCGTGAGGCGCGAGGTCACCCGGGTAGTGACGCCGGGGACCGTGACCGAGCCCGAGTTCCTGGACGCGAAGACCAACAACTACCTCGCAGCCCTCGCCATGCGCGGGCGCGCCATCGGTCTTGCGGTGGCGGACGTGTCCACGGGGGAGTTCGCCATGACCGAGGCAGCGGGGCAGCGGGCGCAGGATACCATCCTTGCGGAGGTGGCACGGCTTGGTCCGAGGGAATGCCTCGTCCCGCCGGACGTGGCGAACGATTTCCGCCTGGCGGGGGCGCTGCGCGGGATCGAGGGCCTCACGCTCACGCAGTGCAACGACCTGCGAGCATCCTCGTCCGCCGCGGTGCGCGCGGTCGAGGAGCAGTTCGGCTCGACCGCTCTGGAAGCCTCGGGCGCTCTTGAGTACCCGGCCGGCGTGCAGGCGGCCGGCATGGTCCTGCTCTACCTGCAAAGGACGCAGATGACCTCGCTAGCCCACATGAGCGTCCTCAGGGCTTACTCGTGTGGGGACGCCATGGGCCTCGACCCGGAGACCAGGCGGAACCTGGAGATCTCTGACCCCATCCGCCGGCGGTCGCGCGGTCGTACCTTGCTCGACGTGCTGGACCGCACCGTCACGTCCATGGGAGCGAGGCTGCTCCGCAGATGGCTGGACAGGCCCTCGCAGGATATCGCCGAGATCGGCCGGAGGCTCGACGCGGTCGAGGAGCTCGCGAAGGACGTCATGGCGCGCTCCGACCTCAGGAGGGCGCTTGCGGCCGTGCGTGACATGGAGAGGCTGGCGACGCGGGTCTCAACGGGAGTCGCGGGGGCCCGGGACCTCGTGGCGCTCGCCGGGTCCTTTGCGGCTGCGCCGGAGGCGAGGGCGGTGCTCGGGCAGGCGAAGTGTGAGGCCTTGCGCGAGCTTGCAGCAAGGCTCGGCGATCTTTCCGACGTGCGCGAGCTCATTGTGGGCGCCATCTGTGACGATCCGCCGCCCACCCTCACTGAAGGCGGCATAATCCGCGATGGCCACAGCGCGGAGCTTGACGAGCTGCGCCGGACGAGCGCGAAAAGCCGCGAGTTCCTGGCCTCGCTGGAGGCTGCGGAGAGGGAGCGCACGGGCATCAAGTCCCTCAAGGTCGGGTACAATCAGGTATTCGGATATTACATCGAGGTCACCCGGGCGAACCTTCACCTCGTACCGGAGGGCTGGATGAGGAAGCAGACACTTTCGGGCGCGGAGCGGTTCATCACGCCCGAACTCAAGGAGCACGAGGCCATCATCCTGAAAGCGAAGGACCATGCGGCGCGCCTGGAGTACGAGCTCTTCTCGGAGGTGCGGGCGCGCGTGGCCCGCGAGACCGCGCGAATCCAGGAGGCCGCGAGGGCGCTTGCGGAGGTCGACGTGTTTGCGAGCCTGGCGGACGTCGCGGCGTCATATGGGTATGTGAGGCCGGTGATGTGCGAAGGCGGGGAGCTCGAGATCCTGGGCGCCAGGCACCCGGTGGTCGAGGCGTCCCTCCCGGCCGGGACGTTCGTGCCCAATGACGTGCGGCTCGACACCGAAGACTGTCAGGTAATGGTCCTCACCGGGCCGAACATGGCTGGCAAGAGCACCCTAGGCAAGTCCGTGCTCCTCGTCGTGCTGATGGCTCACGTCGGCAGTTTCGTGCCGGCGACGTCGGCGCGCGTCCCGCTCACCGACAGGATCGCGGTGCGGGCGGGATCAAGCGAGGAGATCGCGCAAGGCAAGTCCACGTTCATGGTGGAGCTCTTGCAGACCGCGGCCATCCTGGGGCAGGCGACCGAGAGAACTCTCATCTTCATCGACGAGCTTGGCCGCGGGACGAGCACCTACGACGGAATGGCCATCGCCCAGGCGGTCATCGAGTACCTGCACAACAAAGTGGGCGCCAAGACCATATTCACGACGCACTTCCACGAACTTGCCGCGCTCGAGGAGCAGCTCCCTCGCGTCAGGAACTTCCGGGTGGAGGCGGAGGAACGGGGCGGGGAGGTCGTGTTCCTGTTCAGGCTGGTCCCCGGAGGGTGTGACAAGAGTTACGGGATAAATGTGGCACGGATGGCGGGAATGCCCGGCGAGGTCGTGAGGCGAGCCGGCGCCATCCTGCGCGAACTCGAGAGGCGGAGCCCCTCACGGCCGCAGCAGATGAGCCTGCTGGCGATGCTGATGGACCAGGATGACGATGGTGGCAGCGTCAAGGTCCTGAGGCACCCACACGAACAGGGACAGGGACAGGGACAGGGACGAGGAGACGAACAGGAACGGGGAGAAGCCGGCGTAACCGGCGGGCAGGGCGCGGCGGAATGCTCCGTCTGCCCGAAGTGCGCCCGTTCAGGGCTCGACCGGATGCTCGCCGAACTTCGGGCGCTCGACATAAACAGCATGACGCCTCTCGAGGCGCTCCAGAAACTCGCCGAGCTCAAGGCGAGGGCCGAGGGGAAGGGGGAAGTATGAGCGAGCGACATGATGAAAGCATCGTGGTGCTCGACGACGAGACCATCGACAAGATCGCTGCGGGCGAGGTAATCGAGCGTCCGGCGTCGGTCGTGAAGGAGCTTGTGGAGAACTCCCTCGACGCCGGGGCGTCCGGCATAACCGTGGAGCTTCACGGCGCGCCGGGCGAGTTCATCAGGGTGAGCGACAACGGCTCCGGGATGAGCAGGCGCGATGCGAAGATGGCGTTCCGAAGGCACGCTACGAGCAAGATCCGCACGGCCGCCGACCTCCACAGCGTCCTCACCATGGGGTTCAGGGGGGAGGCCCTTGCCAGCATTGCGGCGGTTGCGAAGGTTGAGCTCGTGACACGTCGCACCGGGGACGTGGCGGGTACCCGCATCGTGTTGGAAGGGGGCGTGGCGGTGCTGGAAGAGGACGCGCCGTCACCCGTCGGCACTGCCGTGACGTGTCGAGACCTCTTCTTCAACACCCCTGCGAGGCGCAAGTTCCAGAGGCGCCCGGCAACGGAGTTCGACCACGTCCGCGACGTCGTGGCAAGGCTGGCCATGGCATGGCCGGATGTGAGGTTCCGGCTCGTCCGGGGCGGGCGGGATGTGCTCCCGGCCCAGGGAACACACGGTGGGGACAGGCGCGCGGCCATCGCCTCCATCTACGGCGCGGACCTCGCGAAGATCCTGCTTCCCGTCGTGGCGGGCACGCCGCGAACGAGTATCGAGGGGTTCATATCGCCGCCCGACGTGACGAGGGCCAGCCGCGACACCCAGTGCGTCTTCGTGAACGGAAGGCCCGTGGCGGCACCCGCGGTCGTGCGGGTCATCGAGAACGCGTACGGCAGGAGGCTTCCGCCTGGAAGGTATCCCGCCGTGTTCCTGTGGATCTCGACTGACCCGGTGTCGATCGATGTGAACGTCCACCCGGCGAAGAGGGAGGTAAGGTTCTCAGGCGGACACGACGTGTTCCAGCTTGCCGCGCAGGCGGCGGCCTCCGCGCTGCGCTCCATTGGAGCGGCACCGGACCTCGGCCGGAAGCTCGGGCATGCCCCAGAGACGGGTGGCGCGACCGCAGGAATCGCCCGCGACAGCACGGGCGGCTACCACGCCGCGCCCGCCACCGGACTGGAGCTTGCGTGGACGGACGGGCCAGGGGCGCTCTATGGCGGCGGTCTCCACCCACCGGATGTCCAGGCCGATGCTGGCCCCAGCCCCAGTCGAGGCGCGACCGCCCGGTTCCAACCGCGCCCTCACTCCTCCCGACCCCGGGTGCAAGACGGGGCCCGGGTAGGCTTTGCCCCGCTGGGAGTGTTCATGGGCACGTATATCCTCGCCACAGACGGCAACGACCTTGTCATAATCGACCAGCATGCCGCGCACGAGCGCATCCTGTATGAAGCGGTCCTCGCCGGGCTTTCGAGCGGCAAGCCCGAGGTGCAGACCCTCATCCCGACGACGCTGGAGCTATCGCCGCGCGCGGCGTCCCGCGTCCCGGCGGTCCTCGGAGAGCTTGCGAAGATCGGATTTCTGCTGGAGCCGTTCGGGCCGTCGTCTCTGCTCCTCCGGGGCGTTCCGTCTGCGCTGGGCGCTTTGCGCGGGCCCTGTGATGTGGCCAGGGTCGTCCAGGAGTCGCTCGAGGCGTGCTGTGACGACGCGGAGGGCAGCGGGCGCGACGTCGCGGATTTGCTCGCGCGTGTCGCGGCGGAGGTCGCGTGCAGGGCTGCGGTAAAGGCCCACCGCGCCCTGGAACCGCCGGAGATCGAAAGGCTCCTCGCGGATCTCTCGGGGGCGAGCGACCCGTACTCGTGCCCCCATGGGCGGCCCACCGTCCTCAGGATAAGCCGGGCGGAGCTGGAAAGGGCGTTTCGCCGGACGTAAGATCCGTGCCAGCCCGCATGCCGAAGATCGAAATGGGAGTGCGAAGGAGCAACAAGCAATAAATGTCGAGGCCCTCGAACCGACAACCTGCGTGTCACCGATCTCCGGACATCCTCGTGGTCATAGTAGGCCCCACGGCGGTCGGCAAGACCGACGTGTCCATCGAGGTCGCGTCCAGGCTGGGCGGAGAGATCGTGTCCTGCGACTCCATGCAGGTGTACCGCTACATGGACATCGGCACGGCCAAGCCCAGCGCTTCGGAGCGCGCGCGGGTGCCCCATCATCTCATCGACGTGGTTGACCCCAACGAAACCTTCAACGTGGCTCGATTCCAGGAACTCGCACGGGCCGCCATCGACGACATCGCCGCCCGCGGGCGAGTTCCCCTTCTCGTGGGCGGCACCGGGCTTTACGTAAAGGCCGTCGTTGACGGCTTTCTATTTCCGTGGGAAGGCGCCTCGCCCAAACTGCGCAGAGAGCTGGAGGAGGAGGCCGAGCTGCACGGCGCCCCGGCGCTCCATGCGAGGCTCGCGGAAGTGGATCCTGTGGCTGCTCGCCGGATACACCCCAACGATGCGCGCCGTATCATCCGCGCCCTTGAGGTTCACGCCACCACCGGGCGGCCCATCTCCGAGATGTGGCGCAGGAGCGGGGGAGGGAAGATGCGCGTTGATAGACTGGTGATGATAGGGCTCGTCCGCGACAGGGAGGCCCTCTATGAGCGCATAAACCGACGATGCGACACCATGATCGAGCAGGGCCTTGTGGATGAGACCCGGCGCCTTCTCGAACGGGGGTACGAGCGGGCCCTCACGGCCGGGCAAGCCCTGGGCTATAAAGAAATCGTCGAGCACCTGCAGGGGAAGTGCTCGCTGGCGGACGCAGTGGAGACCATCAAGCGAAACACCAGGCGCTACGCCAAGCGGCAGCTCACGTGGTTTCGCGCTGATCCGCGGATCGAATGGGTCGACCTCGGGATGCTTTCGTCGGTGAATGAGGCAGCCACCTGTGTTCTGGCGCTCATCAGAGGAAAACTCGCGGCGATGTAGAAGGCTACATCAAGCGCGATCGCCGGGGGAATGCATGTCGCAATGGGGAGGACGAACGACGAGATGAGCAAGCCGTCGCCAAACCTTCAAGACGTTTTCCTGAACGCTGTCAGGCGCCAGGAGATCCCGGTCACCATATACCTCATCAATGGCTACCAGATGAAAGGCCTCGTGAAAGGCTTCGACAGCTTCACCGTCATCCTCTCCGATGGCACGAAGCAGGATCTCATTTACAAGCACGCCATCTCCACCATCACCCCCTCACGCCCAGTGGCACTCCTTTCCCAGAGCGAGCGCGAGGATAACCCCGACTCGTGAACGCGATGTGATCTGGCAAACACCCCGCACGCCACTGACATCCTTCACACAATCCAACACAGGATAGCTTGCGGACAGCGAGAAATCGAATACGTTACAGAAGGAATTTCTAGTCGCGCCATCGAATAGTGCTAATGCGCTCGAAAGCGCACACAATCACACACAGGCCCTGCGGCATCGAACGTGGCTGCCTCTGACTGCCGTGTCGCGCACGTGGCAGGGCGACGCGACAGCGAGTCCTCGGTTGGTAAGTCCTCGATTGCTGCATGGGGTCCCTCTCTGTCTGGAGGTTCGACGACGGGTGCTGTCAAGTGAAAGGCAGGTCCTGATTGCTGAGTACATCAGCTCGCGCGGAGCGGTCGGAGTCGACGAGATAGCAACCAAGTTCGGTGTTTCTCGAATGACAGTGCGCCGCGACCTGAAGGCTCTTGAGGACTCGGGGATGATTGTCCGCGTCCACGGTGGAGCCATGTTGAGAAGCGGGATCACACGCGACGTACCTTACTTTTCGAAGGCGAGTTCCCTGCCTGACGAGAAGGCCCGAATTGCGGAAGCCGCGCTTGGGTTGATATCCGAAGGCGACGCGATCATCCTTGATGCGGGGTCCACCACCTTTGCGCTGGCGAAGAGGCTTCACACGTTCAGGGAACTGACGGTGGTCACGAACGACCTGAAGATTGCAGCCGAGTTGGCGGATTCGCGGGGGATCAGGGTGATTTGCACAGGAGGCGAAGTGCAACGCAGCGTCTATAACATGATGGGACCGGTAGCAGAACGCATGGTTGCCTCTTTGCACGTGGACACCGCGTTTATCGGTTGTGATGCCGTCGACCCGGGAAGCGGGATCATGACGCGCAACATCAACAAGGTGCCCCTGAAGAGGGCTATCATCCATGCAGCGTCAAAGCCGGTGGTTCTGGCAGATCATAGCAAGTTCGGCCTGAAAGTTTTTGCCCAGGTCTGCTCCTTCGGCGAATTGGACGCGATAGTGACTGACGACAAGACCGATGTAACCATGCTCCAGGCCATTCAGGATTTCGGAGTGCGAGTTATCAGACCGGGACACATGTCTCAACCTGGTCCCACACAAGACGGCGCTACATCGGGGTGAACGCACGATGGTCAGGCTTTTCGCTGTTGCCGACGACTTGACGGGGGCGAACGCTACCGGCGCGCTTCTCGCTGCCCGGGGCTTTCGCGCGGCGACACTGAGGCCGGAGCGGCTCGACGTGTTGCCGGCGACTCCCCCATACGATGCGCTTATCGTCTCCTCTAACAGCCGCGCACTGCCGGCCGACGAGGCGTACGCACGGGTCCGCATGTGCTTTTCCCGATTCAAGGGAAAAGGCGCATCGCAGTTCAGCAAGAGGATAGACACTACTCTCCGGGGCAACGTGGCCGCTGAGATCGATGCTGCGCTGGACGAACTGAACGGTGTTGAAATGGCCGTCGTGGTCCCTGCCTTTCCTAAATCGGGCCGGATCACCGTTGGCGGTTATCAGATAGTCAATGGGATCCCTCTCGAGAAAACGCCTGTGGCGCAGGATCCACGCACACCTGTCTCGAAATCTCACGTCCCATCCCTCATCCAAGAAGGAACGAACCGCAAGGTCACGAGTATTCACCTCGGGGACGTGTTGCGCGGATGGGAAAACACCCTGCAACATCTGGTCGAGGCTCGGTCCTCCGGTGCGCAGGTAGTCGTCGTCGATGCTACGACCGACGACGAGATCGAGACCATCGCCAGGGCCGCATCGCATCTTCCGTTTCGCGTGCTTGCAGTGGATCCCGGCCCCTTCACCGCTTCCACTGCGGTAGCATCCAGCACCCTTGGCCCCAGCCACAGCATACCTGGTAGACGAGGACGAGTGGTGCTAGCTGTGGTCGGCAGCGTGACTCCTCTCACGCGTACCCAGATAAGGCGTCTCAAGGACACGCTTCCGAACGCAACCATACCCGTTGATGCGAGTGCTCTAGCGGCAGGAGAGTTGCCACGCTCAGAAACTATGGTAAGGGACGCTGTGGAAAGGGTGCTCGGCGCCATATCGGCCAGAGCGTCCCAGGACATGGTAGTCATCGTGACATCATCCTCGACCCAAGAGGATACTCTGGACTTGGCGGGTCTGGACAGGCAAATGAGCCGTGCCATGGGCACGTCGGCTGCGAATCTGTCTTCGGGCCTCGGCCGAATCGCCAGGACGGTCCTGGAGAGCGCAAAGCAGGAGATAGCGGGGCTGTATGTAACAGGAGGGGACATTACGCTGGCGGTGCTCGAAGAGATGGGCGCTGCGGGCATAGAGGTCAGCATGGAAATCCTGCCGCTTGCCGCCTTCGGGACTGTAGTTGGCGGGCCACATGAGGGACTCAAGCTTGTTACCAAGGGTGGTCTGGTTGGTGGAGAAGACGCAGCAGTGCAGTGCGTTTGCCACCTTCTGCAATGCAGCACGGGATGGCGCGATAGCTCGTAGTGCGTAGGCCGACGGAGGAGGAAGACTCTAATGAGAGGAATGGCTTGCTCATGACTATAAGCTCGGTTTCCGACGAAAAGCCTGCAATAGGCATAACCATGGGCGACCCCGCTGGAGTAGGCCCAGAGATTGTGGTGAAGGCTCTCACGAACCGTGAGCTATACGACATCTGCCTCCCTGTGGTCATCGGTATGCCCATATCCCTCGAGCGGGCA
The DNA here is from genome assembly GCA_030024085.1 of Bacillota bacterium. Classification (GTDB taxonomy): domain Bacteria; phylum Bacillota; class SHA-98; order UBA4971; family UBA4971; genus UBA6256. The sequence continues at coordinate 135,865 of JASEJE010000001.1, read as the reverse complement.
GCCTCGATTCTGGGGGCACGCGTCGACTTCAACCTCATCGACGTTCCGTCCAAGGGCAGGTTCCGACCGGGAACCATCGACCTGCTGTCGGCGACCCATGACGAGAACGCCACAGTCGAATTCGGAAAAGTCCAGGCCGCAGCGGGTAGAATTGCCTACGAGTGTGTAAGGCTCTCCATTGAACTCGGTCTCAACAAGGCGATTGACGCCGTGGCGACCGCTCCGATAAACAAGGAGTCCATCAAGGCTGCGGGCATCCCGTTCATAGGTCACACGGAGATGTATGCAAGCATGACTGGTGCCCCGTTTGCACTTACGATGTTCACGGTGAGAAACCTTCGGGTCTTTTTCCTGACACGCCACCTGTCACTGATGGATGCTATCCGAGCAGTGACAAAGGAGAGAGTGTACGAAACACTGAAGCAGGTCTCATCCGCGCTAAGGGATCTCGGGTTCTCTAAACCAAAGATCGCAGTCGCCGGACTGAACCCGCACTCGGGTGAGGGTGGTCTCTTCGGTGACGAGGAAATCCGCGAGATTTCCCCTGCAATTGAGCAGGCCCGGGCGGATGGGATCGATGCTGTCGGGCCAGTGAGCGCAGACTCAGTTTTCCATCTAGGTCTCCAGGGCAAGTGGGACGCTATTCTGTCTCTCTACCACGATCAGGGTCATATAGCGACCAAGACTCTCGACTTCGAGAGAACCATTAGCGTCACGCTCGGCCTGCCCTTCCTACGAACGTCGGTTGATCATGGCACAGCGTTTGACATAGCCGGCCGAGGCGTGGCCAGCGCTGTCAGCATGGAGGAGGCGATACGGGTAGCTGCGCGGTACTCGCAGGTAAGAAGGGCGTAGTTCGGGACGAGAACGAGTACAAGGTGAAACCAGGCCAAACTTCCGTCCGAGGAGGGGACAAGTATGCCTTCGGGAACCCAGATGATTGTAGGTCTCATCATCGGCGTCGCTGCTTTGGTCTACCTCATTCTCCGGACAAAGATCCATGCGTTTCTCGCTTTGATCATTGCCGCCGCCTTAGTCGGCTTGATCGGAGGTATGCCTGCCACCGACGTGGCGAAGGCGATCACTACAGGCTTTGGTAACACCCTCGGGAGCATAGGCATCGTAATCGGCTTCGGCGTCATGATGGGTCGAATCCTGGAGGTGTCGGGGGCGGCAGAAAGGATGGCCAGAACCTTTTTGCGCTACCTCGGCCGTGACAAGGAAGAGTGGGCTCTCGCAGCGACGGGCTACGTCGTGTCGATTCCCATCTTCTGCGACTCCGGTTTTGTGATCCTGGCCCCAATTGCGAAGGCTCTCTCGAGTCGCACCGGCAAATCGGTGGTGGCCCTCGGTGTGTCGCTGGCAGTGGGTCTCGTTGCAACCCATCATGCAGTTCCCCCGACACCCGGACCACTGGCAGTAGCAGGGATCTTCGGAGTCGACGTCGGCCTCATGATTCTGTGGGGGCTCGTCTTCGCAGTGCCGGTTACTGTTGCAGGAGTCATATATGCCAAATGGCTCGGACGCAAGATACCTCAGGTGCCGACAGCCGATGGCCTCGGGTGGCAACGCTTTGCTGGAGGGTCTAGACCTGTGCAGGTTACTGAGACTGCGGCAACCAGCGAGGAAGAGAGGGCGTTACCTGGCACGTTCATCTCGTTCGCCCCGATCCTGGTTCCAGTGGTACTGATCCTCCTCAACACCGTTCTCACCGCAGTAAAAGCCAGCGGTTCAGTAGCCAACTTCCTGATCTTCCTTGGCAACCCCATAATAGCAGTAGCACTTGGACTCATCATCGCCATTTACGGGCTGATGGGCCAGTCTCCACGCAAGGACGTTCTCAGGCGGGTCGAGGAAGGCGTTGCGTCGGCCGGAATCATCATTCTGGTGACGGGTGCTGGCGGCGCCCTGGGCCAGGTGCTAAGGTCCAGCGGTGTGGGGGATTTCATAGCACAGAAGATAGCGGGTTCCGCCCTGCCTGCCATCATCCTCCCATTTGCCGTCGCTACACTCGTCCGTCTGGTCCAGGGAAGTGGCACCGTCGCCATGATCACCGCAGCGTCCATCACGGCACCCATTCTGTCCAGTTTGAATGTCAACCCAGTCCTGGCAGCCCAGGCAGCTACGCTGGGCGCAATGGTGTTCTCATACTTCAACGATAGCTACTTCTGGGTAGTTAACAGGCTACTCGGCATCGAGGACGTAAAGGAGCAGATAATGACCTGGTCAGTGCCAACGACCCTCGGCTGGGCTGTATCGCTTGTCGCGCTTGTAGTCGCCAGCTTCATCTTCTAGGCAGGTGTAGATATCCCGCCTGCGCCGTCCCTGGATAGCGGTGTATCTGCAACTCCCGGTGTCACGCGTTGGAAGAGAGCCTCGGCGAGCAGGTGCATGCTGATCGATTTCGCAAGACTCGGGTGAGAAGATGGGAAGGCCCCTTACCCAGGGCCTTCCCGTCTGCCGACCAGAGAGCGACTTACACCCCAGAGTACCAGCAGCCTGCCCCCGAGGCACGTCCCTCAATAGGTAGTCCCGTCTGTAAGAGGCCGCGAGGCGGGGTCCCCAACCTTCCGGCCTCCCAGTCGTCTGGCCCACACGCCTCTCCTGCCCCGCATGTCATATATGGTCCGGTGGAGAGGTGTTCAGCCGGCCGACACTGCGACGGGTCCACGCGCTATCTCCTTACCGCATCACCGCGTTGCCGCGTTGCCGCGCTGGTGCCCTATGGTTCAAAGAGCCGCGTGATGCCGGCCCGGATCCGATTGAGCGTGTCTTGCCGAAGGGTTCCGAGATACCCCTCGGTGCGACGGACGTCGATGCTGCGCAGCTGGTCAAGGAGCGCGATCGAACTGCGAGGTAAGCCTCCCTCTCCGGGGCTGAGGCTCGGATACAGGGTCGGGTTCTCGTACGCCCATCGGCCAGCTTGCGTGGTAAGAGGGATAACGATGAGGGTTGGGTAGCGCAACGTGCCGGAGGGACACCCCACCACGATCACCGGTCTCTTGCCTTCCTGCTCATGTCCCTTCGGAGTATGGAAGGGGAGAGCCATAAGAAGCACGTCGCCTGCGCCGACCGTTCGCTCACCGACCATGACCCTCGTCTCCTTCGATGACAAGGCCCCTACCCGGGACGTAGCGCACGGGTCTCGCCTTCGGAGGACCGCCAGGACCCCAGTCGTATGGGGGAAGCGGGGCTTCGATCCTTGCTTCCAGCCACTGTCTGTCTTCTTCGGAAGGCTCCGTGCAACGCGGCTCCTCCGAAGCGTTCTCACGGTTACTGTCATCCAGATGCTTTCTCAGGGCCGTCTCGCGCACTGCGACAGGGGGCTGCGCGTCCTCCCGAGCGTCAAACCTGACAGCTCCGAACGCGTTTCGGGCGACGAAGTCCGCAAGGTCACTCTCCCGGATACGCCAGAGTTTGCCGGTCTTGACGCCTTTCAGCCTTCCCTGTCTCAGCCAGTCCCGAACGGTCTTCGGACTCACTACCATCCTCTGGGCGGCCTCCTCAGGGGTGAGCAGCCTCTCGAACACGTCGACCCCTCCATAACAGGGCTGTAGCCCCCAGCACCCCTCGCAGCCCCTGCGGGCGTGACAGCCCTGTGGGGCGCTCCTGGGTCAGCCGTGCGGACTCAACTATACGCTATCACCTGTTGCCGTCCCTGTCAATACCGCATAGTACTGTATCATACTTTACGGTATACGCTCTCACACCATGCTTGGGGCACTGGTTGGCACGTGTGACGTGCGGGGAAGGGAAGACACTCCCACGACGTACCCACCTTCGCCTCGGCCCTTCCACCTCCTGGCTGGGAGAGGCCTCGAGCCCGCGCACAGGCCCTTTCTCTCCTGCATACCATATACGGTCAAGCGCTGTACCTGTGTCCGGTCCGCCCGGTTCTGCGGAGTCCCTCGTGGCACAGTCCGCGAGATGCGATCTACGAGAGGTGGCGCAAAGTCATGCTTGCCTTCGAGCCCAGAGACCCGAACCTGGTCCTTGCCGGCCTGGAGGAAGGGAGGCTGTCGCCTGTCGAGGCCCTCGAGGTTCTGAAGCACTCGGTAGAACTCGGGCAGGCGGGGCCGGCCGGAGGGCAGCGCCTCGAAGAGCCATCGTCTTCCAGCGCCTGGCGCCTGAAGGAAGCCCTCGCCGATCTCGATAGCCTCATCGGCCTCGACAAGGTGAAGGCCCTGGTGCGCGAGATCGTGGCTTACGTGAAGATCCAGCAGATCAGGGCGGCACGCCAGCTCACGTGCGAGCCCCTTGCCCTGCACATGATATTCAGCGGCAATCCCGGGACGGGCAAGACTACCTGTGCACGCCTCTTCGGCAAGATATTCCGCGAGATGGGGGTGCTGGAGAAGGGGCATCTCGTCGAGCGGGAGCGGGCTGATCTGGTGGGCGAGTACATCGGCCATACGGCGCAGAAGACCCGCGAGCAGATTAAGAAGGCCCTCGGCGGAATACTCTTTATCGACGAGGCATACTCGCTGGCGCGGGGTGGGGAGAAGGACTTTGGCAAGGAATCAATCGATACACTCATAAGGGCGCTGGAGGACTATCGCGACAAGTTCATCGTGATACTGGCGGGCTATCGGGACGAGATGGAGACGTTCATCCGCGCAAACCCCGGCATCAGGTCACGGTTCCCCATCCACATCGAGTTTCCGGACTATACCACCGACGAGCTCCTGCGCATCGCAGACCTCATGTTGAAACAGCGGGATTACCGCCTCGACCTCGCAGCCCGCGCAAGGCTGGAGTTCATTCTGACGCGGAGGGCCGGTCCGGGCAACGACCACTCCGGAAACGCCCGGCTCGTGCGCAACATCATCGAGCGGGCCATCAGGCGCCAGGCGCTGCGCCTGGTGGAGAAGCCGAACCTCTCCCGGGAGGAACTCATGCTCATCCGAAGGGAAGACATCACCGACGACTTCTCAGCATAGGAGGCGCGTGGTGAGGGATCGGCAGCCTGGAGGACGTCTTTCAGGAATGAAGCGTTGCACGGTCGTGGGCAGGCCCAACGTGGGCAAAACCCTTCTCGTCCTGAGCCTCGCCGAGCACCTCAAGGCCAGGACCGTGGATGTGACGTTCATGGATCCGTCAGGGGCCAAGCAGGTAAGGACTTACACCGTCAGCGCGGCCATCAGGGAGCTGGTCGGCCCACGCCCCCACCAGACCAGGTGCCTTCAGTCGATCGTGGTGGAGGTCCCGGCCGGAAAGGGCCGCAAAGTGGTGGAGCTCGTGGACACCACCGGCCTGGTCGACCACATCCACGAGGACCTCCAGATCCGCAGGGCGATGGCCCAGACGCTTCAGGCCATCCGCCCTGCCCAGATCATCGTCCACGTGGTAGACGCGTCTACCGCAGGACGCGATGGCTCCGGCCCTCCCGCCGGCGCCATCGATCGCCAGATCGCGGATTTTGCCGGGTCCAGAGGGGGCTACTTCATCGTGGCGAACAAGATGGACCTTCCTGATGCTGCGCGCGGTCTTGCCAGGCTCCAGAGGATGTTCTCGGGCTGCGCGGTGTTGCCCGTCTCCGCCGCCGAAAGGACCGGCCTTCGGGAGGTGAAGCGGCATGTTCTCCGCAGTCTCTAGGTTCCTCGCCGACCTCCTCGCCGTCGCCCTCGCAGGCGCGGTCATCAAGCTGATGGACGATTACCTCGACTACGAGGCCGATACCGCCCAGGGCCGGTCGTCGCTCGTGCACGTCCTGGGCAGAGGCGCTGTGCTCTATGCCCTGGTCTTCGCCCTCATAGCCTCCGGAATCAACGCACGCCTCGCATCTCCGCTCGTCCTCGCAGCGTATGTGGTGGGGATGCTGAAAGACCCCCGCGAAATGCTGCCTCTCGGGTTTTCGGCGTGGATGGAATCGGCGATGGTGGCCGTCGTGACGTGGCTGCTCTTCGGGTGGCGCGCCACCTGCGTCTCGGTGCTGCTGATGACCGCCGTGCAGCTCGGCGACGATCTGCAGGACCTCGCATTCGACCGCGCCACCGGCGGCGCCAACCTCGCACGTCGCCTCGGCAAGGGCGAGGCGCTCCTCCTGTGTTTCATAGCGCTCCTGGCAGCGCTCATCGTGGACCGGCGCACGACTCTTCTCGTGTGCATGTGCGCTCCCGTCATCGAGTGGACCAGCCGCCTTTCGGGAGACAGTGAGGGAGGGGAGACCCATGTCGATTGACGGCTGGATTCTGCTCGTAGTAGTGGCCTTCCTCCTCGGATACATCGTCGGTCACAGGCATGGTAAGGTGGAAGGGTTCAGGGACGGCGCCGTGTTCGCTCCCATCGAGATGCGCCGCGCATCCCTTGAGCGGGGAAGGTGCACCATATGTGGGACGGGGACGAAGAAGACACGGGACCTCGATGACGAGTCGAGAAGTGACGCCACTGCCCCAGGCAGGAGATCTCCTCCGGAACGCGAATAACAGGCGAGTAACACGCGGGCGGGCGGGAAAGCGGGCAGGCAGGCGGTCGGTTGAAAGGCCGACCGGGTCCTCCGCGGCCGACGGCCCGACGACGCACGAAAGGGACGAGCATGTGATGGCAGGAGCCGCCCGAAGAGCGCGGACTACTTTCGTGAAGATGCACGGCCTCGGAAACGACTTCATTCTCTTTGACTTCGCACGACCGGACCAGATCCCCGGCGACGACGAGGGGGTACAATGGGGGAGCGCGGCGCGCAGGCTTTGTGACAGGCATACGGGGGTCGGGGCCGACGGCGTCGTGCTGGTCCTGCCGTCAGTCTCGGCTGACATCCGCATGCGCATCTTCAATAGTGACGGGAGCGAGGCCGGGATGTGCGGGAACGCCTCCCGGTGCGTGGCCCTGTACGCGCGCGACGCAGGCCTTGTAGCCGCGGACGCCATGTCCATTGAGGCGAAGGGAGCGCACGTCCGCGCGGAGATAATCGCCGATGGCGAGTTTGCAGGCGAGGTGCGGGTGGACATGGGTCCGCCCAGCTTTCGTCCGGAGGACATCCCCGTAGCGCCTGGTGGCGGTGCCGCCGTCATCGGCGAAAGGCGCGCCCTGGCGGCCGGCGAGTTCGAGATCACGTGCGTGTCCATGGGGAATCCTCACTGCGTGGTATTCGTGCCGGATGTTGCAGCGGTGGACCTCGAGCGCATCGGCCCGGCCATCGAGCACGACCCCATCTTCCCGGATAGGACGAACGTGGAGTTCGTCCAGGCGAACGGCACAGGTGACCTCACGGTGCGGGTGTGGGAGAGGGGGGCAGGGCCCACGCTCGCCTGCGGGACCGGTGCATGCGCGTCGCTCGTGGCTGCCGCCAAGCGCGCCCTCACGGGGAGGTCAGCGAGGGTGCACCTCCCTGGCGGGACGCTTTTCATAGAGTGGAGCCAGGACGGTCGCGTGTTCATGACCGGCCCTGCAACGCGCGTATTCACGGGAATCATCGATGACATCGAGGAGTGGTTGAGGTGAGAGTCCAGCAAGCACGAAGGATCACGAATCTACCACCATACCTTTTCGCCGAGGTCGACCGGCAGATCGCCCAGGCCCGCAAGCGAGGCTTGGACGTCATCAGCCTCGGCATCGGGGACCCGGATTTCCCAACGCCTGCGCCAGTGGTAGCGCGGCTCAAGGAGGCTGCCGAAGATCCGGCGAACCATCGTTACCCAAGCTATGAGGGGTTGCGCGAGTACCGCGCCGCGGTGGCCGCCTGGTACGAGCGGAGGTTCGGTGTGGGGCTCGACCCCGAGACCGAAGTGGTGTCGCTCATCGGCTCCAAGGAAGGCCTCGCCCACATCCCGTGGTGCTTCATCGATCCGGGAGACCTCGCGCTCGTGCCGGACCCCGGGTACCCGGTTTACTCTACGGCCGTGCTGCTTGCAGGGGGCGACCCCTTCCTGATGCGACTTCACCCGGAGACGGGATGGCTGCCGGACCTCGACGCGATCCCCGGGGACGTCAGGTCCGGGGCGAAACTCATGTTCATCAACTATCCGAACAACCCGACCGCCGCCACCGTGGACGGGCTCGGGTTCTTCGAGTCGGTAGTGGAGTTTGCGCGGAAGAACTCCATCATCGTATGCCACGACGCCGCGTACAGCGAGATCACATTTGACGGCTACACTGCGCCCAGCTTCCTCCAGGTGCCCGGGGCCAAGGAGGTGGGGATCGAATTCCACTCGCTGTCGAAGACCTACAACATGACCGGCTGGCGTATCGGATGGGCCGCTGGGTGCCGCGAGGTCGTGGAAGCGCTCGGGAGGCTCAAGACAAACCTCGACTCAGGCATCTTCCAGGCCGTCCAGTATGCTGCGATAACCGCGCTCGAGACCCCGCCCGAGCACTTCGCCCAGGTGCTGCCGGCATACGCGAGACGCCGCAAGAAGGTGGTCGCCGCGCTGAACAGCCTCGGATGGAGCCTCGAACCCCCGAAGGGGGCCTTCTACGTTTGGGCGCCGGTCCCGAAGGGGTATTCATCGATAGAGTTCTCGCGATACGTCCTTGATAAGGCAGGTGTGTTCGTCACGCCGGGGATCGGCTACGGGCCTGGCGGCGAGGGCTATTTCAGGATATCCGTCACCATCGACGACGCCAGACTTGAAGAGGCGCTCTCGCGCCTCGAGGCGGCGGGAGTGAGGTTCTCATGACGGAGCGAGGAGCGACCGACGACATCACGGGAAGCGGCCCCGACGCCGACATCGACATCGACATCGACATCCGCGACACTGACATCGGCGTCGGTCGGGACACCGGCCGAGACATCGGCGTCGACATCGATCCGGGCCTGGCAGCGCTCATGCGGGAGGTTGAGAGAGCGTGCAGGCCTGATATCGAGAGGCTCGATGCTCTTGCCGGACGTAACCTCGCTAGAGTGCTCGAGGCCTTCAGGCACGTGGGCGTGACCGACCAGGATTTCGGCGGCACGACAGGGTACGGCTACGATGACCGCGGGAGAGAGGTGGCGGAGGCGCTCTTCGCCCGGGTGTTCGGGGCCGAGGCGGCCATCGTGCGCCACCAGATCGTGTCAGGCACCCATGCTCTCGCCCTGTGCCTCTTCGGCCTCCTTCTCCCCGGAGACGAGGTCCTGTTTGCCAGCGGCGAACCATATGACACCCTGCGCGATGTGGTGGGCATGGCAGGGCCGGTGCCAGGCTCTCTCGCCGAGCTCGGGGTGACGTGGCGGGTCGTTCCACGCGAAGGCGAAGGCCAGGCGCTCGACGTGGACAGGATACGCCGTGCCGTCCACGAGCGCACGAAGGTCGTTTTCATCCAGCGGTCGAGGGGATACTCATGGCAGTCTTCGGTGCCAGTACACGAGATCGAACGCGTCGCCCGGGCGGTCAGGGAGGACAAGCCTGACGCCATCGTGGTCGTGGACAACTGCTACGGCGAGTTCACCGAGGACCGGGAGCCCACCGGGGCCGGCGCCGATGTCGTTGCAGGCTCGCTCATCAAGAACCCCGGTGGCGGAATCGCCCCCGCCGGCGGCTACATCGCGGGTAAGCGCCGTCTCATCGAGCGCATCGCGGCGCGCCTCACCGCCCCTGGAGTGGGCGCGGCCATCGGCCCGAGCCTCGGGCAGTCACGCCTCATCCTCCAGGGCTTTTTCCTGGCTCCCATAATGGTGGCGGAGTCCATGGCAGGCACGCGCGTGGCGGCCCACGTTTTCCGGGTGCTCGGGTACCCTGTGCTGCCTCGCGACCGGGAGCAGCCATCCGACACGGTGCTCGCCGTGAGGATGTTCTCCCGGGACCGCCTGGTCACGTTCTGCCGCGGGTTTCACCTGGCAAGTCCCGTGAACGCGCGTTACGCGCCAGAACCGTGTCCCCTCCCCGGGTACTCTGACAGCGTCATCATGGCCGGGGGGACGTTCGTGCAGGGGTCGTCGTCGGAACTCACAGTGGATGCGCCCCTGCGCCCGCCGTACACAGCATATATCCAGGGCGGGCTTTCAAGGCACCACGTGCGGCTGGCGGTCCTCGCAGGACTCACCGCGCTGGCACGCAAGGGCATGCTGAGGCCTGCGGAGGCGGCGGAGGCAGGGGCGGCGGACACGCGGTGAGGGTGGCCCGGGCGCGCTACGAGCATGATTCGGTCCCTGTCGCGGCTGGACAAATTGCGGCGGTTCCCTTGACTTTGAGGGGCGATCTGCTAAAATTGCGTTGATCGGGCAAGTCACCGGTCGGAAGGGAGAGGTCGTGAAGGGAGGCGGGACTTTGGATGGCAAACACTTTGGGGCGTCATATCCTGTGCGAGGCGTACGAGTGTGACCCTGAGGTGCTTGACAACATCGAAACCGTTAGGGAGGTCATGGTAGACGCTGCTTTGCGGGCCGGGGCTGAGATCCGCGAGGTGGCGTTTCATAAATTCAGCCCTCAGGGTGTCAGCGGTGTGGTGGTCATATCTGAATCGCACCTCGCCATCCACACCTGGCCGGAGTACAGGTATGCTGCAGTCGACGTGTTTACATGTGGGGAGAAGGTGGACCCCATGGTCGCGTGTCGCTACATTCGCGACCGGTTCAAGGCCCGCCGAATCGTGGCTTCCGAGGTGAAAAGGGGGATCTTCGACGAGCACGACGTGACGAAGATCTCCCCGGGGTAGCTTCCTCTGGAGGCTTAGCCCTTGTGAATGCACCAGATCGGATCGGGGAACAACAAGCACGTTCCCCGGTCCGTTTTTCATAGCCGGCAGCAAAGCAGGATAGGAATGAGAGGTGGCGAAGTAAATGGATTGCGGCGGGCCGACCCATCACCTCTGGCGCGAGAGGTACCGGCCTGACCAGCTCGAGGAGGGTGATTTATGCCAATGGACGCAACCGCGAAGATGCTGAAAGAGCTCTCGGAAGCACCGGGGGTGTCAGGCTACGAGAAAGAAGTTCGCACGGTCATCCGTCGGTACGTGGAAGCGCATACCGTGATCGAGCAGGACAGGCTCGGAAGCCTGGTAGCTCGCCGCACCGGCACGAGCGACCGGCCGAGGATAATGCTGGCTGCCCACATGGACGAGATCGGGTTCATGGTGAAGTCGGTGACCTCTGAGGGATACCTGAGATTCCTGCCACTCGGCGGCTGGTTCGACCAGGTGTTGCTGGCTCAAAGAGTCATCGTCAAGACCGCGTCCGGCGACGTGCCGGGGATCATAGGCTCGAAGCCGCCCCATCTCCTTACCGAGGAAGAGCGAAAGAAGGTCGTGGAGAAGAAGGAGATGTTCATCGACGTCGGGGCCACCAGCTTTGAACAGGCTACGAGCGAGTTCGGCATCCGGCCGGGCGACCCCGTGGTCCCGGCAAGCAGCTTCGAGGCCCTCAAGAACGATAAGGTATACATGGGCAAGGCATGGGACGACAGGGTCGGGTGTGCGCTGTTCATCGACGTTCTCAGAAACCTTGCCGGCGGCAACACGAGCCATCCCAACACGGTGTACGGGGTAGCCACGGTTCAGGAGGAAGTGGGGCTTCGCGGCGCGGAGACCAGCGCAGATGTGGTCGATCCCGATGTGGCGTTCGCGCTCGAGGTCGGCATCGCCAACGACGTGCCCGGCAGCGACAAGGACAAGGTGCAGGAGCGCATGGGCGCGGGCCCGGTCATCCTCATCTACGACCGGTCTCTCATTCCCAACATCAAGCTTCGCGACCTTGTCATCGATACGGCGAAGGCTCACGGCATACCGTACCAGACCGATTTCATGGAGGGCGGCGCGGCCGACACCGGGAGGATCCACCTCCACGGAAGTGGCGTGCCGTCCATCGTGATCGGGGTGCCGTCGCGTTACATCCACAGTCATGCCGCGCTCATGCACCGCGACGACTACGACCATGCGGTTGCGCTCATAACGGAGGTTGTGAAGCGACTCGACGCGGTAACTGTGGCCGGCCTCGTAAGCTAAGTAGATCGCCACAAGTTCGCGCTACTTTTCAGCGGATGAGTCCTGTCCAGGGTTGCCGGTGTTGTCCTCCGGGGACGGCGCGTGCGGTGAGATGCGTTCGAATTCGGCGCTTAAGGCTAGCCAAATTCCAGGCGCCCCGCCCTAGCAAGCACCGGCAACCCCAACACCGTCAGGGAAGATGGCGCAAACTCATGGCGCCATACCTAGACGGCGGTCCAGACACCACCGCCATTTGCTTTCACGGGGGTGGCCGACGTTGCCCTCAAGAGACGGCGCCCCGGACGGGGCGCCTCGACACATCCCGGAAGGAGGGAACCGACATGCTTGGTGGAAGGCGTGCTCTACCTCTCCTGATGCTCGCGGTCCTGGTGGTCGCCGCGTCAGGCGCTGCGCTCGCGCAGGATGAGAGCATCGAGGTAGGGCCTGAGCAGCAAAGGAACGTGTCCCTCACTGTGTATAACAACAACCTTGCGCTGGTCCGCGACGAGCGTCTCGTCTCGCTTGGCGAGGGCCTCAACGTGCTGCGCTTCTCCGACGTGGCGGGGAACATCGACCCGTCGTCGGTGCGCCTTGTGTCGCTCACGGCGCCGGGCGACGTCATGCTGCTCGAGCAGAACTTCGAATACGACCTTGTGAGCAGGCAGAAGCTCCTCGAGAAGTACATCGGCAGAGAGATCGAGCTCAACCGCGACGGCGTCATCCGTCCGGCGAGGCTTCTCGCGGTGGATTCCCAGGGCAAGCTCACGGTGGAGATGGACGGGAAGATCCTCCTGGACCCGCCGGGGAACGTTGAGCTTCCCGCGCTCCCGTCCGGGCTCATCCTGCACCCGACTCTCGTTTGGTACGTGCAGGCGAAGTCGGCCGCTGAGCACGTAGCCGAGGTGAACTACCTCACCGGGGGCGTGAGCTGGCGCGCCGACTACGTCTGCGTGCTCGACGAGAAGGATAGAGCGGTGGCGCTCAACGGCTGGGTGACCCTTGACAACAGGAGTGGCGCCACGTACCGCAACGCCTCGCTCAAGCTCGTCGCAGGTGAGGTGCGGACGATCGACGCGGACATGCAACTCAAGGCCGTGCCGATGGTCTCCGGGGCTGCGCCCTCTGCGGCGTTCGAGGAAAAGCCGCTCTTCGAGTATCATTCGTACACTCTGAAGCGCCGCACGACGGTGGCCGACAACCAGCTCAAACAAATAGAGCTTCTCTCTGCCCCCAACGTGCCGGTCAAGAAGATGTACGTGTTCGAGACCCCGGGGCGCCGGTACGGCTACCAGACGTACGCAGGGAAGAAGGAGACCGGCGACGTCAAGGTGGTCATAGAGTTCGAGAACAAGGCCGGTGCGGGTCTCGGCATCCCGCTTCCCGCAGGGAAGGTGCGGGTGTACAAGGCCTCGCCCGACAAGAGCCTCGACTTCGTGGGAGAGGATGCCATCGACCACACCCCGCGCGATGAAACCGTGCGCCTTTACGTCGGAAACGCCTTCGACCTGGTAGGCGAGCGGACCGTCACCGACTACAAGAAGATCGGGACGAACTCGTATGAGGAGGCGTGCTGCATCAAGCTGCGGAACCACAAGGACGAGGACGTGGAGATCATGGTCATCGAGAGATTCTACGGGGAATGGACGATTCTGAGCTGCGTCCCGCAGTCGTACCAGAAGCTTGATGCGAACACCGCCGCGTTCAAGATAAAGGTGCCCAGGGGCAAGGAAGCTGAGATCCTCTACCGGGTCCGCGTCATCGCCGACTGACTCGGCAAATACCATAGTAGCGGACGTAACGGTGCAAGGCGTGAAAGTGAAGGCGCTGGCTTGCAGATGCCGGACGCTGGAAGTAAGCTCAATCAGGGAGGGATGGCTATGGCCTGCTATCTGATTGACGACATCGAGGGGTTCCGGCAGAGTATCGTGGGCACCGTCATAGTAGACGTAGACATCCGCACTAGCGAGGCAGGACCGCAGGACCCGGGATACTGGGAGGAGGTGCTCATCACCCTCGACTCCGGATATGTCATCCAGTTCTCCAGCACGTTCTCGGAGGAGTTCAAGCAAAAGCACCAGATTGGGCAAACACCGCGCGGCGCTGACCGCGATTACCACTGATTCCGCTGATTTCGCCGGTTCTGCCGGTTACGACGGTTACGACGGCTCCCCAGGTTCCACCGGTTCCACCGGCTGCGGGCAGGTTCACGTGTCAGAAAGCGCGTGCGGTGCAGCGCGTAAGCAAGGCTCAGACGGGGCTGGTCGCCGGGTGGCGGCCAGCCCCGACGCGCTGTCCAGGGGCTCGACTCACCCAGCGATGCGTTCATTGCAGGCCTGGACCACCAGTCCCGCAAGAAGGGTTGCAGCCGCGCATGGCGAATCCACTCATGAGAAGTCTCGGTAGGGCCACACGCAGGAGAGGGAAGGAGGGGGTGGCACGATGGAACCGAAGCCGAAACCAGCGGATGATCTTCTCGGAGAAGGCGACTACTGCGTCATCGAACGCACATTCCCGGCCGTCTATGTGTCACCACCTGGCGGGCACGAGAGTCTCCGTCGTAGCCTGCGGCTTCTGCGCGGCATCGGCCCCAAGACCGAGGAGAAGCTTAAGGCCCAGGGGTACCACGATCTCGCCTGCCTGGTCAAGCACGCCCGCTGGGGCCAGGCGGCGTGCACCGTGCTCGCAGCGATAGAGGGAAGCGACGCAGAACTTCTTACAAGGTGCGGGGCGTCGGATCTCGACCTCCTCTGTTTCTACCCCGCGACCCGCATGGCATTCATCGATATAGAGACCACCGGGCTGTGCAGCACCCGGCCGCTCTTCCTCGTGGGAATCATGGGATTTCGCGACGATGGAAACATGGTGCTTCGACAGTTCCTGGCCAGATCCTACGAGGAGGAGGCCGCGGTGCTCGCCGCGGTGCGTGACGAATTCGACAGGTTCGAGGTGGTGGCGACCTACAACGGCCGCAGGTTCGATCTGCCGTACATACGCGACCGCATGGCATATTACGGCATCGAGTGCAGTTCGTGCACGTTCCACCTGGACCTCCTGAGGACCGCGCGACGGCTTTTCCGGGGAGTCCTGCCTGATTGCCGACTGGTGACGGTGGCAGAGCATCTCCTTGGCTACGAGCGCCACGGGGACATCCCCAGCGCAATGATTCCCGAGGTATACCACGAGTTCGTGAGCAGCCGTAACCCCGCTCTCATACGCCCGATCCTCGAGCACAATGCGATGGACCTTCACGCGCTTGCGCTGATCCTCGAGAACATACTCGGCCGGGCGGCCGAGCAAGGCTGACAGGGCATCAATCAGGGTGCTGCCGCACCTGCCAGATTCACAGCATGGAGGGACGAGCTGTTGGACGAGACAAGAATCATGAACGCTGTCAGAGAGATTATCGAGGCCATCGGAGAGGACCCGGACCGTGAGGGACTTCGCGAGACGCCGCGCAGGATCGCGAGGATGTGCGAGGAGATATTCTGCGGTATCGGCAAGGACCCCCGCGACCTCCTCGCTCCGGTCTTCAATGAGCACCACGAGGAAATGGTCATCATCAAGGACATACCATTCTATTCCATGTGCGAGCATCATCTGCTGCCCTTCCACGGCAAGGCCCACGTGGCCTACCTGCCCAAAGGCGGCCGCGTCGTGGGTCTGAGCAAGCTCGCGCGGGTGGTCGAGACCGTCGCCAGGCGCCCACAGCTCCAAGAGAGGCTCACGAGCGAGGTCGCCGACATGATCGATGAGGCGCTGAAGCCACACGGAGTCGTGGTGGTCGTCGAAGCCGAGCACATGTGCATGTCGATGCGCGGGGTGACCAAGCCAGGCAGCATCGCCGTGACCTCGGCCGTAAGGGGCCTGTTCCGCAAGGACGTTGCCGCCAGGGCCGAGGCGTTCTCCCTCATCAAGGGTCAGCCGTAGCTCCGGCGCGCGCAAGGTCCCTTCGGCAGGCCCCGCCCTGGGCGCTGACCTGGCTGCGGGCTTGCCAGGCGCAGGTGTGCGACAGGGTGCGCTGCGGGTATTCCCGACGTCCGCGCGCCCGTGTGTCCGTCCACGATTTTCGAAGCCTGGGTAATAATCGCTCCCTCCGCTCATATACATTATTCTGAAAGCCGGGTGCGACCCGGTGCCGGGGGAGGGAGCCGGTATGGAGACGTTCGACATCTTCCAGGACATCGCCACGAGGACGGACGGCGATATCTACATCGGAGTGGTCGGACCGGTCAGAACGGGAAAGTCCACGTTCATCAAGCGGTTCATGGACCTCCTGGTCCTCCCGAACATACCTGACATATACGACAAGCAGCGCTCAGTGGATGAACTCCCGCAGAGCGGCGGCGGCAGGACCATCATGACCACCGAACCCAAGTTCGTACCCAGCGAGGCCGTGGAAGTCGAGATCGAGGACAACGTCAATGTCCGGGTGAGGCTCGTCGACTGTGTGGGCTACACGGTCAGGGGAGCACTGGGCTACGAGGACGACGCGGGTCCGAGGATGGTCGTCACGCCGTGGTTCGATTACGAGATCCCGTTCGAGGAGGCAGCGGAGTTCGGCACGCGGAAGGTGATAGCGGACCACTCCACCATCGGCCTGGTGGTTCTGACCGATGGCTCGATTACGGAGATCCCGAGGGAGAACTACGTGCCGGCGGAAGAGCGGGTGATCGAGGAGCTTCGACAGCTTCACAAGCCGTTCGTGGCGGTCCTCAACTCGGTTGCGCCGTGGTCGAGGGAGGCCCAGGACCTCGCGTCCCAGCTGGCCGCGAAGTACCGGGTGCCGGTCATCCCTCTCGATTGCATGCGGATGGAGGTCGAGGACGTCAAGGGAGTCCTGCGCGAGGTGCTCTACGAGTTCCCGGTCCGCGAGGTGAGCGTGAGGCTGCCGGTCTGGCTGAGCGAACTCGGCGAGGATCACTGGCTGCGGCAGAGGTTCCAGGAGGCCGTGGTCGGCACGGTCAAGGAGGTCAAGAGGATACGCGACATCCATGGAGTCGTCGACAGGCTCTCCGGAGAGGAGTTCGTATCCGGAGCCGACCTCACGACGATGGAGCTTGGCACCGGAACGGTGGCGATCGATCTCGAGGCGCCGCGCAGCCTCTTCTTCCAGGTGGTCCAGGAGGTGAGCGGGCTCGAGGTGGAGGGCGACCATCACCTGCTGCGGCTCATGAAGGAGCTTTCCGTAGCGAAGAAAGAATACGACAAGATCGCAGATGGTCTGCAGGATGCACGCGAACTGGGATACGGGATTGTCATGCCGCTCCTGGACGAACTCGCGTTCGAGGAGCCGGAGCTCATAAGACAGGGTAGCCGGTTCGGCGTGAGGCTCAAGGCGTCCGCGCCGTCCATCCACATGATCCGGGCGAACATCGAGACCGAGGTCACCACGAACGTAGGGACTGAGAGGCAGGGCGAGGAGCTCGTCAGGAGGCTGTCCGAGGAGTTCGAGAAGGACCCGGACCGCATCTGGAATACCGACTTCCTCGGGAAGTCCCTGCACGAGCTGGTGAAAGAGGGGATCGAGAGCAAGCTATATCGAATGCCCGAGAACGCGCAACAGAAGCTTCAGGAAACCCTCCAGAAGATCGTCAACGAGGGAAGCGGCGGTCTCATCTGCATAATCCTGTGAGGATTGCGCGCCGCAAGCCGGCGGCGGAGCGCATCCGCGGCAGGGCAGCGATGGAGGAAGGATCGGAGTCTGGAAGGTCGAAGAGGGGAGAGGTCTGGAACCGGAAGCACTGGAGAGGAACCCGGAGGGCGGAGCTGGAAAGAGTGGGGGCGAGAGAGCAGAGAGTAGGCGGCGGGCCGCGTAGTGCGGCCCGCCGTTTATAAATCCTGCTTCAAGTGGGCAACATACCTGCGAAAGGAGGTTTCCGGAATGACCAAGACGGAGCTGGTTGACAGAGTCGCAGCCAAGACCGGCTTTACCAAGAAGGACTCGGCCAAGGTCGTTGACGCGGTGTTCGAAACGGTCTCGGAAGCCCTTGCCGCAGGTGAAAAGGTGTCGCTCGTCGGTTTCGGCAGCTTCGAAACGCGCAAGAGGGCAGCCCGGGCAGGCAGGGACCCAAGGACGGGGAAGACCATCCGCATCGCCGCACGGACCGTGCCGGTTTTCAAGGCTGGGAAGACCTTGAAAGACGCCGTGGGGAGGTGATGTTCTGTCCCTCTGGCGTCCTCTTGGCCAAACTCGGGGTTGCGACCACGCCGGCGATCTGTTATAATGCACTTGGGCCGCAGGAGAAGCGGGCCAGCAAGTCTTGGGTCGGGGCGTGGCGCAGTTTGGCTAGCGCGCCTGAATGGGGTTCAGGAGGTCGCGAGTTCAAGTCTCGCCGCTCCGACCAGTTTTTGTGCCTAATAAGGGTCAGCGGTCAGCATATCGGGGATGGGCATGTCAAGAGCCGCCGTGGCATGAACGCCAGGCGGCTCTGCTATCTCGTCGGGTTTAGGCGCCCATTGGCAGTCACGCATCAAGGTCTCGGTCGTCGGCCCCCGAAAGCCAGAGCCGACGGTGACGATCGAGTTGAGGTGGGAGAGACAGGTTCACAACAAGTGAGAAACGGTGCTCTCCTTCAGAAGATGGCTGGTGCCATAATCCCCTCGCATCAACCGTGGGACCGTCGGCAGTTATAGTGATGTCCCGGGCAGGCAGGTTTTAACCGCATCTCCGTCGAATTTGCCCCCTAAACATGATGGAAACACGACCATAAAGAGGAAGACTTGTGGCTATGGGCGGGACGGAACGTAATCGACCGGGCGGCAATGCCGGAGACAATGCAAGAGCCGAGATAACGGTGGCGGGCAGGGTTCAAGGGGTCGGCTTCCGGGGGTTCGCCCGAAGACACGCGGCGGCACTCGAGCTTGGCGGGTGGGTCAGGAACCGCTACGACGGTGTGGTCGAGCTCGTCGTCGAAGGTGAGCGCTACAGAATAGAGCGTTTCATCGCCCTGCTCCGCGAGGGGCCGCCATGGGCCAGCGTGGACCGGGTGAGCGTGCGGTGGAGCGCGTATGAAGGAGAGTTCGTGTCGTTCAGCGTCCGGGGATGGTCCTGAGACGCTCCTGAGACGCTCCTGAGACGATCCTGGGATGATCCGGGGATGATCCGGGGATGATCCCCGGATGAGAAGGCGGCAGGCCTCCGAGGCTATGCACGTGCCAATGTGGCGCGACATAGATATGCATGGGACGCACGCACCAGCGCCGGGCAGGTCCACCACGAAAGCACGGCTGCGTAAGGCACGCGTCAGGTGCCTTGCGTGCCAGGCATGCCAGGTCAGGGAGTGATGTCGGGATGGCCGTCGGTGAGGATATCAGGTGCCTGCGTAAACGCGGGGTCGGGCTGGCCCTCGGCTCCGGTGCAGCGAGAGGGCTCGCACACATCGGCGTGCTCAAGGTCCTCGAACGCGAGGGAATCGAGATAGCCGCGATCTCGGGAGCGAGCATGGGCGCCCTCATCGGCGGGCTCTACGCAGCGGGAATGCCCCTGGCCGAGATGGAGAAATACGCGCTTGCGGTAACGAAGCGGTCTGTGCTGGCATGGATTGACCCCGCTCCTCCGAAGCAAGGCTTCATCGTTGGGAAGAAGATCCAGGAGCTCTTGCGATCGTTCATTGGCGACGTCCAGTTCTCGGAACTCAAGATCCCACTGGCCATAGCAGCCACGGATGTTCTCACCGGCGAGGAGATCGTCCTCCGGGAAGGCGATGTGGTCGACGCTGTGAGAGCCAGCATATCCATCCCGGTGGTCTTCGTGCCGGTGCATCTCGGGGGAAGAATGCTCGTGGACGGCGGCGTGGTAAACCCGGTACCCGTTGATTACATTCGCTCGCTTGACAGGCGGGCGGTCCCCATCGCCGTGAGCGTGCTGCCGAAACTCGAACGCAAGCAGGTGGAGAAACCGGGCACCGTTGACATCATCCTTAACACCCTCGACATCATGCAGATGCGGTTGTTTGAGTTCAGGCGGGACGAGGCGAAAGTGGTGCTCGAGCCCGACGTATCGTTCGCCACCGGCGCCGAGTTCTGGGAAGCGCGCGAACTCATCGCCCGGGGCGAGCAGGCCGCGACTGACGCCCTGCCGAGCATCGGCAAGGCCATAAGCAGGCTCCCGTGGTAGCCCGGGGGAATGCCCCCTGCCGCTGACAGGCCTTCGGTCGCGAACAGCGGACTCCGTTGCCTCGTGCTTCGTCAGGCGACGGCATTGACAACAGTGGCCCCTGGGGGGCCATTGATCCAGCGCCGCGTATCTGGTACAATCAATTCGTGACCTGCCCGCTGCACGCGACCGAGACGCGTGGAGACGTTCGGCACCGCGTGTGTACAGATTTCAGGTGCGAGAGTGGCGGAACGGCAGACGCGCCAGACTTAGGATCTGGTGGGCAACCCCCGTGAGGGTTCAAATCCCTCCTCTCGCACCAACATTCAGCAGGGGTTTCGTGGCTGGCAGGGGTTTCGCGGCGCCCCGGTCGGCGGGCCAGAGCGCCTGACCGGAGCGCCTGAAAGGCGTGCCGGTGAGAATCCGGCGAAGCCGTAGTGCAGCAACGCGGCCCCGGTTACCATCCGAACCTCGCATAGAACCATCGTTTGACGACTTCCACCATTGGCGCCATACTTAGACGAGGTGCGCTATCACCCATGCCGCTGGGATGAATACGAGTTGAGCAAGGAGTGTCCCGGCGAACTTGCTTCCGATGAGATACGCCACGAGCGTGTCGGCCACCCTTACCTCGATCTCTCCCCTCATCGCCTGGTCCGTGATGACCGCGGCTCTCGGATCGACGAGGACCGTGAAGAGCACGGTCGCCACGCCGTTCACAAGGCCCGAGGAAAGGCTCGCTGCTATGGCTTTGGTGGGCGGCACGAGCGCCGCGGCGTACGCTGCGGAGAGAACGCCGGTAGTGTAGATGGCGGTGATCACGACGTTGAGAAGGATGAGTTGCATCGGGATGCCATCGGGCTTGATCCGGGTAATCAACCTCCTGTCGGGCAGCCTGACACTCCTCGGTATACTCCGCAACTTCGCAGGAGCCACGCACTCGAACAGGAACGCGGGAATCGACCCTCGTCTGGCAAGAGCCCGTATAGCTCTGACGAAGAGAGACAGAAAAGTGGGGGTAAGGATGATCCCGATGAGCGTGCCTGCGCTTGCGCTGGCGATGACGAGCCTGAGCGCGCCCGCAAGAACGCCTGGTCTTCCGAGATGCGCGCCAACCAGCTTCCCGACGAGAGGGGCCTGAAGCGTATTGGCAGTCCTCGAGATCAGCGCTATGCTATTGAAGAGGGATAGTGCAAGGGCCAGCTGCCTCGTTCTGATCCCGCCCAACCTCACCGAGTAGGATAGCGTGTCTATCATGTGGATGAGGGCGGTAAGCCCCAGAAGTATTGCGAGACTCAAGACCATCGCCTCCATCTGCTGTGACCGTCGATCTCGCCGGAAACGCGACCTGCGACCCGACCCGGCCCGACCCGACCCAGGACTCTATGGCAGGAACCCAACTCGCCTCCCTGTTCGACACCCGAGGGATGCCTCCTCCTCCGTCCACGAAAAGGTCCCGCCACGTTCTGGTCCCATCATCCGGCTCGGACCTGCTTGTCCTCGGTTTCGAGAGCACGAGCCCGGGATTGATCCCCAGTGTGAGGAGGACTTTGCAGGATGATGGCGAATTAAGGGGTTTACAGTGTTCGCCGAGGTCGCATACCACACCGGCGACCAGGACTTCACGGCCCAGCTCACCCAGGTCATATCCGCCAAGGCGGAGGCTCTGTTCGTCCCCGGCTACTTCGGTGACGCAGCCCTCATAGCGAAGCAGCTTCGCCAGCTCGGCAGCAAGATCCCGATACTCGGTGGTGACGCCCTCGACGCGCCTGAGCTGATGAGCATCGGCGGTGAGGCAGTCGAAGGTCTGACCATCAGCTCCTTCTACAGCGCTGAGGCTCCTGCCAACGATGTTGCGAAGAAGTTCGTCGCAGCCTACAAGAGCAAGTACGACAAGACGCCGAACGCCAACGGGGCCCTCGGGTTCGATACATACAACATGGTCGTGGACGCCATCCGCCGGGCCAGGGCAGGCACCCTGGGACGAGGTCTTGTCATGGCGCTCCGCCCGGGGCGCCGTCGCTGAAGACAGGTACCGGCAACCGCGAGAAACCCAGCTTCTGGCAAGGTGGCTGCAACTGGTGTCGTTCTACCTGGTCGCTGAAAAATCGTCCAGCAGAACCCCAGCGAGAAGGAGGACTGGCCCTGGATACAGCGAATTATCATGCGTGATGTTGCCTCAGCGGGGGAGGCGCGCGTGTCCGGAGGGGTACCCAGGCAGAAGCTCATCGGAGAAGCGGGAACCACATGGGGCGGATGATCGCGCGCTGGACGCTTGCGAGAGGAAAGGATCGACAGGAGGTGCTTGAGAAGTGAGAGGTTGTCGGTCGAGTTGGTGTCTTGTTGTTCTGGTGTTGCTTCTAGGGCTGGGGCTGGGGACGGGCGCATTTGCCGCCGTAGAGCCGGTGCGCATAGGTCTTCAGGCCCCTATCACCGGGCAGTGGGCGTACGAAGGTGAGATGGCGCGAAACTGCGTCCAGATCGTGGCGGACCAGATCAACGCGAAGGGCGGCATTCTTGGGCGGCCAATCGAGATCGTGCTCGGGGACGACCAGTGCAGCCCCAAGCAAAGCGCAGTGGTTGCACAGCGCATGTTGAGCGAGAAAGTGGTCGCTGTGATAGGCACCTACGGTTCGTCGGTGACCGAGCCGGCGGCGACCATCTACGAGAGGGCGGGGCTCCTCAATATCGCATATGGGTCCACTGCGGAGCAACTCACATCCCACGGGTGGAAGTTCTTCTTCCGCACGTGCTTCCGGGATGACCGCCAGGGAGCGTTCTTTGCCGAATTCGTCAATGAGACCCTGAAACTGAAGCGCGTCGCCATCCTGCACGACAACACCACATTCGGAAAGGGCCTCGCGGAGGCCGCCAGGCGCTCGCTGCAGCAGGCAAGGAAGGCCGAGGTCGTGTTCTACGACGCAGTCACTCCAGGCGAGCGCGACTTCACACCGGTAATCACCCGGATGTTGACCACGAAGCCAGAGGTGGTGTACTACACTGCGTACTACCCCGAGGCCGGCCTCATAATTCGGCAGATGAGGGATCTCGGCAGCAAGGCCTTCTTCGTCGGGGGCAACGCCGCCATCAACGACGAGTTCATCAGCATTGCAGGCCTGGAGATCGCGAAAGGATCCCTGATGACTCAGGAGCCTTTGCCGACCGACCTCCGATACCCCGAGTCCAAGCCTTTCCTCGATGAGTACATTCGCCGGCATAAGGAGGCGCCGAGCAGCCCCTGGCCGGTTTACGCTGCTGACGCGCTCAAAGTCATCGCCGCCGCCATCGATGCCACCAGGTCCACCGATTCAAAGGTGCTGGCGGACTACCTCCGTAACAAGATGCAGGACCTTCCGGGCATCACCGGGCCGATCTCGTTCGACGATGCAGGTGACCGCGAGGGAGCCATATATCTTGCGTACGAGGTGACCGCCGACGGGAAGTTCAAGCCATACCAGCCGTAGTGCCGTAGCGCCCGCCACGCCCGTCCGCCCGAAAGCCGGACCCGCTGGCGCGGCAGGGGCGCTCGCGGCGGGGAGCGGGGAGTGGGGCGTGGAGAGCAGAGGGCGGAGAGCGGGCCACCCCCGGCTCTAAGTATGGCGCCATAAGTTTGCGACACTTTTTCCGGCGGTGTTAGGGTTGCCGGTGCTTGCCAGGGCGGGGTGCCTGAAATTCGGCTAGCCTGTGCGCCAAATTCGAACGAGGCTCACCGCACGCGCGCCGTCCCCGGAGTGCGACACCGGCAACCCTGGACAGGCCTTGCGCACTGGAAAGCAGCGCAAACTTGTGGCGATCTACTCAGAGATTGAGACGTGAATGGATGGAGGTGCCGGCGCGGAGGTCCCGCGCGGAGGCGGGGCTTCCGCGCCGAAGGTATGGCTTTATTCATAGAGCAACTCGTCAACGGCCTTACCGTGGGTGCGGTGTACGCGCTGGTTGCACTCGGTTATACGATGGTCTACGGCGTGATGAGGCTCATCAACTTCGCCCACGGCGATCTCTTCATGCTTGGCTCGTATTTCGGCTTCACTTTGCTGGTTGCGACGTTCGTGGGCAGCGCCCTGCCTCTGTGGGCGGCGCTGCCGGTGACCGTGCTCGCGTCAGCGACTGGGGTTGCCATCCTCGGGGTGCTCGTGGAGCGCGCGGCTTATCGTCCTCTTCGTCGCTCGAACCGCCTGACCGCGGTCGTGTCCGCCATGGGCGTCTCGATATTCCTGCAAAACGCAGCCATGCTTGTCTGGGGCCCGCGTTACCGGGCGTATCCTCCGTGGGCCGTCCCTGACGTGAGGTGGGAGATCGGGGCCGTCCACATAGGCTTCATGCAGGTGCTCATCCTGATGGTGTCCATCCTGCTCATGGCCGGCCTGTACCTGTTCGTCCAGCGCACGACGGTAGGCGCGGCCATCCGCGCCACGGCCATCGACCACGACACCGCGAGGCTCATGGGAATCAACGTCGATCAGATCATCCGGCTGATTTTCGTCATCGGCCCTGGCCTCGGTGCTGTGGCGGGCGTGCTGCTGGGGCTGTATTATCGGCAGATCCACTTCACGGTCGGGTGGTCATATGGCCTGAAGGCCTTCACTGCCGCAATCCTCGGGGGGATCGGGAACATTCCAGGGGCCATGGTTGGGGGCCTGCTGCTCGGCATACTGGAGATGCTCGGAGGCGGGTATATCTCTGCGGCGTGGAAAGACGTGTTCGTGTTCCTTATCCTGATTCTGCTGCTGATTTTCCGGCCCACCGGCCTATTGGGCGAACGCGTCGCCGAAAAGGTTTAGGGCGAGGTCGCGATTGCGAGCGCTGGGTGCGGCCCTGGTAGGTTCATCGGGACGGAGCAGGAAAGGGGCAGGAAGGGCAGGAGAAGGGTAAGAGGGAGGCAGCGGCCCTGGCGGTTTTCGCAGCTCGAGTAGGAGAGGAGTGTAGCATGTGGCATCGCCGCGTCTCGGACCCGGGCTTGTGCCGGGACGCCGTATATCCGGACTTGTCGACCGCTACTCGGCCTGGGCGGTCGCAGCCATTGCTGTAGCTGCGTTGGTCTTCCCGATGGTCACAAGCGACTACTGGATCGACGTCGCCGTTTTCTGGGGCATTTACGTGCTCCTCGGCCTCAGCCTGAACATCATCGTGGGCGAAGTGGGCCTATTCGACATGGGGCACATGGCATTCTTCGCGATTGGGGCATACACGACCGCTATCCTCAGCGGGCAACTTGGGATCTCGCTATGGCTGCTCTTGCCGCTGAGCGGAGTTGCAGCTGGGCTCGCGGGCTACGTGCTCGCGCGTCCGATCATCCACCTTCGGGGCGACTACCTCCTCATCGTGACGATAGGCCTCAACGAGATGATCCGTATCAGCCTCCTCAACAATCCGTGGGGCCTCACGGGTGGTCCGAACGGCGTCATCATGCTGGACCAGTTTCGCGTCCTCGGCCTTACGATACAAAAGCCGATACACTTCTACTACCTGGTCTGGGTGTTCGTCGCGGTGAGCATGTTCGCCCTCGTGCGCCTGCAGCGCTCCCGGATCGGCCGTGCATGGAACTACATCCGCGAGGACGAAGTGGCGGCCGAGGCCATGGGCATAGACGTACGCGCGGCCAAGCTCCTGGCGTTCACGCTGGGCGCGGGGCTTGCGGGCGCGACCGGAACCGTATTCGCCGCCAAGCTGGTGGTCATATCGCCCGAGAGCTTCACGTTCATGGAGTCGGTGATCCTGTTCTGCATCGTGGTGCTGGGAGGCATGGGATCGATCCCCGGCGTGGTCCTGGGGTCCGCGGCGATGCTGGTGCTGCCCGAGATCCTGCGGAACTTCGCACAGTACCGGATGCTCTTCTTCGGCGCCGCCATGGTGCTCATGATGATCTTCCGCCCGCAGGGGCTGTGGCCCAGCAGGCGCTGGACGACCAAGCTGCAGGAAGGCGAGGGTGAGTGATGATGGGCGCGGGCAACGCGGGCAACGGGGTCCTCCTCGAGTTGAGGGGGGTAAGCAAGCGATTCGGCGGGCTCCGCGCTGTAGACGCCTTCGACCTCGATGTGTGCGAGGGCAGCATCACGAGCCTCATCGGCCCGAACGGCGCCGGCAAGACGACCGTGTTCAACCTCATCACGGGCATCTACCGGCCGGACACAGGCAGCATCAGGTTCGCGGGGCGAGAGATCGTCGGCAAGCTGCCGCACCAGGTTGCGGAGGCGGGCATCGCGCGCACCTTCCAGACGCTGCGACTTTTCGAAAACCTCACGTGCTTCGAGAATGTGCTGGCAGGCCAGCACTGCAGGGGCCTGGCCGGGGTGGCGGCGTCCATCTTCAGGACAGCGGGCCAGCGCAGGGAGGAGGAGCGCATGAGGGGTGAGGCGGAGCGCTGCCTCCGGCAGATGGGCCTGTGGGCGTGCCGCGACGAGCTTGCGCGCAACCTTCCGTACGGCAACCGGAGGCGCCTCGAGATAGCGCGGGCCCTCGCCACGCGACCGCGTCTTCTGATCCTCGACGAGCCAGCCGGCGGCCTGAACGAGGAGGAAACGGCCGGCCTCATGGATCTCATCCAGGAGATCAGAGGGTCGGGGATCACTGTCTTCCTCATCGAGCACGATATGCAGGTGGTCATGGGAGTATCTGACCTCGTTGCCGTTATGGACAACGGGCAGAAGATCAGCGAGGGCACCCCTGATGAGGTTCAGCAGGATCCGCGCGTTATCGAGGCGTACCTGGGCACCGACGACGAATCCGACGAGCTGGACGAATACGACGCAGCCCATGGGATCAGCGATGCCTCTGCGACAAGCGGAGCCGGCGCGGTCGGCGGGGCCGTCAAGGCCAACGACACCGGCGAGGCCTGCGGCGACGCCTGCGCCGGGGGCACAGGCGATCCTGGGCGCGCAAGGACGGATTTGCATGAGCCTGCTTGAGCTTGATGACGTTCACATCTCATACGGAAATGTCCAGGCCGTGAAAGGCGTTAGCGTTGCCGTGGAGCAGGGAGAGATCGTAACGCTCCTCGGTGCCAACGGCGCGGGCAAGACCACGACGCTACGGGCCGTCTCCGGCCTCCTGCGACCGCGCGCCGGGCACATTCGCCTGGCGGGCCAGGAGATTCAGGCGGCGGCAGCGCACAGGATAGTGGAACTCGGGGTCGCGCACGTGCCAGAAGGGCGCCGGGTTTTCGCAACACTTACGGTCGAGGAAAATCTCAACCTCGGGGCCTACAGGTACCGGCAGGACGCGACGCGGGTGAGGGAGGGGCGCGAGCGGGCATACCGGCTTTTCCCCAGGCTCGCCGAGCGCCGCGGCCAGCTCGCCGGCACATTGTCCGGCGGCGAACAACAGATGCTCGCCATCGCCCGCGGGCTTATGGCCGACCCGAAAGTGCTGCTCCTGGATGAGCCCTCGCTCGGCCTTGCGCCTAAGCTGGTGCAGGAAATCTTCCGCACGATCGGGGAGATCAACCGGGAGGGCGTGACCATCCTGCTGGTGGAGCAGAACGCCAGAATAGCCTTGCGCGTGGCGCACAGAGCGTATGTGCTGGAGACAGGGAGGATCGTGCTCGCCGGCCCTTCGCGCGAGCTGCGACAGGACCCCAGGATCCAGCAGGCGTATCTCGGGATGGGGCGCAAGCCCGCCGCAGGTCGCCGGCCCGCGCAGGCAGGGCAGGGAAGCGCCGCCGTGGTGTCATCGTAAGGAGCTGGTCTACTGTCGCTCGCGAAGCCAGTTCCGCTCAACGAGTTGCTTGACGGTAGTAAAAGCCCGCAGGCGCGGCAAGACCCTGAAACCGCCTGACTGTGAGAAGAAATTGCCGATGATCGTGACCGGGGGGAGGTCCCCCATCTCGACCACGCACAGGGCGAGGCCCGAGAAGCGTCTGCTGGGACTCTTGCCGCGCACAAGCGCGGCGATATTCCCCGCAACCACGAGAGACTGCAGGTGAGCGACGGCGCCTGATTTCGGGACATACCCGCCGCGCGGCATCGGGATATCGGTGACGTCCCCGATGGCGAAGACCCGATGCTCTCCACCCCTCGGGTTGTCCATGGCTGACAGCGAGAGATAGTGCGGGTCCACCCTCACGAACCCGTCCTTCCCCGAGGAAAGTCCAGCCTGCTTCACGAAGTCGGGGACCCGGATCGGCGGGATAAACACGAGGATATCGTATGCCACGCGACCTTCAGTGAACACAGCGACCCGGCGGCCCCGCTCCACAGCCTCGAGGTGCCAGTTCCCGTGGTATGACACCCCGCGACGCGCCATCGCGTGCACAGCTGTCCTGCCCACGGCCGCGCCTGCAGCCTCAAAAGGCAGCGTCTCTGGTGAGAACACGCTTATCGAGAACCTCTTTCTCTTGCCCGCCCTGCGCAGGACGCGGTCGAGGATCATGGCGGTCTCGACGGGCACCGGCGGGCACTTGTGCGGACCGGTCGGCGCAACTACGAGGATGTCTCCACGTTCGGCCGTTTCCAGAGCACCGCGTAGACCGAGGATCCCGTCAATAGAGAAAAGGTTGAAGACCGGCCCCGAGGTCCGGGCCGACCCGGATGCCATCGGGTGCGCAGGCGCGTCCACCAGGCCCGGGACGCGTTCAGGAGCGTGGTCCGCCCCTGGCGCCAGGACCAGGAAGTCATAGGGTACCTGCTCTAGCTCGCATTTCACGACGCGACGCGCCATGTCGATGTCCCGGACTGTGTCGTGGACGAGGGTGATACCTCGCCGTCTGATGGCGTCGATGCTCGTTGTGATGTCCCTAGGCGTCCGGCTCCCTTCGAGTATCCAGAGGATGGAAGGATGGAACCCCTGGACCACCTCGCGCTCTATCACGACTACCTGATGCTCCGACCCGAGCCCCTTGCGGAGATTGATCGCAGCAGTGAGCCCTCCGATGCCCGCGCCCACGACCACCACGGTTGCCATGCGTTCACCAGCTCCATTCCGCCGCCTAACCCGCAATCGCTCTCAAGGAGAGTATTCCCCCGTGGGGGCGTGATCCCAGGGCGAAAATCCTCGGTCCGCGAAGAGGAATTTGATAGAAAATGTAGAATCATTTTGGGAGACCGGTAGAACGCACTTGCGGTGCCACAATCCGGTCGTTGATGATGGTCTATGCCAAGCGGGGGGTGGACCATGGGAGAGCATCCACGGGTCCCTGGCGGTCAGGAGCACAAGCGCTCCGCACGGTCGAACAAGCCGCGCCTTGGTAGCTGCAAGCCCAACGCACGGAGCGCACGGGCTGAAAGAGGCGTTGCCCTCATCACGGTCCTCATCGCCGTCTCATTCGTATCCATCATAGTCCTCGCGTGCATAACCCTGGTCACCATGACCGCGCGCGCGACATCGTGGTCCGTCGAGCGCACGAAGGCGCTTTATGCTGCAGAGGCCGGTATTAACCGATGGCTGTTTGAAGCGTCCATAGAGCAAACGAGGCCTAGCCATGGCAATCGTCATGGCCAAGGGGGCAACGGCCACGGGCACAGTCATCGTCATGGAGGCAGTTCTGGAAAGGGCAGCGGTGCAGGAAGCGACCGGGGGGCGCAGGGCACCGACAGTGTCGGAGACCTTGAGGTCAGTGGCGAAATCGACGGAATTCCGTATGCTGCGCGGGTGGATAGTTCGCCCTCGCAAGACCTGTATCGCGTGGTTTCCGTAGCTCAGGCGTCTTCGCGCAGGGTAACGGTTGCCGTCACGGTTGGGCTGGTGCCGGAAGCATGGAAGCACGTGGTGTACGCGCATGATCCCTGGTATACCGCCATCCTGAGATGGTTTCTGACGATCAACGAGGGGTCGCAGTACGAGCCGTCATCAGGTGCGAATGAGGAGGTTTGGCTGTCGACGTCAGACTCGGATTTCGTTCCCGTCCCTGACTGGGGCTACGAAGGCCCAGACGGTTATTGGTTCCAAGTTGCGCTGCCCTGGACCCCGCCGCTTGACGAAACGCGGATCTATCTTCCCCCCGATAAGGTCGTCACTCTTAAGGGCGATGGACCCCTTTACATCAGCAACTGCAAAGACAGGATCAAAGAGATTAGGGCATTGGTGAACGGCGATCTATATATCGAAAACTGTACGATAGACAAGATATCGGGGCATGTGACTGGCAATATCGTCGTACGAAACGTTGGGAAGAACAACGGCGTTGCCCTTATTACAGCAAGAGTGGACGGCTCGATTTGCATTGACTCGTCACAGGCGAGCCCGTCAGATGATTGGCCAGTCCGCACGACCATTGGAAGCCCCGAAACACCCACTACAGTTGGCGGAAGCGTATATCTGCGCGGGCGGCCACCCGGCATATTGCGGGATGTTCTGGTCATACTGGGTCCAAATGGGGGCGGTGACGTCGAAGGAACGTCCATAGGCGGAGGAGTCTTCGCCGACGAAGCATGCATCTATGTGGGAGGGAAGGTCAACATCCAGAAAGCCCGGTCCCTCCCTGCGATCTTGGCAAGTGGCTTTGCTATCCTTGATGGTACATCAGCCAATATCCGCGTGGACGGACCTGTGTATTCGGAGGCAGAGCATGCGTTCTCTGTCTTGGATCTGCCTGTTGACATCCCAGGAGAAATCAAGAGGTGGCTGGACAAGAAGGGTCTCGGCATACTCATGATCGGTGACAACTTGCGCGGAGAGGGCTTACCTAGCATCACTATCAAGGGCAATATTGTGAGTCCCGGTTCGGCGCTTCTCGTGGGAAATGTCCTCGTCACCTACGATAGACGGTTGCTGCTAAGTCCTCCCCCGCTCTTCCTGGGCGGCAAGAGGGTGACAGCGCCAATAGCAGGAACCTGGTTTGTCGGCCAGGAACGAGCGACGGAATAGTAATCGTGGACCTCCACAGGTAGAGAAGGGTCGAGCCCAGGTGGCATCGTGACATCAGGCTACCCGTCGGAAGAACATCTCGAGGAGGCAGTCCGCACGAGCGGGCGGTCCGCTGGAAACATGCGGTGGAGTTGTGAACATGAAGCGGAAGAACGCAGGACTAACCAATGAGGCCCAACCCAAGCGCCGGCACCTTTATCAGGGGTGCCCTGGCCGGTCTACAGCGAGTCGAACACGAGAACGCCAGCGGCGCGCCTTGGTTGAAATGGCCAAGAGATACCTGAGGGCATCTGTGGGATTTACGCTCGTTGAGGTCCTTATTGCTCTCCTGCTTACTGCCCTTGTGCTCGTCCCTGCGATGTCGGCTATGGCGAACTTGCTTGGAAACACGGTCAAGCGGGACGTCAAGGCTCAGGCGCTCGACCTTGCCCGAAGTACTATTGAAGCACTGAAGGCCCTTGGCGCTGACGCCTTCTCAAAGGGAACATCGGTTACCACGGTAACCAGCTCTGACGGGAACAGGTCATTCGACATCGAGCGAGTAATGCAGATCTATGATGAAGACTCTGGGAGCAGGCTGTGGGAAGTGACCGTGTCTGTGTACGAGCACCCTATGTCAGACAGCGCCACGCCGCTTTGTTCTCTGACAACGCTGATCTACCCGGAGTGAGCAATACTGGAGGGTGGCAGGATCGTGGGAGAGACACTTCTGGCCGAGTGCCGAAAAGCGCGCACAGGCCGGGGCTTCACGCTGGTCGAAGTCCTCGTCGTTCTAGCGATAGTCCCGCTGGTACTTGCGATCACCTTGAGCGCGGTTTCGGTCGCCCTTCGCGCGTACAGGCTCGTTGAGGCCAGATCCGAGCTATCCTCCGCGGGAATGCTGGTGATGGAGACGCTCGGGCAAGACCTGCGGGGCATGCGGGAGATTCATGGCGATTCGTCTGAAACACGGCTCCACGGGCGCTTGCAGGACAACACCACGGATGTTGACTATGAGTTTACGCCGCCGGACGGGTCGCTGCCAGGCACCTTTAGCCGGAGCGGCATAGAACTCTTTGGGTCCGATACATCGGTGACCTCGTGCGAGTTCACCTACCTCGCGCCGGGCCCCGAGCCAGAAGGCCCCCTTCAGGAGGTCAGTGATGCCAGAAGCGCGTCATCCATCAAGGTACGCCTTACAATAGAGCGCAGCTCCACCTCCATGATCTTCGAGTCGCTCTTCGATCTCAGGAATCTCTAAAGGTTAGAGAAGTCTAATCGCGGTCTAACCGACATCTCACCTCCCCGGGCTAGACTTGAAACCGGCTGGAGGGGATGGCACCGATGAGGGAGGCCACCCCGCTCGCCAGATCCAACCCAAAAGGAGGTGATACTTCAATGTCACGCCATGCAAAGCTCCTCGCCGTGGTCTTCGCAATAAGCCTCGCGGTTGCAACCTCCATCTACGCCTACGCGCAGTCCACGAGCGGCGCCGGCAACACGGTCGCCGCTCCGCAGGAAACAACGCAGGTGAACGCCCAGGATACGTCTGGCAACGGCGCCCAGGTTGGAGCCGATGACGAGGCCACCGGATCTCAGGAGGCAGTCGAGTCCGAATCCGAGGCCGAGACCGAGGCTGAAGAGTCGGAGGCTGCTGAGGCAGCAAATGACCCGGTGGAGGCGCCCGGGACTCCCGGCTATGAGGAAGGCAACTTCGATGGACAGCACGAGTTCAAGTAAACCCGACAGCGCATAGCGCTAAGACAACGAACGGGCAACCTAGCCCAGGTCGCGGCGGGTTTGTTCTGGACAGGTTCGGGCGACATGGTGCGGTGCTCCGACGCCCCTTTGGGGCGCCCGGGGCACCTCATCGTCTGAGCTGACAGCCTGGAGTGCTGACACCCGGTTGCCACCCTCGCCAGACTTGCATCGGCCTCCAAGTAGTGGGATAATGGCTGAGGCCAGAGGCCTGGAGCAGGGGAGGGGATGAGGCTTGAGGATTCTCGTAGTCGAAGACGAGGACAAGATCGCGGCTTTCATCAAGAAGGGCCTGGAAGAGGAAGGGTACGCCGTGGACATGGTGGGGGACGGCGAGACCGCCATCGACTACGCCTTGTCCGCGGACTACGATGTCATCATCCTCGACATCATGCTTCCTGGAAACGACGGTTTTGCCGTGTGCCGCGAGATCAGAGCCCGCGGCTCGAGCGCGCCCGTCCTCATGTTGACTGCGCGGGACGCCGTGGACGACCGGGTGCAGGGTCTCGATGCGGGTGCCGACGATTACCTCGTCAAACCGTTCGCCTTCAGGGAGCTTGTGGCGCGCGTCCGTGCGCTGCTGAGGCGCCCCAGAGAGGTCGTTCCTTCGCGGCTTAAGGTGGGTGATCTCGCCCTCGACGTGCGCACCCATGCGGCTGAACGGGGCGGCCGGAAGATCGTACTCACCGCCCGAGAATACGCGCTGCTCGAGTTCCTGATGCGCAACAAGAACCAGGTCTTGACCCGCACGCAGATAGCCGAGCACGTCTGGGACTACGACTTCCTCAGCGAGTCCAACATAGTGGACGTATACATCAGGTATCTTCGCGTCAAGGTCGACGCGGACTTCGAGCCGAAGCTCATACAGACGGTGCGGGGCGCAGGTTACAAGATCTCGGATCAGGCGTAGCCACCCGAGGCCGCCGTGCCGGAAAGGGGTGGGAAGGCGCGAGGATGGACGAGGAGGGACGGGAAAGGGTGTTCGAGAAGACGGTCCCGATACGAATACGTCTTACCGCGTGGTACATGGTCCTCGTGGCCATCACGCTGGCTGCGTTCGGGGGATTCGTCTACCTCAACCTGGCACGAAGCCTTTATGCCGAGGTGGACGGAGGTCTGCGCACCCTCGCACAGGAGGCCGCCCGCGGGATCGACAATGAGGACGGCGCCCTGAGCTTCCAGAACGCCGATACCGCCCCCTCTGCCGCCGGCGGCGTCATCATGCGCCTCCTGGATGAGTTGGGTCACACGACAGACGGGATCGGAGACTACGCCGGGTTCCCGATGCCGAAACGCCTCCAGGCGGGGTTCTCGACCGCGCGCATATCAGGCGAGCCATGGCGGGTATACACAATGCTCATCAAACTGCCGTCGGCGAGCGCAACCTGCGCCCTCCAGGTCGCGCGGCCACTTAGCGCGGTAGACGAAACCCTCGAGCGAGTGGCAGGCGTCCTCGCGCTGGGCATCCCCCTCGTGCTGCTTGTGGCGGCACTCGGTGGCGTCTTCATCTCGGGACGGGCCCTCGGCCCGATCGATCGGGTAACGCGGCTTGCCCGGGACATCGGCGCAGAGGACCTCTCCCGTAGGCTGAACCTTTCGCTTCCCGATGACGAGGTCGGACGGCTCGCAAAGACGTTCGACTGCATGCTGGCGCGCCTCCAGGCGGCGTTCGAGAGGGAGAAGCGGTTCACTCAGGACGCGGCCCATGAGCTTCGCACGCCGCTCACGATAATGAAGGGCACCGTTGACGTTGCGCTTTCACGGCCGAGGGAGGCTCGGGACTATAGGGCGGCCCTCGCCGAAGTCGAAACCCAGGCGGATCGCCTGATTCATCTCGCGGAAAGCCTTCTCGTGCTGGCCAGGGCGGAGTCCGCAAAGCCGGACCTCAACGTGGAATCTCTCGACCTCGCCGTTCTCATAAGCGGCATAGCGGAGCAGCTCCAGCCCCTCGCAGTGGCAAGAGGCGTCACCGTTCGCTACAGCGGGCCCAGGACGCTTCGGCTGCGCGGCGACCAGGATCGGCTCCTCCGCCTCTTCCTGAACCTCCTCGACAACGCGATCAAACACACGCCGGAGGGAGGGAACGTGACCATAGAGGTGACTCCAGGAGCCGGGGTCGTCGAAGTGGCCGTCAAGGACACCGGCCCTGGCATCCCGCCAGAGCACCTTCCTCACATCTTCGAACGCTTCTACCGCGTGGACAAAGCCCGCTCGCGCAGCGAGGGCGGCGTGGGCCTGGGGCTTGCCATCGCAAAGCACATCGCCCAGCTTCACGGCGGCGATATCCGCGTTGCGTCCACACCTGGTAAAGGCAGCGTCTTCACAGTGAGCCTCCCGGCAGTACGGTAGAGGCGGATTGGAGCTTTCTAATGCAGCTCTAACCGCCCCTTCATCTGCATCTACGACACTTGACCTGATCCCGGTCACGTCCCGAGACACCAGTGTAGCCAGGCGCGCTGCAGACCACGGATGGACGGATGGATAGTCGTCCGGGACCTGAGCCTTCAAACATGTGCGGTGCGCGTGGGGCTGAGGGTGATGCCGATGGTAACGTTGCACACGTGGCAAGCGTGGGCCAGCGTCATAATGGCGCTCGACGCAAGACTCCCTTCCGTAGTTCACGGGCTCGGCAACGGCACGATACTCGATGTCTTGATGCCCGTGGTTACGGAGCTGGGCAATGGCATCGTGCTGCTTGGGTTGGCGATTGCCATGTACGCTGCGGGCGACGAGCGCACCCGGAGGTACGCCCGGCTCGCAGTAGGGGCCTTCGCCGTGGTAGGTCTGGCATCTCAGCTCGCCAAGCACGTTGTGGGACGGGAACGCCCGCTCGGAGGGTCATTCGACTCTTTCCCGTCAGGCCATACGACTGAGGCTTTCTGCATGTCCTGGATCTGGGGGGACAGGTGGCGCACGTTGCGGGCCCCGTTCGTCTGCCTCGCAGCGCTTGTGGGCTTCTCCCGCGTTTACCTGATGGCGCATTACCCGCTTGACGTGGTGGCAGGGATGGCGCTTGGGCTCGCCGGGGCGGCGGTGGCACTCGCGGTGGCGCATCGCACTCCACTGAAAGCGGAGGCGACAGGGCTCGCGACCTGTCGTGAGTTGCAGAGCTATAGAGGCTCATTGACGGAGACCCTCGAGAGCCAGAACGACGGCCACCGCCGGAATGCACCGTCCGTCACGCCCGGTCAGGAGCGGTAGTCATAGGAGATAGGCGAATGCTCCGGAAAGAAGCGTATCCTCATGAACTTGCTTGCGACCTTGTCCGAATCAATCGCACAGGCGCTCATGGCATACGGTGTGGCAGGCATCGTCGTGGTAGCCTTCGCGGAAGCATCGTTCTTCCCGATACCTCCCGATGTCCTGCTCGTGCCCATGGCCGTGCTCAATCCCGGAAAGGCGCTGGTCTACGCCTTTCTCTGCACGGTCTTCTCCTCCCTTGGCGGTCTACTCGGGTGGGAGATCGGACGGAAAGTCGGCCGGGCGGTGCTGAACTGGACGGTGCTGCGAAGCCTCATCCCCATGCACTACGTAAGCAAAGCGGAAGGGATGTTCCGCCGGCACGGCGGGCTTGCAGTGGCCCTCGCAGCCCTGACCCCGATACCATACAAGGCTTTCACCATCGCCGCGGGCGTTTTCCGCGTTCGGCCCGACGTCGTTTTCCTTGCCTCGCTCACCGGGCGTGGGGCGCGGTTCTTCTTCGAGGCTGCTGTGGTAATGGCCATGGGTGAACGGGCCATCGTTTTCCTCCAACAGCACCTTGGACCCATCACGCTCGCAGCAGGTATCCTCGCCGCTGCGCAAGTCACGGTCTCGCGACATATGGGGAGAGCACAAGCGAGACTGCCAAGGGCAGGCCCCACGCAGGCAAAGAGCCGACGGGCGAGAATCCACAGGCGAAAATCCACTGTTGACAAGTGAGGAAAGGTGTTGCTAGAATAGGGGCAACTGGATCTGGAACCGCGAGTAGACGCAAGGGCGGAACCGGAAGTAAAGAACATACCAAAGACGTTGAAGGGGAAGGTCGCCACAGAAGGCCCTCATCCTGAGCGAGCGGGGGATGGTGCAAGCCCCGCGGAGATTGGGTGTGGCGAGTGGGCCCCGGAGTCGCAGGCTGAAAGGTCGGTGTGCGAGCTATCCTCGCAGCGCCGCGAGGGTGCGGCGGAGGGTAGGCGCGGGGTACAGGGTGGAGGCGGCAGCGCATCCCATCCGAGAACGGCCGAGTAGGCCTTAGCCGGAAGCCACCGTTACAGGGCAGGGATATCGCCGGAGGAGTCGTCGTTCCGAAGGCCGTATCCTGGTAACGAGTGGGGCAGGGTCTTCCTGCCTCACCAGGGTGGCACCACGGGCACATTTCAAGCTCGTCCCTCACGGGACGGGCTTTTTTGTATGCCAAAGCCGCCGTGGCGACCATGCCGCCTGATGGCGGAGCGGCACTCGGTAGAAGCGGAGGCCGGTTCCCGGCGTCTCGGCCGTGCCGGACGTCGCTTGCGGCGAAAGGGCACCAACGGAAGAGACAAGGCCTGACCCGAACCCCATGCGGGGTGCAGCGAAGCCGCGCGACACAGGCACGTCGCGCGGGGAATCTGGAGGCACTGAAGGCGATGTATGATCTCAGGGTAGTAGTTGACGAGATTCGGGGATTCTGTGATCTCCCGATGCATGTCGGGGACTACTTCGAGGTGAGCGGCGGGCGCATCACGATCCCTGACGGAAGGCACATGTGCCTGTGGGCGCTCCAGAGCATCCTCCCGATGCTCCCGGCAAAGGAGCGCAACATCGTCGAGGACAACGACTGGCTCTCGGACACCGTCCGGGTCGCGTGCCCCGACCCAAACGGCATGGTCATATTCCGGATCGAGCGGGTGGGCGAACCCGCGGGCGAGGGAAGGAAAGAGCATGACGGGCGCACCGGCCGCGACGCCTGCAGCGGCCGGGGCCCGCGCCCCAGGATGCTCGTGAACGAAAAGCTCTGCGCAGGGTGCCGGGCATGTGAGCTCATCTGCAGCTTTACGCACGAGCGGAAGTTCTCCGACTTGCTATCAAGGATACACGTGGACAAAGTCGACGAGGACGGGATCGACCGTCCGCTGGTGTGCAGGCAGTGCGGAAACGCAAGGTGCGTAGAGGCATGCCCCAACGGGGTCCTCTCGCGGGACCCTGAAACCAGGTGCGTCGTTGTGGACGAGACCCTGTGCAGCGGGTGCGGCGCGTGCGCCGACGCATGCCCCTTTGGCGCCGTGGCTTTCCATCCCGAGACCGGGGTCCCGCTCATCTGCGATCTCTGCGGCGGGGACCCCGAGTGCATCAAGAGATGCCCAACTGGCGCGATTTCGTACGGTCTCGCGGGCGCGATAGGCGAGGCAAGAGGGCACGGTGCAGGCTGCGCATCGGGGAAGTCCGCCGAACCGGTGCCGTCCGGGACCGCCAAGTAGGTCGCCATGAATTCACGTCGGCTTTCGGCGCACAGGTCCTCGCCAGGGTTGCCGGTGTTACCATCCGGGGACGGCGCGTGCGGTGAGATGCGTTCGAACAGGAGGCAAGGGTCCATGGGGTTCTTCGGCTATGCAGGAAGGATACTGGATGTTGACCTCGGCGCAGGCGGAGGCGCAGGCAGGGCCTTGATAGAGGCGCTCGACGCGGGGGACGCGATGCAGTATGTCGGTGGACGTGGGCTCAACGTCGCGCGGCTCGTCCGAGAGATCGACCTCGACGTCGATCCACTCTCCCCCGAGAACGTCCTCATCATCGGCACAGGCCCCCTCGACGGCACGCTCTTCCCCGGCGCTGCCCGTGTGAACTTCACCTCGAAGTCCCCGCAGACCGGCATACTTGGCGACTCCAACGCAGGCGGATTCTTTGGGCCGGAGCTGAAATTCGCCGGGTATGACCAGGTCATAATACGCGGACGGGCCGACAGGCTCTCTTATCTCTTCATCTCCGACGACGGGGCCGAGGTCCTTCCTGCCGGGGACCTCGCGGGCCT
Source organism: Bacillota bacterium (assembly GCA_030024085.1). Classification (GTDB taxonomy): domain Bacteria; phylum Bacillota; class SHA-98; order UBA4971; family UBA4971; genus UBA6256. The sequence continues at coordinate 97,412 of JASEJE010000001.1, read as the reverse complement.
CGACGTGTGGGAGACGCAAGAGGCGATGCTCGCGCGGCACGGCCGCCGGGCGCAGGTTGCCTGCGTGGGCCCGTCCGCCGAGCGTGCAGTCAGATTCTCGGGCATCTTCTGCAACCTCGTGCGCGCCGCGGCGCGGACCGGAATGGGTGCTGTGATGGCGTCCAAGGGACTCAAAGCGATCGTCGTTCGCGGCACGAAGCCCCTCGAGGTCGCCCACCCCGACGAGTTCCTCGACCTCATCAGGGCGCTGGATGGCAGGATCCTGAACCACCCCGAGTACCGGATTAGAGTCGCCCTGGGTACCACGAGGCTCGTCTCGGCTCTCAACGCCGCCGGGTGCCTCGCCACTCGCCACTTCCAGACGGGAAGGTTCGAGCATGCAGACGAGGTGAGCGGCGAGAGGCTTGCCGCGCGCCTCAGGGTAAAGGGCAAGGCGTGCTTTTCGTGCACCATCCCGTGCAGCAGGTTCTTCGAGGTGAAGTCCGGGCCATACGCTGGCCTCAAGAGTGAGGGACCGGAGTTCGAGGGGCTTGCGGCCTTCACCTCACGCGTCGGCGCAAGCGACCTTGAGGCAGGCCTCGCCACCCTCGACATCTGCAATCGCGCCGGGATGGACGCTATCTCCACGGCGGAGTGCGTGTCCTTTGCCATGGAGTGCTTCGAGCGCGGGATCATCTCGCGCGAAGAGGCCGACGGGCTCGACCTTACCTGGGGAAACATCGGCGCCGTGCAGACCCTGGTCCGCAAGATCGCAGCGCGCGAGGGCTTCGGGGACATGCTCGCAGATGGGGTCCGTGAAGCGGCGCGCAAGATCGGCCGGGGCAGCGACGACCTCGCCATGCACGTGAAAGGCCTCGAGATATTCATGGCTGACCCCAGGGGCATCAAGGGTTACGCGCTGGGCAACGCGGTCGCAAGCCGCGGCGGCGACCACCTCCGGTCAGAGCCGTCCTTCGAGTTCACCCAGGACGCCGAGGCGGCCGTGAGAAGGTTCGGGGCAAGGGAAGCGGCCTTCAGGCTCGAGCAGAAGGGCAAAGGCCGTGTCGTCAAGCATTTCGAGGAGCTGTGCGCCCTCGCTGACTCGCTCGACGCGTGCAAGAACACCATCGTGAACATGGAGGTCTTGCCGTTCGACGACGCGGCCGCCATGCTGGGGGCCGCCACCGGCTTCGACTTCGACGGCGCCGAGGTGCAGGCGGCCTGCGAGCGCATCGTGAACCTGGAGCGATGCTTCATCACGGCGCTCGGGGTCAGAAGGGCGGACGACACCCTCCCGAGGCGCTTTCGGGTGGAGCCGATGCCCGCCGGGTGCGGGTCCACGAGCGGCAGCACGGTTGCGCTCGACGAGATGCTCGACGAGTATTACGAGGCCCGGGGGTGGGATGTCGGGACCGGCGTTCCAACCGCGTCCACATTGAGAAGACTCGGCCTGGACGAGTGGGCAAGTCGCCTCGCAGAGCGAGGCGTGCCGATAGTCGACCGGTAAGAATCCCGATAAGAAGCAAGGAGGTAGAGGAGAGATGAAGCTGGTGGTTTCACGTCGAGATCAGAAGGAAGTGAGGAGCATGATGAGGACGGATGTGGCCCAGGTAAGGAGGGTAGCCGCGGGCGCCCGCACTGCGCTGTACCTTGCGGTCCTGATGGTGCTCGCCCTGGGCGTGGGCACGGGCCTTGCCTTCGGCAAAGACCTGCCCCCGGTCAAGATCGGCGCCGCAGGGCCGTTCACGGGGGATCTCTCCAAGATCGGCCTCGATTCCCTCAACGCCATCCGAATGGCCGTGGATGAGGCGAACGCCGAAGGCGGCGTGGGTGGCCGGAAGATCGAGGTCGTCATCGGGGACGACGCAGGCGATCCGTCGCGCGCGGTCATTGTGGCCGACAAGTTCTCCATGGATGGGAGCGTGCTGGGCGTGGTGGGGCCGATGAACAGCGGCGCCGTAAACGCCGCCCTGCCCACCTACCAGAGGGCCGGTCTCGTGCTCATCAGCCAGTCGGCCACGAACCCGTCTCTGACCGAACTCGGATACAAGGTCATGCACAGGATATGCCCGAGGGACGACGCCCAGGGGCCGGCGGCAGCGCGGTTCATCGTGGAGCAGCTCGGCGCGAAGAACGTCTACGTAATCGACGATAAGGGCGCATACGGGCAGGGGCTCGCCGACCAGGTCGCCGCGGCGCTCGAGAAGGCAGGCGTCAAGGTCACGCGCGGTCAGATAACCCCGGAGGACAGAGATTTCTCGCCCATCCTCACACGGGTCAAGTCTGCTGCGCCGGACCTCCTCTACCTCGGACTCCCCAACCCTGCCCAGGCCGCGGCGCTCATAAAGCAGGCCGTAGGGCTCGGGCTTCACCCCAAGCTAATGGGAGGGGACGGCCTCAAGGAGAAGGACCAGCTCATCGCGGGCGCAGGTGGAGCGGCCGAGGGCATGTATGTGACAGCCATAGGCCGCGACATCAAGGACGTGCCCGAGGCGCAGGGCTTCATCAAGAAGTTCGAGAGCAAGTACGACGCTATGAGCATCTTCTCCGGGCAGAGCTACGAGGCGACGAAGATCCTGATAGAGGCCATGAGGAAGGCCGCCGGGAATAATCCCGCCGGGCTCACGCGCGCCGCGGTGCTGGAGGCGGTCCACAATACCCGAGGTTACCGGGGCATACTCGGATTCCCGGTGAGCTTCAACGCCAAGGGCGACGTAGTCGGCGCGAGCATCTACGTGTTCCAGGTGAAGGGCGGCGACTTCGTCCAGGTCAAGGAGTACCCTGCCGAGGCCCGGTGACCGTGGTAAGGCCAGCGCGGGTCACCAACGGACTGCCTGCGCGCGCTTCCGAGGTCGTCCGAGTCCGCGCACAGGCTGCCGTAAGGCGCGGGCGCGCCGGCGGCATGACCATCCGCCGTTATCCGCCGTCGCCATTCGATGGGGGATGGGACGCCGACCCCCCTGGGCGCGCCCGCGCCACGGTCCTGGCATCCGCCCGGATATGTGGTGGATAGCCAGGAAGCAGACGAGATGCCTGCAGGACAGGATCCCGGACAGGACCAGGGAACGCGCAGGACAATGTATGCTGGAACAGCGGCAACAACAGTGGCAGTGACAGCGACGGCAACAAGGAGATGGAGAGGCGGGATACGAGTCCCATGGAACAGACACTCGCACAGTTGCCCCAACAGATCGTGAACGGCCTCACGCTGGGCAGTGTATATGCCCTGCTCGCGCTGGGCTACTCCATGGTCTACGGCATCCTCAAGATGCTCAACTTCGCCCATGGGGACGTGTTCATGGTGGGCGCCTTCGCCGGGTGGGGAGTGCTCTACCTCCTCACCAGGGGCGGTGCGCTCGCGGCGAACCCGCTGCTCGTGCTCCTGGCCATGACCCTGGCTGCAGTGGCCGCCACTAGCCTCCTCGGCGGGGCGATCGAGCGTCTCGCATACCGCCCGTTGCGCGGAAGCTCACGCCTCGCCCCGCTCATCTCGGCACTCGGGGTGTCCATCATCCTGGAGAACGCCGCGATGCTGCTGACCGCAGGGCGCGCCAAGGCGTACCAGACGGAAATCCTGATCCCGCCCGGCTGGACCGTATACGCAGCAGGGGCTACCATCTCCGCGACGCGCCTTGCCATCATCGCGACGTCGGTAGCCATCATGCTCGCGCTCGACTTCGCTGTCTCCCGCACCATGCTCGGCAAGGCCATGCGCGCCACGAGCGAAGACCTTGAGGCCGCCGAGTACATGGGGGTCCGCACGACCGGCGTTATCGCGACGACGTTCATAATCGGGTCGGGGCTTGCGGGGGTCGCGGGGGTGATGATCGGGCTTTACTACATGCAGGTGGACTTCATCATGGGTTTCTCGGCGGGCTTGAAGGCTTTCACTGCGGCCGTGCTCGGAGGCATCGGGAGCATGAGGGGGGCGATGGCCGGGGGGATCGTCCTGGGCCTTGCCGAGAGCCTCGGGATGCTCTTCGTCGCGCCGGTGTATAAGGACGCCATCGTCTTCTCGGTGCTCATCGTGGCGCTCATACTGAAGCCAGCGGGGATTCTGGGGGTGCAGGCGCGCGAGAAGGTCTAGGGCAGCGCGGGGCGAAAGCACACCGCGAACCCGTGGAGGGGTAGCCTCCGTACCCAGGATCACCGGGATCGCGCGCGGACAGCGGACACACATCGCGAGGAGATGCAACAGCCATGAGGTTTAACGAGGAAAGCCCGGAGATGGCCGCCAGAGGAGGTGACGTGGCACTGGCACGGGCCTCTGATGCAGCGGCGGCTGGGGGCTCGTGCGCAGAACGCGCACCAGAGGCGGTACAAACGCCTGGCCAGGCGCGAAGCGGAAGACGAGGGCGGGGGCGAGGCACAGGGCTGCCTGCGAGAACGCTCACCCGGACGCTTGCCGAGGCGTTTGCCGGGACGACGCTGCGCGCGCGTCTCGCCGCCCGGCCTCTTTCCGCCTCGAGTGTCGGCGGGATAGTCTACGCCGCCGCGGCCGTGCTGGGCCTGGTCCCCCTCCTCACGCACAACTTCTATTACCTTCGCGTGGGCGGCACCGTCGGTCTGTACCTCATCCTCGCCATCGGCCTCAACATCGTGGCCGGCGAGGCCGGCCTCCTCGACCTCGGATACGTCGCCTTCTATGGCATCGGCGCCTACGTATATGCCTTCCTCTCGTCTCCCCACTTCGGCCTGCACGTGCCGTTCATCCTCAGCGCCGCGTGCTCGATCGCGGCAGCTGTCGTGGCGGCCCTTGCCGTGAGCCTTCCCACGCTTCACCTTCGCGGCGACTACCTTGCCATGGTGACGCTGGGCTTCGGGCAGATCGTGCGCATCCTCCTCAACAACCTGGACCGGCCTGTGAACATCACCAACGGCCCCAACGGCATCGTTGGAATCGACCCACCAGCCATGTTCGGGATGAGGTTAGCCTCGCTCGAGGCGTCATACTGCCTCATATGGGCGTTCGCTGTCGGGGCCGCCGTGGTAACCGGCCGCATCCTCCGCTCTGGCATCGGACGGGCATGGGCCGCGCTGCGCGAGGACGAGGTGGCTGCCGGCTGCATGGGCGTGGACGTGCCGCGCTACAGGGTGATGGCTTTCCTGTGGGGGGCGGGGCTCGCAGGCCTCGCGGGCGCGCTCTTCGCCTCGTGGCAGGGGGCGGTCTTTCCGCAGAACTTCACGATGGCCGAGACCATCACGGTGTACTGCATGATAATCCTGGGGGGTCTATGCAGCCTGCCCGGTCTCGTGATGGGGGCGGCTTCCCTGGTGGTCCTCCCGGAGCTGCTCCGTGCCTATAGCGTCTATCGGATGCTCATCTATGGCATCGCCCTCGTGCTTCTCGTGGTCTACCGCCCCGGTGGCCTCATCCCTGCAGCGTCCGTTGCTACCGTGGGGACGGCCCGAGTGCGGGTGCCAAGTGGCGGCCGCGGCCGGCGGCAGCGCGGTCGTGAGGCAGCGGTCGGAACGGCGCAGGGGCCGGCGCAAGGTCAGGCACAGGCGTCGCCACGGATAATACCGGTGGCAGACGCGGCAGACAAGGAGCCTGAGCCTGAGCTGGCCGCACAGGCCGGCCACATCCGTCGCCCGTCTCCCGCGCTTATGCGAGTCGCGCAGCCGCACCCCGCTCGGGAGGCGGCCATTGGGGCGGCAACCGTCCAACCAGCACTTGAGGTTCGTGATGTCCATTGCGTGTTCGGGGGCCTCGCGGCTCTCTCCGGCGTGAGCCTCGTGGCGCGCCGTGGCGAGGTCGTAGGCATCATCGGGCCGAACGGGGCAGGGAAGACCACCCTCTTCAACCTCATCACCGGCGTCACGAGGCCTTCGTCCGGGGATGTCATGGTCTTCGGACGGAGCGTGGTGGGCCTTCCGCCCCATAAGGTAGCGGCGCTCGGCGTCGCGCGCACCTTCCAGAACATCAGGCTCTTCGAGGGCCAGAGCGTCCTCGAGAACGTCCTCGCCGGCTGTCACCTCGGCTCAAGGCGCGACCTTGCCGCGGTGGTCCTGCGGACCAGGGCGTTCAAATCGCGCGAAGCATCCGCCGTCGCGTGCGCCCGGGACGCCTTGCGCTTCCTCGGGCGCGGCCTGGCCGAACGCGAAGGAGAGCCCGCTCGTGACCTTTCATATCCTCACCGCCGTCGAGTGGAGCTCGCCCGGGCGATCGCGGCAAAGCCCCGTATCCTGCTGCTGGACGAACCCACAGCGGGGATGACGCCTGACGAGATCGGAGACGTGGTGAGCACGATCAAGCAGCTCAAGGAGCACGGCTACACCGTGATCGTGATCGAGCACCACATGGACGTGGTCGCCGAGACCTGCGACAGAGTGATCGTCCTGGACCACGGCGAGAAGATCGCAGAAGGCACGCCCGGCGAGGTCGCGTCGAACCGCGACGTGATGCGGGCTTACCTCGGCACCGAGCAGGGGGCGGCCGTCGGCCTCCCGCAGAGCCAACAGACCGCAAGACCGCCGAGCGAAGGAGCGGAAACCCCTCCGACTTCGCACTGCCAAGGCATCCTACTTGGGGCACCATCCCCAAGTGCCACGCTGGTGACCAGGCAGCCGCTGGAAAGCAAGCAGGGATTGACGAATCCTCACTCAGGTGAGGGTGGGCAAGTCCTGCTGGAGGCAAGGGGCGTCCACTCGTCGTATGGCGCAGTCAAGGTTCTCCAGGGAGTCGACCTCCATGTGCAGCGCGGCGAGATCGTGACGGTCCTCGGCAGCAACGCCGCGGGGAAGTCTACGCTGCTGAGGACCATTCTCGGCCGCGTGCGTCCGCCGACGGGCGAGATCCGATTCATGGGCCGGAGGATAGACGGCATGCCCACCTCCGAGATCGCAAGGGCCGGGATCGCGTTGGTCCCCGAGGGTCGCAGGATCTTCCCTGGGCTTTCCGTCCTGGAAAACCTTGAGCTCGGCGGGTACGTCCTCGGCGACCGGCGCGAGGTCGCCGAGCGCATCAAGGAGGTCCTCGAGCTCTTCCCGGTGCTTGCCGAAAGGCGCCACCAGAAGGCGGGGACGCTCTCCGGCGGCGAGCAACAGATGCTCGCGATCTCCCGTGCGCTCATCGCAAACCCGAAGCTCATCTGCATGGATGAGCCGTCCATGGGCCTTGCACCCGTGCTCGTTGACAAGGTCATGCAGACGATCCAGGACATCAGGAGGGCGGGGACGACCGTGCTGCTGGTAGAGCAGAACGCCCGGGCGGCGCTCGCCATCGCTGACCGGGCCTACGTGCTGCGAGCAGGCCGGATTGTCGCATCAGGGCCTGCGGGCGGGTTCCTGAAGGACGAGACCATCCGGGAGGCGTACCTGTCGTAGCACTGCTTTGTCAGGTGTGTAGCCCTTGGAAAAGCTATGTGGCTGGGGGCCACCAGAGCCGCAGCTGGCCCCTCAAATGGGATCACCCGGCCCGTCAGACCGGGCGGGGGCGGCAGTTCGTATCTGACGTGGATGCCAGACAATCACCCCTGGCCGCTCCCCTGACTACTTCCCGGTCACCTTTCGCCCCGCACGGGCTGAGGTGAGTGCTTTTCGGCCGGGTCCGGCGCGGGGGTGGAGGATAATCAGTCAACACCCCTCCTCACCCTGACCACTTTCACGCCACCTGCCGCTCATGAGTGGCGAACTTGATCGTATTTCGGTCAGGGGCCGCGCGGAGATGGACGGAAAACACCCACCATCCGCCCTCCGCCTGACTGTTTTCTCTCCAATCGGACGCGTTGATCGAACGAGTCTGTGATTCATGGGCAGCGGCATCGGGGCGAGGATTCCGCGCAAGACGCTTTGCCTCGAAGTGGTAGGTCTAGCCGCTTATCTCCTCGCCAGAGAGCGCATCCTGCAGAGAAACGGGCCCCCACTAAGGCGAGGAGGCCGTCGAGAAGGCCAGAGGATCTTACTGCCCCGTTAGGACTGCTCAGGTGTCTGCCTGGGTCTAGCTGGAGGACGTGGCGAGTGCACGATGGTGATACTCTCGAGCACCATCTCAGTCTCCTGGACGCCCCGGCTCTTGCGGATGCGCAGCTCGGCGCGGGGAATGAACACGGAGACCTCGTGCGGGAGGTTGGACGTGAACCACCGGCGCATCGACATGTTCAGCTCGCCCAGGGCCACGCCGATCTCGTCCAGCGTGACGGGGCCGCACAGCACCTCTTTTCCCGGCTTCAAGTAAGCCGCTTCCGGCGTGCCGTCCGACCCCAGGGGACGCCCAGCCACCGGTCCCTGTCTCCTCGTCACCTGGACAGGTCCAGAGACCTCCACCGTGTCGGGAGGACGGTCCCGGCGCTGGTGTCGTCCGAAGATGGCCCCGTCGGCCCACTCGACAGGCCGCTTTACGAGTCTTGCAAGGCGGTCCAGCACCTATGTCCACCTCCATGCTGTACCAGCATATGCGCAAGCGTGCGCCCTGGGAACCTGGAGAACCCACCTCCTCAGGGGCGTGTCAAAGGAGTTCCCCCAAAAGGGTGATTCTTGGCCCCGGGGATTGCGTTCAGCATGTGCTCGTGGTAACATCTGGGTAGAGGAGGGGGGCGACTTGATCGTGGCCGAGAGCGAAACCAGAAAGCAATTGGCTGCAGGCAGCGAGGAGCAGGGGATGTTCTTTCGGGCGTCCTTTGATCCGTTCAACATGATCATGCAGCAGTTGGGCAAGCTCGACGACAAGGTCGAGAGGCTCCACGAGAAGATCGATACCGGGACCGATGAGCTGCACCAGAAGATGGATGATCGCTTCATTGCAGCCGACAAGAAGATGGATGATCGCTTCGTTGCAGCTGACATGAAGATGGACAGCCGTTTTGCCGCAGTCGACGGCAGGTTTGACCGCCTGCACCAGGAGATGGGCGATCAGTTTCTTGTAATGGAGAAGAAGATGAACGATCGCTTCGTTGCAGCCGACAAGAAGATGGATGATCGCTTCATCGCAGTTGACAAGAAGATGGATGATCGCTTCGTTGCAGCTGACAGGAAAACGGATGATCGCTTCGTTGCAGCCGACAAGAAGATGGACGATCGCTTCATTGCAGCCGACAGGAAAACGGATGATCGCTTCGTTGCAGTTGACAGGAGGTTCGACGCGCTCCTTGCCAAGATCGATGAGCTGCACAGGGAGATGCACAGCACCGTCCGATGGATAGTCGGCACTATAGTGGCGGCGACCGGGGTAGCCGTGGGCCTGGCATCGTGGTTGTTCGGATAGCCGACGCAATCGCCCCGTTCAGAGCCCGCCGGGTTTACGGTCTACGACTTGCCGACTTGCCGCCTGGTGGTTGATTTCGCCGAACATCTCGAGTAGAATGCATGTGAAAGGGCGCACAATCGATAGGATCCTGACGGTCGGGGTGCCTGCCGGAACGCGGCATGGCCCGGGCCGGAGGGCGTGCGGCGTGTGCCGGGGTCAACTGAAGAGGTTTTCGCCATCCCTGAGTGGAGGGGTTGCCTGAGCGCAAGGGGAGGGTCGAGATAGCGTCGCCACTAGTCAGCTGGCTCGATCTCGAGGGCCCGCCTCCCGCAGGGAGGCGGGCCCTATGCATGCAATCCGCTCCCACCCATCGTCATCGCGCGCAACGTCGCGAAGAGACGGCGATGCCTACCGGACCGACGCGGCGCAGGGCTGCGCCAGCAGGTTGAGAAGGGTGGATAGACGGTGAGGAGCACGGCGGGACGGCCGGACAGGCAGGACGCGGAAGAAGCAAGGACGCACGCGCCCGTGCGTCCAGGCCAGCATACGGTGCTGCCTGCGCCCTCGCCGAGACCGCGAGAGGAGAAGGCCACGAATGAGCGGATACGGCTTCGCAAGCGCAATCAGGAAAGTGCAGGAGGCTCTGGGATCCGAGAAGCCCAATGCATTGGGCGCCGACACCGCCCCAGGTCCACTCCTGGGGGCGGGTTTCACCGAGGGCGACATCGTTGCCCTGCTCGAGGCAGGTCCCGGGGAACAGCGGACCCTCTTTGCCCTTGCAGATGAAGTGCGACGGGGGTTCATGGGCGACGCCGTGCATCTTCGCGGCATCATCGAGTTCTCCAACTACTGCGTGCGGAACTGCGTGTATTGCGGCCTCCGGCGCGACAACAGAAGGCTCGTGCGCTACCGGATGAGCGTCGACGAGATCGTGCAAGTCTCGGCAAGGGCGGCGGCGGCAGGATACAGGACGATCGTGCTCCAGTCAGGCGACGATCTCCACTACCGCGCCGAAGACATCGCGCGTATGGTCGAGGGCATCAAGCAGGCAGTCGACGTGGCGGTGACGCTCTCCGTGGGCGAGCGCTCGCGGCAGGAATACGCGATCATGAGGCGAGCTGGGGCCGATAGGTTCCTCCTCAAGCACGAGACCGCTGATCCCGGCCTATACAGCCGCCTTCATCCGGGCATGACCCTGGAGGGCCGGCTCGAATGTCTCGCGCACCTTCGCGGCCTCGGGTTCCAGGTTGGATCGGGCAATATCGTCGGCCTTCCGGGTCAGACCGCGCGTACGCTCGCGAAGGATATCATGCTCCTGCGCAGTCTCGACGTGGAGATGGCGGGGATAGGGCCATTCATACCCCACCCGGACACGCCGCTTGCCTCCCGCCCGCCAGGGGACCTCAGCATGTCCCTCAGGACACTCGCTGTAGCAAGGCTCGTGCTGCCGCTTGCGCACCTTCCCGCGACCACCGCCCTTGCCACGCTGCACCCTGACGGAAGGCGGATGGGCCTTGAGTGCGGTGCTAACGTTGTCATGCCCAACGTCACGCCGCTGGAATTCCGGCGCCTGTACGAGATATACCCTGGGAGCATTGCGCTCGCCGCACCGGACGACGGTGGACTCGCCCAGATCCGCGCCCTGCTTTCAGGCCTTGGCCGACAGGTGTCGCACACCTGCGGCCACAGCCCGAAGCCTGCGTGGGCTGCCGGACATTCGGCGGCTTCCGTCGGCCGTCGCGGCCAGTCGGCGGAGACAGCCCTGGGCGGCGGCAGGGGTGGCGGCGACAGCGGCTGCAAATAGCAGACAGGGTAGGGGGCGGGGTATCACCCTCCGGGGCGCATACGCCTGGGGGTAGGCCCTGGGCAGGGAGGTGGAGTCTCCGTATGAGGCCGGGGACAGCGCTTGCGGTCGATATTCCGGAAGAGGGCCGCGCAGAGGAGCGGTCGTGATTCCTGCGGTTGCACATGCGTAGCGTTCGTAGCAGTTGCTGCGATCATGTAGCACGCTGGAGAGAGACAACAGAGCCGGAGGTGACATACCGTGAAGGAGAGACTGACGTATGATTTCATCCCGCACGGCGAGATTATGGGCCTTCTCGAGGACGCAACCGAACCCGATGTCCGTGAAGTCCAGGACATTGCTGACAAGGCACGCGAGGCCAAGGGCCTCTCCCCGCGCGAAGTAGCGAGGCTTCTCAATGCCACGCGCGATGAGGCTCTCGAGATTCTCTACAGGGCCGCACACGAGGTGAAGGAACGAATATACGGCAAGCGCCTGGTCCTCTTTGCGCCGCTGTACTTCTCGAACTTCTGCGTGAACAACTGCGTTTACTGCGGCTACCGCCGCGACAACGACTTCGCCCGGCGCCGTCTTACGAAAGACGAAGTCGTCGAGGAAGTCAGGGTGCTCGAATCCATGGGGCACAAGCGTCTTGCTCTCGAGTGCGGCGAAGACCCTGTGAACTGCCCGATGGACTATATCGAAGAGGTCATCGAAACCATCTACGCGACGAGGCTTGACAACGGGAGCATCCGCCGTGTCAACGTGAACATCGCCGCTACCACCGTAGAGAATTACAGGCGCCTCAAGGCCGCGAAGATCGGCACCTATGTGCTGTTCCAGGAGACCTATCACCGGCCTACCTATGCGGCGATGCATCCATCCGGCCCGAAGGCCGACTACGACTGGCACCTTGGTGCCATGGACCGCGCCATGGAAGCGGGCATCGACGACGTGGGCATCGGCGCCCTGTTCGGCCTGCATGACTACAAGTTCGAGGTCCTGGGCCTACTCTACCACGCGATCCACCTCGACACGACGTTCGGCGTGGGCCCGCACACGATTTCCGTCCCGAGGCTAAGACCTGCGCGCGGCGTCACACTCGAAAGGTTCCCGCACCTCGTGAGCGACAGGGACTTCAAGAAGCTCGTCGGCATCCTGCGCCTGGCCGTCCCGTATACCGGAATGATCCTCTCGACGCGGGAGCGACCGGGGTTCCGCGACGAGGTCTTCGCGGTGGGCATCTCCCAGATCAGTGCAGGGTCGCGCACCGGCGTCGGGGCTTACAGGAAGGATGACCACGATGGCGCCGACCAAAAGCCCTGCGACGCGAGGGACGCCGCACATGCTGCCACGGGCTTCGGCACTGCCACTGCCGCCCCCGCCCCTGGCGCCACCATGGCGACTGAAACCGGCATCGGCATTGCCGTCGGCACTGGCACTGGCTCTGGCTCTGGCTCTGGCTCTGGTACCGGCGCTCGCACTGCCGAGGCCACTACCGGTACAGCCGCCGTGGCGGCGGACGTGGCCGGAGCCGCAACGCAAGACGTGACTTGCGACAGCGCCCAGTTCGCCGTGGACGACCACCGCAGCCCCGACCAGATCATCGCAAGCCTCGCCCGCTCGGGCTACATCCCGAGCTACTGCACGGCCTGCTATAGAAAGGGCCGCACCGGCGACAGGTTCATGCAGTTCGCCAAGACCGGCGAGATCCAGAACCTCTGCCAGCCCAACGCCATCCTGACGTTCAAGGAGTACCTGCTCGACTACGCATCGGACGAGACCAGGCAAGTGGGGGAGGAGGCCATAAGGCAGCATCTCGAGATGATCCCGTCGCCGAAGGTGCGGCAGGAGACCGTGGCACGCCTCGCCAGGCTGGAGCAGGGAGAGCGAGATCTTTACTTCTAGGTACATCGCCACAAGTTCGCGCTACTTCTCAGCGGGTGAGTCCTGTCCAGGGTTGCCGGTGTTGCCCTCCGGGGACGGCGCGCTCGCGGCGCGCCTCGTTCGAATTTGGCGCTTGAGGCTAGCCAAATTCTCGACGCCCCGCCCTAGCAAGCACCGGCAACCCCAACACCGTCAGGGAAGATGGCGCAAACTTATGGCGCCATACTTAGTCCTGAAGGGGGAGTACACGTGCAGTCCACTCCTCGCAGCAACAGGCTGCACATAGCCATATTCGGCCGCCGGAACGCGGGGAAATCGAGCCTCATAAACGCCCTCACGAACCAGGACATCGCCCTCGTATCTAACGTGCCGGGCACCACCACCGACCCTGTGTACAAGGCCATGGAGATCCTCCCGGTCGGGCCTGTGGTCATCATCGATACCGCCGGGCTAGACGACACTGGAGAACTCGGCGAGCTGCGGGTGCAGCAGACCAGGCAGGTGCTGGCGAAGTCGGATCTTGCCATCGTGGTGGTGGACGCGACGCGTGGTGTCGGGGATTACGAGCGCTCGATCGCGGCCGAGATACGCGAGCGCGGTATCCCGGTGATCGGGGTGGCGAACAAGATGGACCTCGCAAGTCAGAACTCCGGTTGGGATGCCGCGACACTCGACGTCTGGGGCGGGGAACTTGCGCTTGGCCTCGTGCCAGTAAGCTCGAAAACGGGGCAGGGGATAGGTGCGCTGAAGGACGACATCGGCAGGGTCAAGATCCCGGCGTGGCTCGAGCGCAAAGTCGACGGCAGGCAAGACTTCTCGTGGTCCGCAGGCACGGGGTTCCCCGACGACCTTGGGAGCTTCGACCTCGTGGTGCACTGCGGGCGTACCGGACAGCTCTCTCTCGGGACGGGCGGGCATATCCGCATAGCCAAGGGCGCAACCTATAGTGCGGGCTGCGGCGCTCTCTTGGACGCGCCCGGGGCAAATCGGGAAGGACCGGCGCGGAGAGCGCTGGTGCCGAGGTGCAGGAATGTTGCGGGATAGGGTCCGGGTTCTTCATGTGTTGAGGCCATCGGGCGGCGGTATGAGGACGCACGTTATGAGCCTGGTGGAGCGCATGGACCGCGACAGGTTCGAGGTGGTCGTCGCCGCTCCTGAGGATGCCCACATCGCCGCGTGCCTCGAACGGTGCTGCGGGAGATACGAACGTGTCGCCATACACGGTGACCCCGCCCCGCACAGGGACGTCGCCGCGGCACTCATGCTGGCGCGCCTCATCCGCCGCGTCCGGCCGGACATATGCCACCTCCATGGGTTCAAGGCGTCGGTGGTGGGCAGGGCGGCCGCGCGCTTCCTTGAGCGCACCTCCGGCCTCTCCCGCTGGGCGCGATGGGGGACAGGGGCGCCGGACTGCGGTCCCGGGGGCAGGCCGGCCATCGTCTACACTGTCCACAATTCAGTCCTTTCGAGAACGCAGAGCACCCGGGAGGGACGCCTGTGCGGCTACCTCGAGCGGGCCCTCGCGCACGTCACCGACCGCGTGATCGCCGTGTCGCGCGCGCTCCGGGACGAGTATGCGCGCATCCCAGGCCTTGGGCCTGACAAGGTGAGGCACGTTCCGAACGGCGTGGCCCTCGACTGCTTCATAAGAGGAGCATGGCCGCCTACACCCGAGAGAGCGGCGGAAGCGCGGCGCGTATTCGCGTGCGCTCCCGGGAAGGCGGTGGTGGGCACCGTCACCCGGCTGATCCCGGACAAGGGCGTGGGCGTGCTGCTCCACGCGGTCGCACGCCTCCGCGGGTGGGGCCTGCGACCGGAGGTCCTTGTGGCCGGGGATGGCCCGGCTCGTGGTGATCTCCAGATGCTCGCCGCCTCACTGGCGATATCGGACCAGGTGCGGTTCCTGGGGTTCATCGAGGACATTACGTGCTTCTACAGGGCCATCGATGTCTTTGTGCTTCCAAGCCTCTCCGAGGGTATGTCGTTATCACTCGTTGAAGCGATGGCTGCGGGGGTTCCGGTTGTTGCGTCGAGGATTCCGGGAGCGGAAGAGACCGTCACACCCGGGACGGGATGGCTGGCGGCACCAGGCGACCCGCTCGCGCTTACCTGTTGTCTTCGGGATGCATTGCTCCGCAGGCACGAGGCGGCCCGCATGGCGGAACAGGCGCAGGCCGAGGTCCAGCGGAAGTTCGCGGTGGAAGGAATGGTGCGGGCAACGCAGGAAGTATACTACGAGGCCCTCGCTGAGCGCAAGAGGCTCTCCATACGCGTGAGAGGGTAGGGAGGGAGGGGAGCGTCGTGCAAGACCCGCGCCAGTCCTCTTGCGCGCCGCGTCCAAACGCACCTGGAAAGCGCCGTGGGTCCAGTCCGGCTAGATGGCTCAAGGCGCCGGCCCACCTCGCGCGACGCGCGCCATGGCCGCAGCCTGTACTGCAAGCCCCGACCGCACTGCGCGCGCCTCGTATGCTGTGGACGCCGGGCGTACGGCGCGGGTCGCGCCACCAGCGATGGCCGTGCTCATTACGACGGCCTGCCTTACTCTTCCTGGGGGCGGCATGCGCCCTGCTGGCCCTGTCCCCGTCAACGTCGGCCTCGGGCGCGCCGGGCGCGCCCCGGGTTCCTGCCGCGATCCGCGTAGTCATCGTGCTGGTGGATGCGCTATCGCTCAGGGACATCGACCCGGCGCTCGCACCCAACCTGTGGACGCTCGCCTCGACGGGCGCGGTCGGGCTCATGAACGCGCGCACGGCGAAAACCCTCCAGCCGGAGCACACATACGTGACGCTCGGCGCGGGCACGAGGGCGCAGGGCCCGCCCGAGGCAGGGCATGCCTTCAACTGGGACGAGGCAGTGGAAGGCGCTGCGGCCGCCGTCACACTCGCCCGAAACACGGGGACCGTCCCGCCGCCGTCGGGAACCGTCGTGCATCCCTATATCGCCCTTATCGCCCGGTGCAACTCCGACGCGAGCTACCACATCATGCCCGGCGCCCTCGGTGAAGCCTTGAGGCAGGCGGGGAAGAGGACGGCAGTCTTCGGGAACTCCGATACCCCGGGTCACCCCGGCCGGTACGCAGCGGCGATAGCCATGGACTCCCACGGTGTCGTCAGCGTTGGCGACGTGGGGCGCGCGATGGCCGTCAGAAGGCCGGTTTTCCCCGGCGGCATCGCAACTGACACAAGCCGGCTCGCCGCGCGCGTGAAAGACGCCCTGATAGGCGGGGAAGCAGATCTCATCGTGGTCGAGTCGGGTGATACGGCCCGCGTCGAGCGGTACCTCGCAGCCGGGCTTCTCACCGAGGCGGCGTACGAGACCGCCAGGCGGTTCGCAGTGTCGCAGGCTGACGCGCTGGTCGGCCTGCTGGTCGAGTCCCTGGACCTTGCAAACACCGCGCTCGTCGTGCTTGCTCCCACGCCCGCCGCGAGGGAGGTCGCCTCAGGACACAGCCTGGCGCCGATCGTAGTGGCCGGCCCGGGCGTGCCGGGCGTGCCAGGCGGCCCGGAAGGGCCTCGTGGTCCCGGGCTTCTGACGTCGCCCACCACGAGGCGCAGTGGCCTTGTAGCCAGCACTGATATAGCCGCATCAGTCCTGTCGTGGCTCGAAGTGAAGCAGCCGCCGTGGATCCTCGGAACTCCCATGCGCGTTGAGGGAGATGCCCTGGCACTTGACCGGCTGTTGTCCATGCATGATGAAATCGCATCGACCTACCTCGTGAGAGCACCCCTTCTCAAGACATTCGTGGGCTTTCAGATCATCGTCGCCCTGGCCGCGCTCGCCGTCATCGCCGTTACCGCCGTGAGGCGCGCCGGATCTCGGCCCGCCACCGTCCCATCGCTGGCATTTCAAGGCGTCCCGGGTGCCCCGGGTGCCCCGCGCCCCGCGGGCGCTTCGGGCGGGTTCAGGCGGGGCGGATGGGGACCCCGGGTCACCCAGGCCGTATGGGCGCTCCTTTTCGCCATCGGCGGCGTGCCTTTCGCCATGCTCATCCTGCCGCTCGTTCGTCCGGCAGGCCTCCTCGCCGCAGCCTCCTGGCTCGTGGTTCTGTCGCTTGCCGTATGCATTGCCGCTCGGGCCGCGTGCGGTTCGGCGCCGCGGGCCTTCGCTGGCGTGTACCTCGCCACAGGGCTTGCAATCGTCTGCGACGCGCTCCTGGGAGCCAGGCTCATGCAAAAGTCCGTGCTGGGCTACGACCCCATAGGAGGGGCCAGGTTCTACGGGATAGGCAACGAGTACATGGGCGTGCTGGTCGGCTCCCTCATCGCCGGAAGCGGTCTTTCGCTCGACGCGCTGCGCGCCCGCGGGGCGCGGCCCGCGGGGCGCGGCACGGTCCTTGCAGGCATCGGCGCCGTCTTCGTCGCGGCGCTCCTGGTGCTTGCCTCTCCGACGCTGGGCGCCAATATGGGGGGCACTCTGACCGCTGCGGCCGGGTTCGCTGTGGCGTACACGCTGTTCCTGGGACGACGGGTCACCCGCCGCGAAGTCGCGGTGGTCGCTGCCCTCGCGCTGGTCCTCGTTGCGGGGGTCTCCGTCGCCGACGCTCTGCGACCGGGCGGGCCTGTCTCCCACTGGGGCCGCGCGGCCCGCGCCGTGTGGGTCGGGGGCCCCGGGGCGCTCGTCGACATCGTGCGGCGCAAGGTATCCATGAGCCTCAAGCTCATCCGGTACACTGTATGGACCCGCGCGCTCCTCGCATTTCTCGGCGCCGTGGCCGTCCTGTGGGTGCGGCCGGTGGGACTCGCAAAGAAGCTCATGAGGGCTCACCCTGGGTTTACATCGTCCCTGGCCGCCTGCCTCGTCGCTGCGGCCGTGGCTATCCTCGCCAACGATTCCGGCATCGTCGCGGCTGCGTTGCTCGTGCTGTACCCCTCGCTCGTTCTCCTGTACCTGGCCGGACGCGAAGCTGAGTAGATCGCCAGAAATCCGCGCTGCTTTTCAGCGTGCAGGGGATCTCCAGGGTTGCCGGTGTTGCACTCCGGGGACGGCGCGCTCGCAGCGTCCTGCATCATCCTGTGAACCCTTCCAATCCCTGAAGAACTGTGGTATTGTTTGGATGGACATTGTTCCGGCGAGGTGATGGGCCGTGCTCCGGTGTCTGCACCTTGCAGACCTTCACCTCGGCTGGTCCCCGTGTGACCTTCCCGGGGACAGGGCCGAGGTCCGCCGACAGGAACGGAACCTGCTCCTCAGGAAAGCGGTTGATTTCGCGCTTTCCCCGGATGGATGCATCAACATGGTCATCATAGCAGGCGACCTCTTCGAGTCCCACAGGCCGGACCCTGCCGTGACCGAGGAAGCCGTGCGGCAGCTGGCGCGACTGGTGCGGGCAGGCGTGTTCCTGGTGACCGTCCCCGGCAACCACGACGAGATCACGTATCATGACTCCGTATACAGGCAGCGGGGTGACTCGTGGCCGGGCGTACTCGTGCGAAATCCCATGCCGGAGCTGGTCGTCTCGCGCGACCTCGACGGCACGCGCGTCTTCGTGTATTCCCTGGCCTACACAGGAGGGCTTACGCGCACCGAGGAGCTGGGAAGCCTCCCGCGTGCGGGCGATGCCGGCATACACATTGGGGTCTTCCACGGCTCCCTCGACTGGGACGCCGGCGACAGAAGCCTCCCCATAGCGTCGCAGGCGCTTGCCGCAGCCGGGTACCACTATGTCGCCCTCGGGCACATCCACAGGCACACCGAGTCCAGGGTCGGCAGGAGTATTGCGGTTTATCCCGGCATGGTGGAGGCGAAGGGATTCGATGACCCTGGCACAGGCGAGTTCACCGTGGTCGAGTTCGACGGGACAGGCGTGGCCGTAAAGGCCGCGCCTGTCCCGGTGCGAAGGCATGTCTCGGCGGAGATCGATGTGTCCGCGGCGCCGTCCCACGACGCGCTGGTGGACGCGTGTCGCCGCACTGCCGGCGCCGACGCCGGCGCTCTCATCAGGATCACGCTGAAGGGCGCGCCGCCGTTCGCCATGGATGTGGGCGCCCTCGCCGCCTCGCTGCAAGGCGAGTTCTTCCACGCCGAAGTCGTCGACGGAACCACCTTCCTCAGCGAGGAGTTCAC
The DNA here is from genome assembly GCA_030024085.1 of Bacillota bacterium. GTDB lineage: Bacteria > Bacillota > SHA-98 > UBA4971 > UBA4971 > UBA6256. The sequence continues at coordinate 78,516 of JASEJE010000001.1, read as the reverse complement.
GAGGCAGCTCGCTTCGGAACCCACAGTGAGGGGGTGTTTCGTGAAGCGACTCATGGAGAGGATCGGGCAGGCGACAGACGAGCGCGAGAAGAAGGTGCTGGAACTCGCCATGCGCAAGGGCCTCGCGGCGTTCCAGGGAGGGGGTGGCAAGCGGTGAAGGACATCCGGTTCAGGAGGCTGGCCCTCACAGGCTTCGGGCCGTACCGGGATAAGGTCGAAGTGAGATTCAAGGACGGCATCAACACCCTTGTCGCCCCTAACGAGCACGGTAAGTCTTCGCTGGTCGCAGGGCTTCTCGCCACCATATTCGGGTTACCTGCCAGGACCGATCCGGCGACGTTCGGACAGGCCCGGTTCAGGAACTGGGACAACCCGGCGCGCTTCGAGGGCGAAGTCGAGTTCGAGGCGGACGGGGCCGTATACAGGATCCGCCGCGATTTCAACACGCACAGGGTCTCCCTCGCGAAGCTGGAAAACGGCAGGTACGTGAGCCTCGTTGCCGGCGAGCACAACCCAGGCGCGACGAGGAAGCCCAACGTAACCTATGAGAAGAAGCTTGCGGAGATCTTCGGCATGACCTCGCGCGACCTCTTCGAATCCACCTTCTGCGTAAAGCAGCCCGTTCCCGAAGCAAAACAGCTGGATAGGAACGTCCAGGAACTCCTGTCAGGCGCGGGAGCAGGTTTCGCCCAGGCGCTTGGTTCTCTCATAGGGGAGCTTTCGGCCCAGACCAAGGGGACCAGGGACAGGGGCGTGACCACCCGCAACCAGACGAACGACCGGAGGCTCGAGGAGGTCAGCTCACGCATAGAGGCCCTGCAGTCGCAGGTCGATTCCGCCCGCCATACCGTAGACTCGCTCCAGGCGATCCTCAAGAGACTTGCCGATGTCGAGCGCGAGCTCGGCGAGGCCAGGAAGGTCCTCAAATCGAAAGAGTCCATCCTGAACGCCTGGTCCGAGTGGAGGCGGCTCCGTGCAGAGTACCGTCAGGCACTGCAGGAGCAGTCCAGCCTCGCATCCGCCCTGGACGAATCCCGCCGCCTCGCCGCCCAGATTGACCTGGAGGCAGAGAAGATTCAGGAGACCTATCCCGAGTTCGAAGGCGCACCTGGCGACATCGAGTCCAGGCTGGATGAGCTCGTATCCATCAGGGAGAAGCTGGCCGAGGTGGCCCGGGGGATCCTGGACGCCGAGAATGCCGTCAAGAGCAAAGAGGCTGAAGTGGAGCGGCTCACGAAGGAGCTGCGCACCCTTCGTAGCTGGGGCGATCTGGAGCCTGGGCCTGAGGCTGCCGTGCGTAGAATGCGGCGCAGCGCGGCCGAGCTGGTGCAGCGCTGGCGCGATTTCGTAGCCAGGCGAAGCGAGCTCGCCGCGTGTGAGACGGAGATTTTGGAGAGGTTCCGCGTTTTCGCGGAGGCCACCCCTGGCGAACTGCGGCTTGTCGAATCATATTCGGCCAGGCTCGCCGAGCTCGAGCGCGACCTCGACAGGGCCCGTCACGAGCTCGAAGCCATGGACGGCCGAATCGAGGCATTTGACCGGGACCGGCAGGACTTCGAAAGGCGCTATGCCGATATCGCCGCCCTTGGCCCGGGATCGGCCGATACGATACGACGAAAGCTGGATGCGCTCCGCAGGAAGCGAGACATCGAGGCTGCCCTTGCCGAGCGCAGGCGACTGCTGGTTACGCCCCAGGGCGCGCGTGCCATGGCCGCCGTCGCGTCCGCACTCGTGGCAGGCATCATCGCATGGCTGGCATGGGGGCGGGGGCAGGCGGCGGCCGGGGCGCAGGGCGTGTGGGTGTCCCTTGCCGCATCCGTCCTCCTCGGGCTGGCGGGGTACGTGGCTTCGGGCGCGCTTCATGCCCGCAGGGTCGGCTCCACGAAGGTCGAGGTACGGAGGCTCGAAAGCGAGCTTGGCACCTGCCTGCAGGAGCTCGCGTCCCTGCGCGAGGCTCTCGGCTCCGCAGGCGTCGCGTCTGACGACGAGGCCGCGCTCGGAGCCATGTTCGCAAGGGCCGAGCAGCGCGACGAAGAGGCACGGGCGCTTGCCGAAAAGATGGCGCTCCTCCCGACAGAGGAAGCGAGGAAACAGGCGCGGGAGGCTTTCCAACGCGCGCGCGAGGAGCGCGAAACGTTCATCAAGGTCACGGAGAGGTTCACGGGGCGCTTCGGCGATGTCGAGGCTGCGGTCTCCGAGTGGAAGGGCGTCCAGGAAAAACGCAACCGCCTCAAGACCTTCGTGGAGGATTTCGCACACGAGTCTTTCGGGTGCGAGCCTGAGGCGGCTGCCGGTGTCTCGCCGGATGCGCCCGGCGTAGACGACGTGTGGAGAGAGAGCGCCGGCTTCGTTTCCGTGGCTTCATCGCCTGAAGATGCGACGACCATCGGGGACCTCGTCGCTTCTCTCGAGAAGTGCGATGCGTCGTGGTGGGAGAGGGCAACCACCGAAGCCGCAGGCTACGAGAAGATCGCGCGGGCCATTCAGGCCGCGCATGCTACCATAGAAGTCGGGACAGGCCAAATCGACACCCTGAAGACGCGTCAGAGGGAGTTTGAGGCCAAGGACACGGCCGCCACGCGCCTGCTTGAGACCGTCCTGAAGGCATCGAACGGCGATCCCCTCGAGGCACGCCGAAGATGGTCCGAGAGGCGCGGGCGCATCGAGAAGCTGGAGCGCATGCGAGCATCCCTCGCTACCCTCCTCAGCCAGCACGGCGTCTCGTCCATCGATGATCTTCGCGAGAAGAAAACGAACCAGGACAACAGTGCGGCTGAGGCGTTGTCGGCCTGGAAACAGCTGGTGACCCAGAACCCGGGGCTGCCCGAGGTTGGCGAGGCCGACAACGTGGAGAGTCTCGAAACGAAGTGGAGGTCGCTGAACGACGAGGTCGAGCGGCTCGGCAACCGGGTCGCTGCACTCGAGAACGAGAGGGGAGACCTGGCAACGCAGCAAGGGCGCCTGGAAGGGCAGACCCCGGTGAACATCGCCCAGGCCGAGGTCGAACTCGCGGCGCTCAAGCGCCAGCGTGAAGAGGTGGAGCTTCTGGCTGACGCTCTCACGCTTGCCTGCGTGGAGCTTGAAGGGGCCATCACTGACTTCCAGAAGTCGCACCGGGGCCGACTTCAGGGTGCGGCTACCGAGCACTTTGCGCGGATAACCGGCGTGCAGGGGCGCGCGGTGGTGATCGAGGATGACTTCGCGATCCGCATCGACGACGGCGGCATTCCGTGCGACCCTTCCCAGCTCAGCAAGGGCGCCCAGGATCAGCTGTACATTGCGCTGAGGCTCGCCATCGCCGACCTTCTCGCAGATGACTGGCGTCTTCCGTTCATCTTCGACGACCCCTTTGCAAGCTGTGACAGCGCAAGGCTCGTCAACCTCGGCGCGAGCCTGAAGCGGATGGCCGGCAGCCGCCAGATCCTGGTTCTTTCCCATATCGAGGATCTGTCGTCATGGGGCACTCCGGCAGAGATGCAAAGGACGTGACTGCTCTGCAGGGTTTCGCGGTCGGCTGACGAACATCTATATCCCTGAACAATAGCGACAGTGCCCTACGAACCACTGAGCGCAGAAGGATGGCCCCTCTGGCATGCAGGATGATATGGAGACCAGGACGACGCAAGACGGCACACTCATAGCAGCGCGCAGCCTCAGGCTTTCCTGCGCGGCCCTTGGGTATGCCATGGCCTTCGCAGCTGCAGTCATCTGGGGCACCCTCGGGATATTCGCGAAGTTCATCTACAGGTACGACGTGGACCCTGTGGTGCTGGTGAGCTTGCGCGGGTCCATCGCCTTTGTTACGCTCATCGCGCTCCTCGCGGTGCGTGACCGGAGCAAGCTGCACGTAGGCCGGGAGGACCTTTGGTTCTTCGCCGTGTTCGGCCTTGTGGGCGTGGCCCTCAACTACACGGCGTATTTCGAATCGCTGAGGCGCACGACGGCCACCACGGCAGTCATCCTCCTGTACACGTCTCCTGTATACGTGACGCTTGGTGCGGCAGCGTTTTTCGCGGAACGCCTTACGAGGGCGAAAGTGATAGCGCTTGTCGTGACATTCGCCGGGTGCTTCCTGGTGGCTGGCGGCTACGACTCCAGGCTCCTCGCTCTGAACCCGGCCGGCACCCTCTTTGGCCTGGGAGCGGCGGTCACCTACGCCTCCTATACGCTTCTCAGCAAACAGGCGCTGAAGAAGTATTCGTCATGGACCTCGGTGCTGTATGCCTTTGGATTCGGTAGCCTCTTTCTCCTCATTTTCGCCGGAGGACGGCTTGGGTCTGTGACCGCGCTGCCCCTGCAGGCGTGGCTACTCATCCTCGGCCTCGCATGGGGTCCCACGCTCGCGGCCTATGCTCTGTACGTGCGGTCCCTGAATTACATCGAGGCAAGCCACGCCGGGATAGTCTGCATGGCGGAGCCCGCCGCCACCGCTATCCTGGCCTACGCCATACTGGGCGAAAGGCTCGCGCCCTGGCAGCTCGTGGGGGCGACCCTCGTGCTGGCCGGCGTGTTCATCCTGCAGACCCCGCCTGCGGAGTCCCGAATCCGCGGAAGGCGGGGGCCCCGGCGGGTACCACACGAAGGGGGTGGAGTTCGGAGGGGAGGTGACGTGTCATGAACTGAGGTGGAGCGGGCCGGGCCGGGCCGGCTCAAGGTCCCGCAACGCGGCCAAGCGCGTGGGTACCATGAAATTCCCACAGCGGGATCATAGCGATGGGCCGTCGTGGGTTGAGGACGCCATAGGTCTACCATACCGCTGGACATGAACACGGAGGTGCAGAAGGATGAGAAGTTCAGGTCGGTGGGTTCCACTGGTTGCTGTAATCTTGCTGGTAGGCCTTCTCGGGACTACCGCGCTGGGCGCAGAGCCGATCAAGGTCGGGCTGCATGCGCCGCTCACAGGGTTTGCCGCCGCCGATGGCCTCAGCGTCAGGCAGTCGGTTGAGCTTGCTGTAAAGCAGGTAAACGATGCGGGCGGCATCAACGGTCGCCCGATCCAGCTCGTCGTGTACGACGACAGGGCCGACGCCAAAGAGGCTGTTGCAGTTGCTTACAAGCTCATTGAGCAGGACAAGGTCGTGGCCGTGGTCGGTGGGTCGTACAGTGCTCCCATGAGGGCGGTCGCGCCCATTTACCAGCAGGCCGGGATCCCGATGGTGGCAGGGTTCGCTGTTCACCCTGACATCACCCGCGCGGGCGACTTCGTGTTCCGATGTGGGATGCTGGGGCCCATCGAGGGCGCTGCGGCAGGGGAAGTGGCCGGCAACGTGCTAAAGGCGAAGACCGCGTGCCAGATGACCATGGACAACGACTTCGGCCGAGCTCTGGCTGAGGGCTTCCGGAAGCGAGCCGGCGAGCTCGGTTTCAAGATCCTGTGGGAAAGCCTTTATCCCCTGGGTGAGCAGGACTTCACACCGTACATCACGAAACTGAAGCAACTCAACCCGGACGTGGTCTTCACCAGCGGATACTACAATGAAGCTGCCCAGTTCTGCAAACAGGCGAAGGATCTGGGGCTGAAAGCACAGATTCTGGGAGAAGAGGGGTTTGACTCTCCGAAGTTCATCGAGATAGCTGGAAAGGCCTCCGAAGGCGTGATAATCGTAACAAACCTGAACCGGGACGACACAAGGCCCGTTGCGAAGGCATTCATCGAGGACTACAGAAGACTGTACAAAATGGAACCTGACATGGTCGGAGCGTCCAACTTCGACGCTTTGCTCGTCATCGCCGACGCGCTGCGCAGGGCCGGCTCGACCGATCCCAGGGCAATCCGTGACGCAATCGCAGCAACGAAGGACCTCCAGGGAGCGACGGGCGTGATCCGAAGATTCAACAAGCTGGGCGAATCCACCAAGCCGATTCAGGTGCAGATCGTAAAGGATGGGCGCTTCCGCTACTTCGCGGAGGTCGGCGATCCCGCAATCATAACGCCGCCAGAAAAGTGAGTGCGATGCAGTTGTCCAGGACTTCGTGATCGTGGAGAAATGGGCGAAGCCCGCCTGGCCTGTGCTGACCCCACCTGCGGGTCCGGCGGGCATCGCCTCCGCAGAGCAGGAGTGATGGGGATTGTTCTGGCAACAGCTGGTCAACGGCGTAACCATGGGCGGCATCTACGCCCTCGTAACTCTCGGCTTGACGATGGTGTACGGCGTCCTGCGAATCCTCCACATCTCGCATGCCGGGGTCTTCGCCCTGGGAGCGTACATTGGAGTTGTAGCACTGCGGCTTTCGCCCAATCTGGTGGTCGTCACGCTGCTCGCCATGCTTGTTTGCGGCCTCGTTGGAGTGCTGATGCAAAGGTGGCTCTACCGGCCGCTTCTGGGCTCGTCGCGGATCGTGCCCCTCATAGCGTCTATTGGCATGTTCACCCTCATGGAAGACCTGTTCAGGCTGGCGGCCGGGCCTTACGTACTGCCCCTGCCGGTCCGGGTGCCGTTCGGGCTGGACGAGGTTACCACGTCCGTTGTCACCGGGAACCAGCTGGTCGTGCTGTCAAGTGCGGTCATCTTGCTGGTTCTTGCATGGTTCGTCATCAACCATACGAGATTGGGCCTTGCGTGGAAGGCCACCGAGCAGGATTTCGAAACGGCGGCTGCGTTCGGGGTGAACGTGGACCGCGCCGTTGCAATGAACTTCCTTCTCGGCTCCGCGATAGCGGGCGCTGCAGGGGTTCTCGTGGGATTCTATTACAATTCCGTATACCCCACCATGGGTAGCGTCCCGGCGTACAAGGCCATGGCAATCGCCGTCCTCGGCGGCCTCGGCAACGTCTGGGGAACGGTCATCGCAGCGCTGCTCATCGGCATCATCGAGGCGTTTCTTGTCATATCTCCCGTGGGACTCTTCCTGCCCCGCGACTCCATAGCATTCGTGGCCCTGATCCTGGTCCTGCTTCTCAGACCATACGGGCTGTTCGGGCGGAGGTGAGACGCGATGGGACTCTATCAGGTTACGATCGCAATCACCATAGGCATATATATCATCCTCACGATGGGCCTCAACATAATCACCGGGTACACGGGACAGGTCTCCCTCGGGCATGCCGCATTCTTCGGAGTAGGCGCCTATGCCTCGGCCATTCTATCTGTGAGACATGGGTTTCCGTTCTGGGCGGCCCTTCCGGTGGCGATCATCGCAACCGCCCTCGTGGGAGCCGTACTGGGCGCAGTGAGTACCAGGCTGCGGGAAGACTCGCTTGCCATTACCACTATCGGCATCAACTTCGTGGTTGTCTCGGTGTTCAAGTACTCGTCGTTCTTTGGCGGCGCTCTCGGCATCGGCGGCATCAGATATCCTTCGTTCTTCGGCCACATGCTGACCAAGCCGGAGTACCTTCCAGTCGTCGCCGCATGCGTGGCGCTGGGCATCTGGTTCGACAGGCGCCTGGTCAGGTCGTGGCTGGGGCTTGCTCTCAGGGCGGTGGGCCAGGACGAGGCGGCGGCCGAATCTCTCGGGGTGGACAGCCCCCGGTTCAAGATAGTCGCCTTCATGATAGGCACGGCGTACGCCGGGGCGGCAGGTTCACTCTACGCCCACTTCATGTCGTTCATAAGTCCCCAGGACTTCGGGTTCCCGATGTCGATCAGCATCATATCGATGGCGGTGTTCGGCGGTCTCGGCACCCTGCGCGGGGCTATCCTGGGATCATGCGTCCTCGGGCTCGCGCCGGAGGTGTTCCGCCCGCTGGTGGACTACCGCAACCTCATGTACGGCGCCATGCTGCTTCTCATGATGCGCTTCATGCCGCAGGGGCTCATCGGTGACGGAAGCGTCATCTGGGAGCGGATACGCTCGCTCTTCGCGGCTAGAAGGCTACCTGGCAGGGCCGACGAGAGGGGTGGTGTTTAGCATGGGTCACGACGTAGAGATCGATCTCGATAGAGGCCACCGCGCGGTTCTTCTCGAGATGCGCCGCGTCAGCAAACAATTCCACGGGGTGCGCGCGCTGCAGGATGTCACCCTGTCCGTGAGGCAAGGCCAGGTGTTCGGGATAGTGGGCCCCAACGGCGCGGGCAAGACTACGCTCTTCAACATCGTCTGTGGGGTCTATCCTCCGACGGGCGGTTCGGTTTTCTTTCAGAGCAGGGACATCACCCGTCTCGGCTCTGCGCGTACCGCAAGGATGGGCATCGCTCGTACGTTTCAGATCGTTCGCTCCTTCCCGCGCATGACGGTGCTGGATAACGTGCTCGTGGGGTGCGGTCATCGCGTGTACGGGACGCTCTCCGGCCTCGTGGGTACGTACAATCGGCAGAGCGTCAGGGATAAGGCCATGGACCTCCTGAAGCTGGTAGGGCTCGACCACGCCGCCGGCACCCTCGCTGGCAAGCTCCCCATCGGACTGCAGCGGCGTATGGAAGTGGCGAGGGCTCTTGCCCTTGACCCACGTCTACTGCTCCTCGACGAGCCCTGTGCGGGGCTCACGTTCGGCGAGTCCGAGGATCTCGTGGGGCTCGTGCAGCGTGTGAGGGATGGCGGGGTGACAGTGATGATAGTCGAGCACAACATGGGCGTGGTAATGAGCCTGTGTGACGAAATCGCCGTCCTGGACTTCGGCGTCAAGATAGCTCAAGGACCACCTCTCCAGATCTCGTCCAATCCCCGCGTCATCGAGGCTTACCTGGGAAAGGAGGCGTGAAGGTGCTCACCGTTGAGAGCCTTGCCGTGCGTTACGGCGACATGGAGGTCATACACGGCGCATCCTTCGACGTGGGACAGGGGGACAGCGTCGCGATAATCGGGGCCAACGGGGCGGGCAAGACCACGCTCCTCCGCACCCTGATGGGGCTCCACCGGAACTTCGACGGCCGCATCACATTTCTGGGGAAGGATATCGGACACATGTCCCCATGGGAAAGGGCGACGCTCGGCATGGCGATGGTACCTGAGGGAAGGCGCGTTTTCCCAGACCTCTCGGTCGAGCAAAACCTCCTCATCGGAGCGTACTCGCAGCGGGATAGATCCACTGTACGTGCCTCCATAGAGGAGGTATACGGCCTCTTCCCGATTCTGCGCGAACGCAGGCACCAGGTGGGCAAGACCTTGAGCGGAGGGGAGCAGCAGATGCTAGCGATAGGCAGGGCACTGATGGCGCGGCCCAGGCTTCTCCTGGTAGACGAGGTGTCCACCGGGCTCATGCCGATCTTTGTGGATAAGGCCTTTCAGGTGCTAAGAGACCTCATCGAGCGAGGCGTGAGCGTCCTTCTCGTTGAGCAGAACGCACGAAAGGCCCTTGCCACGGCGGCACGGGGCTATGTACTCGAAACCGGCCGAATCGTGCTCTCTGGCACCGCCGATGAGCTCGCAGCCAACGCGGACGTACGAAAGGCTTACCTGGGAGCGTAGGGGGGAAGAAGCCATCAGCAGAAAAGAAATGGTCGGGGCAGGCGGACTCGAACCGCCGACCTCTTAGTCCCGAACCAAGCGCGCTACCAACCTGCGCCATGCCCCGACCAAACCTGGTATCCTGTTGCTACATGCATAGTATACTCGAAGGCTGGCAACATGTCAAACAGGACGTGGACCTCGCCCACACACGGTCGCCCGCTCGTGGACGCTCGCACGGAGAAAGCGCCTTGTCCCCGGCCCTGAAGGGCGGGGCTTGCAGCGGCTGGATTCTGGTCAGTCTCCGGCCGGACGGACGGCACGGGACAGCAAGGGACGCGACGGGACGGAACTGAAGAGACTGTCCATGCCATGCCATGCCTGCAGGTGAAGCGTACGTGCAGGTTTGCGACCGCGAATGGAGAACCTTTCTACCGAGACAGCGCTTCAGGAGGCGAGGAAAGGTGCCGGACAGTGAGTGGCAGCCGCCGCTCCCCATCTTCGACGACGTAGCCGGAATAGCAATAGACGAACAGTCGCAGGTAGCCGCGCTCACAGGGGAGTCCACGGACCAGGCGCACCCTGGGCAGGCCATCCTCTGGCCTGAGCTTGCGTCCACCCCGGAGGACGCGCCGGTCTGCATATCGAACGGAGGACCTGGCGCAGTGCCCGGGACGGTGGAAGCCGGGGGAGAGGGAATGGGAGAGGGAAGAGAGGACGGAAATGAGAAGGGAAGCGAAAAGGTGGCGGCGGAGCAGACCGCAGCGAGTCTGACGCAGCTCGAAAGAGGATGCCGGACGTGCCAGAGGTGTGACCTCCGGGCCGGGTGCACCCAGGTCGTTTTCGGCGAGGGGAACCCGCACGCCAGACTCATGTTCGTGGGTGAGGGACCCGGACAGCAGGAAGACATCCAGGGCAGGCCATTTGTGGGCGCGGCAGGGCAACTCCTGGACAGGATCCTCGCTGCGGTAGACATCAAGCGTGACGAGGTCTACATCGCAAACGTGGTCAAGTGCCGACCGCCCGGAAACCGCCTTCCCACGTGGGAAGAGGCTGAGGCATGCCTGCCTCACCTCATCGCCCAGATCCAGGCCATAAGGCCGAAGATAATCGTGTGCCTGGGCGCTCTTGCAACCCAGACGCTCATCGACAAGAAAGCGCGCATAACGCGAGTGAGGGGCACCTGGTTCAAGAAGGACGGCATCATGTACATGCCGACGTTCCACCCGGCCGCCCTCCTCCGCGACGAGACGAAGAAGCGCCCTGTCTGGGAAGACATGAAGAAAGTCAAGGAGGCGCTCGACCACCTGGACACACCGTAACGAGCGTAACGAGCGCCTCCTGGTGATTATCGGCCACCTCCGCGAATAAGCTAGTCATGGAACGTAATCCATCCCTTCACGTTTTGCGTTCCGCGGGGGTGGTCAACGTATGGCTGCGGACAGGACGAGCAAGCGAAGGCCCGACACGGGAAAGCCCGAGAGGGACACCGGGTCCGAGACGGCCGAGTGCGGGTGGTTTCTCGCGGTCATGATGGGCGTTGTGGCTTCCGTGGCTGCGCTGATCGCAGTGTTCCTGGTTGTTGCCGTCTATGACTACTTCGCTTCCCCAGAGGCGGGTCTTCTCGGCACGCTCGCATCAGCGGGAAGCTACCTTGCCACAGGTATAGGGGGTTTCGTGGCTGGGAGGAAGTCCGGAAGACGCGGCCTTATTTGTGGAGGGCTGGTAGGCCTTGTTTTCGCATCGGCGGTCCTCGTCGCAGGTGCAGGAAGCCCTGCGACCGTGCCTCTCACCGGTACGACACTGAGAAGGCTCCTTCTCTCCACAATCGCTGGAGGCGTCGGGGGAATGTTCGGCGTGGCGTCCTCGTAAGACCTCGCAAGACCCGGGTACCTGGGTGGGATCGGAGCGCCTGGGTGAGATCCGAGCGCCCCGGTGAGATTCGGGCGCCTTGGTGGGACTTGCGCACCTGTCCCGCGCGCGACGCCCCCCGCCGCCCGCCGCGTGAGCGCGCTCTGAACCACTTCAACGTGCGCCGTGGCGGCTCTGGATAGGCCTGCTATCAACCGCTCCCGGCCGCGGGCCCGGAGAACGCCTCTTTAGCAGCACGATTTCCGGCTGCGATCGATTCCAACACAAAGGTAGTGATATGGGACTGGAAGATGTGTTATAATACAACCAGAGGATGAACTGTCGCGAAGAAGGGGGAGTCCATCTTGAGCCAGTTCGGCGCACAGCCCCGGGGAGGCGTCTTCGCTGCAATGCCCGGGCCCGGGACCGACGCAGGTCCCCGCTGCGTTGCCGAGCGGTGCAACGGAAGGCCCTTCAAGCGTGGAGACGAATTCCTCGGGTATGTGAGTAGGGGCGCGCGTGCGTGTGGCTACGGGTTCTCTGGCGACGAAGTGGTCACCATGGTCGTGAGTGCGAAAGACCCGGCCGGGGCAATGGATTGTTGATGCCCCGGCCTTACTGTTTCTGTGGCCTGGGTCGAGAGTCCGGCCATCGAAGGTCACCAACAAACCAAACAGGAGGGGACGTGGGTGATTCAACTGAATGCGGAGGACGTTATCAGAGGCCTGAAAAGACTCAAGAGTCTCGCCAAGCAGGACATCCTCATCAGCAGCCTTGCCCCCAATCCGGACCTCTGGATGAAAATGGCCACCGCACGAAAGCAAAAGTACGAAACGTTGATGTCTCTGGTGGAAAAGCACGGCGTCCCGGGAGCATGCGAAATCGCGCTCGAGCAGTATGCGACCCTGCCCGTTGCCAATGGAGACTCTGCGCAAACTGACACCGATCCCCATGCCAAGGGCGAGGAACAGGCTCTCGAAGTCTTCTTCAAGACCATCGGAGTGGACGGGAGGGCACTGAAGGACGCCAGGGCGCGCCGTAAGGGAGTCGGAGGGGTCCAGTAGGACCCCTCCCATACCCCGAAGTCAGTGGATGCGTCTCACCAGGCCGACGACCTTGCCCAGTATCGCCACATCTTTCACTATGATGGGGTCCATGAACCTGTTCTCAGGCTGCAGGCGGATGCAATCCGCTTCCTTGAAGAAACGCTTGACGGTGGCCCCGTCATCGATGAGGGCGACGACGATGTCGCCGTTGTCAGCCGTGTCCTGCTGCCTTATGATGACGAGGTCATCGTCTAGTATCCCCGCCTCAATCATACTGTCACCGCGTACCTTCAACATGAATAGACTGCCCTGTTGTCCGAAGTCCCTCGGAAGCGGGAAGTAGTCCTCGATATTCTCGACGGCCAGTATCGGCTGACCGGCTGTCACGCGGCCCACCACGGGGACCGAGTACGCCCCGCCGGGACGCACACTGCCTGATGCCGGCAGCACTTCGATGGCCCGTGGCTTGGTGGGATCGCGTCGTATGTAGCCCTTCTTCTCGAGTTGGGAGAGGTGGCCGTGAACTGTGGAGGTGGACCTGAGCCCCACCGCTTGTCCGATCTCGCGGACCGACGGAGGATACCCGCGCAGTTCAGCCTGCTTCGTGATAAAATCGAGGATCTGCTGCTGGCGACGGGAGATAGCAAGAGACCTCTTACGCGGCATCTCGTAAAACACCTCGCTCCGGGCTCTCATCTCTTCAAATCGCATTATACCACAGGGCATAGCAGAGCGCAAACGGTTGTTCGACACCCTTTCCACACCCCGGGGATCCTTGCTAGATTATCTTTGAAAACCCCTTGATCCAAACATAGGTTCGTGCTATCATGGGATTGGCAGCCGAACATATGTTTTCCAATAAGCCAACAGGGAACGGGGAGGGGTTAGCCAGTGAGAAGCGCAAGCAAAGTGGTGCGGGTAGAGTTCCGCGGACGCCGATACTGCGAGGTCGGTGTGTTCCTCCTGTGCGCGGTGGCCCTCGCGTCGGTGGTCGGCATCACGCTTGGCGCCACGCGCGCCGAGCATCGCGCCCCCGACCCCGGGGTTGCAGCTGTCGAGGTGGTCGTCACGCCTGGCGATACCCTGTGGTCCATAGCCCGGAGGCACGTCGGCAAGGAGGTCGACCTCCGCGCCGCTGTGGATGATATCATCGCGCTGAACGGCCTTTCCAGCACGACCCTTCGCCCGGGGCAGGTGCTCCTGGTGCAGGTCGGGATCAACGATGACGGTTCGCCGAGTGCCGACAGGCTGGCCACAGCGAAGTGAGTGCTGCCAGTTGCCCCCCGTTGGGCGCGCTTCCTGGCGCCCGGCGCTTCCCCTCAATTGGATCGCATAATATATCTTATGTCAACTAGCACGGCAAGGCCAGGGCGCCGAGGGTTTGCCTGGAAACCAAGTCAAAGGCGGCTTTTGCCGCCTGAGATGCCGCTCACTTCAGTCAACGGAGTACGTCACCCCATCTGCTCGAGGGCCCATTTGATCTCGCGCGCAACTTCTGGGTCCTGCTCCACCCCGAGAGCCTTCTCAAGGGCCGACTTCGCCGCTCGAGCCCCGAGCCGCCCGATCGCCCAGGCCGAGTGGGCCCTCACCGGCGCCTGCAGGTGCCCGAGACCATGCGCGACGGCAGCCGCAAGGCCAGGGTCGCCGCTGTTGCCCACGGCAATCGCCGCATCTGTGAGAACGCGCCTTTCTCGTGCATAGTTCGTGCCGATGGCCACAGCCATCCTTTCGAGGCGCTCCCGACGCTGACCCTCATCATCGCAGAACAGGCCGGCGAGGCTGAACACCTCCGGGTCCCCGGCCGCGGGCGGCACCGCCTCTTGTAGGGCCTTCGCATTCCGCGGGCATGCCCGTTGGCAGGCCTCACAGCCGAGGATGCTGGTCCCGTAAGCCTCTCGCAATTCTAGCGGGACAACCTCGCCGGAGCTCATGTACGCCCGCACGCACCTGCGGAGGTCGATGGCGCCGCCCGGCATGATCGCTCCTGTAGGACACGCACTAACGCAGGCGGCGCACCCGCCGCAATCGCATATCTCCGCCGCGGGTTCGTCTGGTTCGAGGGCGGCGTCGATGAGAACCGAATGGATGCTTATGAAGGAGCCGAATTGCTGGCAGTGGACCAGCGAATTCCTGCCGAAAGAGCCGAGGCCTGCCCGCGCCGCAAGAGCCTTGTTCGGGAGCCTCGGCCCTGCGATGGCCCGAACCCCCAGGCGCTCGCACTCCGAGGCAAGCTGCCGCGCGGCGGCACGCCCCTGCGGGTACGCCCGGTAGTAAGCCGAGTAACCCGCCATCCCTTCCGGGAGAGGCCATGCGAAAGGCGCATATGGCCTTGCAAGGATTACGACTGAGGCCGCCCCGGGCATGACATGCCTCGGGTCGGCCCCCAAATTGCGCAGGTGTTGCTCGTTTTCGCCAATCATGCCCTCACGGTGACGCCGCGCGACCTCGACCTCCCATGTGCCGAGCGGGTCGGCGCCCGTCACCCGCACCACTCTGAACCCAAGGTCAATGGCCTTCTCAGCTATGTCGTCTTTGAGGCCGCGCTCGAAGACCGTCGTGCACTCCCCCGCCAACTCACGGCTCCACACTTAGTGGCATGTGCTGCACGTTCCACCGCCGCATGACGAGCACCCCCCGCCGGACGACGAGGTCGTGCTCTTGAAGCCGGAGCCCCCGTTGTACCCGAACGTCGACACAAGCCGCTTGACCTCGCTGCCGCCGCAGTTCGGGCACTTTACGTCAGAATGTGTGCTGCCCATGATGAGCTCCTCGAACTTGGTGCCGCACTTCGTACATATGAACTCATAGATAGCCACGTTACAGATTCCTCCATTTCGCCAGGACTCGAGGGCCTTCCCTCTCCCCTGCCCTTCCCCATCGAGAGGATACTCCCAGGGGTATTATACAACCGCTCTTCTCAATCGTCAAAGCCTTCCTCAGCAACACCAGAGCGGGATCCACCTCCACAGCGGACGCGGCTTCCCACGCGTTGTCTACCATGGCGTACAAGACGCCGTGGGTGGCTCAAGGCGCCTTTTGAACCGGGCCTCCAGAGCTTTTCGGGGCTCATGATCACCTCTTCGGAAACCAGCGCTTGCACCACAGGTGCTGGAGACTCGGCAAGTCTGACCCACGCTTAGCCCCGGCGCAGCCTCGCCATCTCCCCGCGCAGCATCGAGTTGAATGGATCGACGTCCAGAGCCTTTTGCATCTCCCGCATCGCTTCTTCCTTCATGCCTTTGGCCTCGTAGACCATGGCAAGATGGTAGTGCGCCGTGGCAAGGGTCTTCTCCGGGAAGTCCGACGGGAACAGAAGCGCTCGCTTGGTGGTCCTCTCCGCCTCATCCAGCCGCCCCTGCTTGAAGTAGGCCCAGCCCAGGCTGTCCATGTATACCGGGTTCGCGGGCTCGCCGTCCACTGCCTTCTCGAGGAGCGTGACTGCGCGCTCGAGATCCCTCTTCGTCTCGGCCAGGATGAAACCCAGGTTGTTGCAGGCAGGGAGATAGTCCGGCTTCGCCTTGAGGACCCTCTCCAGCTCTTCGACGGCACTGTCGGTCTTGCCCGCCAGCCAGTAGCAAAGCCCCAGGTCGCACCTGGCCTCGATGTTCTCGGGGTCGAGTTCGAGCACCCTCTCGTACGCCTGGATGGCCTGATCATACTTTCTGCGGCTGTACGCCGACTGGGCCTGTTTCAGCTTCGTCCGCATCTCCTCGGCTTCCTTCACGACGAACAGGTCGTCCCTTACCCCCGTGTTGACCTTGATGTCGCGGAGCACCTGCTCGACGCGGCCGCGAGTCGACCACAGCTCGACCCTGGTTGGCAGGAAGACGCCTCTTTCCACCTGAGTCATGGTGATCTCCCCTCTCCTGTCGCCGCGCAGGTCGGTGACAGTGAGGGTATACGACTTCCAGTCGCCCTTCTCGCCCTCCTGGATCGTCCCCAGACGCAGCAGCGCCGGCTCACCCAGGAGAGCGCTTGTCTGGGCCTGGATGACGAGGGACTTCACATTGTCGATCCAGACGATGTCCGGGTCAGCCACCGGGGCCTTCCGGTCCTGCACCCTGAGGACATATGCCACCCTGTCCTGTATGTCCGCCCTCTCAGAGACCTGCACGTCATACGCGTCGGCGATGCTGTCCCTCACGAACCTCAGCATGTAGGTGAGGGTCTCGAGTCCCGCCACCGACATGGAGTCGTACGTCTTCCAGTGCCCATCTTTCGGCAGGATGACCCCTGCACCCTTCGTCAGTATCACGCGCGTACCTTCGTTGGCTTTGGGCGCCAGATAGGTTATGTGATACTTGTCGGGTCTCTTGAAGACCACCTGCATCGTCACGGTCTCGTCCACGCCGCCCCGATTGTAGACAGACTCAAGGACGCAGGTGAGGTCGCGGATCCTCGCGTTCGCACCCTGGATCTGCTTGAGGACGTCCTGGACATTGATGGTCTCCGGCGCAGCAGCGTCCACGGACGAAGCTACGAGCACAAGGACGACCGCGGCCATGAGCACCTTCACAACAGTCCTGCACCGAACCAGCGTTGTCAACACAGCTTCCCATCCCCCAACTCGCGCCGGCCAGGCCTGCGCGTCTCTTTCCTGTCCTGTCCTGTCCTGTCCCGTCCGAGCATAGCATACCATACCCTGGCATGGCATGGCATGGCATGGCGCGAATGCCCACCTGTCTACAACGGGCGGACCCGCACCGTTGTTCCTCGCTGCGGCGGGACCGCCCTGGCCGCAGATTCAGTAATCACCACTGCTACCCCGGCTCTCCAGGAGCTACCGACGTCGCACTCCGGAGACGCCATGCACGCTTGCGGCGCGCCCCGTTGGCGCTGCCGCTCCGGCCAGCCAGATCCAAAGCGCCCCGTCAGTCGCCGAGGTCGAGTCTCATCATGTCCCGAAGCATCCTCGCGTTCTCCGCGGCCTGCCCGGCATGGCAGTTGTTGAACAGGACGTACGTCTTCGCGGCCCGCGTGTCAAGGGCCTTGATCCTGGGGATCCACTCCTCGAGCTCCGCCTCGGAGTAGAGGTAGTTGTACCTCTCCCACGCCTGCTCGTGCTTCCACCACTTCTCAGCGTTCCTCCCGTGGAACCTCACATACGCGATGTCCGAGGTCGCCTCGGCCATCGGCGGCACCAGCCCCCGGAGCCTGGGCTCATCCACGGCGCAGAACCCGAGGCCCTCTGCACGAAGAAACTCGAACGTATCCGGCCGTATCCACTCGCGGTTGCGAAACTCGACGACCACGTCCATGTCCTTCAGGCGGTCCCGAAACCGCCTGATATAGTCCACGTTTTCCTGGGTCCGCTTGAATCCCCACGGGAACTGCGCCAGCACGCACCCGAGGCTGCCGCGGCACGTCATCGGCTGCAACGCATCGGCGAACGCCCTGAAGGCGGCCTCATTGTCCGCCTCGTTCGCCTCGCCCTCCGCCCCCTTCAGTTCGTGGGTCATCGCCTTGTTGGCTTTCACGCAGAACCCGAACCCATCGGGCACCTTTCGCGCAAGCCCCTCCATGGTCCGCACCGAAGGCATCTGGTAGTATGCGAAGTCAAGCTCGACGCAGGGAAAGTGCTTGGCATAGAACGCCAGCATCTCGCCGTCCTTGATATCTTCCGGGTAGAACACGCCCTTCCAGTCCTTGTAGCTGAACCCGGCCGTCCCGATGAGCACCATACGCTGCTTACCCTCCCTTGCGGCTCTTGTCGCGCCCGTAGCCGTCCCCGGGCCTTCGGCGCGGCGCGATATCGATGAGGCTTGCCCGGGTGACCGCGCCCTCGCCGAACCTGTCCCTGACTCTATCGAGGGCGGAGGCAAGGCTTCTCCTTCGTTCATGCGAGAGCGGCCCCTCAAAGAGCGCAAGCTGACAGGTGTAGTCGTGCGATGGCGCGAGGGTGGACGCGGTCACGCCGATAAGGCGCACCTTTCTCGAACGCGTCCAGTTGGAGCGGAAAAGCTCGACGGCCGCTCGGTATAAGTCCTCGTCGTAGCACGTGAAATCGTCCAGGGTATGCGATCTCGTGAGGGTGGTGAAGTCCGAGTATCTAAGCTTCAGCGTGACGGTCCTTGCCACGAGGTCGTGTTTGCGCAATCGCCTTGCCACCTGCTCCGACAGGGACAGGAGGTGCCGCACGAGCGCCTCCTCATCCGCTGAATCTTCGGCGAGCGTTGTCTCGCGGCCGACGGATTTCGGCCGCTCCCACACCCCTGGGTCCACGGGGCTACTGTCGATGCCGTTCGCCACGTCGTGCAGGACGCGCCCCATGACGCCGAACCTCGCCGTGAGCATCTCTACAGGCACTTCAGCAAGGGCCTTCGCAGTGGTGATGCCCATCGATGCAAGCGCGCCTGCCGTCTTCTCCCCCACGCCGTAAAGCTTCCCCACAGGCAGAGGCCAGATGACTCTGGGCACGTCTTCCGCCTGTATGACTGTTAGCCCGTCAGGCTTATGCATATCAGAGGCCATCTTGGCCAGGAACTTGTTCGGAGCTACCCCCACCGAGCACGTGAGGCCCAGATGCCGCCGTACTTCCTCCTTGATGCTTCGCGCTATCGCCACAGCGTCCCCGTGCAGGCGCTCGCACCCCGTGACATCGAGAAAGGCCTCGTCGATGGAGAACGGTTCCACAACAGGGGTGTAGCGCCGGTACACCTCGAGAAGGCGCTCCGAGATCGCCGCATAATCCGAGAGATGGCTCGAGAGGAAAACCCCCTGCGGGCACAGGCGCCTGGCCTCCTTTACAGGCATGGCCGAACGCACACCGAAGGCCCGCGCCTCGTATGACGCCGTGGAGACCACCCCCCTGCCGTCGGGGTCCCCGCACACGATCACGGGTTTCCCTCGAAGCTCGGGGTGGGCCCACTGCTCGACGGCGGCGAAGAACGCGTCCATGTCGATGTGGATGATCGTCGTCTCACTTCCTGCGCACGAGACCTGCCTTCTCAAGGTCCTCCACGAATCCCTTCAGGTCATCGAGGGTGAACCCAGGGAACTCCGCTGCCACCAGCGCGGCGATCCTCCCCAGTGCGCGCCTGCCGTCCATGTAGTTCACGGCCTCGATGAGCTTCAGCTGGAAACTGGGGTCGTCCTTCTGCCTTCCTTCATAATACTCGCGGCGCTTTTCGCCCACCCTGTCGTGCAGCAGCAACGGGTCGACCGGCCCTTTGAAGAGACGCACGTAGACAGCGCCGCCCGATGCTTCGTCACCGGCGTTACCCGTCTCCCGCCGTCCGGCGGCCTCGCGCTTGCCGGCCGCGGTGACGCCCGCGAAAAGCTCCACTTTCGCCCGGCACGTCCTGGCAGTTGCGCGGATGCCTCTCTTCAACGCTCGCGCCATCTCGCGGACCCGCGCCCGCGAGGCGTCCTGCGGCGGGAAGAGGCATGCCACCGCGTCTATTGCAGCGAGGTCCTTCTCCAGGAGCGAGTCCAGGCGCCGCCCGGACTCGCGGACGACCTCCGCCCTCTTCGATGGGTCGGGACACATCGCAGCGGCTTCACACGATGCGCTGGCGGCCCTGGCGATCCGCTCTCGTGCGCCGGCGTCCGTAACGTTCAGCATGAACCGGGCGGCCTCGAAGTCGCCCGCGGCAAACGTGAGAGCCGTCGAGCCCGCCACAAGACCGACCCGCAGGAGTTCGCTCGCATCAAGCCGGTCCACGGTGTCCATGTTCGAGTGATAGAATCGGTCAGGCCAGTGCCCGAGATACACGCAGGGCACCCTGAACGAGGAATCCACCAGGATATAGTGGTCGGACCCGCCTGCGAAGCCGGCGATGTTGTAGTGCCAGCTCGCGGCTGCCTCGCTGCCCTCGTACATCTTTCCGTCTGCGGCGACGGCTTTCATGTAGAAGGCCGCAACGTCGTTCAGCGGCGACGGAAGGCTCCAGGGCGTGCTGACGAGATTGGCTATGGACATGGTCTCCCGGGACTCACCCACCATGTCGAGGTTCACCCCGGCCCTGACCTTCCTCGGCCAGCCAGGGTGTCTGCTCAGGTACGCCATGGTGCCGTACATCTCGGGGACGAACATGAATCTCACCCCAAGGCGTGGCCGCGCAAGCCTTCCGGCCGCTATCCCTTCAGAGAGCGCTCGCGCGATCTCCATCGCCAGCCCGCAGCCACTGGCGTTGTCGTTTGCGCCTGGCTTAGGATGGCAAAGGTGAGCGATGATGAGAACCTCCCCGTCCTGGGGGTTTCGGCCAGGGATTATCCCGGTTACGACCTCCATCTCCCCTGCGAAGAGGCGCGCTTCCACGGACGCCCTGACCCGGACGGGGCCTTGTTTGAGGAGTGATCGCAGCTCCTGCGCCTGACGGTGCGAAAGCGAGAACCCGAATGCCATCCTGCCCATGTCCTCGTTCTTCACTGGAAAGCTGGCGTAGTTCACGGCATCAGGCAAATCATCCCGGGTCCTGCGGATCGACGGGACCTCGTGCATCATGTAGTCGGAGAGTACGCCTACCGCGCCCCGCTTCTTGACAGCATTCGCGAATGCTGCCCGGGCAGTGCCCGAGGTGAGGACAATCTTCCCGGCGACGCTATGTGTCGTGTACACGTCGTCCGACCTGCCGTCGCCGATGTCCACGACATCGAGCACAAGCCCTTCAGGCGAAGTGGACGTGCTACCGAATACCAGGCACATGGGCTCCGCTTCGAAGCTGCAGATAGGCCGTTCCTCAGGATGCACAAGCGAAAGCTCTGCCCGGATCGGCTCCCACGCAGGCGGCGGCGTCCACGTCTCGTACCTTCTCTCACCGTCGACCGGGTATCTCTCGACGGCCACGCGCTCGATTCCCCAGCTTACAAGTTTGTCCCGTACGTACCGTGCGGCGCGGGAGAAATCGGATGATCCCTTGGCCCTGTGAAACCTCGCTACCTCCGACGTGTATGCGAGGGCCTTCTCGCCCGATATCTCGCGCCTCAGGAACTCAACCAGCTTCGAGCCTACCATGTCGCTCCCGTAGCCCGCCGGCCGACCCGTCCAGGTGAACCTGGCTCGAGCCGCCCATTGACGGGCATCCCCCTTTCGTGACAACATAGGCCACGCCCGCCCAC
This sequence comes from Bacillota bacterium, assembly GCA_030024085.1. GTDB lineage: Bacteria > Bacillota > SHA-98 > UBA4971 > UBA4971 > UBA6256. Next base: position 57,232 of record JASEJE010000001.1, on the reverse strand, counting down.
GCGAGGCAGCCGCTCCATCCAAGGACTGCCCGCTCGTCAAGCCCCGTCAGGACCCATCAGGGATCGCAAACACTCGACGCGACGCACAAGACCTCGTCAGGCGCCCAGAATTCTGCGCCTCTCCTCCGCTCCTACCAGGACAACGCTGTCCCCCTGCTTCAGCCCGGCGGCGTTCGCCTCGTCGGTGTCGACGTGCATGTCAAGGGCGAAGTCCCCGCGGACCCGCACGACCACCTCGTCGAACAGGAGCGCCCGCGGACCGGACGTACGCACCATGACCACTTCGCCGTCGGCGACGCCGAAATCCCTTGCAAGCTGCGGGGTAAAATGAATGTGGCGCTTGGCCACGATGACGCCCTGGTCGAGTTTCAACGGGCCGTAAGGGCCGACTATCACGACCCCGGGCGTGCCCTCGAGGTCGCCGGATTCGCGGATCGGGGCATCGATTCCAAGCGTATAGCCGTCGGTGCGCGAGATCTCCACCTGGGTCGCCTTACGGACAGGTCCGAGGATGCGGACTTTGGGGATGATCCCCTTCGGACCGACCAGCGTTACGATCTCGTTCGCTGCGAACTGGCCGGGCTGCGAGAGTTCCTTGAAGCATGTCAGGTGGGACCCTGGTCCGAAGAGGGTCTCGAGATCCTGCTGTGTCACATGTACGTGTCTGCCTGATATGCCGACTGGGATCGTCTTGTCGCTGTGCATTATGCCGATGACCTCCGATTTGCATTGGTTATGCGCCGAAATTCAACCATAGATGTTCTCCACGCCTGGCCAATATCCTCCCGAAGGATGATCCCCGAAGGTGCGCAGAAGACCGTGGCCGGGTCGTCGAGGTGAACCCTCGGAGGGATCGCAGCGCCCCAGCGACCGGACACGGTCTTGCGTGCGGCCACAGCGCCACCCCCCGTTGACAAACGTGGCCGCCTTTGCTAAAATGACGTTGGCGGCATGACACAAGCGAACATCTGCGATCATGCAGGGGAGTAGCTCAACTGGTAGAGCGGCGGTCTCCAAAACCGTAGGTTGCGGGTTCAAGTCCTGTCTCCCCTGCCAGCTTATGTACCGGCCGCTAAACGGCTTATTGGCGCCAGGCCTCTGCACCGGATTTCCAGCCGCTTCAGCCATGAGACCGTTGACCCTGACGGTGCGAGAGGTCACGCTGTGGACGTCCGCTGCCCGCATCTCCCGCGGCACCGGCCGCATTGGCCCTTGAGCTTGGTTGCCGATATGTCCTGCACGTCAGCGGCCCTGGCTGCTCAACTCAAGCACGAGCGCCCGGATGCGACCCTTGCGCGCATGAGTCTTACGGGGACGCAGGGTCGCGGTAAGGTCGACGACCGATCCTTCATCGCTACGGGTAGGAAGCAGGGCAGTAGGCATCACCACCTCGGACCAGGGTTGCTCCATACCCGGCATGCCATCACCCGGTGTGGTCGCAAGAGGAACTACCACAGCCATGCCTGACTCGACGCGGTCTATCACGCCGGTCCAAGTGATGTGGTCGTCCCCATCGTCGTGCTCGACGACACCGTACATGACTCTCCCCGCAGCGACCACTGCGATGATCGCCAGAAGCGCAATGATTGCCGAAACCCTTCTCATGTGCGCCACCCCACTCTCAGGGCCTGATGGTTGCGCAGGGCCCCGCGACCTCAAAGTGCCGGGCTTGCGATCGGGTGCCTCGAGCCGTCGCTTTCGATTCGCCGGGTGCCTCTATGAATCCTTCCAACTCCTCCCACATTCATCCTTCTGTATGAGTCTCGATTCCCGCAAGTCCCGGGACCGGTCGTCCCCCGGAGGCCAGTCCGCCCCCGGTTGTCTCCACATGCCGTCCCTGGTAGAATGTAGCCGTAGGCGAAAGGAGGCGGTAATGCAGTGAAGATCATCCTCATACGCCACGGCCAGACGAGATGGAACAAGGAAGAGGTCTTTCGGGGCAGGGCCGACATCCCGCTCGACGAGACAGGGATGGCCCAGGCGGAAGCTGTTGCCGCTGCGCTTGCACACATGAAGGTCAGCGCCGTATACTCAAGCCCACTCGCCAGGGCAGCCGAGACGGCTCGCATCATCGCACGCCCTCACGGGCTTCCGGTACAGCTGGTGGACGACCTCGCTGATATCGACTGCGGCGGGTGGGAAGGGGTGCCGGTCGATGAGGCGCGGTCCCGGTACCCTGAGATGTTCGAGGCATGGCAGGAAGCCCCCCACACCGTCACCTTCCCGGGTGGAGAGAGCCTCGACCAGGTAGCGGATAGAGCGGTCGCGGCCGTTGACAGGATCGTCGCCACCCACGCCGCGGAGGGCGAGACGGTGGCGGTCGTCTCGCACCGTGTGGTGAACAAGCTGCTTCTCCTCAGGATTCTGGGCCTCGGCAGCCCGGCGTTCTGGAGGATCCGCCAGGACACGTGCTGTGTCAACATCATCGAGCACGGTCCCGGTAGCTACGTGCTGCACCTGCTCAACGACAGGTGCCACCTTGCAGGCGGCCGGATCCCGGAGCCGCCGTCGGACTTCTGAGCCTGAGCCTGAGTATGAATTGACAGAATGGTAGCAGTCTCTGAGCCCGCACCTGAGGCATCCGCCTGCCGCAAGGCAGGCGACGAAAGACGAAAGCACGAGGAGGGCGCATGGTCATGGAATTGTTCCTGGACACCGCGAATGTGAACGAGATCCGCGAAGCATGGGACATGGGCGTGATATCCGGCGTGACCACAAACCCAACCCTCATAGCCCACGAGGGACGCATCTTCGAGGACGTGGGCCCGGACACCCGCTCACAGACGTGGGCATCGCGAGATTCTTGAAAGATTGGGAGGGCATCCCACGAAAATGACTCGCGGCGGCCGCCGCAGCCAGGCCGGAGATGGTGCCCTGCCGGGTGGGCTTGCCAGCGCTACGCGCTCTGCATTGTCAGCACGGGGACGATCTCGCGCAGATCGCTCACGACGGAGATGGGGCTGTATGGCCTGAACTCCTCCGGGCATGTCATGCCGTGGAGCACTGCGCAGAAGAGCACCCCTGCACGCTGCGCGGTCTCGGCGTCCACGAGGCTATCACCCACGTAAAGCACCTCGCGGCGTCCCACGCCGAGTGCTGACATGGCGCGTAGAAGAGCGTCCGGGTGGGGCTTGTGACGCGTGACGTCCTCGGCGCCCACTATCACATCGAACGCGGGGAGAAGGCCCGAATCAGTGAGGATCCGCTCTATCCTCCGCCTCAGCTTGGTGGAGACGATCCCCGTCATGACGCCGGCGGCTTTGAAGCTGTCGAGGACCTCCGGCACCTCGTTGTACACCTTCGTGCCTTCTACCATGATCTCCTCAGCTTTCTCACTGAAGAGGGCCGCGAGCCGATCGTGATCGCAGCCCGGCGCCAGGCGGTGGAACATCTCAGGAAGCGCAAGACCCACAGTGCGAAGGATCTCATGGTCAGTGGGGGCCGGCCCGTCCACCGTCGCAAGGGCGTGTCGAACGCACCTCGTGATCGGGTCCGACGAATCAGCAAGCGTGAAGTCGAAGTCAAAGAGCACACAACGGAAACTCAACCCGGCACCTCCCCTGCCCCACTTTACCATTGAGCGCTGATCTGTGGCCATCCGCTCAGACCACCCGGAGGATGGCGCACTTGAGGTAATGCGTCTCCTCCACGCCCAGCAGCACCGGGTGGTCCCTCGCCTGACTCCGGAGTTCCACGAGCCGGGCTTCCCTCCCCGCGTCGGCCGCAGCATCGGCGAGCATGGCCGTGAACATCTCCGGCCTCATGTGGTACGAGCACGAACACGTGACCAGGACCCCGCCCGGCGCAAGGATCTTCATGGCGCGGAGGTTTACTTCCTTGTAGCCCCTGTACGCAGCCCCGACGGCGTGTTTGCCTGGGGCGAAGGCAGGCGGGTCGACGACGACCAGATCGAATCGCTCGCCCTGGGCTTCAAATCCCCTCAGCAGATCGAAGGCGTTCCCCTCAATAAGGGACATCCTCTCGCCGAACCCATTCTTCTCCGCATTCAGCCTCGCAGTCTGGAGAGCCGCCGCCGACGAGTCCAGCGCCACCACCTCGCGCGCCCCGAAAGCTGCAGCATGGATCGCGAACCCGCCGGTATAGCAGAACGCGTCCAGCACCCGCGCCCCGTCACACCAGGGAGCGACAGCCTTGTGGTTCTCGCGCTGGTCGAGGAAAAGCCCGGTCTTCTGGCCCTTTGCCACGTCCACCCAGAAACTTAGGCCGTTCTCCTGGGCCCAGAACTCCGTCGGGAACTCGCCCCCGAGAAAACCCGCGCTCTGCGGGAGGCCCTCCAACTCCCGCGCCCGTGAGTCGTTGCGCTCGTACAGCCTTGTAACCCCCAGGATATCCCGCAGCACGCTCGCGATCATGGTCTTTCTCGCGTCCATGCCGAGGGCGAGCGTCTGTACGACGCATACGTCCTCATACCTATCGACGATGAGGGACGACAGCATGTCGCCGTCGCTGAATACCACGCGGTAGCATGGCGCCTCCGCCCCCACGGCCCTCCGGTAGTTGCGCGCTGCAGTAAGCTTCCTGTAGAAGAACGGCTCGTCGACCTCTTCCTCGACCCAGGTCAGTATCCTCACCGTGATGCTGGATACTGGGTTGATGAAGCCGCGCCCGAGGAATCTTTTCCTGTGGTCGACCACGTCCACGACGTCGCCTGGCGCAGGATCGCCTGCCACCGTGTCGATCTCGCCCGCGTAGACCCACGGGTGACGCGCCCGGGCGCGGCCATCCCTTCCCCGTTTCAACACCACGTATGCCATCTGTGCGCTCATCTCTTTCGATTCCCGTGCTTCATGCGCGCCCCTTGAGCACCTCACCTCTCCCGCGAAATCCCCAGCATGTGCCTGGCCTCCGCGGGGGTAGCCACCTCTCTTCCCAATTCACGGGCGATACGCGCAATGCGCGCCACGAGCTGCGCGTTGCTCTCTGCGAGCACACCTTTGGAATAGTATATGTTGTCCTCAAACCCGACCCTGACATGTCCGCCCGCGACCACGGCTACCGCCGCGAGCGGAAGCTCGGCCCTTCCCACCCCTGCCACCTGCCACATGGCCCCCGCCGGGATCTGCCGCACGAGATGCATAACGTTGTCGATGGTCCCGGGGATTCCTCCCGGAACTCCCATCACGAAGTCGAAGTACAGAGGCTCTCTGACCAGCCCTTGCCTTGCAAGGCGCATGGCGTTCGCCACCATGCCGACGTCAAACACCTCGAGCTCGGGCTTGACGCCAAGCTCGGCCATCTTCCTCGCGAAAGCCTCGATGAGCCATGGCGGGTTCTCGAACACCCCGTCCCCGAAGTTCACGGTGCCGCATGTCAGAGTCGCCATCTCCGGAACGAGGTCCAACGGACGAAGCCTCTCCTCAGCAGGGGTTCCCACTGCCCCGCCGGTGGAGATCTGGACTATGCAGTCGCATCTTTCGCGGATGAGAGAGATCGTCCTCCGGAACACCTCGATGTCCTGGGTCGGCCTGCCTTCACTGTCGCGGACATGAAGGTGAATGACGGACGCCCCGGCATCCCGCGCCTCCGCGGCCGCCTGCGCGATCTCCTCCGGCGCGATGGGGAGATTGGGGTTGTCCGCCCTCGTGGTCTCGGCACCAGTGAGGGCCGCGGTTATGATGAGCTTATCCGTCGCCACGCTCGCCCCTCCCGCGCTGCCTGTCTTTCGGAACCACGCACGTGCCGCTCGCCTGGAGCACCAGCACCGGCTCGGGCAGCACCTCCGCGCCCGAGGAGTCCTGGGCTACCGAAGCAATCACCTTATGAATGGTGAACTCCATCTTTCGGGACGTGTTGCCGGTCGCGGTGATGCGTCCCCTGGCTTCAAGATAGTCGCCCGCGTACACCGGGACCAGGAATTCGACATTGTCGTACGCCCGGAACAGCCCCTCGTCGCCGTCGTGCCGGATGAGAAGTTCCGTCGCCACATCGCCCAAGAGCTGCATGAGCCGTCCGCCGTCAACTATTCCGCCGCCGTAGTGGCTGTCCTGCTGGCTCATTCTCACTCTTATCAGGGACTCCTCCATGCTGTCATCCCCTTTCCCCGCATGTTACTGCTTGATGGTGCAGGCCAGGTCGTCGGTTCGGGCGGGGCCGGGCCGTCGGTGAACCGACCCTGGTGTAGCCGCGACCGCACGCTCCCCCGTCATGCCTTCTCAGCAGGCGCCCACACGCCCATGCGCCTCGCAAGCTCCTGGGCTATGAACGCGCCGACATGGGACGGCAGCGTGCCAGGCCCGAACCCGGCATCATAGCCAAGCTCCACCGCAAGCTCATGGTCTATCCTGGGACCGCCCATTATGAGGAGGACCTTGTCCCGGATGCCCTCGGCCTCGACGAGTTCGGCGAGGTTCGTCAGGTTATCGATGTGGACGTTCTTCTGGGTCACCACCTGCGAGACCAAGATGGCGTCGGCGCCCACCTCGATGGCCTTCGCCACGAGCGCCTCGTTGGGCACCTGGCTTCCGAGGTTGTACGCGACAAACCACGGGTAACGCTCGAGCCCGTACTCGCCGGCGTACCCCTTCATGTTGATGATCGCGTCGATCCCGACGGTGTGGGCATCGCTGCCCGTGCACGCCGCCACGACCACGATCTTCCTGCCGATGCAGGTGGCGATGAACTCGTTGATCTCATCGAATGTCATGTGCCTCATGTTGACCTTCGACACTTTGATGGCGGTGAAGTCCACCGAATGCACGCATTTTCCATATACGACGAAGAAGGTGAAGGTGCCGGCGATGTCGCGGCTGTACACCACCCGCACGTCGTCAAGCCCCATCTTTTCGCACAGCGCCTCCGCCGCCCTGGTAGCCTCGGGGCCGGACGGCACCGGCAGTGTGAGACTCATCTGCACCCAGCCATCATCGAGGGTATCGCCATAAGGACGCACTCTTGTAAGATCCAGGTTCACCCCGGACACTGTCACCGCCCACACCCCCCTTCGCCGCCAGCTACGTGGGGCAGCGCCCCAGAATCCATGCGCTCACCCGCCTGCGCTTGCGACTCGACCGGCGCCTGAGCCTGCATCGGCCCCGGTGCCTCGACCTTGGCCTTGGTCTTGGTCTTGGTCTTGGCCTGGGCCTGGGCCTGGGCCTGGGCCTGGACGCGCCACAGTTTCGGAGAGAAAGCCGGGGAAGAGAGTTCCCTCATGAAGATCTCGGGGAACGGGTTATAGTACCCGTCGCGCTTCTTCACCACACCGTCCAGGCCGCGACCCCCGCGCGGGTCCCTCTTCACCCCCGCGAACATCCCCTGCGATATGGCAGACATGAGTCCGATCTCCGCAACCTGTTCGAGCATGGCCGTTGCCTTCGTCAGGACCTCGTTGGCCCGCCTCTCCATCTCCCCGCCAGCTCGATACGATATCTCACGCCCCAGGTGCCGGGCGTTGTTCATTATGTATTTCGCATTCTCGATGGCGAGGTACCTGTCTTGCAGGAACGGCGTGTGAATGTGCTCCGTGAGGACGCCCACGAGCTGGATGGTCTGGCCTGATATGACACCCGCCAGGTTGAACATGGCATCCATCAGGTGCCCCTTGAAGATGTTCCCCGTCATGTATTTGGTCGGCGGCATGTACTTGAGCGGCGCATCCGGGAATATGGCCCGGGCCATCTCCGCCTGAGCCAGCTCATAGAGAAACCCGTCGGTCATGTCGGGGTTCATCTGGAACGCATGCCCGAGCCCGATCTGCTCCGGCCGCAACCCTGAGCGCAGCGCAAGCTCCTCGTTGATGAACTGAGACGCGAGAACGGTATGGGCGTGGTCGTAGGCGTCGGCCGTGGTGAGGTAGTTGTCCTCGCCTGTGTTGATGACGACGCCTGCATACGCGTTTATCATCCGGGAAAATCGCTGGTCGACGAAGGTGCGCCTCATGTTGATGTCCCGGAAGAGTATCCCGTACATGGCGTCGTTCAGCATCATGTCCAGACGCTCCATGGCGCCCATGGCAGCAATCTCAGGCATGCACAGCCCCGAGCAGTAGTTCACGAGGCGTATGTACCTGCCCAGCTCACGGCTCACTTCGTCGAGGGCCTGGCGCATGATCCTGAAGTTGGCCTGGGTCGCGTACGTGCCGCCGTAACCCTCGGTGGTCGGACCGTACGGGACGTAGTCCAGCAAACTCTGGGCAGTGCTCCGGATGACCGCGATTATGTCGGCCCCGCACTTTGCGGCGGCCTTTGCCTGCGTTACGTCCTCATAGATGTTGCCGGTGGCAACGATGATGTATATGTACGGCGGCCTGGCCGCGTCTAACTCCTCTATGAGGCGCTCGCGCTCCAGGCGCCGGCCTTTGATATGGGCGCACATGCGGGCGGCCTCGGGCGCGATCGCCTCCCGCACGGCCTTTTCGTCCGCCGGGTGAATCTCCTCCAGGCGCAGGTCCCCGCGGGCGATCCTCCTCGCCACTTCCGCTGCGGACTGTCCCTCGTGCACCATCGCCGACCCTATCCAGTACGCGATCCCATCGCCGAGGATCCCCGCAGCCTGTGCCTGCTCCACTATCACGTTGGGAAGCGGCACGCCGTTCTCGTCAATGCCGTTTATTCCGAGCAGGCGCAGCACCGTTCTTTCGATGGTTGTCGTGGTGCTGGCATTGATGTCCGGCTCTATGCCGTCCGCGATACCGCGGGCGGCGCGCCTTGCCCGTTCCACAAGGGACATGTCGAGGTTGATCCTGCTCATGCAACTCCCCCCTCCCTCGGTGGCTCTTCATCATGGCGCGGCACTGCCAGGCGGCCCGGCCCGTGGTCGCTCGCGCCTTTCCTCCCTGCCCCGGCAGCGACGGCGGCAACGATAGCAGTGTCAGTAGCAGTGTCAAAAGCAGCAGCAGGAGCGGCAAGAGCTGCAGGAGCTGCAGGAGCGCCGTGGACGCCGATGCGCCCGCCAGCACCGGAGCGATTGGGCATGGCAGGGCCTGCTTCTCCTGCGGCAGGAAGGTTACGCGCGATCCCAGCCACGACGTCGAACGCGGGAACAGGCGCCACCGCGTGCGCCACCCCGTCGAGAAGCGCGGCGGGGTCAAGTAGCCGCCCGTCGGGTGCTGTCGGGTTTGTCGTAACAGCCACCAGCCTGACGGGATGAACGGCCGCCACCTGGCCTCCGGCGGACCAGAACCTGTCCAGGTCGCCGGGCTCCACCAGGATCCTCGTGGCGTCGCGCACCACGACCGTGAGGCCGGAGGCCCTGCCCCGCTTCAGAATCGCACGCAAGAAGCCGCCGGTGAGGGCGCCTCCAAGGAGGACTGTCTCGACGTCCTCCGTCAGCGCCCGGGCCACCTCGTCCGCCCGGACTAGCACGCTCGGCACCACAATGCGGCGTGACGATGCGTCGCCTCGGACGAACACCACGTCACGGTGGGACAGCGGAGCCGAGAGCGCTTCCGCTCCTGCGGGACACACCCATTCGGGGACAGTCAGCGTGCGCACGGCGCGGGTCGTCCGGCGCACGACTCCCTCCATGGTCGCGGCGAGCGCCGCGCCGGTGGCGAGCACCGTGGCTTCGACAAGCGACGGAGCGCATGAGAACTTCCTACCCGCCGCCCCGTCTATGGCCACAAAGCGAGCCCCGAGCCGCCGCATGAGGGCGACAGCGTCGTGTGCGGCGGCGGCGCTGTTCCCGCCGCCGACCTCCACCTTCCCGGGAGCAATGGCCCTGTACACAAGGAGCCGCCCAAGGGCCGATGTATGGCGGGTCGCCGCCACAGGCTCTATCGGCGCCCGGGCCTTTGCCGCCAGGCGCTCGGCGGTGGCGAAGAGCGCTCCCTCGGGAAGCCAGATGGGCGGCTTCGGCAGCATCGTCACGGCATCGACGTCTTCACCGTCCCGTCCCGCCGAAGCCACGCCGACGGGAATCCCCCTCGTCGCAACCCCTTCCAGTATGGCCCCGAGGGTCACGGTCTTGCCGCAATTCTTCGCCATGCCCACCACAGCCACGCTGCTGCCGGCCGAAAGAACGATGTCGGTTATGTCGAGTCCAGGGCCTGTCATGGCACCCGCCCCCTTTCTCAGGCCGGCCTCCCGTCGTCGCGCGGCCGTTCCCTGCCGTTCATCGAGGCGACCGCAACTGCAGAGCGGTACACCTCGACCCCTGCGGGATTCACGTAACACGAACTTGTGAACCCGCAGGTCGAGCGGTGCTCCGCCCCCCCTGCTGATGGTCTCAGCGGGACGAAGGCCTCGGGTCTTTGCGCCTCCGAGCCTGCCTTTCGAGATCCCTGGGCTCCAGACTCACGCCCTTGCCTTCCAGCAGCCCCGCGACCCCGACAGGCGCCCGCTCGGCCTCCTTGCACAGCGTGCACGTGCCACACGAGCTCTCATAGCGCTCGGGCTCGTTGTATACGCTGATGACGCCCTCGTAGTTCCGGAGCACCACTTTGCGTTCGCCCTGTGAGATGAGGTACTGGGGTCCCACAGGGATCTTGCCGCCGCCGCCGGGCGCGTCCACAACGAATGTGGGCACGGCAAACCCCGACGTGTGCCCGCGCAGGTGCTCGATAATCTCGATCCCCTTCGCCACCGGAGTCCTGAAGTGCTCGAGCCCCATGGAAAGGTCGCACTGGTAGATGTAGTACGGCCGGACCCTTATCCTGACGAGCTCATGCACGAGCCTTTTCATTATGTGCGGGCAATCGTTCACGCCCCTCAGGAGCACCGATTGGTTACCCAGAGGGATCCCCGCGTCCGCAAGCATCTCGCACGCCCTCTTCGACTCGGGCGTGATCTCCTTGGGGTGGTTGAAATGAGTGTTCAGCCACAAGGGGTGGTACTTCCTCAGCATGCTGCAAAGCTCCGGGGTGATCCTCTGCGGGAGGACCACCGGGGTCCTCGTGCCGATGCGGATCACCTCCACGTGGTCGATGGACCTGAGCGACCGGAGCACATACTCTATTGCGTCGTCCGCGAGCACAAGCGGATCGCCCCCGGACACCAGCACGTCGCGGACCTCGGGGGTCCTCCGGATGTAGTCGATGGCAACGTCGATGTCCCCCCTCGTTACGGGGACGTCCTCGTGCCCTGCCAGCCTGCGCCTGGTGCAGTGGCGGCAGTACATAGAACAGAAGTTCGTCACGAGGAGAAGCACCCTGTCAGGGTACCTGTGCGTGAGGAACGGAACGGGTGAGTCCACGTCCTCGTGCAACGGGTCCACCATGTCGTACATCATGGTGCGCAACTCGAGCGCTGTCGGCACACTCTGCCGCCTCACCGGGCAGTGCGGATCGTCCGGCGACATGAGGCTCACGTAGTAGGGCGTGATCGCCATTCGAAACCTCTCGAGGCAGCGCCTGGCGCCCTCCTCCTCATCCGGAGTGAGGCTCGCCGCCTTCTTCAGGGTCTCCACGTCGGTGATCCTGTTACGCACCTGCCAGCGCCAGTCGCCCCATTCGCCATCAGTGACGTCCTTCCACAGCGGTATGTCGCGGAAGTGTCTCATTGGAGCCGCCATCTCCTTCGGCAGCCGTCATCCGACCGCCCATCTCTTTAGGAACATCTCCATGAGAACCGGGCTCTCCCTGAGAGTCGCAAGGGCTATCTCGGCGTGCCCTTCAGTGTAACCGTTGCCGATGATCATGGTGACGTCCTTGCCGATCCCTTCGGCGCCCAGCGCGGCCGCGGTGAAGCTTGTGGCCATGCTGAAAAAGTACACGACGCCCTTATCCCGCGTGGCCATGATGGACGCCATCTCGGTGCCGGGGATGTTCACGCAGTTGATCGTGATATCGGCAAGCCTGCCGGAGGTAAGCTCGCTCACCCTCTCGAACACCTCGAGCGGACGCGTGGCGTCAGCCGAGAAGGCATGGTCTGCAAAGCCCGACTCGATCGCCCGGCCCAGGCTGGCCTGGCTGTGCGCAAGGCCCAGCACCTTACCGGTCACGCCCGCCCGCTTCTTCGCCTCGTACAGGCACAGTAGACCCGACTTGCCGCCCGCGCCTATCACCAGCACGGTGTCTCCGGGTCTCACGAGCTTGGCCGTCTGCGCCGGGGCACCCGCCACGTCGAGCACCGCAAGGGCGAGCGAGGCAGGCATGTCGGAAGGCAGGACCGCCCAGATGCCGCTTTCGAACAGGATAGCCTCGCCCCTGATCTTGACCTGGTCGATGTCCTTGCGTATCTCGAGGATCTCCTCGATGACAAGGGGCGTCAGGGAGAGCGAGACCAGGCTCGCTATCCTGTCGCCGGGTTTGAGATTCACCTTTCCCGCAAGCTCGGGTCCGAGCTCACGGACCGTGCCGATGAACATGCCGCCGGAGCCTGTGACGGGGTTGTGATGCTTCCCCCGCTCTCTTACGATACCCAACATGATTCGCTTGATCTCGTCGTCGTCCCCTCCGGCTTGCTGCTTGATCTGAGTGAAACTGGCCGCGTCCACGTTTAGAGTGTCGACGTCGACGAGGATCTCATTGTCGTACGGCACCATGGTGTTGTCGATCTTCCAGGCCGCCTGTGGCAGCACTCCTTTCGGCTCGATGACGCGGTGCGTTCCGTACTTGCATCCCTTCAATGCCGTTCCCTCCGTGTCCAGACACTGCTATCCACGGCCCAAATCGGTGCACGTGGCTCTGTCTGAGTTATGCTGACCACCACGTGGCCCTGCCGTCGTATGGTGACCACCCGGCAACTCAGTATTATAAGCAAACTACATGCCACGCGCACCAGTGTGCTGCACCGCAAAACTGCAGCAAAAACGCAGTTTCCCTCAGCAGCATCCAACTTACCCGGGCCTTGACTTGCCCAACTTTCGGCACCTGCTTGCTATTCGGCACTTCCCGCAACGCCCCCGAAGCGCGACGGATCTGCGCCTCTGGGTGCCTACCGCAATGCCCAGCGAATTTACAGTCTCGCAGTTCGGCTAAGTGAGGATGTGTTAGTCCTGGTCCCCTTGCCAGCAGTTGGCGGGTTGCCGGTGTTGCGCTCCGGGGCGGCGCCCCAAGCGAGGCGCGCTTCGCCAAAATCCGGCCCGTCGGGCAAGTGGCCGGATTTTGACACCCCTCGTGCAATCACCGGCAACCCCTCCCAAAAGTCGGGAGCATTTCTGCGGGGCCATCGCCGCCTGCTGGTCGGGCGCGTGTCAGGCCCCTTCTACATGGGATGCCATGATGTGGTCGCCTAAACGTGGTCGCCTGGGAAGCTGGTCTCGCCGCGACCAGGTCGCCGGGGCTGGCTGGTCGGCTGGACACTACCTGCGCGCTGATCCTGGATCGCTACAGACCACCCCCACGGTTCTCACGGGCCGACAATCGGCAAGTTGGACGATATACGACCAGGATTCGCCGACGGTTGGGCGCGTGGCTGCCAGTTTGGGAAATGTCCTGGTCGCTACGAAACCACCTTCGGGCCTAGGGCGGCGAGGGTGGTCGCCACGAAGCCAGGCTAGAGGCGAACCTGGTCTTTTGCAGCCCAACCTTGCGCGAAAGTTGGTCCCTGCGCGACCACCCCTTTCGCCCGATGCACGAGACTGGTTCCGTTACGACCAGCTAGCCTTCAAAGCTGGTCGCGTTCCGACCACTTTAGCGGCGGTCCTGGTCGCCCCGAGACCAACATCGCCCTCTTCGCCATCGGAGGCGAGATGGGGTGGTCGTGGCGCGACCAGGTTTCGTACGCAGTTGGCTCCCTCACGACCACGTGAACGCGCATTCTGGTCGTCCGCGAACCACCCCCGCAGGGCGATGTGCGAAAGTGGTCGCCGCCCGGCCAACACCGGGCACGAAGTGGTCGGCTACCGACCACATTCCTGCGCTTCCTGGTCGCCACGAGACCATCTCCTGCGAATCGCGTCTAGTACTACTTTGTCAGATACGAAATGGCACCCGGCCTCGTGGACCTGGCGGGCTTGTCTGGCATGGCGACTCCTGGCCATGGTGGTCCCGGTGGCACTTGACCGCGCGGCTCCTGGAAGACACGTGATGTACAGAACGCGTGAGGCGGAAAGGGTGACGCATGGCACCGGTCCCCTTGCATGCGTGACACAGGGAACGGGTGAGGACGGGACCAGTGATATACATCAGCGGACGGCTCTCAAACGTGACGTGCGGAACGGTTGGGGAGGAACCCGTGATGTGCGTCACTCGTCCCGCTTCGACCAGTGACCTGTGGAACGATTCATGGAGAACCCGTGACGTCGGGAACGTGTAAGGCGGGAACGATGATGTACGTCACCGATTGGCTCTTGATACGTGACGTCGGGAACGGGAAGAGCCTGACGAGTGACGTAGGTCACGCGTCCCCTGGCACGTGTGACGTCGGGAACGGGTAGGGCCGTGACCAGTGATGTACGTCACGCGATAGCCCTCAATGATGACGTGGGGAACGCTCAGCGAAAAACCCGTGACGTACGTCAACTGTCAGCCCAAGCGACGGCAGTACCAGGAGATCCTTACGTAACAAAGTAGTACTAGAAGCGTGCTCCAAAATGCCTCCGGAGAAGGGGCGGAGGGGGTGGAGGCGGGCGGATTTCCAGTTCAGGGCCGGAGAATCTTGCCAATCTGGCAACTTCACCATTGCAATATGGCGTAAAGCGTACTATGATTAAGATAGCATGCGATATAGCGAGAAAGGCTGATATGGATTGCTCACCATGGATGAATCCCAGTCCATTATTCCCGTATTCGTGGATTGGCGCGAGAAGATCCCTCGCGACTCCATGTACTGGAAGATCCGCGAGTGGGTGTACACCCATGTCAAAGACGAGGACTTCTCCAGTCTTTACTCGGATAGAGGTCGTAGGTCGGTTCCACCCACGAGGATACTCGCAGCCACCATGCTCCAGCTCACGATGAGCCTTTCTGACCGTAAGCTCGAGGAGGCGTCCAGGTATGACGACCGGGTCAAGCTCGTACTCAATATCGAAAGGAATGGCGATCCCCTCGATGCGGTGACTTTGTGCAGGGTACGAGGCAAGTTCATGAATTCCGACGTCGGGGCGAGCCTTCTTCACAAGACGCTTACGTCCGCCATCAAAGAGAAGGTGCTTCCCGAAGAAACGGAGGCGATAGTTGACTCCTTCCTCATATCTGGCGCAGGGGCCACCCAGGACACGATCACGCTCATACGCAGGGCGATGGCCAGGGTGATCATGCTCGCCAGGTGCTTCGAGCTCGAGGGACCAATCGTTCGCGTGCTCGAGCGCAAGGACTACCTCGACACATGATTTCGTCGGCACCATCGCGGTCTCGTAGTACTACCTTGTCAGAGACGAAACACCTGACAGAGGCCGTGATCATGGTTGTGTAACATCCAGGTTAGTGAAGCGAGGATCAGTCTTGCGGAGAGCTCCCCTCCCATCGCGACAGTGGCCAGCACAGCGAGCCTGTAACGGGAAAAAGCCGTCCTCTGCGAGTCATTTGCCGGGTCCCATGTTGCTATCCACCTCGCTGTCTGGCGGTATCCAAGCCTTGACCTACGTCTTCGCGCGAGTCATGAGTGCGCCCACGTCACGATCTGAAGGTGCCGACCCAGCCCGTGCCGGGGCCTGCCTTCGCGGTGGTCAAGTCAAAGGTCCAAGTTTGTCTCCTCGAGAGGACGCTAATCAATCTTGTCTTGCATCGGAGTCTTGCGATCTTTACTCGTCCCGTGCATGTGGACTCCCCCCGCCTGGACTTTCTGAGACGAGGACTCCCGCCCGCGTGGGGTGCCGCGAGGCTTGTTGGCTTCGACACCCATAACTTCCCTCGCTTCCTCCGTTTCCTTTGCCATGCGGGCGGGCCTTACAGGGCCCTTCGTCGTCTTGCCGACATCTGCTCCCACAGCGTCCCCTCCATCTTTGCTGCATGGTGTGTTGCTGCACGGCGCACGCCGTGCGCGCCGGGACAATGCCAGGACGGCTCCGTGCGTTTCCTGTGACGCCTGCGGTGTTGCCCGCTTGCGTGGCGCGTTGCCAGCCTGGCGGCCCGGCCTGCGTGTGCACAATTAGCATGACCAGATACGGCTAGTTCGAATCCTTTCGTCCGCTCTTCCCCGCACTTCATCGTCGACCGATGTCGCTGCGGTGCCACATCCCGCGGAACCTCACATGGCGCACGCCCTGGTACGCGCGGTCCGCGGCCTCCTGCCCCGATGCTCCTGTGGCCACGACGTTCAGCACACGCCCGCCCGACGTGACGAGGCGGCGATCGTCGAATCTGGTGCCTGCATGGAACAGGATGACGCCCTCCGCAGCAGCGCCCGCCTCATCGATGTGGACCTCGTCGCCGGTGCGCGGCCTTTCAGGATATCCCGCGGACGCAATGACCACACACGCGCTCGCCCCGGGACGCCACCTCACGAGGTCGGAGCTGAGGCCCTCCCCTTCGACGGCGGCCTCGATGAGGTCGACGATGTCCGATTCCATCATCGGGAGGATAGCCTGGGTTTCTGGATCGCCCAGCCTCGCGTTGAACTCGAGGACTTTCGGGCCGGACGAAGTGAGCATGAGCCCGGCGTAAAGGACGCCCACATAGCGGCGGCCCTCCCCTGCCAGCCCCTTCACGGTAGGCTCGATGATCTCCGACATGATCCTGGACTCAAGAAATCCATCGCACTCGCGAGAAGGCGCTATCGCGCCCATCCCCCCGGTGTTGGGGCCGACGTCGCCGTCCCGGGCGCGCTTGTGGTCCCGCGCCGAAAGCAGTGGAATCGCGGTCTCGCCGTCCGTGACGGCGAAAAAGCTCATCTCCCGGCCGATAAGGAAGTCCTCGACAACGATGGCGCGTCCCGACCTGAGCGATGCCACGGCCCGGACCGCGTCCTTCGCTTCTTCCACCGTATGCGCAACTATGACCCCCTTGCCTGCAGCAAGGCCGTCCGCCTTGACGACCAGGGGGGCTCCGTGCCGCCGGACGAAGTCCATGGCCGCGTCTTCATCCCGGAAGACGCGATAGCCTGCGGTGGGGATTCCGTGCCTTGCCATGAACTCCTTCGCCCAGGCCTTGCTGGACTCGATCTCCGCGGCCAGCCTCGTCGGCCCGAAAATCGCGAGCCCAAGCCGGGTGAACTCGTCCGCTATTCCGAGGGCGAGCGGCACCTCGGGCCCAACGACAGTGAGGTCCACGCGCCGCTCCGCAGCGAAGCGCGCAAGCGCGGGTATGTCACTTGCGGCGATGGGCACACACGATGCGAGCCGGGCGATGCCGGGGTTGCCAGGGGCAGCGTAGATCTCGGCAACTCGCGGGCTTGAGGCGAGTTTCCACACTAGCGCGTGCTCTCTAGCTCCCTGCCCCACCACGAGAACGCGCAGGTTGTCCCGTTTCACTCCCATCCCTCCCCCCTCCATCGCGGCGCCTCAGTGTCTGAAGTGCCGGATGCCGGTGAACACCATAGCGATCCCATGCTCGTCCGCGGCCTCGATACATTCCTTGTCGCGCACCGACCCGCCGGGCTGGATGATCGCGGTCGCGCCCGCGTTCGCAGCCTCGTCTATTCCGTCCCTGAAGGGGAAGAATGCGTCCGATGCCATCACAGCGCCTCGCGCGTTCGAGCCGGCGTGCCGAGCGGCTATCCTCACGGACCCCACCCGGTTCATCTGACCGGCACCGACGCCCACGGTCGCATCGTCCTTCCAGAGAACGACGGCGTTGGATTTCGCATGCTTCGCCACGCGCATGGCATGAAGCAGCCATCTGCTCTCCTGAACGTTCGGCCGCCTCGCCGTCACGACCTGAACTTCGCCGGGGGCAGTGTCGCGGACACTGTCCGCCTGCTGGACCAGGAAACCTCCGTCTACCCAGCGGACGTCGATGCCGGACGCTGGGCCGTGACCCTTCTGCGGAACGACCAGGACCCTGAGATTGGGCCTGGCCGCGAGCACGGCGATGGCTTCCTCGGCGACGCCCCAGGCCAGGACCACCTCCACGAACGTCTCCACGAGCTTCGCCGCCACGTCCTTCGTAACCATTCCGCCCAGGCCCACCACGCTCCCGAATGCGGAGACAGCGTCCGCCTCCCGCGCTCTGACGTAAGCCCGGGCAAGGTCATCTCCCACCGCAACGCCACAGGGATTGGTGTGCTTTATTACGACCGCCACGGGCTCCGAAAACTCCCTCACGATTCGCAAGGCAGCATCGGCGTCGAGGATGTTGTTGAAAGAAAGCGGCTTGCCCTGCACCTGCCGCGCCCCGGCGAGGCCCTGGCCCGCAAGGCCCTCCAGCGCGTAGAACGCCGCGGGCTGGTGAGGGTTCTCGCCGTACCGGAGGTCGAGCACTTTCGTGCCACGTATCGACACGGTGTCCCCGAAGCATCCCCCGTGTGGGCCGCTTTCCCCTGCCAGGGTCCCTGCACCTGCACCTGCACCTGCCCCCGCGCCGGTCCCGGCCCCAGCCCTCTCCCATGCCTGTACGCAGCCTGTCGCCGCCTGCTGTTGCCCCCCGGTCTCAGCGCCCTGGCCATCGCCGTACCCGCCGCCGTGCCAACCGCCGGCTTGCACGCCGTCGTTGCCGCCGCCATGTCCGTCGCCTTGCAGGCCCTCCCGCACGCCTCCCTGCACGCCGTCTTGCGCGCCCAACGCCACGCCCTCCTCAGCCGGAGCCCTTCCGGCCAGGAAGTCTGCTATCGCACAGTCGTATTCGGCAGTGTGCCGGAAGGCTTCAAGTGCCAGCTGCAGGCGAGTCGGTGCCGATATCTCGCCCGAGGATTCGAGCTCCGCGACGATGCCCGCATATCGGGCGGGGTTCGTTATGACCGCCACTCGCTCGAAGTTCTTGGCGGCGGCCCGAACCATCGTGGGGCCGCCGATGTCGATGTTCTCCACTGCGTCCTCCAGTGTGACGTCGGGCCTCGCCACGGTTTGCACGAACGGGTAGAGGTTGACCGCCACAATGTCGACAAGCCTGATGCCCAGCCGCCGAATCTCCTCCTCGTGCTCCGGGGTGCCCCGCGCGAGTATCCCGGCATGCACGGCCGGGTGCAGGGTCTTGACCCTGCCTCCAAGGATCTCGGGAAACCCTGTCACATCTGACACCCGCATCACGGTCACGCCGCCCGCCTCGAGCGCGGCGGCGGTGCCTCCCGTGGACACGATCTCGTACCCCAGGCGGGCGAGGGCTTTCGCGAAATCGACCACCCCGGTCTTGTCATGAACACTGATGATGGCTCTGCGTCCTTTCACTCCGTCCACCTCCGTACGAAGAGTAGCTGATCGAAAAGAGAGTGCCCCGACCTACCTCCCGACAAGGACCCTTCTGCCTTCGAGCCTTACCCTGCCTTCGGCGATGGCTGCGATGCACTCAACGAGCAGCCCGTGCTCCTGCTCGAGAATGCGCGCGGAGAGCGACTGCACGGTATCATCCGGCATCACAGGTACAACGCGCTGGCCGATTATCGGCCCTGTGTCCATCCCGTGATCCACGAAATGTACAGTGCACCCGCTGTACCTCACCCCGTACTCAAGAGCCTGCCGCTGCGCGTCGAGGCCGCGAAAAGCCGGGAGGAGCGAAGGGTGTATGTTGATGACCCGCCCCTCGAAAGCCCCGAGGAACGTCTCGCCCAGTATCCGCATGAACCCAGCCAGCACCACGAGGTCAGGGCGGAGGCTGCCTACCGCCTCAGCCAGGGCGCGCTCGAAGGCAGCGCGCGATGGGTGGCTCTCGCGGGCGACCACCACAGCCGGTACCCCGTGGGCCGCAGCCCTCTTCAGCGCCGGCGCATCCGGCTCGTCGCACACGAGGCCCGCCACCTGCGCAGCGTGCAGCTCTCCGGTTTCCACGGCATCGATTATGGCCTGGAAGTTGGTCCCTCGCCCGGAGGCCATCACAACGATCCTGAACTCGCCGGATTTCACCCGGCTCCCGGACGCGACTTGCGCCGCGCTGACAACGAGTTCATCAGTCTGACCACAAGTCACCGACGAATGTCACCTCCCCGCTGCCTGGGATGACCTCTCCCACCACGTAGCAGCCTTCTCCGGCCGCGCGGAGCATCTCAAGGGCCCTTGCGACATCGCCGGCCCTTACGGCGATCATGAACCCGATACCCATGTTGAATGTCCTTAGCATCTCGCGGTCATCCACGTTACCCAGCTTCTGGATGAGGCGGAAGATGGCCGGGACTGGCCACGACCCGAGGCTCAGCCTCATGGCAAGACCTGGCGGGAGCATCCTGGGAGGGTTATCCACAAGCCCTCCGCCTGTGATGTGGGCCATCCCACGTACCTGGACCTTCGACGCAAGGTCGAGGACGGGCCGCGCGTAGATCCGGGTCGGCTCGAGAATCTCCTCCACCAGCGGACGCCCAAGGCCCTCCGGCCCATCGTGGAGGCCCAGGCCTGCGATGCCGAAGAGCACGTGCCTTGCGAGCGAGAATCCGTTGCTGTGAAGGCCGGACGACGCAAGGCCGATGAGGACATCTCCGGGCTCTATGGTACTGCCGTCCACAAAGCGCTCTCGCTGCACCACGCCCACAGCAAACCCTGCCACGTCGTAGTCGCCGTCCGCGTAAAAGCCCGGCATCTCCGCGGTCTCGCCGCCGAGAAGCGCGCATCCCGCCCGCCTGCACCCCTCAGCGATCCCTGAGACTATGCCCGCGATTTTCATCGGATCGATCCTGGACTGCGCGAGGTAGTCCAGGAAGAACACTGGTCTTGCACCGCACGTGAGGACATCGTTCACGCACATGGCCACGGCGTCGATGCCTATCGTGCCGTGCCTATCCGCCTCGATGGCTACGCGCAGCTTGGTGCCGACGCCATCCGCGCCCGCCACGAGCAGGGCATCGCCTTCGGCCGCGTTGACCTGCCCAAGCCGGTACACCCCTCCGAACCCGCCGACCCCGCCGACGACGTTCTCATCGAACGTGGAGGCCACTGCCTCACGGATGAGGTCCACAGCCCTCGTGCCACGGTCGATATCCACGCCCGCGGCGGCGTAAGTAGCCCTGCCGCCGGCCTCCCCGGGCTGGGGCGCGCAGCCCATCTTTGCGGTCGCGGCGGGCTCTACCGGCACCGGGTAGTCCCCGTCGAAGCACGCGAGGCAAAACCCGGGCTTGTGCCCGCGCGCGGACGCCGCGCATTCCACGGCTTCCAGCAGCCCATCCCGGCTGAGGTAGTGCAGGCTGTCAGCCCCGGTCATGGAGAGCACGAAACCCTCGCCGTTCGAGGCCGCGAGCCGATCTCCACGCCTGGACGTGTCAATCCCGTAGAAACACGGATAGGCCACGGGGGGCGATGCCACGACCAGGCCGACCCTGCTTGCGCCAGCGTCGCGCAAGAGCTGCACCAGCCGGGCGCTGGTGGTTCCCCTCACGATGGAATCGTCCACAAGCAGCACGCGTTTTCCTTCCACGATGCGCCTCACGGCGTTCAGTTTCAACCTGACGCCCAGGCTCCTCTGGTCCTGCGTCGGCTGGATGAAGGTCCGGCCGAGATATCTGTTCTTGACGAGGCCGTATTCGAACGGTATGCCGCTCTCCCGCGAAAACCCCAGGCCCGCCGCGACGCCGGACTCGGGCACGGGCACAACCACGTCGGCCTCTACCCTGTGCTCCCGCGCCAGCATGCGGCCCATCTCGTACCTGGCCTCGTTGACGTTGATGCCCTCGATGATGCTGTCGGGCCTCGCGAAGTAGATGTACTCGAAGATACACGTCGAGTGCGCTGGCGCTTCCGGCCCGCGAACCGACCTTGCGCCAGCCCTGTCGATGAACACGATCTCTCCCGGCTCCACCTCGCGGACGAGTCCGGCTCCGATGACGTCGAGTGCGCATGACTCAGAGGCAAGCGCAAAGCCGCCGTCGGGCAGGGATCCAAGGCACAGGGGCCTGAACCCGTGCGGGTCGCGCATCCCTATGAGCGTGGTCTCGGTCATGAGCACGACCGAGTAGGCGCCCTGGAGGTCGATCATGCACTTCACGAGGGCGTCCCCGAGGTCGTTCTGAGAGTATCTTGCGAGGAGGCACCCCAGGACCTCCGTGTCCACGGTCGTCTGAAATACCGAACCAGCCATGCCGAGGGTCCTGCGGAGGTCGCCCGCATTCACCACGTTTCCGTTGTGGGCCAGGGCGAGGTCGCCCCACGGGTAATGGAACACGAGGGGCTGGGCGTCCGTGATCCCCGGCGACCCGGCGGTCGAGTAGCGCACGTGGCCGATGGCCACGTTCCCCTTGAGCCCCTCGATGATCCCACCGCTGAAGGCCTCGGACACGAGGCCCATGGCCTTGTGGAGCCGGATGCCCGCCCCCACGCCGGATGATGCGGCAAGGCCTGCGCTCTCCTGCCCGCGGTGCTGGAGCGCGTGCAAGCCGTACAGGGCAAGCTCTGCGGCGCGCTGCCCCGAGCCGGTCATCACGCCGACCACGCCGCAGTGCTCGCGCCAGTCGAACGGCCATTGCGGCTGATGGAAAAGCTCGCCTACTGCTCCAGGGCCCATCGTATCGCCCCCCGGTATACTCTCGTTAACTCGCTGACCGGGACATCGACCATCCCACAGCCCGGATGTGCCTCACCTCTGCCGCTCGCATCGTCGTTGACGTCGATGACGAGGCGCGCCCCGCCGACCTCGCCCAGGACGGTGACAGGCACGCCGTGGCGTCTGGCCATCCCCTGGACCTCGCTCGTGACAGATGGGTGAAACGATACCAGCATTCGTCCGCCTGACTCGCTGAATAGATAGCGGTCCGCACGCATCATACCGGGAAACCTCACCCGGGCGCCGATCCCGCCCAGGACACACGCCTCGGAGAGCGCCGCGCCAAGGCCCCCTTCCGAGAGGTCGTGGCACGACGAGAGAAGCCCCGCCCTGATGATGGCTAGGGTGATCTCGATCACGCACCGCTCAGCCCGGAGGTCCACGCCCGGCACCGGCCCTCCATCGATTCCGTGCACGGTCGCAAGGTATTCGCTCGCTCCGATCTCGTCGCGGGTATGTCCGAGGACCGCCACAACGTCTCCCTCCCGCTTGAACCCGG
Organism: Bacillota bacterium; assembly: GCA_030024085.1. Taxonomy (GTDB): domain Bacteria; phylum Bacillota; class SHA-98; order UBA4971; family UBA4971; genus UBA6256. The sequence goes on along the minus strand of JASEJE010000001.1, from coordinate 34,343 downwards.
GCGTCGTCACCTGGGACAGGTCCTCGATGAGGCCCACCATCCCGACCACCGGGGTTGGATAGACCGCCACGGCCGCAGCGCCCTCCTTCGAGGACTCGTTGTAGAAGCTCACGTTGCCGCCGGTCACCGGGATATCCAGCACCCTGCACGCCTCGGCCATGCCCTCCACCGCCTGCTTGAACTGCCAGAAGACCTCGGGCTTCTCGGGGCTGCCGAAATTCAGGCAGTCAGTGATCCCCACGGGCTCAGCGCCCGCAGCGGCGAGGTTTCGCGCGGCCTCGGCCACGGCATGGGCTGCCCCGGCCCACGGGTCGAGGTAGCAGTAGAGCGAGTTTGCGTCGCATGTGAGAGCAAGGCCCTTGTTCGTGCCGGGCACCCTCACGACCGACGTGCCCCGCCCCGGCAGCACCACGGTGTTCGTCCCCACCTGATGGTCGTACTGGCTGTACACCCACTCCTTGCTTGCAATGCGGGGCGAGGCCAGGACCCGCATAAGGGCATCGGAATAATCCTCAGGCTCCGGCACGCCCGAAAGGTCGCGCTCCTTCTCCCGCCGGAAATACCCGGGCTCGCAGGCTTCCCGCATGTAGCAGGGCGCCATGTCGGTCAGGGCTTTCGCAGGCACCTCGGCGACGACCGCGTCGCCATCCCTTATCCTGAGGACCCCGTCGTCTGTGACGTGTCCGACCACGGTCGCCTCGAGCCCCCACTTCCTGAATACGCGCTCCACCTCGGGCTCGCTCCCGGCCTTCACGGCCACGAGCATCCTCTCCTGCGACTCCGAGAGCATGACCTCGTAAGGATTCATCCCCTCCTCGCGCCTGGGCACCTTCGCGACGTCGATGTCCATGCCGACCTCGCCGCGCGACGCCATCTCGCACGATGAGCAGGTAAGCCCGGCAGCGCCCATGTCCTGGATGCCGATGACCACATCGTCGCCGAGTCCATACACCTCGAGGCATGCCTCGAGAAGGAGTTTTTCCATGAATGGGTCGCCCACCTGGACGGCTGACCGCCTGGCCATGGCCTCCGGGGACAGCTCGGCAGATGCGAACGTCGCCCCGTGCATTCCGTCGCGTCCGGTGCGGGCGCCCACCACCATCACAGGGTTTCCCGCGCCCCGCGCCGCGGCCTTCTTGATGCACGAGGCCGGGGCCACGCCGACGCACATCACGTTCACGAGCGGGCTTTCCTTGAAGCTTTCGTGCGTTGCCACCTCCCCGCCTACCGTGGGTATGCCGATGGAGTTACCGTAGCCTGCTATGCCCGCAACCACCTGCGTGAAGAGGTGCCTCGAGCGGGCGTCGGAGAGGGGGCCGAACCGGAGCGCGTCGAGCAGCGCCACCGGCCGCGCGCCCATCGTGAAGATGTCCCGGATTATCCCGCCCACCCCGGTCGCCGCCCCCTGGTAAGGCTCCACGGCGGAGGGGTGGTTGTGGCTCTCGATCTTGAACACCACGGCGAGGCCATCTCCGATATCCACCACGCCTGCGTTCTCGCCGGGCCCCTGGATCACGCGGCTTCCCGTGGTCGGGAGGAGGCCGAGCACCGCCCTAGAGTTCTTGTAACTGCAATGCTCCGACCACATCACCGCGAACATCCCGAGCTCGACGAGGTTGGGCTCGCGCCCGAGGATGCCGACGATGCGCCCGTATTCCTCAGTGGCGAGCCCCATCTCCCGCCAGATGCATTCGCCCAAGCGCCACACCTCCAGAAAGGAATTCGAAAGCCGACGCGAAAACCCACCTGCCGTCGATGCCGCCGAGGACGGCCTCGCACGCGCGCTCAGGGTGAGGCATCATCCCGAGCACGTTTCCGCGCTCGTTCGTTATCCCGGCTATGGAGCGGCAGGAGCCGTTGGGGTTCGATCCGGACGTGGGGACACCCTGTTCGTTGACATAGCGAAACACGACCTGCCCGCGTCGCTCGAGCTCGTCCAGGGTGGCGTCGTCCGCATAGTAGTTGCCCCAGCCATGGGCTATCGGCATGGCGAGCACCTGTCCGGGGCGGCACAGGCACGTGAAGGGCGAAAGCGTGCTTTCCACGCGCAGGTGCACGCTCTCGCACCTGAACCGCAGGACCGCGTTGGGCAGCATGGCGCCCGGAAGCAGCCCACACTCGAGAAGGACCTGAAAGCCGTTGCAGATGCCAAGGACGAGGCCGCCCGCCCGCGCGAACACGGCGACCTCGTCCATGATCGGAGCGAACCTCGCTATGGCGCCTGCGCGCAGGTAGTCCCCGTACGAGAACCCGCCGGGCAGGACCACGAGGTCACATTCGCCCAGGCTGTGGTCCTGGTACCAAATGTACCTTACATCCACGCCGAAGGACTCGACAGCGCGATAGCAGTCGGCGTCGCAATTGGACCCTGGAAAGACCACCACCCCAACCTTCATCGCTCCTCGCCTCCAGCCTCGGACAGCTCAAAGGAGAATCTCTCGATGACGGGGTTGGCGAGTAGCTTCTCTGCGATCTCCTGCACCTGGCGCCTGGCGGACTCGGGGCCGTCCGCTGTAAGCGTAAGCTCGATATGCTTTCCGATACGCACGTCGAGGACGTTATCGTGGCTCATGCCATGAAGCGCCCTCTTGACGGCGGACCCCTGCGGGTCCAGTATCGACTCCTTCAAAGTCACCCTTACCCTGGCCTTGAACTGCACGGCGTGCCATCCTCCCCTGTTCCGAGATTCCTCTGCTAAGTGTGGGTTCAGAAATCACCGCCACTTTTCCAGGGTTGCCGGTGTTGCCCTCCGGGGACGGCGCGTGCGGTGAGCCTCGTTCGAATTTGGCGCTTAAGGCTAGCCAAATTCTCGACGCCCCGTCGTGCAAGCACCGGCAACCCGGAATCTTCTCCCAAACCGGCATGGATTTCTGAACTCACACCTAGACCCTAGGCCCTGCCGGTGACCCGCCGGAGGACCTCCTCGTATGCCTCCTCGACGCCTCCCATGTCCCGCCTGAAGCGATCCTTGTCGAGGCGCTCGCCCGTGGCGGCGTCCCAGAGCCTGCACGTATCAGGCGAGACCTCGTCACCAAGCGCAAGTTCGCCGTCGCACCAGCCGAACTCCAGCTTGAAGTCAACCAGGATGAGGCCCTTCCCGGCAAGGTGCGGCGCAAGCTCGCGGTTCACGGCAATTGACGCCTCACGAAGGCTTGCGACCACGTCTCGGCCGGCGATGCCCAGCGCAACGATGTGGTCCTCGACCACTAGGGGGTCCCCCAGCGCGTCGTCCTTGTAGTAGAACTCCACCATCGGGAACGCTGGTCTGGTGCCTTCTGCGATCCCAAGCCTCTTGGCAAGGCTACCTGCGACGATGTTCCTCACCACGACCTCCAGTGGAAGCATGGAGAGCTTGCGGACGGTCATCGTGTTCTCGCTCTCGAGCCTTACGAAATGCGTGGGTACGGAACGCGATGCCAGGTACGAGAAGAGCGCCGCCGAAACCTGGCAGTTCACGGCGCCCTTGCCGTGGATCGTCCCGCGCTTGCGGCCGTCCTGGGCCGTAGCGTCGTCCTTGAACTCGACGAGATAGTGCCGGGGGTCTTGCGTGCGATACACCCGCTTCGCCTTGCCTTCGTAGACCAGATCGTTGCCTTCTGTCATGTCCGGTGCGCCTCCCCTTACCTCACTTCGGCGCCGCAAGCGCCTCTATAACACGGTTGTGCTTCGTCTCTACCTCCTGCGCAAGGCGTCGCCGGTAACGGGCGAGCCTTGCGCCGAGCTCCGGATCCGACGTCGCAAGGATCGCTATGGCGAGAAGCGCGGCGTTTCGTGCTGCGTTGATGCCCACGCACGCTACCGGCACCCCAGGCGGCATCTGCACCGTGGAGTACAGCGCGTCCACCCCGGACAACGCAGAGCCGCCGCACGGCACACCGATGACGGGGAGCACCGTCGCGGCGGCCACAACTCCGGCAAGGTGCGCTGCGCCTCCCGCAGCAGCGATGATCACTCGCACCCCCCGGGCGCCAGCCTCCTTCGTAATGGAGACGGTTCGGTCCAGGGAGCGATGAGCGGATGTGATCGTCACCTCATGGGAGACTCCGAAATCCCTGAGCGTCTCAATGCACTCGCGCATGATCGGAAGGTCGGAGTCGCTCCCCATCATCACCATCACCATGACCCCGGCGTCGCCGCTCTCGGCAGTGGTTCCGCTGCCTCGCGTCTCATCTTCATTCATCCCCAGCGCCTCCCTCTTCCCAGGAAATGCTAAAGCCCCGGCGGATAGGCTTCGAGTGAAACCTATCCGCCGGGGCTTTTATCCCTCAAGGTGTAGCGCCGCTACATGCCGCGGGCCTGCATCGCTCGGACCTAACCCCGCCGCACGCGCCGAGCGCCGCGCGGGTGGAACCCTAGATGCACTTTCCCTCGCGCGCCGGCACCCCCCTGCCACCTCGCCGTTTGAGAACACCTGGCCGGCGATGCCGACGCTAGGCGATATTCGCTTGTCCTCGCCACGACAATACCACACAGCATGACGGCGTGTCAAGAGAAGGTTTGCGCCCGCCCTTGCGCGCTGTTGCGCGCGGCCTTGAGCTTGTCCATGAGACGGACGAGCCTGGCGAGGTCAAGATGGCACGCTAGCGCAGTCGGGTCAGCAGACGCTCCATGTCCTCCGGCAGCGGAGCGGCAAAGCGCATCCGCTCGCCAGTGCGCGGGTGGGTCAGGCTGAGGGATGCGGCGTGGAGTGCCTGGCCGGCGATGCCGCCGGGCCCCTTGCGGCGCCCGTAGACCGGGTCCCCGACGACCGGGTGGCCGATGTGCGCGAGATGGACCCGGATCTGGTGGGTCCTCCCCGTGACAGGATGCACGCTGAGGAGGGCGTACCCCGACAGGCGTTCCACCACCTCGTAGTGGGTTACCGCCGGCCGCCCCTGCCCCTGCGGGAGCACGGCCATCTTCTTTCTGTAAGTCGGATGCCGCCCGATCGGGGCGTCGATGGTGCCCTTATCCTCATGCGGCACGCCATGGACGATGGCGAGATACGTCTTCTCCACCGCGCGCTCCTTGAGGTCGCGCGCGAGCGCAAGGTGGGCGGCGTCGTTCTTGGCGGCCACGATCACCCCTGAGGTGTCCTTGTCGAGGCGATGGACTATCCCGGGCCGGATCTTCCCACCTATTCCCGATAGGTCCTTGCAGTGTGCGAGCAGGGCGTTCACGAGGGTCCCGGTCCAGTTTCCGGCGGCAGGATGCACCACGAGGCCCCTTGGTTTGTTGACCACGACGATATCCTGGTCCTCATAGAGAATATCGAGGGGCAACTCCTCGGGCGCGACATCGAGCGGCTCGGGCTCGGGCACGGTCACCGTCACCACATCGCCCGCCCTGACGCGCCTCGATGCCTTCGCGGGCTCGCCGCCCACGAGCCCGCGGCCTTCGCCGATGAGGCGCTGCGCTGCGGAACGGGAAAGGGCAAGCCGCCCGCCGACATACACGTCGAGGCGCTTGCCCTCGTCAGCTTCATCCACGCGAAGCTCAACCGGCGGTCGGTCCATGTTACTGGCGCCCCGCCACCTGGCCTGACTGCTGATGCTGGACATCCCCGGACGATAGAACGGCGATGCACGCAAATGCGCCGAACGCCACCACAATGCTGGCAAGCTGCGTGACAGACAGCGGCCCGAGCATCCTGGGCACGTCCCGGAAGATCTCCACGATGAACCGGGCCACCGAATAAAGGCCCACATAGAGGAACATGAGGTAGCCCGGGAACTTCTTGTGGTGCCTCAGTCTGAACAGGATGGCGAAGATGACCAGGCTCAAGATGGCCGCGTAGATTTGCGTCGGGTGGCGCAGGGTCTGGTCGCCCGCCTTGCACGCGAGCGCCCACGGCAGGCTGCTCGGAACACCGTAGCAGCACCCGTTCAGAAGACACCCCACTCGCACGAGCGCGTAGCCCAGCGGGATGATGGGCGCAGCCAGATCCGCGAGAACCCATGCGTTCAGCTTCTCGTGGCGCGCATACCATATGCCGACGATAATGGCCAGCGCAAGCCCGCCCTGGAACGAAAGCCCGCCGTCTCTCAGGTTGATGATCTTCACAGGATCCTGGAAGTAGGTTGGGATGTCGAGCAAAACGAACAGCACCCGCGCCCCGACGATCCCGGCGATACACGTGTAAAGCGCAAGGTCGATTATCTTGTCAGGATTGATGCCCCTGCGCTTCGCCTCTTTCACCCCGAGGATGGTGCCGACCACGAACGCGATCGCGAGAAGAAAACCATACGAAAAGACCGGTATCCTCCAGATCTGGAACAGTATTGGCCTCACTCGCTATTCCTCCCCCCGATTCTCCCACGAACCATTGCATATACCACCAGCAACGCTCCTGCGGTGATAGCAGCATCCGCAAGATTGAACACCGGCCACACGCGAAAATCGATGAAATCTATGACGTATCCGACCCGGACCCGGTCGATGAGGTTGCCGACGGCCCCCCCGAGCACCAGCGCTGACCCCACCTCGAACGCGGAGCCGTATCTTCGGACTGCACCGGTCAGGCTCGCGCCGACCCACCACACCGCCACCAGCACCGATACCAGCACCGGGACAGTGGTGGAGCCAAACACGCCGAAGGCAGACCCTGGATTGCGCACGTGTGTGATATGCACAGCCCCGCCCAGGGCAGCGAAACCGCCGCCTCCCGGGATGGCTCTTTCGACGAGAACCTTCGTCACCTGGTCGATTGCCACAACGGCCGCGGCCAGAAGCCACGGCCGGACCTTGATGCCCACTCCCGGCATACCCCGCCCGCCAACCCGGATGGACAGCCACCGGCACCGTCGGCGCGCTCGACGCAGTCAGCGCCGCCGGCGCCGACCTGCGCGCCGCGGCTGCCGTGGCTATTGTACCACATACGCTGGGGGCTTTCAAGGACGGCGTCTGGGCGCGTCAGGGTCGGGCGGGATTTCGTCTGGATCTTCTGCCATGATGAGGTCCACCTGCTCAACCGCGCCCTCGACCTCGTCCGCGTCTATGAACACCTCGCCGTATTCCTCTGCCCCGGGGACATCCTGAGGTGTGTTGGACGTGCCGTAGCGCGCCGCGTCCTGCCAGATGTCCTCTCCATCCAGCCCCGGGGTCTTCCCGTCCAGGATGTGTCCGCCGAACGGTCGTCCGATGGCCTCCTCCTCTATGGGACGCACCCGCCGCACGGGGATCTCGCGCTCGACTTCCTCCTGGCACTGACCGCACACTGCCGCGTACGGGATCACCTCGAGCCTCTCCGGGTCGATCTCCCGCCCGCAACGCTCGCACGTCCCGTACACGCCGGACTTCACCCTCTCGACGGCCTGGTCGATGAGCTTGAGGAGCACCCGGGCGTCATCACGGAACTTGAGGTCCTTTGCTCGCTCGAAGAGCTCGCTGCCGATATCGGCCGGGTGGTTGTCGTATAGCGAGAACTCGCCGATGGAGTCTTGCATCGACATGTCGAGCCCGCCGTGGCTACCCCGCCCCTCGAGGAAGCCGATACGGCGCAGGAGCCGCTCTCGTTCTTTCAAAAGCCTTCGGAGAAACCTCTCCTGGGTTTCCCTATCCATTCCTGTCAACTCCCGCTTCCGGATATCGCCCCGGCATGCTCCGATACAAACAGTCCGCCTTCAGGTCGGCCGACCCTGGGCGGGGCGTCGCCGGGTTCATCATCTGACCTTGAGATGATCTGAGACTATCCTTACGATCTCCGCAATGAACCTGCCGATCACCGGGAGGTTGAGCTGCACCAGGCGCGACAGCACGAGGAGGAAGACGGCAGCCAAGACCGTTGCGCCGATGCCGATCCCGAATCCCCGGGCAAGCCCGCCGAGGAAGTTCACATAGATGATACGCCGGGGATTGCGGAGGAACTCGACGTATTCTGCGATGTTCATCTTGTCCATCGCAAGCGATAGATCAGCGATGCGACGGATGAGCGTATTCGCCGTGTCCTGGTCAATGGTAGCTCTGCCCTCTACTCGCTTTTTCTCCATCGTCCCCGGTCTTTCCGCCAAGACTTGGTGCCGATGCCCTCACCTAAGTAGATCGCCACAAGTTCGCGCTACTTTTCAGCGCGCAGGTCCTCGCCAGGGTTGCCGGTGTTGCCCTCCGGGGACGGCGCGTGCAGTGAGCCTCGTTCGAATTTGGCGCGCGGGCTAGCCAAATCCCAGGCGCCCCGCCCTAGCAAGCACCGGCAACCCCAACACCGTCAGCGAAGATGGCGCAAACTTATGGCGCCATACTTAGTGTGCCCTGGTTATCCGCGCTTTAGTGCGGCTAGCACCTCATCGACCCGGTCCTGCGAGATGCCTTCCACGGCGACAACCTTGTCCCGTGACCGCTCCCCTCTCTCGACCGTGACGGAGGACTTGCCAACTCCGACGAGCCCTGCCACAAGGTCGCACACGGCGCGGTTGGCCCGCCCGTCCACGGGCGGAGCGGCCACCCGAACCACGAGCGCGCCGCCCTCGACCCCGACCACCTCTGAAACAGAAGAGCGGGGCTTCACCCTGACACTGAGCCTCGCTCTCTCGACGCCTGTTCTACCGGATACCGTGCCCATCGCCCCCATTTCAGGTCGTCACGGCCGATCTCACCTTGACGCCCTTGATGCTGCCGAGTCTGCCCGTGAGGCTTCCGATCTCGTCGGTTGTACCGTCAACGATAAGGGCTATGACGGCAACGTCCTTCTCGCGGTATGGCACGCCCATGCGCCCGAGGATCATGTCGGCATGAAGCCCGAGAACCTCGTTGACCTTCGGCGCTGCCTGCAGCCTGTCCTCGACGAGTATGCCCACCACTGCTATCCTTCTCTCCCGGCCGCGGCCCGGGCCCTGAGCCTTGGCCTGAGTCTCGGCCTGGGCCTGGGCCTGGGCCGGACCCTGGCCCCGACGCTTCGTCTCGGCCTCGCTCACGGCCGCTCGCCCACCTCTCGCTCGAGAGTGATGACAGTGCGCCCCTTGCGGGTCTCGCCCGCCAGCCCGGCAAGCCTCGCGCTACCCCGGCCTTCAAGCGTCATCACGTCAGCAGGCTTCACCGCAAACGACGGGTCGAGCCTTCTTGCGCCGTTCACCGTCACGCGCCCTCGGCGGATCTCCTCGGCCATGGCGGTGCGGGACATCCCGAAACCCAGGCTCGCCACGGCGTCCAGCCGCAGCCTGGCCACGGTGCCCTTCACGGTTTTCACGCGCCCCATCGGCCGCGCTTCACCGCAGGTCTCTCTCCACTCCGTATCGTCGCCTGTCAACCTGCCGTCTCTCCTTCCCTCGGACCTGCCCAACAGTGCCGCACCGCTCCTCTCGGCCGCCAGTCACCGCCGCTCGAAGATGGCAGATGCCGTCGCGGCCACCTCCCCTTTCGCGGGGAGGTCGACGCCTATCTCGAAGTTGCTGGGCGTGAAGAGGAAGATCCCGTCCCCCACCTTCTGCATGCTGCCGCCGAGGGCATACGCGGCCCCTCCTGCGAAGTCCAGCACCCGGCGGGCAAGGTCACGGTCCACTTCCGACACGCTTATGATCACAGGGCGACGTTTCTTGAGATGGTCGAGTATCCCGGGGATGTCGTCGAACGTGTGCGGCTCCGTGACCACCAGCTTCGCCCTGGGCGGCTGCGGCAAAGGTACGACCCCGCGGCCGCGCCGGTGCCTGGGTTGGGCCGCTGCACGATCACTGTCGAGAAGACTCTGGTCGTACAGGCCGATCTCCTCTTCGTCGTCCTCTTCCTCGGGAACGTCCCCGAACCCCATGAAGTCGAGGATTCTATCGATGAAGCCCTTTCTCACAGCACCGCCTCCCTCTGCCGGGGTCCGAAGATCCCTGTGCCGATCCGCACCATGGTGGCGCCTTCCTCCACCGCAACCTCGAAATCCTGCGTCATCCCCATGGACAGGTGCACCCTGCCCGGTCGAAAGAGGCCTTCATCGGCTATTCTATCGCATATCTCGCGCGCCATACGAAAGTACGGCCGCGCATCCTCTGTGGCCTCGACCTCGGGAGCGATGGCCATGGTCCCCGCGAGCCGCACCCTGTCGAGTGCGGAAACCTGCCTTGCAAGGCCCACGGCCTCCGCGGGGTCCACGCCGAACCTGGATGGCTTGCCGGATACGTTGATTTCGAGAAGGCACTCCGCGACCCTGCCCATCCTCTCCGCAACGCGCTGAACCTCACAGGCCAGCTTCCACGAGTCGAGAGAATGGATGAGGCTGAAGATCTCCAGGGCGGGCCTGACCTTGTTGGTCTGAAGATGACCAACGAGATGCCACGCACACGACCTCCCCTCGACGCTGGTGCCGAGGGCTGCAAACTTGCGCTTCGCCTCCTGCACGCGGTTCTCACCTATGATAGACACCCCGGCACGGATGGCCTCGCGTACTCCCTCCAGCTCAACGTTCTTCGTCACAGCCACGATCTCGACGTCCCGAACATCGCGGCCGGCCCTCGCTGCCGCCTCCCCTATCCTCCGACGGATGGATTCGAGCCTCAGGGCGACGTCATTCAATCGCTTCACGCCTCCAGCCTCGTAAAGCTTCGAACACTCCTGCAACATCCGCTAACGCCAGATGGTAACGCGAGCCTCGTGCACTATGGACGGGTTCGTGAGCACGCGCTGCCCTTCCTTCAAGCCGCGCACGACGACGGTGTCCTTGTCGCCCGCCACCACTTCCACCCGCTTCACGACAACGCCAAGGTTCACCGGGACGTAAACGCCGTCCTCATCGTGGCTTCGCACGAGCGCTCGCCGTGGGATCGTAAGGCCGGAAGTGGTCCTCGTGACCAACTTCACACGGGCGCGGCGCACGTTGCAAAGCTCCCCGGGAAACCCGGATACCTCCAGGAGCACCACCCGTCCGCCTGAGGCCGACGGCTTGCCGGCGGACACCAGGCGGGCCGCGAAGGAGCCATCAGATGTCGAGGGAAACCTGACGCGCACGCGCGTCGACGCGACGGCTGCGGCGTCCTCATCGGAAAGGACCGCGAGAACGAGTAGTCGAAAGTTGTCGACCAGGCGGAAGACAGGCTCGCCCTGGGCGACTTCCACACCATCACCCACACGGACGGGTGACGCCACGAGCGACCGTATCCCCTCAGGCGTGACATCCTGCACGGCACTGGGGGTGAGCACGTGCTCAAGCCCATCCGTCTCGAAGCTCACGAGGCCTGGCGCCTCTGCACGAAGCTGACACACCGCATACCTGTATGCCGCCTCCCGCTCCTCGACCTTCGCGGCAAGCGCCCGACCCTTGGCCTCGAGCGACTTCGTTTCTCTCTCCAGGCGCTCCGTGGCCGCAGCCAGCTCCGATTCCGCACGGACAAGCGCTGCCTGGTGCTTCCCCTCGGCAGTAGCGTCATGGGAAGCCCTCGCCCTGTCAAGTGCCCGCTTCTCGTTCTCCACCTCCAGCCTGCACGACGCTACCTGCTTTTTCAACTCCTCGAGCCGGGAGCGCGCGTACGCATCCAGCCTCGCCAGCTCTTCCCTGGCGCTAACGAGGGCTGGCTCCACCTGCTGCCTCGCTTCGTCCTTCGCAACCTCGGCGACCACAGCGCCCGCCCTGACTCGGTCGCCCTCACGAACCAAGAGCCCGACCTTGCCGGCAATGGGCGATGCGTACACCCTTTCATCCCTCACGATGATGCCGTCAAACTCCACGCCCTCCTCGACCATGCCCCAGGTAGCCTGAGCGCACTCGAACCGCCTCTCGACTGCGGAGATAACGGTGCCTCTGTGGAGCGACCACACCGCGAGGCTGATGGTACCGAGCATGAGAACCGCCACTCCGAGAACGAACGACCGCACATGCTGTCGTCCGCGTGGGCGCTCACCTGCCACCCCGGACGCCTCGGACTCCCCGGGTTCTGGAGCGCCACCCCTCAAGACCTCCAGGCGTGTCCGCCCGGGCACCGTCCCCCGGGCCTTCCGACGACGCCGACTGTTCACCACGTTCTCCTGATCTGGGCCGGTCCTGGCGCCGCGCACGTGTACTACCTCCAGTATCCCGTACAGCGTTAGTGTTTCTACAGGCTGCGTCCAAGTCCTTCCTCGATGAACGCTCCGCCAGGCAACTTACGTTCGCCATAATTCGCTGCCACATGACACGCATCCGGCGCATCCGCCGGGGTTCGACGACACCCGCCCCCGCCAGAAGCGACTATTCGGGGATGAGCATGAAGGCGCCCATGCGGCCGGTCACTCCGCGGGCGGCCCGGTGCGAGAAGAAGAGGTCGTTCCTGCAGGATGTGCAGAGGCTTGAGACAAAGATGGCTCCCGGTGAAAGACCGGCCATCTCGAGCTCCTCTCTACAGGCCTCCTTGAGGTCCAGGCGAAATCGGTCGCCAGCGACCGGACGAGCCACCCGGGCGCCCCCGGCCGCGGCCCGGCACGCCTCGGCGACCTCCGGGCCCACTTCGTAGCAGCACGCTCCTATGGACGGACCGATGCCAGCCACGAGGTCGCGGGGTTCGACATCGAATGCCCGGCAGAGCGTCGCCACCGCCTTCGCGGGAACTCCCAGGGCGACCCCCCGCCACCCGGCGTGCACTAGCCCCGCCGCGCGACCGCTCCGGTGCACAAGGAAGACGGGCACGCAATCGGCCACGTAGCACGAAAGCACCACGCCCCGCGACGCGGTCACGAGGCCGTCGGTCGAGGGTATGCCCGGCGACCATGGGGACCAATCACATCCACGGTCGCCCGGGCCCACCACGGCGACGGTGTCACCGTGAACCTGCTCCCCGGCGACGAGCGCCCTTTCGGACGCCCCCATCGCCGCCAGTCCCCTTCTGCGATTCTCTCGCACCCGGCAAGGGTCGTCGCCCACATGAAATCCCATGTTGAGCGTGGCGAATGGACCCCCGCTGACACCGCCCGACCTTGTCGTAAACGCATGTAACACGACTCCGAGGGCCTCGATCTCAGGAAACACGAGATACTCAAGGCCCATTGCGGACCGCGTCTCCAAGCCCCCTATACCCTCCCGTACGGGACGTGAGAACGCCTCTACGACCCGACCGAATCATACTTTTCGCTCAGATCGACGACGACGCCGAGCCGGAGCGATTCCCTGACATCTATGATACGCTGGTTGCGGGACCCCCGGAAGGCTATGGCTGCATCCTTTGCATCCTCGATGAACGGGCCGTCCACGAGGACGTCCGTGACGTCGAGGAGTCGCCCCCACGCAGCCTGGGCGTCCGGGCCCGTGAGCGCTTCCCAGGTGTAACCGGTATACGTGACGATGTCGAGGCCCATCGCTTTCAGGAGCCGTCCTAGCTGCGCGAAGCCGCCTGCCTGCATGAAGGGCTCTCCCCCGCTGAACGTGACGCCGCGCATGATGGGGGTCAGCCTCAGGCGCTCCAGGATCTCATCCAGGGCGAGCACCCTCCCGCCCCCCGGGTCGTGGGTCTCAGGATTGTGGCAGCCCTTACACCGATGCGGGCACCCCTGGGCGAATACCACAGCCCTTATCCCAGGGCCGTCGACCGCGCTCTCTCTTGTAATCCCCGCAAGTCGCAGCTTCATCCTCCGCTCCCCGTTTCAAGCGACGTTCTCCCGGCGGCTCCACCCAGGCGCGGGTCCTGACGTCGCAGCCACCTCTCAAGATGCTGCTGGTGTTGCACTCAGGGGACCACGCGTTCGCGGTCGGCCTCGACGGACCGGGCGTTCGGGCCTGCCAGATCGGGAGCACCCGTCGTACAAGGGCCGGTCCCTGACTCCCCGGCTCGCCGCCGGACTGACGCCGGCGAATCCTCAATTAGAAGCTCAGATGCGGCCTTCGCGCTGCAAGCTCCGCGCGCTTTGCGTCGTTGAACCTGTCGATGGTCGAAAGATACCCGGTTATCCGCCGGACCCTTCTTATGTCAGAAGACCCGCACCTCGGGCAGTCATCCTCGATGACCCCGGAGTACGCGCACGACCTGCACTCGTCTATCGGGAAGTTTATCCCGCCGTACCCCACGTCTTGAGATGCCATGTGCTGGAGTATGGCCTCAACCGCCTCGGGGTTGTACACAGGCGGCGACGAAAGCTCCACGTAGGAAATGTGCCCCGCATTGGTGTACTTGTGGTAGGGCCCTTCGATCGCGATCTTGTCGTACATGCTTATCTCGAAGTCCACGGGCACGTGGAAGCTGTTCGTGTAGAACTCCTTGTCGGTCACGCCCGGAATGACCCCGAACCTCTTGCGGTCGAGCGCCACGAACCGCCCCGAAAGCCCTTCCGCAGGGGTCGCGAGTAACGTGTAGTTGAGGTCGTGGATCTCAGCCGCTTCGTCCACGCGCTCCTTCATGAACGCCACGATCTCGTAACCCAGCTTTCGGGCGTCATCATTCTCGCCATGGTGGGCTCCGACCAGAATCCTGAGCGTCTCGGCAAGCCCGATGAACCCTATCGAGAGCGTGCCGTGGCGAATCGCAGGCTCGATGGAGTCGCACGGGCCGAGGCCCTGGGAGTCAAGGTAAAGATGCTGGCCCATGAGGAAAGGCATGTCTTTCACCTTCAGTTTGCGCTGCACGTTGTAGCGATGGTAAAGCTGCCTCGCAACAAGGCGTATGACCTCGGAGAGCCCGCCGAAGAACCTCTCGATATCGCCCCTCGCCAGGATCGCCACCCGGGGCAGGTTGATCGATGTGAACGAGAGGTTTCCCCGCCCCGTCGTCACCTCCGGGCCGTGCCGGTTCCCTATGACCCTCGTGCGGCAGCCCATGTAGGCCACCTCCGCCCCATAGCCCCGGTTGAACGACGAGTCCATGAACGAGAACGTCGGGTTCATCCTGTGGCTCGCAACCCTTACGGCCAGCCTGAAAAGGTCGTAGTTCGGGTCGCCGGGCTTCATGTTGACGCCGTCCTTCACCCTGAAGATGATGTTCGGGAATATCGGATTCTCGCCGCGCCCGAGACCCCTTTCGAAGGCCAGCAAGAGGCAGCGCGTGACCATGCGCCCGGCATCGCTTTCGTCGCACCCGAGGTTGATCGAGGAAAACGGCACCTGCGACCCCGCGCGGCTGTGCATGGAATTCAGGTTATAGACCAGGGCCTCCATGGCCTGGAAGACCTCGTCCTCGGAATGGCCCTCCATGAAAGGCGCAAGGTCGCGGTCGAAGAACCCGAACGACTGGCCGCCGTGCATGTCGTTCTGGGAGCTTTGCAGGATTATGGCCGCGAGCGCCGTCGCCGACGCCGGCCGCCTCGGCGGCCGTATGTACCCGTGGCCTGTGCTGAAGCCTTTCGAGAGGAGGTCCAGAAGGGGGATCTGTATGCACGTTAACGTCTTACCATACCAGTCAAGATCATGAATGTGTATGTCTCCCTCGATGTGCGCGCGGGCGATGTCCTCGGGGATGAGCCTGTGGAGATAGTAGTGCCGGCTGGCTGCAGAGGCGATCTGCAGCATCTTCGCGGACGGGGAATTGCCCACGTTGGCGTTCTCCCGGCTCGTCTCGACCAGGATGTCTGCAACCACGTCCATAAGCTCGGCTTTTGCCTCGCGAATCCTGGTGCGCTTGTCGCGGTACAGTATATACGCCTTCGCCACCTTCGCGTGCCCGGCCTCGATGAGGACCCGCTCCACGATGTCCTGGACGCCCTCGACGGTGGGGATCGCCCCCGTGCACTCGTCCGCCATATGCTCGAGGACCTTCTCCGTAAGCTCCTCCGCAAGCCTCAGGTTCTCCTGGTCGACGGCGCGCGTGGCCTTGTAAATGGCGTTTACTATCTTGGCCTTGTCGAACGGCACTATCCTGCCGTCACGTTTCTGAATGCTGGAAAACACCCTGACCGGCTTTGCGCCCCCGGCTTTCTCCGCTCTCTCGAGGCCCGGAGTCACCATACTCGCCCTGACTGCCACCTGGAACCCACCTCTCTATTCCTCGTTGAGGAGCTTCTTCAGTTCGCCCATGAATGTATCGATGTCCTTGAACTCCCTGTACACCGACGCGAAGCGCACGTACGCAACCTTATCGAGGTCGCGCAGCCTCCGGATGACCATCTCCCCGATATCCTTGCTGGACACCTCGCGCTCGAGACGGCCCCGGAGTTCCCTCTCGACATCGCCGGTTATCTCCTCGAGCACGCCCATGGGCACCGGCCGCTTCTGGCACGCTTTCATGAGGCCGGTCAAGATCTTGTTGCGGTTGAAAGGCTCTCTCCTGCCGTCCTTCTTCACCACCATGAGCGGAACCTCGTCGACGACCTCGTAAGTCGTGAACCTGCGCTCGCACGAGACGCACTCACGCCGACGCCGGATCGCCGAGCCTTCGTCGGTCGCACGCGAATCAACTACCCTGCTGTCAGGGTGTCCGCAGTACGGGCACTTCATGGCTTTCCTCCAGGACAGGATGTTGAAGGTCGATGTTACCATTATCTATATATTGTGGGCGAGTATCATTATAATGCCCAACATGTTGTATGTCTAACCCCGTTTTACCGGCGTGGTCCAGGGAAACACTGTTCACGCGAGGACAGCTCGCCAGGACGGCCTCTATCTCATCATTGCTGCACTACGCCACCGGTCGTGTGTTCGGTTGATCCGGTCAACGTGCCCTCGCGCGAGAACACGCCCGTGCACCGGGTAACCGGACGGAACGGGACAGGACAGGACAAACCAGGCAGTTTGGCACGCTCGCCCAGAATAAAAGCGGGTACCGGAGGCAATACTTCTATTGGGGCTGAGATATTCTGGAAATGCGGGGGACCCCTCATGATGGCAAACAAGGTCGAGATATGCGGAGTTAACACGTCCAAGCTCCCCGTGCTGAGCAACCAGAAGATGCGCGAGCTGCTCGATCTTGTGCGACGGGGGGACAGGGAGGCGCGCGACAAGCTCATCTATGGGAACCTTCGCCTCGTCCTCAGCGTCATACAGCGCTTCAATAACCGGGGGGAGTACGTGGACGACCTGTTTCAGGTCGGCTGCATCGGCCTCATGAAGGCCATTGATAACTTCGATCTCTCGCAGAACGTCAAATTCTCGACCTACGCGGTTCCCATGATAATCGGCGAGATCCGCCGCTACCTCCGGGATAACAACCCCATCAGGGTATCCCGGTCGCTCCGTGACGTCGCATACAAGGCGCTACAGGTCAGAGACGCCCTGGTCGGCAGGAACTCCAAGGAGCCGTCCATCACCGAGATTGCGGACGAGCTCAAGCTGCCTCGCGAGGAAGTGGTGTACGCCCTCGACGCGATCCAGGATCCGGTCTCGCTGTTCGAGCCGATATACCATGACGGAGGCGATCCCATATACGTCATGGACCAGGTGAGCGATGAGAAAAACCAGGATTCAACCTGGCTCGAGGGGATATCGATCCGGGAGGCCATGGAGAAGCTGAGTGAAAGAGAGCGGCTGATCCTGAAGTTACGCTTCTTTGAGGGCAAGACCCAGATGGAGGTGGCCGAGGAGATCGGTATATCCCAGGCCCAGGTATCTCGCCTCGAGAAGGCTGCGTTGAAACACATGAGGCGGTTCATGTAGGCGCTTTTCCAGCGCGCGGAGGAATCGTTCCGGAGGTGGCCGTGTTGCGGGTCAGGATAGCGGTGAGCGCGCTGATACTCCTCACCACCGTCGCGGCTGTGGCTGTGTCGTCGGCGGTTTTCGATACAAGGATCATTCCCTCCGACCTCAGGGTGGGTGCACAGAACGCGTTCAACACCAGGAACCTCGTCCGCCTGCACGTCGTCGCCAACAGCGACAGCGACGACGACCAGGCCCTGAAGCTCGAGGTGCGTGACGCGGTCCTGGCACGCGCAAGAGAACTCCTCGACTCCGTGAGGACAAAGGAGGAGGCGTGGCGCGTCCTCCTTGAGAACGCAGGCGAGATTCAGACGGTTGCGACCGACTGCGTCCGCGCCTTCGGCAAACCATACGGCGCCAGGGTGGAGATGGGTACTTTTGCCTTTCCCGAGCGCACGTACGGCTCGGTGACTGTGCCTCGCGGAGATTACGACGCAGTGAGAGTAGTCCTGGGCGACGGCGAAGGCCGCAACTGGTGGTGCGTGCTCTTCCCGCCGCTTTGCTTCGTCCAGTTGAACAAGGACAAGGAAGTCGAGGGCCTGAGACTCGACCTTTCACCCGGGGAGGCCCTGGCGAAGCTGCGGCTCGACCTTGCCGGGCCTGTTGACCCACGTCGCGCCACTGGGATGTCGCGCGTCCATCTACGTCATGGAGGAGGCATCACCGCTTCGCCCCCTGCGGTTCGCACACCCATATCCGGGTCGGCCTGTCTTTCGCTGCCGCTTGCGCTTGCCTTCGCACCGTGGGCCTCTGCCGAATCACCGCGCGCGTCGATGCCACACGGGAGCGCAGCCCACCTGTCGCTGACTCTCTGTTCCAGCTGACATGTTGCGGTGGCAGGCCCGCCTTCCCGCCCCCGCCGCCACGCGCCCGATATCACCGCAATCGCAGTTCTGAGCACGCACACACCGCCACTGACACGAATATAATATTCGTGCCCGCATGTCCGCTGGTGTCCATGCAGTCCATCTAGCTGGGCGTTTCCGTCCGTTCTGTCCGCCTTTTCCGCGCGGTTTTGCTGTCATTGCTGTCATTTTGCTGTCAACTTTGCGCCCGGGAACAAGATGTTCCCAGGCCCGAGAAGAGGGTGTCCATCTTCGCGGCTGCCTCTTCCCGCATCTCCTGGAGCACGTGAGCGTATCTGTCGGCAGTGATGCCTACCGTGGCGTGTCCCAAAGTCTCGCTAACCACCTTGAGGGGAACCCCGGCCCGGAGCATGAGCGTGGCCGCCACATGCCGGAGGTCATGGAAGCGAATCTTCGGCAAGCCCGCGCGCTGCAAGATGTCGTGAAATTCCCGGCGCAAGTGGGAGCCGTCTTTCGGGGTGCCTATCGCTGTCGGAAACACGAAATCGAGATCCTCCCATGCCTCGCCCAAGGCAAGCCTCTCCTGGGCTTGCCTGACTCTATGCTGCTTGAGGGCTGCCCGGGCGATGGCAGGTAGCACGATGGCGCGGCGGCCCTTCGCCGACTTTGGTTCCGTGAGGACCCAGACAGGTTTCATCCGCTTGCGGTGCTTGTCCTCCTCCCCCCGCTTTCGCTTCCTCCACTGAAGCTGATGATGCACCTGGAGAACCCCGTTCTGCATGTCAACGTCCTGCCAGCGCAGGCCCAGGAGTTCCGCCTCGCGGAGGCCCGTCGTGACGGCAAGCGCATATAAGCCGTAGAGCCGGTCCTCGCGAGCGGCGTCAAGGAAGCGCGCGACTTCCTCCGGAGTGAGGACCTGCATTTCCGTTTGCGGGATCTTCGGCGCGTCCACGAGGTCCGCGACGTTTCGGGGAACCAGGCCCCATTTCATCGCCTGGCCCAGGGCGCGGTGCAGAAGGCCGTGACACATGCACGCGGTACGTGCGAGGCCCTTCTCTCGTGTCTCCCGATAGAATCGCTGTAGGTGCTGCGGCGCGAGCTTGTCAAGACGTATGCCACCCAGGGCGGGCTTTATGTTCGCGCTGATAAGGCTTTCGTATCTGCTATGGGTTGTGGCGCGCACGGTATCCTTCGCCACGTCCTCCAACCAGCCAGCGAGGTA
Source organism: Bacillota bacterium (assembly GCA_030024085.1). Classification (GTDB taxonomy): domain Bacteria; phylum Bacillota; class SHA-98; order UBA4971; family UBA4971; genus UBA6256. The sequence goes on along the minus strand of JASEJE010000001.1, from coordinate 14,839 downwards.
TTCTCCCACCGTCTGCTTGCTAACGTCAACGGGTAGGCCGTCGATCTTCTTCGCGAGGACCTTCGTCAATTCGGCTGCAACCTCCGCGCGTGTGTCGCCGTAGATGTACCCGCGCTTCAGGCGACCATCGGGCGCGCGCCCGGTGATATAGGACGCGCACCACCTGCCGTCTTTGCGCTGATAGATACTTCCTTCGCCGTGCCCGCGACGTTTAGGCATTAGCTTTCGCCTCCAGGCCAACCATTCCCGTTTCCAGCCATCGCCGGAACAGCTTCTCGCCTTCGCGCATGGTGTAGCCGTCAAGCCGGTCGCTCCCGAGGCGGCGCGCTTCCGCTATGGCGGCCTCCACGTTGCCCCGAGAGCGCCCGGGCGTGCTGTAGTGCTCCCAAGCGCATTCGGCGAACGCCTCCACGTGCATCTGCTGCATGGTCTTTTCCCGCTCCACGACTTGCCTTCTCATGGTTCATTCTCCTCTCGCCCCGGCGCCTTCTCGCGCCTGCGGGCGGTGTCGCCTGATTCCCGGTGGCCGGGCTGTCCATCCCCGGCCCGTGACTCTTTCCCATGCTGCCTTCGCGTCGCGGGCGAAGTAGCGCCGGTCCGAATAGGCCCATGCGGGATATGCTCTGTTCCATTGCCCCTTAAGAGCCTCCCACGCCATATCCGGGTGTTCCGCGAGAAACACGGCGAGCCTGAGATGTTTTTCCGTCATGGGTCTGTCCGGCCCCTTGAGAGCCTCCTTCCTCAACTGAGCGTAGAATCCTGCTGCCTCCCGAGCGGAAAGCCGGGGATCTAGTTCAAGGGTGATCCTTGACGGGGCAACTGATGAAACGCGCAGCGTTCCCCTGGCTTTCGGGAGCATCGGGATGGCATCGCACAGGACAAAGGCGACTGCTTGAGCCTCCTGCCATAGCGGGAAGCGCCGCAGAAGGGCATCCGCGACTCTCTTTAGCTGGCCGAGGGGGCCATCCCTCGCGACGGCTACCCTTTCAACCCACTTGTCCTCCGGCCCCGGATAGGCTAGGGTTTCGGCATCCCATTGCACCGGCCATGTGGACTTAGCATCATCCGGCAGGTCGGCGAGACAGGACAGCCAGCGCAGCCCGCGAGACGAACTCGGACGGCATCCATCCGGGAGGGGGAGCCTCACCCACAAGCTGCCTGCCCCCTGCTTCTCTGCTTCTCTTCTGATCCAGCCACTCACTTCCTCCACCTTCAGGAGCCTTCCTTGTAGCACTTCTTCACGGAATGCTATTACTTCAGGGAGCCGGGATGCTTCAATGGCGAGGATTTGAGCAAGGGCGCCTAACCGTTGATCGGGTGGAATCTCCTTCCTTTCCTCCTTCTTCTGGGCATGAGCCTGGGCAGGAAAGCGTTTGTGGAGATAACGATACTTCTTCTGCATGTCCTCAAAAGCGTCCGGAAAGCCGTCAAGGACCTCCTTCACGTATCCTTCATCGTCCAACACCTGCCATATGTCGTCCCTCACCTGGCAGCCAATGGCGGTGGCGAGTCTGCGGCGAACCTGTTCTTCTGTCATTCTTTGTGACATCTCAAATCACCCAATGACATGATACACTACAATAACATTGGCGTCAAGAGGCAACAAACAACACCGGGCTGGTATGTGCGAGGCGTTCTGAGGAGCGCCGAGCTTCGCCCCCGGGGCTGGGGAGGTATCTATCGTCTGTGGGCCATCCAGATCGGCGGTTGAGGCGCAAAAGACGGCGCGGGAATCGGGAGCCTTCGCTTCCGGGCTGGACATTGACGCATCGCGATCCCGTTCCCCGGGACGCGGTGGAGATCATCTCCGGTAGGCGCACCGTCCAAGACATTCGACTCAAATAGACGAGAGGGGGGTTTTCATTATGTTGGCACTGCGCAGGGAGCGCTTGAACCGTGGTTGGTCGTTGACGCAGCTAACCGTAATGACCGGCATTGATACCGCAGCGCTGAGCCGAATCGAGCGGCAGGTATGGCCCTGCGGCCCTGGCTGGCGGCGACGCATAGCCGAGGCCTTCGGGATGCCCGAAGAACTCTTGTTTGCAGAGGTGAGCGACGATGAGCGCAACTGAGCGGAGGTTGCTCCTCAGCGTGACGGAGGCCGCCGAGCTATGCGGGTACTCGAGATCGTTCCTCTATGAGGCCATCAATCGGGGGGAGATCCCGACCATTCGCCTGGGCAGGACCTGCCGAATCCCGGCGGCGTGGCTGCGGCGCTGGATCGAGGAGCAAACGGCGCGCTGGGAGCAGGCGCGGCGCGGCGAGGCGTGACAAGAAAGCCCCGGCGTCAGCCGGGGCGGGAGGAGAGGAACCATGGCTATTTCTACGCTGCCACACGACGCGGCTTTGTGCAACCCTTTCCAGGACTTGAACTGGACCGACCTCGGCAACGCGCGCAGGTTCCTGATCGCGCATGGTCCGGATCTGCACTTCTGCCACCCGCTCCAGAGGTGGTTCGTGTGGGATGGAGCGCGCTGGAAGGAAGACTTCACCGGCGAGGTGGTAGCGCGTGCGAAGGATACCGTGCGCGCCATGTACGCCGAGGCCGCAAGCGAAGAGGACGATAAACGCCGGAAGGACCTCGCGAGACATGCGCTGAGGAGTGAGGCCGCGCAGAAGATTCGCGCGATGGTGGAGCTCCTCAAGACCGAGCCGGGTATTCCCGTCCTCCCGGAGGAGTTGGACCGGGACCCCTGGCTACTTAACTGCGAGAACGGCACGCTGGACTTGCGGACCGGGGAGTTGCGTGAGCACCGGCGCGAGGACCTACTGACCAAGGTTATCCCCGTCTCCTATGACCCGAACGCCACCTGTCCGCAGTGGTACGCCTTCCTCGACCGGATCATGGCGGGACGCGCCGACCTCGTGACGTTTCTCCAGCGAGCCGTGGGGTATTCGCTCACCGGCCTGACGGACGAGCGGGTCCTGTTCATCCTGCACGGTTGTGGCGCCAATGGGAAGTCTAGCTTCCTTGAGACCATCGCGCTACTCCTCGGCGACTACGCCATGAGGACGACAACTGACACGCTCCTTGCGCGTCAGCAGGATGGTGTGCCGAACGATATCGCGAGGCTCCGAGGCGCCAGGTTCGTCTACGCCTCGGAAGCGGAGGAAGGCCGGAGACTCGCCGAGGCCAAAATCAAGGACCTCACCGGTGGCGACACGATAACCGCGCGCTTCATGCGCGCTGAATGGTTCCAGTTCAAGCCGGAATTCAAATTGTTCATGGGGAGCAATCACAAGCCGGTTGTTCGGGGGACGGACGCCGCCATATGGGACCGAATCCGGCTGATTCCGTTCGACGTGCGCATACCTGAACCTGAGCGCATTCCTCGGCGCGAGCTCATGGCGCGGTTCCAGGCTGAGTTACCCGGTATCCTCGCATGGAGCGTGCGCGGCTGCCTCGACTGGCAGGCGCATGGCCTGGGTATACCGCAGGAGGTGGCTCAGGCGACTGGAGCCTACCGCGCTGAAATGGACGTGCTGGCGCAGTTCCTGGAGGAGTGCTGCATCGTGAACCCGCTTGCGAAGGCCAAAGCGGGGGACCTCTACAAGGCATACGCCGAGTGGTGCGAGGAGAACGGCGAAAGGCCTGTCAGTCAGCGTAATTTCGGTATGCGCCTAACTGAGCGGGGGTTCGAACCTTACCGCGCTGGCGCGAGACGTGACCGCTTCTGGCGAGGGGTCGGACTCACGGACACGACGGACACGACGGACGCAATTTCCGGATTAACTACGCGAGACACAGAAACAAGAGAGTTATATGGAAAAGTGCGTCCGCTTGCGCCCGTCACGTCCGCGGGCGATGGCCCCAACAACGGCAAGGAGGCGTTCGAGGCGTGACTGAACGACGGCAACTAGCTGACGCCTGCCCGCGCTGTCTCGCGGTGAACTACCCGCACACCTTGCGGCAGGACAGGGGGAGCATCCTCGCGCTGTATCGGTGCCCGGCCTGCGGCAGGCGCTGGCGGTGCTGGTGGAATCCTCGCTGCGTGGAGGTGACAGAGGATGATCGAGATTCGCTTGCCGAAGTGCCGGCTGTTTCTCAGCGAGGCCGAGATTGAAAGCCTGCTCAAGCGCGACCCTGAGCTATGGGAGGCGGCCTTAAAGCGCGGGAAGGCCATCACACGGGCCCGGGCCCGCGAGGCCCGGCAGGCGGCGCGAGACGCGCAGAAAGGCCCCTAGGAGCGCGCGAACCCCTCGCCAAGGTTAGGGAACACCTGCGCGCCCGGGATGGCCGCCTTGTGGGACGTTATGGCGAGCGCAGGCGGCATGTTAAGCCAGATACCTTACCCAAGGGAGATTCGAGCAAAACTCCCTAGCTAGCTACCCAGTAAACGCGAAAGAAGGCCATCTGTGAGTGAGCGCAATGTTGCGCTGACTCGTGTTGGCCGCTCCCGTTCAGGACACGTGTCCTTAACGGGCGCATGGCGTGGCCGCTCCCGTTCCGGCAAGATTGCCGTAACGTCGCGGGGAATCGCGACGCACCACCCTGTGGTAACATGGCCACGGGGCGGCCTGGGGAAGCGGGAGGTAAATCGCTGGAAGCGCCTGGAAGCGGGACCGGGAGGGCGGTCTGCTGTGAAGGATGGTCCCCGTCCGGATCAGAGGCGAGCAACTGCGCCTGTTCAGTTGATGCAATGCCGCGCGGCAAAACGACGGCTAGCAGGGGATATGCCTATGGAATCGCTGGCAGTTTATGCCAGGGGACCGGAGCGGCGGATTCGCGCACATGGCCGCAGGTTTCACAAGGCCGGTCGAAAACATTAAAAGTTGGAGGTGAGAAGCGATGAGGCGAACGGCAAAAGTTGATCCGGCGGCGCTTGAGCCGCCTGCTCATCTGTCCGAGCGGTCGAAGGCGCTGTGGCGGCAGGTGGTGCCCGACCGCGCAAAGAGCCCGGGGCGCCTCGCGCTGTTGCAGACGGCGCTTGAAGCGCTCGACCGTGCCGACCAGGCCCGGCAGGTGCTTGACCGCGAGGGGTTGTTCACCACGACGCCGGGAAGTGGCGTCACGCATGTCCATCCCGCTGCCCGGATCGAACGCGAGGCGCGGGCGCTGTTCCTGCGCGCCTGGACAGAGCTTGGCCTGGAGTGGGACGCGGTGGTGGATGGCAGGCCGGACTAGAGAGAGGAGGATGACTATGTTCGAGAACTTCAAGCCGGAGGAGCGGGAAGCGGCGCGGCGGGTGCTGGAGTATTACTCGGCGGTGCAGTTGGCGCATGTCATAGCGGAGGCCGTGAAAGCCTGCAATGGGCTGTTGGTAGGCTTTCAGGAGCTGGAGAGGACCGGGTTTAACCCGGCGGCGGCCGATATAGTCTGGTCGGAGCGGGTGCGCGAATTCCTCGCGCGGCTGTCGAAGCTGGAGGCGGTGCTTCACGAGCGGGAGCGGGTGAGCGGCGTAGCGGAGGCGTTGAAGGCCCTGGAAGAAGCGGAGGGAGGTGCCGAGGGTGAAGCATGAAGCGACACTGACGCCGGACATGACCCCGTTGGAATGTGCTTACGCCATGGTGACGGCCTATCTGCTGAACTTGCAGTTGGAGGAGGAGCGCGAACTGACGCCTCAAGAAGACGAAGCGCGGCGCGCCCTGAACGAACTGCTCATCGCCCGGGACCGCGCCGAGCTTGAAGCGAAATGGCGCGAGGAGGCCCGCCAGGAGCGGGAGGAACGGCGCAAGGCAAAAAGGCTAGCGAAAGGCGGCGTATGGCGCGCCTCGGATTGACACGGCGAACACATTTGCGGTATTATAGTGTTGAACCGGCGGCGACCGTTGGAGGCGCTGGCGGGTGGAAAAACCGAATAAAACCTGCGCCCTGCAACTGTTGGAAGTGCCAGGGACGCTACTACCACGACCGACCCGAGTTTTCGGGTGAGGTCATGACACGTAGCCCCTGGCTTTTGTTTTGCCGGGGGAAAAGGAGAGTGCTTTGCTATGAGGGATAGCACTGAACTGCGCCAGGAGAGGGCGCGTTTACTTCAAGCTGCCCAGAAACTGCTTGATCGTGCCGAGAATGAGCATCGCGATTTGACTCCATCCGAGGAGCGACAATTCTCGGAACTGCTGGGCGGCGCGAACTATCTGGGGAAGCAGATCGCGGCCATCGAGGGGCGCGCGGTGCCCGAGGCGTGGACCCCGGAAGAGTGCAGGCAGGCGGTGGCCGACCTATCAAAGCCCCTGGGGACTGTTGCGGCCCGGCGGGAGCAACCTGGCTGGGGCGGCCTCGCCGACTCGAATGAGTCCGGCATTCGCATCTTGCGGCCCGACCAGCGGCTGTCGGAGGCCCGGAGCTATGACCTGCCTGACGGCATACGAGCGGACGAGCTTTCGCTTGGCCGATTTGTGCGCGGGATCGTAACCGGTAGCTGGCAAAATGCCGAGGCGGAGCGCAGGGCGCTATCCACGACGCCCGACGCAAGCGGCGGGTTTCTAATTCCGGAGCCCTTGGCCGTATACGTCATAGACCTCGCCCGGGCGAATTCCGTAGCCCTCCAGGCCGGAGTCTCGACTATGCTGATGGAAAGCAAGACCCTGACCGTCCCGAAGCTGGCGGCTGACCCGACCACGGGTTGGAAGGCCGAAGGTGTCGCCATCCCCGAGGACGCGACGACGGCGTTCGAGGCGGTGACACTGACGAGCAAGACACTTGCGTGCCTCGTGCGAATGTCTCTCGAACTCTTCGAAGACGCGCCGACGGCGGGACAGGCCGTGGAGCGCGCGATAAGCGCGGCCATGGCACTAGCGATTGACAAGGCTGTCCTCCTCGGCAGCGGGACAGGCGAAGAGCCGCTAGGCATCGCAAACACGACCGGCATTCAGTCTATCAGCATGGGGACGAATGGCGCCGCGATAACGTCCTACGATCCCTTCTCGCAGGCTGCGGAGAAGATCGCGACCGAGAACGGGCAGGCGTGGGCGGTTGTCCTGCACCCGAGAGACATGGGCGCCATTGACAGGTTGAAAGATTCGACGGGACAGCCCCTGCAAGCCCCGGCATCGTGGGATTCGCTGCGGAAGCTGACGACTTCAACGATACCGACAGATTTGACCCAGGGAACGGCGGTTAACGCAAGCCTGGCGCTGCTGGGCGACTTCTCGCTGGTCTACCTTGGCGTCAGGCTGCCAATCAGCCTTGAGATATCGCGCGAGGCTGGTGACGCATTCGCGAAGGGGCAGATCCTTATTCGTGCGCGGTGGCGGGGCGACGTGGCGGTTGCCAGGCCGAAGCACATAGTCAAGATCACGGGGATCATCCCGCCGGCGTAATGCCGGGTTTGCCATATCCTCCTCCTCCCACGGAAAGCCCCGAGGGTAAAACCTCGGGGCTTTCTCGTTTACCGTCAGTTTTGCTGTCATTTTGCTGTCACGCTCATGTAGCATAGGCGGGTCGTCCCTGCTAACCGCCAGTATCAAAGCGCCACGGACACGAATATAATACTCTGTGTAAGCTGTGGGGGTGGTGGTAGTGCTGGTCCGGATATCGGACCTTCGGACCCGCGAGGTGGTAAACGTCGTCGACGGCCGAAGGCTCGGACCTATATGCGATATGGAGATCGACCTCGCCACCGGGCAGGTGAAGTCCATAATGGTGCCGGGCCCTGCCAAGCTCATGGGTATCCTCGGGAGGTACAACGACTACGTCATCCCATGGGAGAAGATCCGCAGGATCGGCCTGGACGTCATCCTGGTCGAGGCGAGCGAGTACGCCGAACCCCCGAAGCAATGACCCCGCATCGCAGCCCAGGAGGCGGCCTGCGGTGAAAAGCATTCCTTCCATCGCACGGGACGGTCCGCTCCCGCCCCTCGGCCGCCTCACCTGAGCACTCGGAGCCGTAAGCCTGGTCAGGGCCCTCATTCGCCGGCCGCCGCCATGGCCTTCGCCCTTGCCTGCGGGTACTCCTTCTCCCAGGCAACGTCGGCAATTCTGCCGTAAGCCTCCGCATACTCGTCAAGCGCACCTGCGAGCACCGTGGTGACGCAGTCCGCGCTCTCGTGAGTCGGGTGCGCTCCGTGCTTTGCCACGACCTCCCTCAGGATATGCGGGTTGTCGATTATCATGCACGGCCTCAAATGGTTCCGGTTCAGGGGCATCCTCGACTTGATGTCCATGAAGAACGGGGATTTCAGCACATCCTTGATGGTGGTGTTCTTGATATTGTCCACGGCAAAATGCACGAAGACGCACGGTTCGATGTCGCCTCTTGCGTTTATGTGCAGGTACGACCTGCCTCCTGCAAGACACCCTGCCGTGAGAGGCCCGTCGTTCCAGAAGTCCGCCACGAAGATGGGCCGTGTCTCGCGGATGTGAAGCACGTGCCTGCGCATTTCGTCCCGCTGCTCGGGGGTACACATGAGACTCATGTCGGCGTCCTTGCCGACGGGCACAAACGTGAAGAACCACCCGTACATGGCGCCTTTTTCGATCAACATATCGATGAATTCGTCACTCGCCACGACGTCCGTATTGAATCTCGTATATGTAGCGGAGAAGCCGAATACGGCCCCGGCCTCCCTGAGATTGTCCATGGCCTGCATCACCCTGGCGAACGTGCCCGGCCCGCGCCGCGCGTCGGTCTCCTTCTCGAAGCCTTCCACGCTGATGGCGGGAGAGATGTTGCCGAGCTCAGCGAGGCGTCTCGCGGTAGCTTTGTCGATGAGGGTGCCGTTGGTGTACACCATGAACACAACGTCGTCGTGCTTTGCCGCCACGTCCAGCAGGTCGTCCCTGGTGAACGGTTCGCCTCCGGATATCACGATGAAGTGGATGCCAAGTTCCTTGCCCTCCGTGATGATTCTGTCGAAGGTCGCAGTGTCGATCTCGTCTCGTTTCGTGTACCTGCCGGCGTAACACCCGGTACACGCGAGGTTGCACCGCATCGTCGGGCTTATCACGAGAAGCGCGGGGATGTTCGTGCCTAGCCTGTCAGCGTGCTTCTTGCGCTCCTGCCACCCCAGGTAGACCTCGTTCACGAACAGGTTGACAAGCCCTTTCGTGCGGAAGTTCGGGTGAAGGGAGGAGAATGCTCTCTCAGCATACCGGGTCCAGACGTGATCAGGGTTCTCGAAAGCCCGCCTGGCCACCTGAATCTGAGCCTTGTGCTCAGGCGTGGCGGCCAAGGCTTCAAGGATCTTCGTGAGGGTCACCAGATGGCGCTGCGGGTCCTTCGCAAGCAGCGAAAACATGTAGTCAACCACCTGGGTCGCCCCATACTTCTTCATGAGATCGTATGCTTTCACCATGGAGCCTCCTTTCTGGAACGTCACCGAGCCACTCAACCCGTGCTCGACGCACTGCTGCTTACCCAAAAGACCAAAAACCTTCCGAAACAACACCTCCCCCGGTTACCCCTCGTTATGCGCGAGCCTCATGCGCCCGCCGGACCGCGCGGCCCCTGCCTTCCCCGTCACGCCGGCCCGGCAATCTCCCTCACGAACTCAAGCAACAAGCTCCTTTCCTGGCCGCTCAAGCTGTCGACGTGGTCCTGGAACTTCCTCATGTAGCCTGCCATCTTCCCGGTGACCTCCCGAGAGACGGTGGGATGCACGACAAGCATCCCCATGATCGCACCTGAGAATACCACGAGGGCGCTGTGAGCGTCCGCCCCAGCCTGCATAAGCCGCGCCACGGCATCCAGGCTGTTCCCACCGAGAAGGCGTGCGCACGCAACCAGAAGGACGGCCATGTAGCCGCAGAACGCCGCCGGCCCGCTCGCCCGGTCCAGCTTCTCCATGAGGCCCTGCCAGATACCCTGCGATGCTGAGCCGCGTAGCTCCGAAAGGCAGGCGACCAGGCTTTTCTTGATTCGGGCAAGCTCCTCACCGAAAGGCAGGTAGCCGCCGTGTTTCATCTGCCCGCTCTGGGCGTCCTCCCGGCCCTCGTTTGGGCGGAACATCACCATGGACCTTCCCGGCGTCCTTGTGTGCCTGTTCAGAATGTACTCCACGCCGACCAGCCCATCAGCGGCGAGTTTCTGGAGCATGTCGTATGCGGTCCATTTGCTGACGCCCACCGCTTTCGCCACGTCCTCGTAGTGAATCGGCCCGTTTTGCTCCCGATATAGCTTCTGCAGCGCCGCAAGGAACTCCCTGCTTCTCCTGGTCAGGCTCACAACGATTCCCCCAAAAGACCAAAAAGCTTGGCCCAAATAAGGGCTGGCGCGATACCCACCAGCTCACCTTCGATTATGAGTATAGCGCGAGCCTGTCGGATCCGTCAAGTCCTCCGGGCTATCAAAGCTGCCGGGATTTGGCCATCAGGCGGCCGCCCACGCATGTCTCCTGCTCCTTCTCATTCCACCTTTCTCATCTCCCTGCGAAGCTTCCTGATGATCCTTTTCTCCAGCCGAGAGATGTACGACTGAGATATGCCCAGGAGATCGGCCACCTCCTTCTGCGTCTTCTCCATCCCATCACGAAGGCCGAACCGCAGCTCCATGATGCGCTTCTCCCTCGTGGAGAGCCTCTTCATCGCGTCGTCCAGCAGCGACCTGTCAACCTGCTCCTCGATGCACTTGTACACGACATCCGTGTCCGTCCCCATCACGTCCGACAGAAGAAGCTCGTTGCCGTCCCAGTCCACGTTGAGAGGCTCGTCAAAGGAGACCTCTGCCCTGGATTTGCTGGTCCGCCGAAGGTACATGAGGATCTCGTTCTCGATGCACCGCGACGCGTACGTGGCCAGCTTTATCCTCTTGGACGGGTCGAACGTGTTGACAGCCTTGATGAGGCCTATTGTGCCGATGGATACCAGGTCCTCCACGCCGATCCCCGTATTCTCGAATTTGCGCGCTATGTATACGACCAGCCTGAGGTTTCTCTCGATGAGCTCGCCCTTGACCTGAGAGTCGCCCCGTTCGAGCCTGGCAAGGAGCGCGCTCTCCTCGTCGCTCGAAAGCGGAGGCGGAAGAGACTCTCCGTTCCCCACGAAGAGCACGACGTGGCCACGGATGAGCCCATGCCTTATCGCGCAAAGCACGAGGCGGACCCGCAGAGCAGACAGCCGCCGTTCTATGCGCAAGCCAATGCTCATCCTGGTCCCTCCTCGGATAGTACTGATGCCGCGATGACCCCGACGCCCCGGCCCCGCGACAGGGCCCACAGTGCCGGTTCAAGACGCTTCGGCAAGGATGTCGGGGTGAAGCAAGGCCGCAAAGGCCCCTTCCGGCGAAACGCGCCTCATGAGCACACCGATCACGGCGTTCCGGCTGGAAGTCATCCGCGGCCCGGCCAGCAGCCGAACCTCGTCCACCCGGAAACCGGCAAGGAGGCCCTTCTCCGCGCCCACTGACACGAACGGGATCACACGGAACCTGGCGAGCCAGCTGGAGTCCGCCAGAAGCTCCGACACCAGTCCGAAGTCGCCTGCGTCAAAGGCAGTGAAAGCCCGTCTCACCCGTTCCGGCAGGGCGTCGGCAACCGCGCTGTACTCGAGAAGGATGACGGGGGACCCGGTTATCGGATCCCTCAGCCGGTTCCCCGTGTCGATGAGCGCGTCGAGCTTCAGGGTCACCTCGCCGAGACGCACTTCTATCGGCACGAAAAGGAGCCAGTCCCGGACCCTTCGATGGACAAGGCCCCAGCCGATCTCCGCCGTCAGGAGGATTGTGCCCACAAGCCCGATGAGCGTCGGCACCAGGCGCCAGCCGGTAAGATATGCGGTAGCGGACGCCCCGCCGAAGGCGAGCACGCTGATCCCCAGCACATGAGCGCATACAAGGAGGAACCTTGCCAGAGGCAGGCGTCCGAACGAGACTGCCACTGCCGGGATGATCGAGAGCGCCGCGAGAGGCACCGCGGCCCCCGCGGGGATGCGGTCCGCGAAGAACATCGCTATGAGCGCGGCATCGATGACTCCTGCTGCGACCGAACCCGCCAGGAGTCTTGAGTGCCTCGTTCTATAGCCCAGTATCGCCGCGGTCGCCCACAGTGTCAGCCAGTGCATGACGACCGTCATTACGCAGGCATTTACGATCACACCACCAGTCATCGCGCACGCCTCCCGGGCCAGGCCCACAGATCGTCGCCCCCGCCGCCAATCCGGCCTCTCGTGCCGTATGTTTCCACTGACAGGCATCCCTTCCTCTCTAAAAGTATACAGCCCCTCATGACAGAAATATGTCAGACGGTGACGATGCGGAAAAGCGAAAGCTCCGGCATGTGCCGGAGCTCGTACCCATACCCTCACAGAGACTCGCGTTACCTCCTCTGCCCGCGACGCAGGAACGCAGGGATGTCCAGATCGTCTCCGCCCGGAGCGAAGTCGCTGATCTCCACAGCCTCGAGCCCGACCTTCTGCTGGCGTGCCCTTGCCTCGAAGCCGGTGGCGATGACCGTTACTCTGATCTCGTCCTTCAGGGACTCGTCGATCATGGCCCCGAAAATGATGTTCGCTTCAGGGTCCGCCGCCTGCGCGATAATCTCCGCAGCCTCGTTCACCTCGAACAGCCCCAGCGTGCTGTTGCCCGTGATGTTCATGAGCACGCCCTTCGCGCCCTCGATGGACGTTTCCAGGAGCGGGCTTTCGATGGCCGCCCTGGCCGCCTCCTGCGCCCGGTTTTCCCCCGATGCTATGCCTATGCCCATGAGCGCCGAACCCGCGTCGCTCATTATGGTGCGCACATCTGCAAAATCGACGTTGATTAGCCCTGGCACCGTGATGAGATCGGATATGCCCTGGACTCCGTGCCTCAGCACGTCGTCCGCCAGGCTGAACGCCTCGAGTATGGATGTCTTCCGCTCGCTCACCTGAAGCAACCTGTCGTTGGGGATGACTATCAGCGCGTCCACCTTGGACTTGAGGTTGTCGAGCCCGGCCAGCGCCTGCGCCATGCGCCTGCGCCCTTCGAACGAGAAAGGTTTGGTCACCACGCCTACCGTCAGGGATCCGAGTTCCTTGGCTATGCTCGCAACCACGGGAGCACCCCCGGTGCCCGTGCCGCCGCCCATGCCCGCGGTGATGAACACCATGTCGGCCCCCTCGAGCGCCCTTCGGAGCACATCATAGCTCTCCTGGGCCGCCTGCTCGCCTATGTCGGGGTTTGAGCCGGCGCCTAGCCCTTTGGTAAGCTTCTCCCCCACCTGGATTTTGATGTTCGCATCCGACGCAGCGAGAGCCTGAGCGTCCGTGTTTATGGCCACGAACTCCACCCCTGAAAGACCCGACGCGATCATCCTGTTGACAGCGTTGGATCCCCCACCGCCGACGCCGACGACCTTTATGTTGGTGAACTGCTCCATTTCAAGCTCAAGGTTGAACACAAGCCATCCCTCCTGCGCCGCCCCACCCGCGAGCTTCTATATGACATAAAGTAGCCCCCGGTGAGGCTACCCACACCCGCAACCAGGTCGTGCCTTAGAAGAAGTCCTTCACGAAGTCGCTCAACCACCCGCGGACCCCGGCAAGTAGACCCCTGATCGGCGACGGCCTCGTCTCCCTCGACAGCCTGAACACCGAATCGTTCACCACGTACGCCAGGACACCGAGGGCCACGGCAGAAACCTCACCCGTTTCCCCGCTGCCACGCTGCCTCACCTCGAACGGAGCGCCCATCCTGACGGGAAGGCCGAGGATCTCGCTGGCGATATCCAGAATGCCCGGCACGAGCGAGCCACCGCCTGTGAAGACAACCCCGCACGGCGCAAGCCCCTTGCCCGTGACCTGCCTCGTCTCGGCATCCACGAGTTCAAGGATCTCCCGGAGCCTTGCATCAACGATCCTGCGCAGGAAATCCTCGTCGTCCGGGGGCGCGCCTGACTGCGCCTGACGGCCCGGAGCCTGTTTCCTCTGCCCCGCGAAGTTCCGCGTCGCCTCCTGGGTCCCCTCTCGTGTCGCCTTGTTCCGGACCGCCTGCCCCGCCGCCTTCACCCCCATCTGCCTCTTCAGGCTCTCGGCCTGCTCGACGGGCACCTTCATCCCTATGGCGATGTCGTTCGTGATGTGCACGCCGCCCGCTGGCACCCACGACAGCAGCACCGGCGTTCCTTCGTAGAACGCAGCGATTTGCGTTATCTGCCCGCCGACGTCGACAAGGATCACGCCCCGCTCACGTTCCTCGGGGTCCAGAACGGCCTCGGCGGTCGCCACAGGTTCCAGAACGCGTCCAACTACGGCAAGACCTGCCTTCGATACGCTGGTCGCGATGTTCTCGAGCGAGGTGGCCTGTCCCATGATGACCCTGGCGTCGACTTCCAGCCTGACACCGGTCATCCCCTCCGGGTTCCTGATGCCGCCAACCCCATCGACGATGTATTCCCTGGGCAGGACAGAGATGACGTCGCGGTCGGGAGGGACCGCGAGCACCCTCGCCGCATCCAGGGCTCGCTTCACGTCTTCGGCACTGATGACATCATCCTCACCGCTGACGGCGGCCAGGCCCCTCGTCTCTCGACAGGCCGTGTGAATCGCCGGTACCCCCACGCACACGCTTCGAACGTCGAACCCCGCCATGTGGCAGGCTCGCTTGTTTGCCGTCTTCACGGCAGACGCCACAGCCTCGATGTCGGCAACGAGGCCGCGACGAACCCCCTGGCATGGGGACACGCCCACCCCGAGAATCTCGATGCCCCCATCGGGTCCGACTCCTGCTATGACCTCTTCCACCTTCGTGCTGCCGATGTCAAGCCCGGCGACCACGTTTCTACCAGGCATATGGTACCTCCCCGAGCGGGCTTCCCGGCGCGTTCACGGGCTTACGGCACCCCCAACTGGAACCTCCGGGCCGCTCTGACCCTCCCCTACGACTTGTCTAGGTAGATCGCCACAAATTCGCGCTACTTTTCAGCGCGCAAGTCCTATCCAGGGTTGCCGGTGTTGCAGGGTTGCCGGTGTTGCACTCCGGGGACG
>JASEJE010000019.1 GCA_030024085.1 Bacillota bacterium | reverse complement strand
CCGGCAACCCCAACACCGTCAGGGAAGATGGCGCAAACTTATGGCGCCATACTTAACAGTCTCATGACTTCATACTTGGTCGGCACAGTAGAGTTAGGCGCTGTAAGCATCGATGGCGGGCGTCAGAGACTTGGCGATACTTGCCTGTGACATGTGGTCATCTCTTAAGTCTCGGATCCAACGCGTCGCGCAGTCCGTCGCCGAACATGTTGAACCCCATGACGAGAAGGACTATCGCGATCCCAGGGAATGCAGTCACCCAGGGGGCGATACGGAGGAAGGCCCGTCCGCCGCTCAACATCGCGCCCCACTCCGGGGTCGGGGGCTGGGCGCCGAGGCCCAGGAAGCTGAGGCCTGCGGCATCCAGGATCGCAGTTGCGACCCCGAGAGTCCCCTGCACGATGAGCGGTGCCATACAGTTGGGGAGCACGTGGCGGAAGATGACCCGGGCATCGCTCGAGCCAAGCGCCCTCGCGGCCTCCACGTACTCGTTGGCTTTCACCTGAAGCGTTGACGACCGGACTATGCGTGCGTACACGGGGATCGACACGATGCCGATGGCTATCATGGCGTTGCCGAGCGAGGGACCCATGATGGCGACGATGGCGATGGCCAGGAGCACGCTGGGGAATGCGAGCATGACGTCCATTACGCGCATAATGAGGTTGTCCGCGCGGCCTCCGTAATAGCCGGCGACTATTCCGAGGAAGGTTCCAGCGACGAGCGCTAGGGCCACTGCGAGTATTCCAACCTGCAGCGAGACTCTCGCCCCGAAGATGATGCGACTCAGGATGTCCCGCCCGAGGTCGTCGGTGCCGAGCCAGTGAGCGGCCGACGGCGGCGAGAGCCTATCCTCAAGGCTTGGGGCGAGGGGATCGTACGGAGCGACGAGCGGGGCAGCCACGGCGATGATCGCCAGCACGAACACGAGGATGCCGCCAGCGACGGCCGACCTGTTCCGGATGAGCCTCCGCCACGCGTCCCTCCACAGGCTCGAGCCGCGGACTTCGACCGAGTTTCCAGACGAGACTTCAACTGCAGCCAGAGTAGCCAAGGTAGCCAACGACGTCAACGTTCCCCCCTTCTGCCTTTCGTCCTTCTGTCCTTGTGTCCTGTCCTTGTGTCGTCACTGCTCCTGTCATCACGTCATCACGTCATCACGTCATCGCTCTTCGCCAGCCCTCCACCGACGTTCCGCAGGCGAATCGCGGCTGGGCAGTCCACCGGGCGGGTCAGCCGGGCTGCTCACTCGGGCAGTTCACCCCGGTTGCTCACCACGAGTCCATCGCAGGTCAGAGTCAGTCGTAGTGAATCCTGGGGTCGAGATAGGCATAGGTCGCATCGACCACCAGGTTGATGAACACGAACACGCAAGAGATCAGGAGGATCGCCCCCTGCAGCACCGGGAAGTCCCTGTTCATGATGGCGTCGAAGGCGAGCCTCCCCACGCCCGGCCACGAGAAGATGGTCTCTGTCATCACCGCCCCGCCCAGCAGGAACCCGAACTGCAGGCCCATCACGGTGACCACCGGTATGAGGGCGTTCTTCAGGGCGTGTTTGATGATGACGGTCCTCTCGGCGAGCCCCTTCGAGTGGGCCGTGCGGATGTAGTCCTGCCGCATCACCTCGAGCATGCTCGACCGGGTCATCCTGGCGATTATCGCCATGGGGATCGTCCCGAGAGCGAACCCCGGCAGCACCAGGTGCGCCAGGCTGTTCTTCAGGGCCGCAAGGTTGCCTGTGAGGATGCTATCGAGCACGAACAGACCCGTGATGGTGCGGAGGTCGATGGTCACGTCCAGCCTCGCCGACATCGGAAACCACCCGAGCTGGAGGGCGAACAGCCAGATGAGCATGAGCCCGAGCCAGAATATGGGCACCGAGACCCCAAGCAGCGCCACGAACATGCTTGCATGGTCGAACAGAGAATACTGCCGCGTGGCCGAGATTATCCCCGCAGGCACGCCGATCGCGGTGGCGATGATCATCGCAGCCACGGCAAGCTCGATGGTTGCCGGGAATCTGGTGGAGAGCTCATGCGAAACCCTGGTGTTGCTCACGATGGAGCGACCGAGATCCCCTTTGAGAAGGCGCCCCATGAACCGGAAGTACTGCACGTGCAGGGGATCGTTGAGACCGAGCTGCTCCCGCACCTGCTCCAGCGCCTCAGGCGTGGCCCTCTCGCCCAGGATCACCCTGGCAGGGTCGCCGGGGATTAGATGCAGGAACATGAACACCACGATCGTGACGCCGAGGAGTATGGGTATCGTAGCTATCAGTCGGCGAAGCACGTATTGGGACAAATGCTGCCTGCCTCCCGGGAGGCCCGGAATCCCCGATCGCCCAGCGTGCACGGCGGACTCGCCGCTGCGTCCGCACCGCGAATCGTAGCGCCCCGCCGTGGCCCGCCGTGGTTGGCGGCCGTCCACGGTAGAGCAGAGATGATGATGCGCCGTCGCACCAGCCACGTATCATCAGTCTGTCGGCAATCTGTGGGGTTCCCGGCCGGAATAGCGTGCCCGAGTCCAGTCGAGGTCAGGCTCCGGCCTGGTCGCGTGCGCCTCCAGGCGCCGCGCGCCAGGCCGGATATCCCCTCAACTCGAGCCCAGTCTTGAGTCTACCTGTTTATCCAGACCTTCCTGAAGCTCTCTGAGCCGGTCGGGTGCGGGATGTACCCCATGACCTCTTTCTTTGCGCTGAGAGGCGGGGTCGAGTGCACCAGCGGCACCCACGGGCAGTCGTCGTGGATGAGCTGCTGCACATCCTCATAGAGCTTCGTTCTGGTCGCCTGATCGGAGACGGTCTGCGCCTTCACGAGCATCTCGTCCACCTTGTCATTCTTATAGAACGAGTAGTTGCTGGCCCTGCCGGGCACGGCGTTGCTCCCGGCGAACAGCACGTAGATGAAGTTGTCCGGGTCGCCGTTGTCGCCGATCCATCCGATGAGGCACATGTCGTGCTCGCCGTATGCGATCTTGTCGAGGTAGGTCGCCCAGTCGTAAGACACGATCTTGACCTTGATGCCTACGGCGGCCAGGTCAGCCTGGATCGCCTCGGCGATCTTCTGGGGTTGCGGCATGTACGGCCTCGGGACCGGCATGGCCCACAGGGTGGTCTCGAACCCGTTCGGGTAGCCGGCCTCTGCCAGAAGACTCTTGGCCTTCGCCGGGTCGTACTCGTAGTCCTTCACCTTGTCGTTGTAACCCCACAGCGATGGCGGCATGGGGTTCTTGGCGACCTCGGCTAGCCCTGCAAAGAACGCCTTGATGATCGCGGGCTTGTTGATGGCGTGTGCTATGGCCTTGCGCACCTTGATGTTGTCGAAGGGCTTCTTGTCCATATGCATCGACATGTAGCCCACGTTGAAGCTGGGCCTCAGGATCACCTGGAGAGCCTTGTTCCTCCCGGCAAGCTTCACGTCGTCCGGGCTCATCCCGTCCATGATGTCGATCGACCCTGACTCGAGTTCCATGAACCTTGCGGAGTTGTCAGGGATGGACCTGAAGATCACCTTGTCGAGGTAGGGCTTGCCGCCCCAGTATGCATCGTTCCGCTCGATGATGATCTTGTCGCCGTGGTCCCACCGCACGAACTTGAACGGGCCGGTGCCCACCGGGTGGTTGCCCACATCCGCCCCGTACTTCTTGATGGCGGCGGGGCTTGCGATGGCGAAGGGGGTCATGGCGAGGTTGGCCAGGAACGGTGCGAGGGGCCTCTCCAGCACGAACCTGATGGTGTAGTCGTCAACGACGTCTACTGATTTGATGAGGTCGGTCTCACCCTGAACGAACATGTAGGAGTAGTACTCGAAGGCCCCCTGGTGATACGGGTTTTTCGGGTCCTTCCAGCGCTCGAAGTTGAACTTCACGGCCTCGGCGTTGAACGGCGTCCCGTCGTGGAACTTCACGCCCTGCCGAAGCTTGAACGTCCATACCTTCTCATCCTTCGAGACGGTCCACGAGACCGCGAGGGCGGGCTCAACGGATGTGTTCTTCTCGTTGTACTGAAGTAGGCCGTCGAAGATCTGCCGGGTTACGATGAGGGACTCGCCGTCGGTCACGTTGATCGGGTCCAGGGACACCGAGTCGGCGCCTCGCCCGAAAACGAACGTGCCGCCGTACCTGGGCGACTCAGCAGAACCTACGCCGGCGATGAACAACAGCACGAGGACGATTCCTGTGATGGCCAGAGTGCTTCTGCGGTACACTTCTCCTCAACTCCTCATTGGCCTGCAGGGACTTATGCCTGCAGTTTATTGGTTTTGCCCGCGGCCTGGCCTTGGCGGGCCTGATTTTGTGGAGTTCGCCACACCGTCCGAAAGTCCTCCTGCGCAGAGAATTTAATCTTCTGGGAAGAGGTGCCATAGCTGCTTCCCGGGGGAGGCGTTGGGATTGCCAGGGTCGAGGAGAGGGAATTGCAAATATGCTTGCATTTATGGCCGTGGGCGAGTAGAATGGTCTCAGCCCGAATTGTTCAGGTCCTTCGTGTATACTCGAGGCCGGCCGCGGGCCAGGGGCGCAATCAGACGAGACAAGCGCCCAGGGTACAACGGGTCATCTGAGCAACGGCGTCATTACCACAAAGCGAGGGGATCTATCCAGTATGGAGTTCAAGGACAAGGTTTTAACGTGTCGCGACTGTGGTGCGGAGTTCATCTTTACCGCAGGTGAGCAGGAGTTCTACGCGGAGAAGGGGTTTGAGCACGAGCCCGTCCGCTGCAAGGACTGCCGCACGGCCCGCAAGCACCAGCGCAACGACGGACCGAGGGAGATGTACACAGTCGTTTGCTCCGCCTGCGGCAAGGAAGCTCAGGTCCCGTTCAAGCCCCGCGAAGATCGGCCGGTATACTGCCGGGAGTGCTTCGAGGCCCAGAAGACGTACAGGGGTGCCTGATCGACTGACAGACTGACGATACCGGTGCGTCGGACGGCGTCGTTCGCGGCGATGAAGCGGCGCCATCTAGGGTAGAGAAGGCGCGGCCACGAGGCCGCGCTTTTCTTTGTTGCGCGTGCGTCACCCGGGCATTGCGTTGCCGTTGTATAGTACATGTGGGCGTCGCACATGATGGTTGCAGGTAGGCAGGCCCTCGAGACCGCGAGCATGCGGGATGTGATCAGGTGAGGGATTGGCTTTCAAACGACGTATTCATGTCGTGGGCGTTACGGTTGTCCGTCGCGTGTCTACTGCTATTGTCTCTCCTTGTGTTTCCGCCCAGTGCACTGGCGTCGGTAGCACCACCGCCACCACCACTACCACCACCGTCGCCGCCACCACGGCTAACCATACAGCAGCCGTCGCTACTACTGCGGCAGCCGCCACCCTCACTGGCACCGGCAGCCTCACCGGCACTGGCACCGCCACCATCACTGGCACTGGCAATGGTACCGGCGGCCGCACCGGCACCGGTATCGGCACAGCGACCAGCACCGGCACGAGCGCCTGCACAAGCACAAGCACAAGCACAAGCACAGGCGCCAATGCCAGCACGAGCGCGAGCACTGGGATCGGCGTCGGTCCCGACCTCCCGAAACCAGTGGAGCGTGGCAGGTATGCTCCAACCCCCCCAGGCTGGTGGTGTCATGGGCGCCGCGGACGGGGCGGATGGCACCGCGGACATCGTGGACGTGGTGGACGTGGTGAGGTTTTATTCGTATGACAGGACCGCTCCGCTCTCAGCCCACCTCACCCTGAAGGAAGAGAACCCGTGGTACCGTCGGTACGAACTCACATACATGAGCGAAGGTGACATGGTTTATGCGGCCTACTTCGAGCCGCGCACGGCGGCGGCTCCCGCGGCGGCGGATCCGGGGGACGGAAGGGTCCCGGCTGTGATCGGCGTCCATGGGATGTTCTCGGAGGCCGAAGACCAGTTCTGGTTCATAGCGGACTTCGCCGCAAAGCGCGGCTTCGCGGTCCTCATGCCGAGCCTTCCGTATCATCACAGGCGCGCGAAGGGGATCCAGCTCACGTCGGGTCAGAAGTTCGTGGTAGCACTTCCCCAGACAGTGCGCGACAACTTCAGGCGCGCTGTCATCGATATGCGGCGCGGGCTCGACTGGCTCGCCGACCGCGACAACGTGGACCCCCACCGTATCTACATCACTGGGGCGAGCCTGGGTGGAATGGTGTCCATGCTCGCGTACAAAGCCGATCCCAGGTTCGCGGGGGCCGTGTTCCTCGTGAGCGGCGGCGGGTTCGCTGGGATACTCGCCCAGAGCGATACTTCCGTCGTCAGGAACTTCAGGCTCATTACAAGGCTCGGCGTGGCCGACATGGACGAGGTTGCGAAGGTCCTCACCATGGTCGACCCCGCTGCGCTCCCGGACCTGTGGCCACGGCCCGTCCTCATGCTCAATGCTACGGATGATGCGATATTCCCCGTTGACGAGGTGAAGCGTGCGGCGTCGACCTTCCACAGTCCGGAGATCGTCTGGGCGAAGAGCTCCCACTACTTTCCTGTTGGCGGGGCGCAGTACCTGATGGCCGACTTCTGGGCATCCCTTGCAGGAACTACCCTGGCGATCCGGATGCCCGACGGGGCTACGTGCCGGGAGACCGTCCTTCCTCCGGTGCCAGGCGACCGGCGCTTGTGGGTCGACCTGTGTCTCGACGAGCGGACCGGGGCTGCGGATGCGGATACGGACGTTGGTCTGGACGCTGATATGGACGCTGACGCGGACGCGGACACGGACTCGGATACGAGTACGGTTGCGGTTACAGGGACGGACGCGGGCGCGGCGGGGAGCGAAGGCAAGCCAACGGCCGATGCTGGCACTCGATCAGGTTCCGCAGCCGCGGACCAGGGTCAGTGGCCTGCTGCCGGCCTCGTCAGCCGCCCGGCGTTCAGCCGAAGCGGGTGGGCGTTATCCGGATGGGGCGGAGGCGAACGGTCGGCGACATTCGGGATACACCTGGTCAACAGGGTGACGCCTGCGGTTGTTGTCCCGCGTGCGCTGTGGCAGACAGAGGCGTTCAGGTCGGTATTGGAAGATGTGCCGGCGTCCATCTTCGTGGGTGCGGACAACACCGTCGGAGACCTCGCCTTTGCGTTGTCTTACATCAGGGTCCTTGGCCGCAGCAGCGGGGGCGTGTACGTGCTTCAGACGGACGGCGTGGCGTTCCTTGCGCCTCTCGACGTCGAGGTGATCTGGTCGCGCTGCTCCGCCGCGGTGTCGTCCGGCCTTGCCGGGGCGGACCTATCGCTCGTTCCAGGCCTTGACTTCGAGCGAGTCGATCACCGCCACCTCGCGGCGTATTTCGGTGAGCGAGTCAGGGTCTCGCGCCTTGCCTCGATCCCCACGCTCCCCGATGACGCTTTGCTCGACATCAGATGGGCGGCCGCTCCATTCGGCTCCAACTGACCCGGCGCTCCCGGCCTGGTCTGTGTCTGTCTCCGGGAGGTCGAAATAGGTGCGGACGGGTGGAAACCCATACTTGCTACGGGTTGTCCCATGCACTATAATCGGACTAGAAATCTGGAGCTTTTCTGGGGAGGGTGAAGAGTGGAGATGAAGAAGTCTGGCCTCTTACTCATTATTGGTGTTGCCATCGTTGTCGTGCTGGCCGTGGGTCTGGCTCTCAAAAAAGCACCGGAGAAGGCTGCAGCGCCTGGTCCTGAGGCGGCCAAGGATGTTCCGGTGCTCAAGGTAGGTTGCGACGTGGCGTTCCCACCGTTCGAATGGCAGGACGAGCAGACAGGCGAGTTCAAGGGCTTTGACATCGACCTCATCAGGGCGGTTGCGGAAGAGACGGGCATGAAGGCCGAGATAGTCAACACGGCGTGGGACGGCATACTCCCCGGGCTTCTCAATGGTAACTACGATGTCATCGTGTCGGCCATGACCATCACCGACGAGCGCGCCCAGAGCGTCAACTTCTCAGACCCCTACTTCACCGCAGGGCAGGTCATCGTCGTCCGCAAGGATACTGAAGGCATCACCCAGCCGTCCGACCTCAAAGGCAAGAAAGTCTCCGTGCAGATCAACACGACCGGCGACTTCGCAGCCTCCAAGATCGAGGGCATCGGCGAGGTCAAGAGGTTCAATCTCGCACCCGACGCGTTCCTTGAACTCAAGAACGGCTCTGTGGATGCGTGTATCATGGACATCGCGGTGGCGGCAGATGCCGTCAAGAACGACGACGCTCTCAAGATAGTGGGATCTCCCTTTACGGTTGAGTACTACGGGATCGCCATGCGTAAAGACAGGGAGGACCTCCTGAAGAGCGTCAACAAGGCTCTCGCCACACTGAAGAGCACAGGGAAATACGACGAGATCTACGCGAGGTACTTCGGCGAGTAAGCCTCCGCTTCGGCGAACGAAACCGCGATCGGAAAACGCAGCGCGATCAGAAACCAGAGCGTAACACGGCCCCACAGCACCGTCCTGGTCGCTTTGCGGGAGTGTTACGCCTTCTTTATATGGGCATGCGGACGGGGCCATACGGGCGGTGGCATGGACGGCTGTGCACGGGGCCCGTGCGTCTGCCAGCTTTCGATTCCGGTCCAGGTGGAGAACGGGGCAGCCGAAACCTGAGATACGATAGGAAAGTGGGAGTGGAGAGAGTTGAACGCTGCCTTCTCGTTCCTTTCTGATCTACTGCCCGGATTCAGGTGGGACGTCATCCAGAGATCGTTTCCCTTTCTTCTGCTCGGGGCATGGATGACACTGAGGTTGACCACCATCTCCATAACGTTCGGGATAGTCATCGGGACGTTCGTTGGGATTGCGCGGATATCCAGGGCGAAGCTGGTCTCCCACCTCGCCGCGGCGTACGTGGACTTCCTTCGCGGCACTCCGCTCCTTGTGCAGATATTCATCATCTACATGGGGCTTCCGCAGGTGCTGGGGTTCCCTGTGCCGCCGTATCTCGCCGCGATATCTGCCATGAGCATAAACAGCGGCGCATACGTGGCCGAGATCGTGCGGGCGGGGATACAGTCCATTCACAGGGGGCAAATGGAGGCCGCGAGGGCCCTTGGCATGACCTATGTGCAGGCCATGCGGTACATCATCCTTCCGCAGGCCTTCAGGCGCATAGTGCCTCCGCTGGGCAACGAGTTCATCGCCCTGCTGAAGGACTCGTCCCTGGTGTCGGTCATAGCCATGGAGGAGCTGGTGAGGAAGGGCCAGATCGTGATCGGCCGCACGTTCCGGCCGTTTGAAATATGGATGATGGTGGCCCTTATGTACCTCGTCATGACCCTGACCATCTCGAGGCTCGTGGCCATCACCGAGAGAAAGCTCCACGTGCCCGGGTGAGACGTCAGTCGATGCGGCGTGACCCTACAGCCCCACAGCGATGGGATCAGTCCGACCGGACCGCGCCGCGACGGGCAGGATTTCCCCTAGCGAGGGGGAATATTATACGTGGAAGCCTTATTCCAGCGATCCGGAAAGGAGCTGATCGGGATGGAGATCACCGTCAAAGGCAAGAACGTAGAAGTGACGAAACCTCTCCGGGACTACGCCGAGAAGAAGGTCCGCAAGATCCAGCGCTTCTTCGAGGGCGACATGATCGATGCCCAGGTAACCATGGGCATCGAGAAGGGGCTTCACATCGTCGAGGTCACGATGCAGATAAACGGCCTGCTCCTGCGCGGTGAGGAGAAGACAGGAGACATGTACGCATCGTTGGACGGGGCCGTTGACAAGATCGAAAGGCAGATACGGAAGTACAAGACGCGGATTAACCGGCGGCTACGCCAGATCGGGGCACACCTCGTTGAGGCGGCGTTCACCCCTGAGGGAGTGGGGGCGGCCGAACAGGCTGAGGAGGCCGAGGAGGCTCACATCGTCAGGACGAAGCGTTTCGCCATGAAGCCGATGTCAGTCCAGGAGGCCGTGATGCAGATGGAGCTTCTCGGCCACGACTTCTACGTGTTCTCCAACGCTGAGACTGAGGAAGTGAACGTCGTCTACCGGCGTAAAGACGGGAACTACGGCCTCATCGAGCCGGAGTTCTGACGTTCGGCCGGGCAGGGCCGGTGCCGGGCGACGGGAAGTGGTGCGGTGAGTAAGGTTACGCTGGTCGTGTTCGAAGGCGGCAGGCCTCAGAGCGAGGTCGAGGATCTCGTGGTGGCCGTGAGAAAGGCCGTGGTCCTCGACAACCTCGCGAAACTCTCGGGTCTCCAGGAGTTCGACCGCGTCCTGCTCTACACAACGTATGAGGACCTTGCTTCAGAGGCCGCGCGCACAGGGGCCGAGACCGGGGCCAGGATCGATATCGAGCTCGTGCCGGCGCGCGGCCGGTTTCATTTCGGGGAACGTCTTGCCGACGTGGTGAGGCGGCATAGCCTGGAGACCGTGCTCTATATGGGCGGCGCCTCCGGGTCGCTGCTCGGGGTGGACGAGGTCTCCAAAGTCGCGAGGACTCTGGCGGTCGCGGATGCTCTTGTCATCGCCAACAACGTTTTCTCCAGCGACATCGTGGGGTTTACGCCTGCGGACGCGGTCCTGCGCCTTGCGCCGGACCTACCGCCGTCTGACAACGCGCTCGCCATGGTGCTATCGTCCATCCTGCCACTGACGCGGATGGATGAGACGGTGGGCGCGACGTTTGACGTGGACACGCCCGCAGACGTGATGGTCCTTAGCATCCATCCTGGCGCCGGGCCGCACGTGCGGGCAGTCGCGGGCGGCTGTGGTCTCGAGCCGGCGCGCGGGCGCCTCGTGAGCGCGCGGGATGTGCTGGCGACCCATCTTGCGGAGATCGCTCTCATCGGCCGCGTAAGCCCGGGGGCGGTGCTGTACGTGAACCAGCACCTCAAGTGCAGAACGCGGGTGTTCTCCGAGGAGCGGGGCATGAAGGCCCTCGGGAGGCAGCAACGCAGGCAGGTCGTGTCGCTGCTCGGGTGTCTCATCGAGCAGGTGGGATTTGCGGCGTTCATAGAGGCACTGGAAAGGGCGGCGGGTGCGGCCTTCATGGACTCAAGGGTGCTATTCCACCACCTCGACCTGAGGCTTGCGGCTCGGGACAGGTTCAACTCCGACCTGCTACGCCCGGAAGAGGTAAGGAACCAGACGGCACGCGAGTTTACCAGCCGTGTCCTCGATGCCGGAATCCCGGTGGTCCTCGGGGGGCATTGCCTGGTGTCCGGCGGATTGCGGGCGCTTGTAGACTCTGCGGTCCTCCGACAAAAAAGTGGGGGTGAGCCGGGGGTTCGGCAGGATTCCCCATTGAGAGGTAGAATAGGTTCAGCGTTGGCATAAAGTTGAAAGCAAGGGAGACAATTCTATGGCACCCCGAAAGGGGACGCGCCGGGAACGTGGCGAGGGACGCATCCCGGAGCAGGCAGCCGCGCTCGAGGCGGCCATAAGGCAGATATCAGGCGTTGCGTCCGCCAGGGTTGATTGCGGACCCGACGGTGAGGTCACGGGCATCGACATTCTGGTGGAAAAGGGAGTTCAGTCTCGAAGCATCGTGCGCGACATCGAGTCGGCGTGCGCGGCGCACCTCGACCACAGGCTGCCCTCGGAAGCGATTAGCATCACGAGGGAGGGGCGCGGCGAGGCGAGGCGCGTGAAGCGAAGGAAGACCGCGCCGAAACCGTCCGAAGCGACGGCCGCGGCCGACATGACCGTGGCTGCTTCGGGCCGGACTGCAGAGGGACCGGGCCGCGCTCATGCGGGTCGGGCGACGTCCAGGCCCAGGCGTGATGACGGTAGCGTGCAAGACGATGTGACGCCGGCAGGTTCCCGGGTTGAGGCGCCCGTTGTGAAGAAGTACAGGGTGGTGTCCGGGACGAGCGTCGCGTCCGGGAGAGAGGCGAAGCCGCGAAAGGGAGGCCGCTCGCGCGAGATCGGCGAAGAGGAACTCCGGCCGGAGCCTCGCATCGGCATGAAGCGACTGGGCGTAAACGTGTACCCCGACCGGATACACGCCATGGTTGAGCTATCGTACGGTCCCAGGACCTTCGTTGGGGAGGAGGACGACCTGCCCAACGACGACAACAGGTTCAAAGTGCCTGCGGCTGCGACGCTGAAGGCCCTCGACCGGGCGTTCGGCGGGCTGGTCGGCCTCTCCGTTGACGACATTCAGTTGTGCCGGGTGTCCGGCAGAGAGACCGCAGTGGTGCTTGCTACCATCGGGTCGCCGTGGGGCGATGTGCCTTCCACTGGCGCGTCATACGTGACAAGAAGCGAAGAGGAGGCGGTGATAAGAGCTCTTCTTCACGCCGTGAACAGGTGCGTGACCCTCACCTACGGAGGGGAGGAGTACTACGAGGAAGACGTCGGGTAGACCCCGCGGGGGAGCTCCCGGTGGTCCGCACTCGAGACAGCGTGCCTGGCCGAAAACTGAACACTAGATAATGATCTTGGAATCCCCCGCCGGAGAACCGCCAACAGGCCGCTATCGTGGGTTACCGTGTAACCTCGGAGCGGCAAAGCGGCCTGGAACAACGCCTTGAGCGGAGAGCAGGTCCCGATCCGAGTTCTCCGGGCCACGCTAGCCCGGGATTTCACAAAACCGTGTGAATAGGGAGGCTAGAGGCAGATGAAGAACATCGTGAAGGCGATCCTTGCACTCGTGGCGTTGGTTTTGGCGGGAGGCGGCAGCGTCTGGTGGTAACACCCATGACGGGTTGGTGATTTGCGATCCGGGGTGAGCCACCGTAGGGGTCTGTCCCTGGCGGGGGTTCCGAGGGACACTTGCGGTGGGGTGACATACGGAGTGAGCGAACCCGAAAAGGACCACAATGCTCGGCGAGCGGTGAACCTTTATGTGAGTGCGGTAGCATGCGCTGCTGTTGTTGTACTTCTATCTTTGATTCCATCTCTTGCATACGTTCCCTGGGCGTCGCTTGTCTTCTTCGGGGCCCTCTCAGTGTTTGCAGAGTTGTTCCCTGTCCCGCTGCCTCGGGGCGGAGCAGTCTCTGTCAGTTTCGCCACGAATTTCGCAGCCATCCTGGTGTTCGGCCCGGTCTCTGCATGGGTTGCCCTGCTTGACGGCATCGCGAACTCGATTCGGCGACGGTCAGGACTTGTGAAGAGCGCGTTCAATATTGGGCAGATGGTACTGACAGTGTGGCTCTCAGGGTTGGCCTACAGGGTCAGCGGAGGACACATCGGCGTGCCGTCTCTTCCGAGGGATACAATTCCGGTTCTTGTCAGCGCAGCAGCGTACTTCCTGACCAACTTTCCCCTAGTGATGGGTGTTATCGCCCTCTCTGAGGCCCTTCCGTTTCGCGTGATCTGGTCCGGGAACACAAGCGGCGTCTTGAGGAACTACCTAGCACTCGCGCCGCTAGGGTTTCTCATCGGGGCCGCGTACCCGTCGATTGGGATGCTCGGCACCACTCTCTTTTTCATCCCCCTTCTCCTCGCCCGTTACTCCTTCCAGGAATACATTAAGATGAAAGAGCTTTACGCAGGCACGGTTCGCGGGCTTGCGGCGGCGCTGGAGGCGAAGGACAAGTACACGCGAGGGCACTCGGACCGAGTGGCCGTGTACTCGGCGGCGATCGCGCGTCAATTGCGAATGTCCGAGAGCGAGGTCGAGAAGGTCGAGTACACAGGGTTACTCCACGACATCGGCAAGATCGGCGTACCTGACGATCTCCTTGCCAAATCGGGACAACTCCGAACCGACGAGTTCCAGAGGATCCAGCAGCACCCGGTCACCGGCGCGAAGATCCTGTCCGAGATCAGTTTCCTCCGTGATGTCGCGGCGACGATACGGTGCCATCACGAGCGCCTTGACGGGCACGGTTACCCGAACGGCCTTACCGAACAAAACATCCCTTTCCATGCTCGTATTTTGGCGGTGGCCGATGCCTACGACGCCATGACCTCAGACAGGCCCTACCGGCGCGGGTACCTCCCGGACGAGGCTGTGAGGCGACTCCTCGCCGGGTCGGGCAAGCAGTTCGACGCCGAGGTGGTCAGGTCTTTCATTGAGCACCTCAAGCGGCAGAAGGTGATAGAGGATGCTGGTTGATACGGCCGTGGCTTCGCTGGTAGTCGGCAAACTCCGGGGCGGGACGTTGTCGAGCCTCGGCGAGATGCCGATCACGAGGGTCGAGTGCATAATCGCTTCCTTTGCCATCGAAGCTGCCGTCGTTGCCCTGGGGTTCCGTGGCATCTCTCTCGCCCAGTCCGTCGCCCCGTATGCTTTCTTCCTCGCCTATGCCGTGCTCCTCTACGCGGTATGGGCCAACCGTCACATCCGCTGGATGCCGCTCGTAGGAATCGGGGTGATCCTCAACTTCGTGGTCATTCTCGCCAACGGTATGAGGATGCCGGTTTCAGCCGACATGCTCGCCGCGGTGGGGATGGACAAGCAGGTCGCCGCGATCGAGTCAGGCAGGGTCCTCACCTACAAGCTCATTGGCACCACCACCCGTCTTTGGCCGCTTGGAGACGTCGTTCCCATCGGCTCGCCGTACCCGATTCACCGGGTGATCAGCGCCGGCGATATCGTGATGGCCATAGGCGTATTCCTGCTCATCCAGCACGAGATGCTGGCGCGCAGGCGCGGCCTGCGCACGACGTCGGGGAGCCGCAGTCGGGTGGTCACTCACAGGTATTGAGCCAGGACGCCCGCCTGGCAGGTCCGCTGCCGACCTGCGGCGCCCCGTCCCTTCCGCGTCCTTCCGTCCCTCGTCCCTCCCCCAAGGTTGCTGCCCCGGCATGCGAATGGTATAATTATCTCGCGCTCAGGGGATCTCGCCGCGCAGGCGGCGCAGCCTCTGGCGTTAGCTTGTGGGAGCGCGGATGGCTCGGGCAGTGGTCTGCCGGCGGATGGCTCCGGCAGCGATCGGCCGCGAGTTCCGTGGTCGTTCAGGGACCCGGTGCAAGTCCAGAGATGTCTGCCATACCGGTGACCTGATGAACAGTCGCGACTTCAGGAGTGGCTCGGATCCAGGATGACCGACCTGGAGCGCGGGTTCCCCCCGGTCAAGGACGCAGTGTGGGCGTCGACATGACCGCGTGACCGAACGAATGTCACGCTATGCACCGCGTATGGTGGGTGTGCGTCACCCCGGGCAGGGACGAGTCTCTCCGCGTCCGCCGGAGCTCGCGGTGCCGCGTCCATAGGGGCTGGGATTGAAAGAGGGGAAAACACATTGCTTGGCTTCCTTAGGAAAGCATTTGACTTCAATGAAAGAGAACTCCGCAGATTGCGGGATATGGCAGAGGCAGTGACCGCCCTCGAACCCGAGGTTTCGAGGCTGTCCGACGATGAGCTGGCCGCCAGGACGGGCGAGTTTCGCTCGCGACTTGCAGACGGTGAGTCCCTCGACGACATCCTTCCCGAGGCCTTCGCCGTCGTGCGTGAGGCGTCGGTCAGGGTGCTGGGGCAGCGTCACTTCGACGAGCAGGTCATAGGCGGGATCGTGCTCCACGAGGGCAGGATCGCCGAGATGAAGACGGGCGAAGGCAAGACGCTCGCCGCGACGCTCCCGGCGTACCTCAATGCCCTCTCCGGCAAGGGCGTTCACGTGGTGACCGTCAACGATTACCTGGCCCGCCGCGACGCAGAGTGGATGGGGACGGTATACAAGTTCCTGGGGCTCACGGTGGGCGTCATCGTCCACGGGCTGGATTACGCTCAGAGAAGGGCCGCCTACGCGGCCGACATAACGTACGGGACGAACAACGAGTTCGGGTTCGACTACCTCCGCGACAACATGGTCACGTCCGAGGACGAGATGGTCCAGCGCGAGCTGAACTACGCCATCGTCGACGAGGTGGACTCAATCCTCATAGACGAGGCGAGGACCCCGCTCATCATCTCGGGCCAGGCTGAGGAGTCCACTAACCTGTATTACCAGTTCGCAAGGCTCGTCCCGAGGCTGAGGCCGGATGCAGACTACACGGTGGACGAGAAGGCCCGCACCGTGGCGCTCACCGAGGAGGGCGTGGC
Source organism: Bacillota bacterium (assembly GCA_030024085.1). Taxonomy (GTDB): domain Bacteria; phylum Bacillota; class SHA-98; order UBA4971; family UBA4971; genus UBA6256. The sequence continues at coordinate 52,657 of JASEJE010000019.1, read as the reverse complement.
CAGGGTCGAGAAGATGCTCGGCATCGAGAACCTCTACGACGACACCAACACGGACCTGGCGCACCATCTCAACCAGGCCCTGCGCGCCCATGCGCTGATGCGGCGCGACAGGGACTACGTGGTCAAGGACGGCCAGGTCATCATAGTCGATGAGTTCACCGGGCGTCTCATGTTCGGAAGGCGGTACAGCGAGGGTCTCCACCAGGCCATCGAGGCCAAGGAGGCCGTGAAGGTCGAGCGGGAGAGCCAGACGCTCGCGACCATCACCTTCCAGAACTACTTCCGCATGTACAAGAAGCTCGCGGGCATGACGGGCACTGCGGTCACCGAGGAAGAGGAGTTCCGCAAGATATACGGCCTCGACGTGGTGGTGATCCCCACCCACCTCCCGATGATCCGTGTGGATCATCCCGACGTCGTGTATAAGACGGAGCGGGCGAAGTTCAATGCCGTGGTCGAGGAGATCGAGGGTCTCCACAAGAAGGGACAGCCCGTGCTCGTGGGCACCATCTCCATAGAGAAATCGGAGAAGCTCAGCGAGATGCTGAAGCGTCGCGGCGTCCCTCACCAGGTGCTGAACGCGAAGCACCATGAGCGTGAGGCCGAGATCGTCGCGCAGGCCGGGCGTCTTGGCACGGTGACCATAGCAACGAACATGGCGGGCCGTGGAACCGACATCGTGCTCGGCGGCAACCCTGAGTACATCGCCAGGCAGAAGCTGCGCGCCCAGGGCTACCCCAGCGAGGTCGTGGCCGAGGCGGCCGAGAAGTTTCCCACGAAGGACCCGGAGGTCCTCAAGGCGAGGGAGGAGTTCCGCGCCTACCTCGAGGAAGCCAGGGCCACGTGCGCGGGCGAGCACGAGAAGGTCGTCCAGCTCGGCGGGCTCTTCATCATAGGCACGGAGCGCCATGAAAGCAGGCGTATCGACAACCAGCTCCGCGGGCGATCCGGGCGCCAGGGCGACCCCGGTGCCTCGCGATTCTACGTGTCGCTCGAGGACGACCTCATGCGCCTCTTCGGCGGCGAGTTCATTACGAACATCATGAACCGGCTCGGGTGGGACGAAAACATGCCCATCGAGCACTCGCGGCTCTCGCGGGCGATCGAGACCGCCCAGAAGCGGGTCGAGGCGCGCAACTTCGACATCCGCAAGCAGGTCCTCGAGTATGACGACGTCATGAACAAGCAGCGCGAGGTCGTCTACCGCGACAGGCGCATGGTCCTGCGGGGCGAGAACCTCAAGGACAGGATCATGGAGATGATTGCCCAGGTCGCACAGGGCATCCTGGACACCTACGCCAATGAGAAGGTCTTCCCGGAGGAGTGGGACCTGGGCGGGCTTGCGGATCACGTGAACAGGATTTTCGCGCTCCCGTCGCCGGTCACCCGCGAGGATCTCACGGGCCTGCGCCGCCCTGAGCTCGAGGAGCACATCGTGCAGGCGGCGCGGAAAGCCTACGATGAGCGCGAGGCTCTCATCGGGCCGGAGCGCATGAGGGCTCTCGAGAAGCTCGTCATGCTGCGCATCATAGACTCGAAGTGGATGGACCACCTGCAGGCCATGGACGACCTGCGCGAGGGCATCGGGCTCCGCGCCTATGGCCAGCGCAACCCGCTACAGGAGTACCAGATCGAGGGCTGGCAGATGTTCGAGGCCCTCAAGGCGAGCATCCAGGAGGACGTGGTGACGTGGATGTTCCGCGTGGGCGTGGATAGCGGCGAGAAGCAGCCGAAAGCGCGCCGCTACCGCATCACCATGAGCGGCCAGGACGACGAGCACCCGCACGTGGAGCAGAGGCGCGTGAAAAAGGTCGGGCGAAACGACCCGTGCCCGTGCGGAAGCGGAAAGAAGTACAAGAAATGCTGTGGAAGGAGCGCGTGAAAGGGATGCTGAGTGAGCTGAAACCCACTCTAGACGACCTCGTCGCGAGAGTGGAAGAGATGAGGGTCTATCTTTGAGATCGAGGCGAAGAAGGCCAGGCTCGCCGAGCTCGAGCGGCAGGTGAGCGAGCCGGGCTTCTGGGACGACCGCGAGGCCGCCCAGAAAGTCCTTCAGCAGATAAGCCACGTCAAGGCCGACGTTGAGCGGTGGGAGAAGGCCCGCGCCGAAGCGGAAGACCTCGCCGTGCTCCTCGAGCTTGGCCTCGAGGAGGGCGATGAGTCCGTGGAGAAAGAAGTGCGCCAGGGCGTGAGGTCCCTTGAGAAGACCGTGAGCGGGCTTGAGCTTTCGCACCTGCTCGGCGGCGAATACGACGGGGCAAACGCCATCGTCTCGATACACCCGGGCGCAGGCGGCACCGAATCCCAGGATTGGGCCGAGATGCTCCTGCGCATGTACCTCAGGTGGGCGGAGCGGCACGGCTACAAGGCGGAGATCACGGATTTCCTGCCGGGCGAGGAGGCAGGCCTCAAGAGCGCCACCGTGCTCATAAGCGGCGAGAATGCCTACGGCTATCTCAAAGCCGAGAAGGGCATCCATCGCCTGGTCAGGATATCGCCATTCGACGCCAACGCGAGGCGGCACACCTCGTTCGCGTCAGTGGACGTGATCCCTGAGGTTCCTGAGGACGTGGACATAGAGATAAGGCCGGAGGACCTCAAGATCGACACGTACCGTTCGGGCGGGGCGGGCGGGCAGTACGTCAACAAGACGGAGTCCGCCGTGAGGATAACGCACGTTCCCACGGGCATCATCGTAGCCTGTCAGAACGAGCGGTCCCAGTACCAGAACCGTGAGGTCGCCATGAGGATCCTCAAGGCACGCCTGTTCGAGCACTACAAGGCTGAGCAGGAGAAGAAGATAGGCGAGCTCCGGGGCGAGCAGAAGGAGATTGCCTGGGGCAACCAGATAAGGTCTTACGTGTTCCAGCCCTACACCATGGTGAAGGACCACCGGACAGGCATCGAGACAGGGAATGTCGAGGCCGTCATGGGCGGGGAGATCGACGAGTTCATCGAGGCCTACCTGAGGGCTACGGCCAGGGCGTCGGCCTAGCCTCGCCCACCCCGCGTGGGGCGCGTGTATCGGGGGATGAAATGAAGTATGCGATATCGCTCGCGGCCCTTGCGATCGTCTGCGTGTTCCTGATCGGAGAGGCGGCGATCCCGGGGGCCGTGAGCACACGGCTGGAGAAGGCGATAGTCGCGAACGTGGATGAGGCCGGGTCCGTCCGTGTGTATGTGAGGACCTTTCCGGCCCTCGCGGTCGCGCTCGGCAGGATCGACTTCCTGCGGGTCGATGCGCGCGACATCAGCGTGGACGGGCTTCGGGTCCAGCGCCTGTTCCTCGACGCGCGCCATGCCGATGTCGACATGCGCGCCGTGCTGCGCGGCGGCAAGCTCGAAGTGAGACACATCGCCAAGGGTGACGTCACCGTCATCCTTGCAGAGGACGCTCTCAACGACTACTTCCATTCGAGGGACGGGGTCCTGAGGCTCCTTACCGTGAAACTGCGGCCGGGCGTGGCTACGGTCTCCGGTAGCGCAAACCTCCTCGGGGTAAAGGTTGATGTGGCCCTCGACGGCAGGTTCGTAGTGCAGGGCGACACGCGTCTTGCGTACGTGGTGGATCGCTTCAGGGTAGGGAGCACCGTGGTCCCGGAAGTCATCAAGGACGGGCTTCTAAAGAGCGTGGATCTGTCGGTGGACGTGTCGAGGTTACCCCTTCCGCTCGTGCTGCGCGACGTGAGCGTGCAGGACGGGGTCATCTACATCTTCGGGGGCACGCCCCCGGTCAAGTAGGCAATTGGATGGGAAAAACGCCCGCCGTCCGTGCGGGAGTGTGGGGTGGAGAAGCCATGGCAGGGCCCAGGCGGGCGAGGAAGCTCTGGGTGTGGATGTTGATAGCGGCAGCGCTGGCATCGACGTATATTGCGGCAGGCCGTGTCGCGGTGGAAAGGTCCAACCGCCGTGTCGACCTGGTGATGGACTACGATGCCGCTGTCGAGATGTGCCGCGCGGCAGGCTATCCCGTGGACAGCTTCATGCGCAGGGCGAAGATGGCGGGGCTTTCTTCTGTTGCGTTGAATGAGCGCACCGTCGGCGACATGGTTGAGAAGGGCCAGGTCCACGTGTTCTCCGGCAGGCAGATAATGGACTACGACAGGCTGGCGCCGGTGACCGACCCGGTCCTCAGGCGGATGATAGATGACGGGCGCCTGTTCGGGAGCAACACGTACTTGTTCCCGCGTGACGTGTCCACATACAACGAGATCGCCCCGCTGCTCGACATGAGGCTTGCAGGGGAGCGGGTGTCGGTATTCAACTCGCGCCGTTTCGGTGCGTTCATCGAGATGGCGAAGGGCCCGAGACAGGTCGAGGATGTCAACATCGGGCTCGACCCAGCCGAGGTGCGCGAGGTAAAGGGCGCCGGGTTGCAGGTGGTGGCGAGGTTTAGGAATTACCCCGACGTCACGCCTGAGAAGATAGCTTTCTTCGTGGACCGGCTCGCGGAGACGGATGGGGTGCGCCTTGTCATCTTCGAGGGCCAGGAAGCGCTGGGCTACCCGGACTCCATGCGTGAGGCGGCGGCCGCCTTCGCCGCGCATGGGCTCACGTTCGGGCATGTCGAGTTCGCGGCCCAGAAAGGGGACAAGTCTCTCGCCGAACTCATGGTCCCGGCGGTCGTGCGGGTCCACAGCATAACCGCGGCCGAGATGGACAAGATCGAGCCGCAGACCGCCGTCGACAGGTTCATCAGGGCAGCGCGCGAACGGAACATCCGGGTCATGTACATCCGCCCGTTCCCCGCGAAAAGCGGCGAGGAGCTTGCCGCGGTGAATCGCAACCTCGACTACATCGAGGCGATAGCACGCGGGATGAGCGCGGCGGGTTTTGCCGTCAGCGGGGCGCAGCCCCTCGCGCCGTACAGTCCCAGCCAGGTCTTGCTCATAGTCGTGGCCGCCGGCATTCTGGCCGGGGCGTTCATGCTCCTCGACATGGCGGCCTCCGTGCCGCCCATTGCCGAGCTTGGCCTGTTCGCGCTCGGCCTCGTCGCGTACGCCGGCCTCATCACGACTCGGTTTGGGACGCTCTTCCGGCAGCTTGCGGCGCTTGGCGCTGCGATCGTGTTCCCCGCCCTGGCAATCGGATTCGTCGTTGTCTGGTCTCGCCGTGTGCGGGGCACGTCCTGGGGTAGTGGCGCCGGGCTTCGGGATGCTCTCCTCCTCTGGCTCGGCGGGTCAGGGGTGTCACTCCTGGGCGGCCTGCTTCTTGCCGCCACGCTTTCGAGCACCAGCTTCATGTTGCATCTGGATCAGTTTGCCGGCGTCAAAGTCGCCCACGTCGTGCCGCTCATCATCGCGGCCGTGCTGTACTGGAGGTACCAGATGGCGCAGCGCAGGAGCGGCGGGGATCTGGTGGCAGCCGCGGGGGAGATCCTGTCGGAGCCGATCCGCGTGTGGCATGTGCTGATCCTGGCTGTGGTTGGGGCGGCGGGACTCGTGTACATCATGAGGACGGGCAACGTCTACTTCGGCCTTCCGATCCCCGCTTTCGACCAGGGTATGAGGGTGCTCCTCGAGAAAGTGCTGGTGTTCCGCCCGAGGACCAAGGAGTTCCTCGTGGGGCATCCTGCGCTCATTCTCGCAGCTCTGGCCATGCTGCGCGGCAACAGGCGGCTGGCTCTGCCGCTCGCGCTTGTCGGGTGCATCGGGCAGATTTCCATGGTGAACACGTTCTCTCACCTGCACACCCCGCTCCTGGCGACGGTGCTGCGGACCGCGTACGGGCTTGTCATCGGCGGTACCATAGGCGCAATCGTATACTGCCTCTACGCGGCTTACCTGCACTTTGCTGCAGGCCGGCCCTCGGGGGGGCGGGCGGTGAAGACCGCAGCAGGGGAGGGGGAGACAGTCGAAGGATGAAGTTCGTGCTCTCGGGCTTCTTCGGGTTCGCAAACACCGGGGACGAGGCCATGCTGGCTGCGATGGTCCAGCACCTGCGGGAGGTCGTCCCCGACGCTACTATAGTGGCCCTATCGCATGAGCCTGAGCTGACCAGGCGACTCCACGGCATCGACGCGGTGGACCGAAGCAACCTCCGGCTCATCGCCCGGGAGATCGCCGGGGCGGACCTCTTCGTCAGCGGAAGCGGAAGCCTGTTTCAGGACGTAACGAGTTTTCGGTCCCTCGCGTACTACCTCGGGCTTATTGCCATGGCGAGGCTCATGGGGAAGCCCGTGTTTGTGTATTCCCAGGGTACAGGCCCACTCGTGCGCCCGGTGAGCCGGTGGCTTGTCCGGCTCGTCATCGACAGGGTGAGCGCCATCACCTTGAGGGACGAGCAATCGCGCCGGCTGCTCGAGGCACTGGGCGTGAGGCGCCCGCCCATACGGGTGACTGCCGACCCGGCCTTCGGGCTCGAGCTCGATGCATCCGTGAGGGACGGCGGGGAGATCCTCGCATCCGAAGGCGTTCCGGCAGCGGCGGCCGCGGGAGCACCTGTTGTGGCGGTCTCGGTGCGGCCGTGGGGATCCCGGTCAGGGTATCTCCAGGCGGTGGCCCGCGCTGCTGACGAGGCGGCGGCCTCCCTTGGAGCGGCCGTTGTGTACGTGCCTTTCCACAGGCCCGGCGACGTCGTCGCGAGCAAGGCCGCGGCCGAGATCATGCGCGAGAAGTCGTACGTGCTCGAGGGGGACTATTCCCCGAAGGAGATAATGTCCGTCATGAGCCGGGCCGACCTTGTCATCGGCATGAGGTACCATGCGCTCGTCTTCGCGGCGGCGTGCGCCGTGCCGTTCGTGGCTCTATCCTATGACCCTAAGATCGACGGCCTTCTCAGCATGGTGGGCGAGAAGCCCGGGGCTTCGGTGGCGCCAGCGGGCGCGTCGGCGGGCGCGCCGGCGGACGGCGAGGCCCTCGCGAGGAAGGTGCGGGATGTGTGGGCAAGGCGAAACGAGATGAAGGCGTCCCTTGCCGCAGCCAGGCCCGGGCTGGCGAAGGCGGCGCGGAGCGCGGCTCATCTTGCGGTCGAGACAGCGATTCGCCGGGATGGGGTCCTGCGGGGGGTGATGCCGTGAGCGAGGCCTGCCAGGAACCGGGTGCAGGGGCATGTGAGGTCGGGTCCGTGGACATCCTGGGCCTGAGGGTACATGGAGTCGACATGGCCGGGGCGGTCAGCCGGGTGCGCGAGATGCTCCTTGCAGACGATCGCGCCCACCAGGTGGTGACGCTGAACTCCGAGATGGCCATGATTGCCAGGCATGACCGGGACCTTGCCGCGATCATCAACGGCGCGGACCTGGTGGTCCCGGACGGCGCCGGCGTCGTGTGGGCGTCACGCGTGCTTGGGAGGCCGCTTCCTGCCAGGGTGGCCGGATTCGACCTCATGCAGGAGCTGGTCGCATGCGCGGCCGCGGAGGATTGGCCCGTCTTTCTTCTGGGGGCGGCACCCGGCGTGGCGGAGGAGGCTGCGGCGCGGCTTGCGGCGCGCCTTCCAGGGCTTCGGATCGCTGGGACACATCACGGTTTCTTCAGGGACCAGGACGAACAGGCGGTGGTCGCGAGGATAAACGCAAGCGGCGCGAGGCTTGTGTTCGTGGCCATGGGTGCGCCGCGCCAGGACAGGTGGACAGCCGGCAACAGAGGCAGGCTCCGTCCGTCGGTATGCATCGGGGTCGGCGGCAGCCTCGACGTGCTGGCCGGCCGCGCCTCCCGCGCGCCCAAGTGGATGGGCGAGATGGGTTTCGAGTGGTTATATCGCCTCGTGCGCGAGCCGAGGAGGTTCGTTCGGATGCTGGCACTGCCCAGGTTCATGTTACAGGTCCTCGCGGAGAGATTTGCGATGCAGCGACATAAGGAGTGACGATCATGCTCGATGGCGACACGTGTTGCTGCCCGGTGACGGGCCTTGCGGAAGATGATGTCCGCATGCTGAAGGAAAAGGCGAGACAGCTAAGGGTCCACGTGCTCAGGGCGACCGCCGAGGCGGGGTCCGGCCATCCCGGCGGGTCCCTGTCGTCCGCGGAGATCCTTGCCACGCTCTATTTCAAGGTGATGAGGATTAGCCCGAAAGACCCGGGCTGGCCCGACAGGGACAGGTTCGTGCTGTCCAAGGGGCACGCCGCGCCGGCGCTCTATGCGGTGCTGGCGGAGGCAGGGTTCTTCCCCGTGGAGGAACTACTCACCCTGCGGAAGTTCGGCAGCAGGCTCCAGGGCCACCCGAGCATGAAGCACACCCCGGGTGTGGAGATGTCCACGGGGTCGCTCGGTCAGGGCCTCTCGACGGCCAACGGGATGGCCCTGGCGGCGAGGCTCGACGGGCGCCCAACGCGGGTGTACGTCCTTCTCGGCGACGGTGAGCTCGAGGAGGGCCAGGTGTGGGAGGCCGCTATGACGTCTGTCCACCGGAAGCTGGACAATCTCACGGCCTTCGTGGACCACAACGGCCTTCAGATCGACGGCCCTGTGCGGGACGTCAAGTCCCTCGACAATGTCGCCGCAAGGTGGCGGGCTTTCGGGTGGCACGTGTTGGAGATAGACGGCCACGACATCAAGGCGATCTTCGCGGCGTGCGAAGAGGCGAAGGCGACGAAGGGGAGGCCCACTGTGGTCGTGGCGCGCACAGTGAAGGGCAGGGGCGTACCCTTCATGGAGAACGCCGTGGACTGGCACGGGAAGGCCCCATCGCACGAGCAGGCGGAGGAGGCCGTCCGCCGAATCGAGCATGATGCGCTGTAGCCGGGGCCTGCCTCGGGCACGGGGACGCACGGCCCGGCATCGAGTCAGAGCAGAACGGAGGCGGAGGGTCTCATGGCAGATGTACCGAAAAAGATAGCGACGCGCGCGGCGTACGGCAAGGCCCTGGTGAAATTGGGCGAAGTCAACCCCGACGTCGTGGTCCTCGACGCAGACCTTGCGAAATCTACGAAGACCGACGAGTTTGCGGCCAGGTTCCCGGAGAGGTTCTTCGATATGGGCATAGCGGAGGCTGACATGATGGGGACTGCGGCGGGCCTGGCGGCGTCAGGCAAGATCCCGTTCGCCAGCACGTTCGCGGTGTTCGCGGCGGGCAGGGCCTTCGACCAGGTGCGGCAGGTCATCGCGTATCCCGGCCTCAACGTGAAGATAGGCGCGAGCCACGGCGGGATCACCGTGGGCGAGGACGGCGCGTCCCACCAGTCCGTCGAGGATGTCGCTCTCATGAGGGCGATCCCGGGCATGACGGTGATCGTCCCGGCGGATGCCGTCGAGACGGAGAAGGCGGTGTTCGCGGCGGCGAAGCATGGCGGGCCGGTGTACATACGGCTCGGGCGGAGCGGCGTGCCGGTGATATTCGACGATGGCTACGGCTTTCGGATTGGGCGGGCGGCGCTTCTCCGGGAGGGCGGCGACGTCACCATAATTGCGTGCGGTGTGCTGGTAGCTTCGGCCCTCGAGGCCGCATCGCGCCTTGCCGAAAGGGAGGGCCTGTCGGCGAGGGTGCTCGACATGGCCACGATCAAGCCTGCCGATGAGGAGGCGGTGGTCGCAGCTGCCTGCGAGACGGGCGCCATTGTGACGGCCGAGGAGCATAACGTTATAGGAGGGCTCGGGAGCACGGTGTGCGAGATAACGGCCGGGCGCTGCCCCGTGCCTGTGGAGCGAATCGGCATCCAGGACGCGTTCGGCCAGTCGGGGACGCCGGAGGAACTCCTCCGAGCTTACGGTCTTCTTTCTGAGGACATCGTGAAGGCGGCGCTGAGGGCAGTCGAGCGAAAGCGTTCTGGTGTGCGGTGACTTGCCGACACCGCCTTACCCCTGCGTCACAGGAGGTGACATCGATGGGCAGGATACCGCGCATGACGGCGACAGCCGCCTGGCGGACGTGCATTGCTGCGGCGGCCTGCATAGGGCTGGCGCTTTCCATGGCAGGATGCGGGAAGCCGGAGAGCGCGGGGGTGACCCTGCGGCTCTCGATATGGGGAGATCCTCATGAGCAGCAGCGGGTCGAGGAGGCCGTGAAAAGCTTCGAGGCCGCGAACCCCGGCGTCAGGGTGGAGGTCGAGACCGCTCCGGCCATGCAGATCGCCGGCGGGATCACGGCATACGAGCAGAAGCTCATCGTGCTCATAGCCGCGCAGGACGCGCCGGACGTCATGTACCTGCCGCGGGAGAGGTACGAGTTTTACGCGGAGAAGGGGGCGCTTGTGAACCTGGAGCCGTTCATAGAGGAAAGCGGCGACGGAGTGAGACCCGGCCCGGAGTTGCTCGAGGGGATGCGCGTCCAGGGCGGGATATACGGCCTCGCGAAGGACGCCGACACCGTCTGTACCATCAGCGTCCAGACGAAGCACCCGAGAGAGGCCTGGGCGCTCCTGTTGCGCATCGCTGCATGAATGGCATCTCGGTTGCTTTCCGAGGCTGCCTGGAAGATAGTTCTTCGAGAAGTGAGGAGGTTTTCGCCGAAGCCTATCGAAGTATAGCTGGTAAGCTCGATTTTCCAGGAATTCCGGGAAGTGATGACATTGATCCGCCTCTACAGCGTGTCGAAGGTGTACCCGAACGGAGCCGTAGGGCTCCTCAACGCCGACACGTACATCAGGCAGGGCGAGTTCGTTTTTCTGGTGGGCCCGAGTGGGGCGGGAAAGACCACATTCATGAACCTCCTCATGAGGCAGGTGCTTCCCACGCAGGGCCAGGTCATCGTGGACGGCCGCAACGTGGTGCGCATGAGGCCGTCGGAGGTCCCATACCTGCGCCGGGCGGTGAGGATGATCTTCCAAGACTACAAGCTCCTCCCTAACAAGACGGCATATGAGAACGTGGCTTTCGCGCTCCGTGTGACAGAGGCCAACCCGCGTCAGATCCGGGCGCGGGTGACGGAAGCGCTCGAGCTTGTAGGCATCGCAGACAAGGCTCGCGCATACCCCGGCGAGCTTTCCGGTGGGGAACAGCAGCGCGTGTCCGTTGCTCGCGCCATCGTGGGCGACCCCACGATTCTCCTGGCTGACGAGCCCACCGGCAACCTGGACCTCGATACGTCATGGGGTATCATGGAGTTGCTCCTGCGGATCAATAAGAGGGGTACGACGGTCATCATGGCGACCCACAACAGGTCCATAGTCAACGGCATGATGCGCCGCGTCATCGAGCTGGATTGCGGAAAGATCGTTAGAGACGACGAGAGAGGAGCGTACGGGCGTGAGGCTGACCACGGTATGGTACTTCCTGGCTGAGGGCTGGCGCTCGGCCAGGCGCAACGTCAGCCTCATATCTCTCGGCACAATCGCTGCATCCCTGTTCGTCCTGGGTGCGCTTGCGCTCATCCTGATGAACCTCGACCATATCTCTCAGTCGCTACAGGCCAGGATCGAGATCCGGGCATTTCTGGAGGACGGCCTGTCCCCCGAGGGAGTCGCTGCCGTGAGGGAGCAGATCCGGGGGACTGACGGTGTGGCGCAGGTGGCTTTCGTAAGCAAGGACGAGGGGCTGCGGCGGCTGCGCGGCCAGCTTGGCGAGCGCGCAGGCCTGCTGGATGTGGTCGGCGACAACCCGCTGCCCGATGCGTTCGACGTGAGGGTCGAGGATCCCGAGCGCACCTCGGAGGTAGCCGCCAGGATATCGCGCATCCCCGGCGTGCTCGGCGTGAACTACGGGCAGGGGTTCACCGAGAAGCTCCTTGCCACCATGCGACTCGTGGGAGTGGCGGGAGCGGCGGTCGCAGCGCTGTTCGTCGCGGCCGTCGTGTTCATCGTGGGGAACACCGTCAGGCTCACGGTCATCTCGCGCGCCCGCGAGATAGAGGTCATGAAGCTGGTGGGTGCCACGGACTGGTTCATAAGATGGCCATTCCTCGTGGAAGGCATGGTCGTCGGGCTCGTGGGTGCCGCCATATCCGGACTCCTGCTGTTTGCCTGTTACAAGGTGGGCGTGCGTTATGTCGCTGCGCTGGCCCCGTTCATCCCGGTCATCACCGCGCCTGAGCCCGTGGCCGCACTGTGCGTCGCGCTGCTCCTCATGGGCGTGCTGATGGGCATCGTGGCCGGCGGGGTGTTTGTGAAGCGGTACTTGCGGGTATGAGTCGGTTGTCCAGAGGATGACAGCCTGCCCTGAACCCGGACCCGGCCGGAGGTGCGGAGGTACAAAAGGTGAGAACCAGGCTCAGGCTAGCATGCTTCTTGATAGCTCTGCTTCTGGCAGCCGTCCTTGCGGTGTCTTGCGTTGCGCTTGGGGAGCCCTCATCCGAGCTATCCCACAAACGTGACCAGCTCGGCGACGTAACCGACCAGATGCAAGAGACCAAGAAGCAGCTTCTCACCGTCAAACAGAAGGAGAAGGGCGTTCTCGGGGAGATCCAAAAGGCGGAGATGGACCTGGAGAAAACCAGGGCTCGCCTGGCCTCGCTCGAGCGGCAGGCGAAGCGCCTTGTCCAGGCTGTCGCCCAGGCGGAGCGGGACCTCGCCGCAGCAGAGGACGATCTGGCAGAGGCGAGGAAGCGCCTCGACCGGACGCTCTCCGCGCTGAAGGGGCGGCTCCGCGCCATATACATGTCCGGCCCCGCCGATTACCTCGAAGTCCTGTTCTCCTCCAGGGACTTCGCCGATTTCGTGTGCAGGTTCGAGTACGTCGAGATCCTTGCGGAGAACGATGCCCGGTGCCTCGACGAGGCCAGGGCGGAGGTTGCAGTGATCGAGGCCAAGATGGCCGAGGTCGCCAGGAGAAAAGCGAAGCTGCAGAAAGAACGCGAGGATCTCGCGCGGGTGCAGGCTCAGGTGAAGGTGCAGGAGGCCGAGCTTGCAGCCAGGGTGCGAGAGAGGGAGGCCGTCCTCGCCCGAATCCAGAAGGAGCGCACCAGGTACGAGCAAGCCCTCGATGAACTCGAGGAGATGAGTCGCGAACTCGAACGGGCCATCCGCGAGCTGCAGGCGCGCGAGGCGAAGGCAGGGAGGTCCCTGCCGAGATGGAACGGGAAGCTCATCATGCCGGTGAACGGGAAGATATCCTCAGATTTTGGGATGAGGTTCCACCCGATACTCAGGACGTCCCGGTTCCATTCGGGCATAGACATAGCCGTGCCGTCGGGCACCCCCGTGCTTGCGGCGGCAGATGGGGTTGTGATATACAGCGGATGGATAAGCGGGTACGGGTACACGGTTATCATCGACCACGGCGGGGGGCTGTCCACTCTTTACGGCCACAACTCATCGCTTCTTGTGAAGAGCGGCCAGTCGGTGCTTCAGGGAGACCGGGTGGCGAGGTCCGGCAGTACCGGTCTTTCCACGGGGCCACACGTTCACTTCGAGGTGCGCGATGACGGCACTCCGGTGAACCCCTGGCAATGGTTGAAGTAGCAGAGGCGAATTCCGAATCATGGCGTGCCCTGAACGGCCTTGCGCAAGGCGGTCGGCGTGATCGACAAAGCCGGCGGGGTGGATACCGTGTGTTCTGCGGTGGACGTAAGGTTGCTCCAAGGTGCGAGGAGACTGGTGAGGCGTTATGAGAAGATTCGAACGTGTGATGTGTGGTTCGCTGATAGCGCTCGCGGTGGTCGCGGCGCTTGGCATTTTGGGATGGCTTCACGCTCCGGCGGACTGCGCCGTTCCACTGGTAGACGTCCCTGCAGCGAGTGTCTCCCAAACCGGGTCCCAGCTCCGGGACCAGGACCAGGCCCGGACGCAGGCCCAGACGGAGGCCCAGGCGCAGCCTGCGGGCCCTTTGGACGGTTCCGCGAAGCCAGCCGAGGGGAACGCTCTCGTTGCCCTCGAGGTGATCAACCTTCTCAAGAACATGTACGTCTCAGAGGTTGACGTGGCCGGTCTACTCAAAGCCTATGATGAGAAGCACAGCATACCTGACATGCTCGCCGTCCTCGGCGATCCGTACACACGTTACATGGACCCGGCTCAGTATCGTGCTATGACGGATGACATGAGGGGAACCTTTGACGGGATCGGCATATACATCGGCATTCGCGAGGGGCAGCTCACAGTCATGGCGCCGCTCAAGGGGACGCCTGGTGAGCGGGCAGGCCTGCGGCCACTCGACAGGATCAAGTTCATAGACGGCAAATCTACGAAGGACATGGCGATCGAGTACGCTCAGTCCCTCATGAAGGGCAAGAAGGGTACAGAGGTTGTGCTCGGCATCGAGCGCGACGAGGACGGCAAGACACGTTTCTTCGAGGTGAAGATCATCAGGGACACCATCAGGATCCCCCATGTGGCCTCGGAGATGCTGGAGGGCGGCATAGGATACGTGCAGATCTCGTCGTTCTTCGGCGACGACACTATGGATGCCCTGGACCGGGAGCTGGACGCCCTTGCCAGGCAGGAGATGCGTGGGCTCATCCTCGACCTGCGATATAACCCAGGCGGCTCATTCCCTCTGGCAATCCAGGTGGCGAGCAGGTTCCTTCCGTCCGGGACGCCCGTGGTGCACGTGGTCGGCAGGGATGGGCGCAGACTCACCTACTACTCGGGCCGCGGGCGCAAGATCACCGTCCCGGTGGTGGTGCTCGTGAACGAGGCGAGCGCAAGCGCCTCGGAGATCGTCGCCGGTGCGCTGCAGGATACGAAGGCGGCCACCATCGTCGGGGTTACCACGTTCGGCAAGGGGCTCGTCCAGACCATATACCCGCTTTCCGACGGCTCGGCTGTCTCCATCACGACGTCGAGGTATCTCACGGCGGGGGGACATTCCATAGACAAGAAGGGCATAGTGCCCGATGTGGCGGTGAGCCTGCCGAAACCGGAGGATGCTCCGGCCGGCGCGTCCCAGGATGCCCTGCGCGATACGCAGCTTGACAGGGCAATAGAGGTCCTGAGGGCCAAGATCCAGGAGCGCAAAGCGGCTTAGGGCAGTCTTCGGCAACGGGACTTGCAGAGCGGCGTATAATGGTCTTGAACGACTGGTCTTGAACCGTCCGATTTGCGCGCACGCAGGGAGTGGCCTGGATGTTTCCTTTCGGCAAGGTGATCGTGACCATCCTCATGTTGATCCCGCAGGTGCTTTTGCATCCCGCTTTCTGGATGGTGGTCGTGCTGGTGGCGATGCAGTACGCACGCATAGCCAGGATTGAGCACCGCGTCTTCGGCCAGGCCACCGAGTCCCCGACCTCCCTTGTTCTCACGTCGCTTCTCCTAGGGGCGGCGGCGGGGTTCGTCGCAAGCCTCATCTTCGTATTTGTGGGCGTCACCGTGACGGGTGCGGGAGTTGCGTTTCTACTACCCGTCGCCCTGGCGCTCATGCTCATCGATCCGAGGTTCCTCTGCTTCTCGTACGCCGGGGGCATCCTGGCCCTCTCGAACCTGATCTTCGGCGTGCCGAAGGTAGGGATACCTGAGATCATGATCCTCGTGGCCGTGCTGCACCTCATGGAGAGCCTTCTCATCTGGGGCACCGGGGAGCAGGGGGCGCTGCCTCTGTACATGAAGGCGCGTGATGGGAAGGTGGTGGGCGGTTTCCTCCTGCAGAAGTTCTGGCCGATACCGCTCGTGGGCATGATGTTGCTCACGCCTCGCTTGAGCGAGCTCGAAAGCATATCCCGAAGCCTCATAAGCATGCCGGACTGGTGGCCTCTCATCAAGCCGAGCATCGTCGTGCCCGAAGGACACGAGCTGCTTTTCGCCATGTTCGCTCTGCCTGCGGCCCTGGGGTATGGCGATTTCGCCGTGGCGCGGGCACCGCGGGAGAGGAGCGCCCGGACGGCGCGCAATCTCATGGCGTTCAGCGTGGTATTGCTGGCGCTGGCGCTCGGCGCGTCCGTCTATCCGTGGGTGCGCTGGCTTGCTGCTCTCTTCTCGCCCCTGGGGCACGAGATGGTGATAGCGGCGGGCAGGCGTGCCGAGACCCGGTCGGAGGCGGTCTATGTGCCTTCCCCACGCGGTCTGAAGGTGCTCGACGTGGTGCCGCGTTCCGCGGCGGCGCGGGCTGGCTTTCGTAGCGGGGACATCATCACCGCGGTGAACGGTCAGCCAGTGAGGACCACAGCGGACCTGCTCGACGCGATGAACGGGTCACCGCCATGGTTTTACATAGAGGCTGAGCGTGAGGCGGGCGCCGCGGACGGAGGATACGGCGGTGGGCCGGGCAGTGGGCACGGCGCCGGGCCGGGCGGCGCTGAGCGGATGCGCTTCACGAGGTCCATCCCGGGCGACGTGGACAGGATCGGCATCATCCCGGTGCCTGGTCCGGGCGACGAGGCCCACGTCAGCATTCCCTCGGCCGGCGTCGAAGGCCCGCTTGCGAGGTGGCTCCGGAGAAGATGAGCAAAGCCCTTGTTTCAGCGCGTACGTCCTCTCCGGGGTTGCCGGCGTTGCCCGCCCGGGACGGCGCGCTTGCGACGCGCCTCGCTGGAATCTGGCGCACTGGCTAGCCAAATTCCTGGCGCCCCGCCCTAGCAAGCACCGGCAACCCCAACATCTCTTGATCTCCCTGCGGCCGGGCCTACACACTGGCGAAACGCTTCTCCACCCGTTTGAGAACCTCGGGCATGGTCGTGTATTCCATTTCGTCCAGCGGCAGCCTGTGCGGCTCGAAAGGCCCCAGCGAGCGCATTGTGTCGGCAAGCTCGAGCGCTGCGCGGCGGGCGGCGTCGAAGGCCGGGTCGGCGAAGAGGTCCCTTGGGCCGACGAGTCTGCCGCCAGCGATCTGGAACCCGAGCGCGACCACTCTGGGCGGTCCATCGAACCTGCTGGGGGTGGCGTCTTCAACAGACACGGGCATGAGCGGGCCGTAGTGCGACCCACGCATCCAGCCGGCGACGAGCATTGGGCGGGCAAAAGGCTCGAGGGCCTCGCCGACCGCAGGGAGGCCGCTCTGGCAGCGCACGATCATGACAGGGTCGTCCTTTCCCACGTAACGTCCGGCCATCAGGCTCAGCCTCTGGGTGGACGTGGCGCACGCCGGCTCTTCGCCTGACTTTGCAAGCACGCGGCGTATGACGTACCTGGACGGTGCCCCGATGAAGAGGAGCAGGTCGTATGCCTCCTCTGGACACGAGAACCTGGCGACGCGGTTTCCGATGAGGTCGAGCACCTCGAACACGAACCCGCTGTGCATCTTCGGGTCGATGACAAGGCCAGGCGTGGTGAACGGATCGGCGAACATGCGGTAGATCGGCAGGTTCCAGGCCCCGGGGCTCGTCTTGTCAGCGAGGAAGACTATCACGGGCTCGCTTGGCCTTTCCTCGAAGGCCATCTCCGCGTACCCCGGCCCGAGCCCCCTTACGGTGCCGGAGAACGAATCCCCGAGGAGGTCCTGCCCGGCGCCGTAAAGCTTCAGCCCCTTCGCCACCGCCGTCGTGCCCTGGAAGACGTCCCAGGCCAGGCGGTGGATGTCCTCGTTCTCGACCCCTCTGGCATGGGTCATTACGAGCGCGATGTCGTCGCCCACGTGCGCCACCCGATAGTCGATGAGCAGCGGCCCCTTCTGTGGCGCGAGGATCTCCTCGGCCCGACGGAGCGCGTCGGGGTGGACCGAGGTGTGCCCGACAAACCCTCCCGTGTCAGCCTTGATAACGGAAATGGTCACCACACCACTCACCCTCCCGCAGGATTATGCACAGAATGTATACACTGGAGGGCAGGCACGTTCCTCCCATACCCTATATGTTCAGGTCCGTTTAGGTTCATTCTCGTCGGCTTGCTGAGGCTAAGTAGATCGCCAGAAATCCGCGCTGCTTTTCAGCGTGCAGGGGATCTCCAGGGTTGCCGGTGTTGCACTCCGGGGACGGCGCGCTCGCGGCGCGCCTCGTTCGAATTTGGCGCGCGGGCCAGCCAAATTCTCGACGCCCCGTCGTGCAAGCACCGGCAACCCTGACACCCTCAAGAAAAGTGGCGAAAACTTGTGGCGCCATACTTAGGGCGACGAGCCCAGGGCTTCTTTCACCCGCGCGGCGGCGCTGCGCGTCATGCCGGGGACCTTCGCCAGGTCCTCGACGCTCGCCTCGCGCATGGCGCGCACTGAGCGGAACGCCGTGATGAGGGCCTTGATACGCTTTTCCCCGATGCCGGGGATCTCCTCGAGCATGGACAGGGTCGCGCGCTTGGTCCGGAGCTGGCGATGGTAGGACACGGCGAACCTGTGGGCCTCGTCGCGCACGCGCTGGAGGAGGAAGAGGGCCTTTGAGTCCCTGGGTAGGGCGATGGGGTCGGGCCTGTTCTCGAGGAACACGAGTTCCTGCTCCTTGGCAAGGCCGGCAGCCGGGACCTTTTCGGCCAGGCCGCACTCCCGCAGCGCCTCGAGGGCCGCGTTGAGCTGGCCCTTTCCGCCGTCGATCAGTATCAGGTCAGGCAGTGCGCCCTGCGCTTGCGCACACTTCGCACCTTCGGCACGCTGCCCATCCGGCAGGTCCGGCGCGCCCGCTTCTCGTTCTTCGCTTTCGGTGGGGGGACAAGCCACACCAGCGCCGCCGGGCGCGGCGGTGGTCGCCGGGCGTTGTCGTTGTCCTTCGTGCAGCGCTCTTCGGCATCGCCTCCCAACCACCTCGCGCATCATGGCGAAGTCGTCCTGCCCCTCCACGGTTTTGATCTTGAACCGCTTGTATGCGGATTTGAGCGGACGTCCGCCCTCGAACACCACCATCGACCCGACCGCGTCGGTCCCCTGGATGGTGGATATGTCGAACGCCTCTATCCGGCGCGGCAGCCTCGGAAGCTCCAGCGTCTCCTGAAGTTCTGCGAGGGCGCCCTCCTCCATCTCGGCGGCGCGCATGGCGCGTGCCCGGGCTTCCTCGAGGCCGAGCCTGGCGTTGTCGCGCACCATGTCTACGAGGCGCTTCTTCTCGCCGCGCTGCGGCACGGTGATGCGCACCTTCGAGCCCCGAAGGGCGCTGAGCCACGAGGCGACAGATTCGGCGTCGTCGGCGGCGAGGCCGGCCTGCACCACGATTTCGCGGGGCACGAACGAAGCCGCGGCATAGTACTGCTTGATGAAAGCCGCCGCCATCTCTGCGTCGGGCGTGCCGTCGGAATTCGCCATGAAGAACCGCTCGCGCCCCACGAGCTTGCCGCCGCGAACGAAGAACACCTGCACGCATGCCTCCGCCCCGTCCTCGTCCCGCGCGAACCCTATTACGTCGATGTCCTGTCGCGACTCGAGCACCATCTTCTGGCGCTCCATGACCCGTTCCATGGCCCGTATCCTGTCGCGGAGCGCCGCCGCGGCTTCGAAGTCCAGGAGGTCCGATGCTGCCTGCATGCTCCTCTTCATTTCCCGGACGAGCCGGTCCTGGCGGCCTTCCAGGAACAGGACGATCTGCTTCACGATCTCGGCGTACGCCTCGCGGGTTATCGCGCCTGCGCACGGGCCCAGGCACTTTCCGATATGGTAGTTGAGGCACGGACGCTCTCGCGACTCCTCGGTGATCTTCTTCGAACATCCGCGCACCGGGAAAAGCCGCTTCAGAAAGGCGAGAGTGTCGCGCATGCCGCTCACGTTGGGGTAAGGGCCGAAGTAACGCGACCCGTCCCGGTCTACCCTGCGGGTGACGATCACCCTCGGGAACGGCTCCGCCAGGGTCACCTTGATGAACGGGTAAGTCTTGTCGTCTCTGAGACGGACGTTGTATCGTGGCCGGTGCCGTTTGATGAGGGTGTTCTCGAGGATGAGCGCTTCGACCTCGGAGTCGGTGACCACGTACTCGAAATCGGCGATGTGCCCGACGAGCGCTCGTGTGCGGCCGGAGAGGCCCTCGGGCGACTGGAAATACGAGCGCACCCTGTTCCGGAGGGACGACGCCTTGCCGACGTAGATGACGCGGCCCGAGGCGTCTTTCATGATGTAAACCCCGGGCCTGTCAGGGAGGTCCTTCACCCTCTCCTGAAGGCTCTCCCTCGCGCCCTCGGCCGCAGCAGGCACGCCCAGCGACCCCCTGCTGCGCGTCTGGTCACTCAGCATATACCCAGCACCTTCCTGAGGAACTGCCCGGTATAGGACATTTCGTTCCTTGCGACCTCCTCCGGGGTGCCGCACGCCACGACCGTGCCGCCGCGCTCTCCGCCCTCCGGACCGAGATCTATGATGTAGTCCGCGGTCTTGATGACATCGAGGTTGTGCTCGATGACGAGCACGGTGTCGCCGGCATCCACGAGGCGGCCCAGCACCGAGAGGAGTTTCTCGATATCGGCGAAATGAAGCCCGGTGGTGGGCTCGTCAAGGATATAGAGGGTTCGCCCATTGCTCCGCCTGCTGAGCTCGGTCGCAAGCTTGACCCGCTGGGCTTCGCCGCCCGAGAGCGTCGTGGCCGGCTGGCCCAGCTTGACGTAGCCGAGACCGACGTCGTTGAGGGTCTCCAGTTTGCGGCGGATCCTCGGGATGTTCTTGAAGAACTCGAGCGCCTCGTCGACCCGCATGTCGAGCACGTCGGCGATGCTCGCTCCCCTATACTTGATCTCAAGTGTCTCCCGGTTGTACCGCTTTCCTCGGCACACCTCGCATGGCACGTAGACGTCGGGGAGGAAGTGCATCTCTATCTTGATGATGCCGTCCCCCTTGCACGCCTCGCAGCGTCCGCCTTTCACGTTGAAGCTGAACCTGCCCGGACCGTACCCGCGCACCCTGGCCTCGGTGGTGAGGGCGAAGGTCTCGCGTATCAGGTCGAACGTCCCGGTGTATGTCGCGGGGTTCGAGCGCGGAGTCCGGCCGATGGGCGACTGGTCCACGTCGATGACGCGGTCGAGGTGCTGGATGCCCAGGACGGCATCGTGCTCGCCGGGCTTCACCGCGGCCCTGTTCAGTTCGTGCGCGAGCCTGCGGTGGAGGATCTCGTTTATGAGCGTGCTCTTGCCTGACCCCGAAACCCCCGTGACGCACACGAACACCCCGAGCGGGATCTCCACGTCGATGTTCTTCAGGTTGTGCTCGCGCGCGCCTCTTATGACAAGCGACTTCCCGTTGGGCGGGCGGCGCCGCGGCGGCACCACGATGCGCCGCTTGCCCGCGAGATACTGACCGGTGATGGACTTCTCACAGGCGATGATGTCATCTATGGTGCCCGAGGCGACCACATACCCGCCTTCCGCGCCGGCCCCCGGCCCAATGTCTATGATGTGGTCCGCGGAGCGGATGGTTTCCTCGTCGTGTTCCACTACGAGCACCGTATTACCCAGGTCGCGCAGGTGCATGAGGGTGTCGATGAGACGCCTGTTGTCGCGCTGGTGGAGCCCGATGCTTGGCTCGTCCAGGATGTAGAGGACCCCGACCAGGCTCGACCCGATCTGCGTGGCGAGCCGGATGCGCTGCGCCTCGCCGCCTGCAAGGGATCCCGCGGCTCTGTCGAGGGTCAGGTAATCGAGGCCGACGTTCACCAGAAACCCCAGCCTCTCCCGTATCTCCTTGAGGATCTGCCTTGCTATCGTGGTCTCGCGCTCGGTCAGGGAGAGCCTCTCGAAGAACTCCCTCGCCGCAGAACACGACATGGCGGTGACCTCCATGATGGACTTGCCGCCGACTCTCACGGCGAGGCTCTCGGGTTTCAGGCGCGCGCCGCGGCAGGCAGGGCACGGCCGTGCCGTGATGAACTGCTGTATTTCCTCGCGCGCCGCGTCCGAGTGGGCCTCCCTATACCGGCGCTCGAGGTAGTGGACGACGCCCTCGTAGTGGCTTTCGTGCCAGACGAGTTCGCCTTCGAAGTTGTGATACTGGTATCGAAACCGCTCTCTGCCGGCACCGTAGAGGAGCACGCGCTGTTGTTCGGAAGGCAGGCGGCCGATCGGTGTGGACGGGTCTATGCCGAACCGCTCGCATACGGCCATGACCCGGCGCGCGAAATAATCGCTGCGCGTTCCCTGCCACGATCTCTCCCAGGGCACGATGCCGCCTTCGACTATGCTCCTGTCGAGGTCAAGGACGAGCTCGGGGTCGATCTCCTCTCTGGTGCCGAGACCCGCGCACTCCGGGCACGCGCCGTAGGGGCTGTTGAACGAGAACATCCTTGGTGCAAGCTCCTCGAAGCTCACCCCGCAGTCTGGGCACGCGAACTTCTCGCTGAAGACGAGGTCCTGTCCGTGGTCCGGGCTGCGGTCGGGGCCGTGGCCCTGGCCCTGGCCCTGGTCCTGGTCCTGGCTCCGGCTCTGGCTATGGCTCTCTACGTGGCCTCTTGCTCCGCCTACCACGTTGACGATAGCGATCCCTTCGCCGCGCCTCATGGCGAGCTCGAGGGAGTCCGCGAGGCGGTTCTCGACGCCGGGACGTATCACAAGGCGGTCCACGACTATCTCTATGGTGTGGATCTTGTAACGCTCGAGAGGGATGTCCTCGTCCACGCTTCGTACCTCGCCGTTGATCCGGACGCGGACGAAGCCTTCCTTACGCACGTCCTCGATCACCTTTTTGTGCTCGCCCTTCTTGCCACGGATGACCGGGGCGAGGACCTGCACCCTCGTGCCCTCGCCGAGCGCCATGACCTGATCGACGATCTGTTGCACTGTCTGCTGGGTGATGGGTTTGCCGCACTTCGGGCAGTGGGGCCTCCCGATCCTGGCGAAGAGTAGTCGGAGGTAGTCGTATATCTCAGTGACCGTGCCCACGGTGGACCTGGGGTTCCGGCTCCCGCTCTTCTGGTCGATGGCGATGGCGGGAGACAGTCCCTCGATGTAGTCCACGTCGGGCTTGTCCATCTGGCCGAGGAACTGCCTTGCGTATGCGGAGAGCGACTCCACGTAGCGGCGCTGGCCTTCGGCGTAGATGGTGTCGAAGGCCAGGGAGGACTTGCCCGAGCCGGAGAGGCCGGTGATCACCACGAGCCTGTCCCTGGGGATTGCGACCTCTATGTTCTTCAGGTTGTGCTGGCGCGCACCCCTGACGATTATCTGCTGCTTGCTCACTCTGCAATTCCTCCAAAGACACACTTGGTGGGTTGCCGGTGTTGCGCTCTCTCTTTGAGTCACCGGCAACCCCTCCCAAAAACCGGGAGCATCACTATACTCTCGCTTAGGACGCGAACCGGCGCCTGAGGGCGCGGATCCTGTCGCGCAGCTCCGCAGCGCGCTCGAACTCGAGCGCCTGCGCTGCCCGGCGCATCTCCTCTTCGAGGGTGCGGATGAGCGCCGCAAGCTCCTTCGGGGACATCTCTTCCGCACCGCCCATCTCCGCGCCGGGCGCGACTCTCGCGCCGGCGCTGGCTCCAGCTCCAACGCCAGCTCCAGCTCCGACCGCGGCTCCGGCTCCGGCCGCGACGCGGGCCGCAGCCCCGTATGCGGGCCTCTCCTCGGCGGCCCTCGCGAACTCCGCGATGTCGTGGACCGCCTTCTTGACGGACTCCGGGGTTATGCCGAAGCGCTCGTTGTGCTCCATCTGGATCCTGCGCCGCCTGTTGGTCTCGTCGATGGCGCGCCGCATGGACTGGGTGATTGTGTCAGCATACATGATCACCTTGCCGTGGATGTTGCGCGCGGCCCGCCCGATCGTCTGGATAAGCGACGTCTCGGAGCGCAGGTAGCCCTCCTTGTCTGCGTCGAGGATGGCCACAAGTGATACCTCGGGAAGGTCGAGCCCCTCGCGGAGCAAGTTGATCCCCACGAGGACGTCGAAATCGCCCAGGCGGAGATCGCGCAGGATCTCCATGCGCTCCAGGGTGTCGATCTCCGAGTGCAGGTAGCGTGCCTTCACCCCGACGTCCACCAGGTAGTCGGTGAGGTCCTCGGCCATCTTCTTCGTGAGGGTCGTGACCAGGACACGCTCACCGGCGTCGACGCGCGCTCGTATCTCGGCGAGGAGGTCGTCTATCTGGTTCCTCACGGGGCGCACCTCGACCTCCGGGTCGACGAGCCCCGTTGGGCGTATGATCTGCTCTACCACCTGGCTGCTCACGCGGAGTTCGTAGGGTCCGGGCGTCGCAGACGCGAAGATGACCTGGTTTACGTGCCTCTCGAACTCCTCGAACGTGAGCGGGCGGTTGTCGAAAGCCGACGGCAGCCTGAACCCGTACTCAACGAGGCTCTCCTTGCGCGACCTGTCGCCTGCGTACATCGCATGCAACTGAGGCAACGTCACGTGCGACTCGTCGATGATCACCAGGAAGTCGTCGGGGAAGTAATCGAGCAGCGTGGCCGGCGGCTCGCCCGGCTGCCTCCCGGTGAGATGGCGCGAGTAGTTCTCGATGCCCTGGCAGTATCCCACCTCGGCCAGCATCTCCAGGTCGTAACGGGTCCGCTGCTCGAGCCTCTGAGCCTCGAGCAGTTTCCCGGCGGACCGCAGCTCGGCGAGGCGCTCGTCCAGCTCCTGCTCGATGCTGGCCAGCGCGGCCTTGAGCTTCTCGTCGCTTGTGATGAAATGCGTGGCCGGGAAGATGGTTACGAAGTCCCTCTCCCGGAGCACCTCGCCGGTGACCACGTCGACTTCGAGGATGCGGTCGACCTGGTCCCCGAAGAACTCCAGCCTGATGGCGTTTTCCCCATAGGCCGGGATTATCTCCACCACATCGCCCCGCACCCTGAAAGTGCCCCGCGTGAACCCGATGTCGTTGCGGGCATACTGGATGCTCACCAGCTTCCGCAGGACGGCGTCCCTGTCGGCCTCGCCGCCGCGGCGCAGCATGACCGTAAGGCCCTTGTAGTCCTCCGGCGACCCCAGGCCGTATATGCACGACACACTCGCCACGATCACCACGTCGCGCCGCTCGAAAAGGGCGCTCGTCGCGGCATGGCGCAGCCGGTCGATCTCGTCGTTGATCGATGAGTCCTTCTCGATGTAGGTGTCTGTCTGAGGGATGTACGCCTCGGGCTGATAGTAGTCGTAATAGCTCACAAAGTACTCGACGGCGTTGTCGGGGAATAGCGCCCGGAACTCGCTGCAAAGCTGCGCCGCGAGCGTCTTGTTGTGGGCAATCACCAGCGTGGGCCTCTGCACCTCCTGGATCACGAGAGCATCCGTGAACGTCTTCCCGGTGCCCGTTGCCCCGAGGAGCGTCTGACACCTGTAGCCGGCTCTTACGCCTTCGGCAAGCTCCCGCGCGGCTCTGGGCTGGTCGCCTTTGGGCTTCAGATCGGTTCTCAGCTTGAACTCGTTCACTTTCGATGCATTGCCTCCTTGCGGCAGCGCCCCCTCCCGAACTGGAGGTTGACAGTGCACCCAGCGGGCGCTGCCGTACGCAACCGCGCATCACGTGCCCTGCGGGCCCCGTTCACCCGGGTGTGCGTTCGTCCCCAGGCACAATTCTAAGACACCTGTACCCTGTTAGCAACGTCACCCCTCCGCTTCCGTTTCCGCTGCCCAGTGCCCAGGCGCGCCCAGCATATGGCAGTGTTGCCTTCTTGGTGCGCGAACATGCATTCGCCATTGAGATTGGGTTTCCTGCCGAACACGTTGTGACTTTTGATGTGGCGAGCCGCCACAACCGCAGATCGCGACGAGAACGATCCCGCTGCGGACGGCGACGAGAAAGATCATATGGATCCGTTGACAGAAGAACGCGACGGGTTTATGATGTTAAGCGAAAGGTTAAGACCATTAATGGACGTATTAACGATGTTGAAGGGAGTGAGACTATGAGACGAAGGGCGCTGGGCAGGTGCCCTGTATGCGGGGAAGCCCTGGACGTGACGAAGCTGTCGTGTCCGAGGTGCGAGACATCCATAGAAGGCCGCTTCGAGACGTGCAAGTTCTGCCAGCTCTCCAACGAGCAGAAGGATTTCGTCGAGATCTTCATCAAGTCCCGCGGCAACATCAAGGAAGTGGAGAGGGAACTCGGCGTGTCATATCCTACAGTCCGAGGCCGGCTTGATGCGATCATCCAGGCCCTGGGCTACCCTGTGGAGCGAGAGCGGGAGAAGGAGGATGAGGCGCAGACCGCCGCAAGACGTAAGGTCATCCTGGACTCGCTTGCGAAGGGCGAGATCCCTGCGGACGAGGCAATCAAGCTGCTGAAGCAGCGGTGACGGTTCTTCAATCGACAAGCCGAGAGGAGGGGACACTGTGCTGGAGGAGCACATGATGATCCTGAAGATGCTCGAGGAGGGGAAGATCACGAGCGAAGAAGCCGCGGCCCTCATCGAGGCCCTGAACGAGGCGGTGGAGCCTGGGGAGGGTGCGCCGGGGGAAGGCGGTGAGGCGCGGCAGGGGCTGGACCAGGAGGCTTCCGGGCAGGCTGGGCAGCCCGACGGGCAGCGGATGAGCGCCACCGCGCCCGGCGAAGGCAGCAACGATGGCGCGACGAGGGCTTGGGCCGGTGCTGGTGCTGGTGCTGGTGCTGGTGCCGCGGCCGGCGCCTGGCGCGCGGCGGCGCGGGAAGGCAGCGATGTTTCGGGAGGCGCCGGCGAAGGATCCGAGATCTTCGGCTACGGCCCGGATCTTGCCAGGCTTCGCGCCCTCGCCGACAGACTGGCGCACCTGGCTGAGACCTCTTACGGCCCTGCGCTCGAGAGCCTCGCAGAGCGCATCGAGAAGACAGTGGAAGTGGCGATGAGGGAGAAGGAGCGTGCCCTCGAGCGCGCCATGCGCGAGAAGGAACGCGCTGCGGAGAAGCTTGGCGAGGAACTCTCCGGGAAGACCCGCTGGCGCTCCAGGTGGGGTGAACCGCCGGACTGGGTGGAGGCTTTCACCGAGCCGTTCCTCAGCGTCCTCGCCCCGGGCGTGAGGGTGGAGAGGACCTTCGAGGGTACCTTCGACGCGCAGCTCGAGAAGGTGAGCGTGGAGGCTACCACGTCCAATGGCGGCATCACCATTGATCCGTGGGACGGCCCGGGCTTCCGCGTGGAGGTCCGGGCGCGCGTCAGGGGCGCGGCGAGCGACCCCGGTGTCGCCAGGGCCCGGCTGGAGGAGGCCATCGAGTATGAGGCCGCGCCTGACCGGCTCAGGATCGACTGCAGCGGCGAGAACGTGGTGAGCGGGGCAGCGCTTGCGATTCAACTTCCGCGAGGGTTCCGGTATGATCTGGACCTGGAGACGTCCAACGGGAAGGTGGAAATCGGCGCCCTGGACTGCGGCACCATCGACGTGGAGACGTCCAACGGTCGAATCACCCTCGATGGGGCGAGCGTCGTCACCGCTGAGCTGGAGACCGCGAACGGCCGCATTCAGTGCAGGGGGCCCGCAAAGAGGCTCGTCGCAGAGACCTCGAATGGGAGTATCCTCGTGGCCCCCGCAAGGCCCGCAGGTGACGCTGTGTACGAGCTCGAAACGTCCAACGGGTCTATAGAGGTGCAGCTTGCCACCGCTGAAGACGTCGGCTATTCTATAGAGGCTGAGACGTCGCATGGAGGTATTCACGTCGATCTGCCGAACCTCAGATACGAGGTGAACACGAGGTCAATGGGACACAAGGAGATTGTGGCCTCGACCACCGGGTACGAGACAAACGCCAACAAGCTCCGGATAAAGGCGGAGACGTCGAACGGCTCCATAACCATCACTGGTGCGGGCCCCAATGCCGCAGGACAGAGTCGGCCGCATTCCCCAGGTGAGCCCGGTACGCCGAGTATGCCGGATGCCCCGGGCACCCCGGGCACCCCGGGCACCCCGGGCGCGCCGGAGCCGGGGGCGTAAGGCCATCATCACCAGGCGACCGGATTCCCCACGAATGATGAGGAGGGCGATCACGATGATCGATGAAAAGAGACAGATATTGGCGATGGTCCATGAGGGCAAGATCTCCGTGGACGAGGGGCTGAAGCTGCTCGAAGCCCTGGAGAGCTCGTCCCCGGGCCAGCCCGGGGCGGGGGCGGGCAGGTCCGCCAGGATGCTGCGGGTGCGCGTCTTCGACGCCGAGGACAACACCAAGGTGAACGTGAATATCCCGCTCGCCCTTGCGAAGGTGGCGATGAAGTTCATACCGAAGGACGTGGCTGCCGAGATCAAGGAACAGGACATCGACCTGGACGAGATCCTCGCGAGCATCACCGATGCCACGATGGGCAAGATCGTGGACGTCGATAGCGACCAGGCGAAGGTGGAAGTTTATGTCGAGTGACTCTGAAGCGCACGTGAAGCGGAACGGGGCGGCTGCACAAACGGCGACCGCCCCGCGCCGGGGCCGAACGGGGCCGCACGCAGCGGGCACGACCGCCGCCGCAGGTTGGCGGCGCTTCCCGTCGTTCTTCCTCACGTTCACGCTGCGGTTCCCCGGATGGCGAGGGGCCGTCCCCATCATCTTCCCGCTCTTCGTGCTGGAGGACCTGCTGGAATCGACGGGCTACCTCATGTCGGCGTTCTTCTTCCTCTATCCGGCCCTCACCGGAAAGACGCAGGTTAGCCTCCCCCGCACGGGTTGGCGCGGAATGCGCGCTGCCGCGGCCGCGGATGCACGTCGTTCGTGTACCGACGGCCCGCGCGCTGATGCGGCGAACCGGAAGGTGGAGCATGGCCCGAAGAGGGAACGGTATTCGGTCAAGTTCGGCCCGTCGTGGCTCTTTGCACTTGCCGATCTGGTAAGGGCCCTCAGGTATCAGGGGAGGTTCACTCTGCTCGAGGTATCTGAGGGCTCCAGTGGCATCGAGATTTCGATCCGGCTGGTCTAGGTATGGCGCCATGAGACCGTTGATTTTGTCCGGTGGCTGCCAGTTTGGCCGTGCACGGCGACCGCTTTCCGGGATTCCACCGAGCTGCGTTGCCATAAAGTGGAGGGAATCAACAGCCTCCGCCATAAGTTCGCGCCACTTCTCCTGACGGTGTTGGGGTTGCCGGTGCTTGCTAAATGAGGGTGCATTAGTTCTCGTCCCTTTGCCAGTAGTTGCCAGGTTGCCGGTGTTACACTCGGGGACGGCGCCCCAAGCGGGGCGCGCTTCGCCAAAATCCGGCCCGTCGGGCCAGCGGCCGGATTTTGACACCCCTCGTGCAATCACCGGCAACCCCTCCCAGAAGTCGGGAGTACTTCTGCACCTTCACTTAGGGCGGGCCGTTGAGAATCTGGCTGGCTGGACAGGACTTGCGCGCTGAAAAGTAGCGCGAATTTGTGGCGATCTACTTAGGTTGCACCAGCAAAGGGGGATGAGAACGTTGAGAGGACACGGGTTCCTGACGCGATGGCTCATCAATGCAGTGATATTGCTCCTGCTTCCGTTCGTTATGGGGCCGGCCGTCGAGGTGACCGGTGTTATACCGGCGCTCGTCGCCGCGTTCGTGCTCGGCATCGTGAACGCCCTGATACGGCCGGTCCTCATCATCCTGTCGCTTCCCATCCAGGTGCTCACGCTCGGGCTTTTCACTTTCATAATCAACGGGCTCATGCTGTGGCTCGTTGCGAGGCTGGTGGGGGGCTTCTATATAGCAGGCTTCTGGCCTGCTGTCCTCGCTTCCATCTTGCTTTCCGTCGGTAGCAGCATTCTGAGTTTCCTGGTGCGCGACAGGTCCGGCGAATAGGAGACGACCAGACGACGCGTCAGGATATGAATGGGGGCTGGACCGCAACGGGCGGCCCGCCCCAGGTGGGGTGGTTGAGATCGGAGTAAGGCTTGTCGCAATCGATGTCGATTTCACTCTCATAGGAAGCGATCTAAAGATCAGCGAACGCACGCGGGCGGCCATCAGGGCTGCGGCGGAGGCAGGCTGCGTCGTCACTCTCGCAAGCGGCCGGATGTTCAGGGCCACCGCACCCTTCGCGGAGGATCTCGGGATCGACACGCCGCTCATCACGTATGATGGGGCGCTCATCAAGACGGCGAGGACGCGCGAGGTCATAAGCCACAGGCCCGTGCCCCTGGAGCACGCAAAGGATGTTGTGGCCTACGCACAGCATGAGGGCCTTCACCTCAACGTCTACATGGACGACACCCTGTATGTCGAACGGCACGACGAGGAGGCCCTTTCATATATGGCCCATGCGAAGGTGGGGGCGATCGCCGTCGGAGACCTCGCCGCCTTCGTCAAACGCGCCCCCACGAAGCTTCTGATAATCACCGCCTCGAAGGAGGATATGGACCGGCGCTTGCCGGAGTTCAAAGCGCGCTTCGGCGACCGTCTCCACGTGGTCCGCTCCATGCCGCGTTACGTCGAGTTCACCGCGGCGGAAGTGTCGAAGGGGTCAGCTCTCGCCATTCTCTCGCGGTATCTGGGCGTTGCGCGCAGCGAGGTGATGGCCCTGGGCGACAGCGAGAACGACATATCGATGCTGGAATTCGCAGGGGTTGGGGTCGCGGTCGGGAATGCCGCCGACGAGGTGAAGAAGGCCGCTGATTACGTCGCTCAGGGGGAAAACGGCGACGGCGTCGCGGAGGCCATAGCCAGGTTCGTGTTCGACGAGTGACGTGCGGAACGCTTCGCGGAGGACCGCTGATGCAGAGAACGGGTAAGCCACGAATGGTGATATGGGTCACTCGTCCCGTTTCGACGAGTGACGTGCGGAACGATTCATGGAGGACGCGTGGCGTATGGAACAGCCCAGGAGGAACCTGTGATGTGCGTCACTGATACAGCTTCAACAGGTGACGTACGGAACGCTTCGTGGGGAACCCGTGACAGAGGGAACGGGTAAGGCGGGAACGATGATGTACGTCACCGATTGGCTCCTGATGCGTGACGTACGGAACGGGAAGAGCCTGACGAGTGACGTAGGTCACCCGTCCCCTGGCACGTGTGACGTCGGGAACGGGTAGGGCCGTGACCGGCGATGCACGTCACCTCCCGATTACCGGCGCGGCGCCGCCGTGCCAGGGGCACGTTTCAGTGGGCACAGCCTCCACTTTGAACAGCTCCCACCGGGTGTTGGGGCATCCCGGGGTGGCAAGGCACCCGGTTTCATGGCAGATCTCGCGCGCCACTATCCCCGGCGGCCTCCGAAACGTGGCGGGGGGCTTTTCCGCTAGCGCTTCCTTCATGAAGTCGGCCCATATGGGTGCGGCGGCGACCGCGCCCGACCTTCCGAGGGGGGTGGCAGGGTCGTCGTACGCCACGTACACCGAGCACACGAGGTCCGGGGTGTATCCCACGAACCAGGCGTCGGTGTAGTTCTGTGTCGACCCGGTCTTCCCTGCTGCCGGGCGCTTCACCTTGCCCGCTATGCTCCCGGCCGTTCCCCAGCGGCTTATGACCTGCTTGAGGATGTCGGTAATAATGAACGCAGTTCTGGGGTCGAGTACCTGTCTTACCCGGGGGCGGTCACGCAAGAGCTCGCGACCGTACCTGTCCTTGACCGACACGATGAACACGGGCTCAACGCCCTTTCCCCCGTTGGCGAAAGGAGCGAATGCCGCGGCCATCTCGAGCGGCGTCACCTCTGACGTCCCGAGGACGAGCGAAAGGTTGGGCCGCAGCGGGCTCTTGATGCCGAGTTGCTTTGCATATTCTGCGCCCTTCTCAGGCCCGATGATGCTCGCGAGGTGAACCGAGACGACGTTGCATGAGACCACGAGCGCTTCCCGCAGCGTGAGCGGGCGGAAGTGATAGTCGAAGCGTCCGTAGTCGGTCGGGGTATAGGGGACTCCTGCCGACCAGAACGTCAGCGGCTCGCAGGTGAGGGCGGTCGCCGCCGTGAAACCGCTGTCCAGCGCCGCCGCGTAGAAAAACGGCTTGAATGCGGAGCCGGGCTGCCTCCTCGCGTGGGTCGCCCTGTTGAACTGGGTCTCGTGAAAGCTTCTCCCTCCGATGAGCGCGCGCACGTGGCCGTTCCTCGGGTCGATAGCGACCAGTGCTCCCTGGGGCTGGACGACCTGGTCAGGAGGCGTCCCGGGGGTGAGCGCGTCAAGCCCCTCTCCGAACGCCTTCTCCGCGGCCCTTTGCATGGACATGTCAAGGGTGGTGTATACCTTCAGTCCGCCCGAGTATAGCAGGTTCCCGCCGTCGCCGAGGCGGCGCAGGATCTCCTCCATGACATAGTCCACGAAGTAAGGCGCTGCCCTGATCTCGCGGGCGCCGATCCCCACGAGCTTGAGCGGTTCCCGGGCCGCGGCCTCCGCCTGGGCCTTCGTAAGGTATCCCGCTGAAACCATTCTGCCCAGCACGACCCTGCGTCTGGCGAGGGCGGCGTTCATGTTCCTGTATGGCGAGTAGTAGAAAGGTCCCCTGGTGAGCCCTGCAAGCATCGCGGCTTCTCCAAGGGAGACATCCGCGGCGCTCTTTCCGAAGTAGAGGCGCGCCCCAGCTTCGACCCCGTACGCCCCGTGCCCCAGGTACACGAGGTTGAGGTACCGCTCGAGGATCTCGTCCTTTGAAAACTTGAGCTCCAGGTAAATCGTGAGGAAGAGCTCTGCCACCTTACGCCCGACGGTCCGCTCCGGAGGCAGGAACATGTTCTTGGCAAGCTGCTGGGTTATGGTGCTGCCGCCCTCCACGATACGTCCTGCCCGGATGTTCCGCACGAGGGCCCTTGCGATGCTGACGGGATCGATGCCTGGATGCTTGTAGAAGCGCTCGTCCTCCACGGCGATGACCGCCTCGCGCAGCCGGGGCGCGATGGCCGAGAGTGGCACCTGGATGCGATTGCCCGCAACGGTCGATGTGATGGCCTCGCCATGGATGTCGTAGAACACGCTTCCGATCTGCTTGCCGGGCACCGGGAAGATGCGCGCAAGGGCAAAAGCGACCAGGACCACGCCAACGACCGTGAACACGGCCGAACGCCAGCGGGCGCAAATGCCCGAGAGGCCGCCCTGGACACCCGCGTCCTCCCGCTCATGCCGGCCGCGCCGCCCATGCTGTTCCTGCTGTCCCTGCCGCTCTTGCTGCTCGCGCTTTTCGCGCTGCCCGCGATCTTCGGGCTGCCCGCGCCCTCTCTGCAAACTCCACGCCTCGCTCCCGCCAGGTGGAATGACGCGCCTGGAGCCATCGATCGGTCCCGCCCCGGCCTGGACTTCAGGCACAGGTTCATCGGCGTTTGCCCGTTCGGCGGCGAATCAGGGACAGGTCCTTGCACGATCGAGCGCCCTCGATCCGGCTGACCTCGAGCGCCGAATCTGACGAGGCGCGCCGCAAGCGCCGTCCCCGGAGTACAACACCGGCAACCCCTGGAAAAGTGGCGGTGATTTCTGAACCCGCGCTTAGTATGTCCCCGCGTTCCGAGGAGGAAAAGCGTGACACGTATAGAATGACCCCTAGATTGGCACGTAGTTGCTAGACCCTGGCAAAAGGAGAGATGCCGAAGTGGTACACATCGAAGTCATCAGAGGCCTTGCGGAGAAGACCGACTCCAGGATCGTCATGGCTGTAGTGGACGGCCTTGGAGGCCTTCCCCATCCCGACACAGGGTGCACCGCCCTTGAGTCGGCCAGCACACCGAACCTGGACGCTCTTGCGGCAAAGTCCAGTTGCGGGCTGGTGGAGCCGGTGGGGATAGGGATCACCCCGGGTAGCGGGCCGTCGCACCTCGCGCTCTTTGGGTACGATCCTCTGAAGTATGAGATAGGCCGAGGCGTCCTCGAGGCCCTCGGGGTCGGGCTGGAGCTGCAGCGTACCGACGTTGCCGCCCGCGGCAACTTCTGCACCGTGGACGAGTCCGGCGTCATCACCGACAGGCGTGCCGGGAGGATTCCGACGGAGAAGAACCGAGAGCTCGTCGCCATGCTTCGCGAGATCCGCGTGGACGGCGCGGAGGTGATCCTCGAGCCCGGCAAGCTGCACAGGTTCGTTGCGGTGTTCCGGGGCGAGGGGCTCTCAGGGGACATCGAGGACACCGACCCGCAGCATGTGGGCGAGCGGCCGAAGCCAGCCGTCCCGCGTGCCCCCGAAGCCAAACGCACGGCGGCGATCATCAATCAGTGGCTCGACAGAGCGACGCAGGTGTTGCGCGACCAGCACCCCGCGAACATGATTCTGCTCCGGGGTTTCGCGAAACACCCCGACATACCCACCATGTCGGAGGCATTCAAGCTCACCCCGGCGGCCATTGCCACCTATCCGATGTATCGCGGTGTGGCGAGGCTGCTGGGCATGGAGATCCTGGAGACTGGCGCTACCATGGAGGATGAGGTGACAACCCTCCGTGAGAGCTTCGGAAAGTTCGACTTCTTCTACCTCCACGTCAAGGACACGGACAGCGCGGGGGAGGACGGCAATTTCGCCCGCAAGGTGGAGGTGCTCGAAGCCTTCGACCGGAGCCTCCCCGCCATTCTGGAGCTTGAGCCCGACGTGCTGGTGGTGACCGGGGACCACTCCACCCCCGCCACTCTCAAGGCCCATAGCTGGCACCCGGTGCCTTTCCTCATCCACTCCAAGTGGGTGAGGCCTGACCGCATCGCGGGTTTTGGCGAGACGGCCTGCGCGGGCGGGTCGCTCGGGACGTTCCCGTCCCTCGGCGCCCTCCCTCTGGCGATGGCGCACGCTCTCAAGTTGACCAAGTTCGGAGCATAGCCTGGGAGCGCTCTCGCGACCGGCATCCGGTGTCGGTTGGGTCGCGTTTGCTCATTCATCGCGATGGATATGAGGTGAAGACCCGGCCGGGGACTTGCCTCGAGCCGGTACCATGCAATACCAGCCAACGAGCCTTGCGCGAGTGCGGACAAATGTATAGTATATAGTTGTGGCGGAGGCTGCAAGCAGGACCGGAGCCGAGGGGGAGGCCCATGCCGTTCGACATCAGCCTGGCAAGGTTCGTTGAGGACCTTGCCAAGATAAACGCCAGGGAGGCTGTCAGCGCGGTCGCTGATATCCTCATCGTAGCGTACGTCATCTACAAGATACTCGTGATCATCCGGGGAACAAGGGCGGTGTCTCTACTGAAAGGCATCGCCATTCTGTTTGTCGCCACCATGCTCAGTAACCTCCTCGGCCTGCGGACCGTATATTGGTTGTTGCAGAAGACCATCACCATGCTGTTTGTGGCGCTGCCCATCGTCTTCATGCCGGAGATGCGGAGGGCGCTCGAGCAGATCGGCCGCGGAGGCCTTTTCGCAGGCCCTCTCGGGTTTCTCGGCAAGGAGGATGCCGCGAGGCTCATCTCCGACGTCGCACGGGCGGCGGCGATGATGGCCCGGGACAAGGTCGGTGCGCTCATCGTGATCGAGCGTGAGACCGGCGTCGCCGAACTCATGGAGACCGGGACGAAGATCGACGGCGTGGTGTCGGCGGAACTCCTCGCCAACATATTCACGCCCAACTCGCCTCTTCACGACGGCGCCGTCATCATCAAGGGGAATAGGATCGTCGCGGCAGGATGTTACCTGCCTCTCACGGAGAACCCGGCTGTAAGCAAGAGGCTCGGGACGAGGCACAGGGCTGCACTGGGTCTCACGGAGCAGTCTGATGCGGTGGTCGTGATCGTTTCCGAGGAGACCGGGGTCATCTCACTGGCGTTCAACGGCAAGCTCACGCGCTACCTCGACGAGGGCGCCCTGAGGGATAAGCTCGGGGAGTTGCTGGAACCCGGCCGCGTCAGGCAGGGCATCCCCGGGTGGCTGAGGGGGCATGCGACATGAAGTTGCCCGTTGCGCGCGACCTGCACCTGCGAATAGCAGCGCTGCTTCTCGCAATCGTTGTATGGTTCGTGGCGGGTGCCGACATCAGGCGCACGCAAGGGGACACCGTCGAGAAGATCATCACGGTTGGCATGGAGGTTCGCGGGGTGGCCCCGAACCTCATAATCACCGCGAAACCCAAAGATGTGGAAGTCCGCGTGCGCGGGCCCAGGCATGTGGTGGAGCCGCTAGACGGGTCCAGGGTCAGAGCGTTCGTTTCTGTAGCGGGGCGCGGGGAAGGCGAGCACGGCGTGAGGGTTCAGGCCTCGGCGCCCGACGGCGTCCAGGTCATGGAGATAATGCCGTCGAGCACGAGCGTGACCGTTGAGGCTGTCATCGGACGGGACATGCCTGTGGTCGTGGCTCTCGTGGGATTTCCGAGCGACGGCTATGTCCCCTTGCAGCCAAGCTCCACGCCGAGGTCAGTGACGATAGCTGGGCCAAGGAGCAGGGTGGAGGCGGTGAGGAGCGCGCTCGCCCAGATAGACATCTCGGGGGTTGCGGCCGGGGTCTCGCGGGACGTGGCGGTGGTCCCCGTCGACGGCAGCGGCAGCCAGGTCGAGGGCGTGAGCGCGTACCCGGCGTCGGCTCGTATCACCGTCCCGGTGCAGGCGAAGGCGCAGCTTGCGCCTTCAGCTACGGGGAGCGGGGGGGCCGGCGCGGGCGCGGCCGGGCAGGGTGTATCCGGCGCATCAGGACCGGCCGGTGGCGGCGCTTCCTCCACTGGCGGGGGCTCCGGCTCCGATGCCGGTACCGGTAACAGCGCGGGTGGTGCCTCTGCCCCCGGGTCGACGCCTGGTAAGGCACCTGTGCAGCCGAATCTCAAGAAGACCGAGAGTTTCTATTGAGCGTTCATCAACTGACCGTTCATCAACGATTGGCGGACGATTTGCGAGAGACCGGGAGGACAGGGCGGATGGGAAGACTGTTCGGCACAGACGGGGTGCGTGAGATCGCCAACGGCGCGCTTTCGCCTGAGCTTGCGTTCAGGCTCGGGCGAGCGGGCGCCGCGGTGGTCGCCTCGAAACGGAGCGCAAGGGACGGCGCCCCCGCGATCGTCATCGGCCGGGACACGAGGCTTTCCGGGGATATGCTCGAGGCGGCCCTGGCGGCCGGTATGATGTCCGTCGGAACGCGCGTGCTGCGTGTGGGGGTGGTGCCAACGCCCGGCGTGGCCTATCTCGTGCGCAGCCTCGAGGCCGACGCCGGGGCCGTCATCTCCGCTTCGCACAACCCCGTCGAGTACAACGGCATCAAGTTCTTCTCTCGTGA
Source organism: Bacillota bacterium (assembly GCA_030024085.1). Lineage (GTDB taxonomy): Bacteria > Bacillota > SHA-98 > UBA4971 > UBA4971 > UBA6256. The sequence continues at coordinate 16,149 of JASEJE010000019.1, read as the reverse complement.
CGGCTTCAAGCTATCCGATGAGGAGGAGGTAGAGATAGAGCGACACGTCCTCGACGGTGCAGGCAACGTGCGGTCCGAACTGGAAGACGGCCTGCCGAGACCCACAGGGTGCAACGTGGGACGATCACTGGATATCACTGACGCTCAGGATAGATACGTGGAGTTTGTGAAACGCACCTGCGATGTTACGCTGGAAGGGCTCAAGATCGTCGTGGACTGCGCGAACGGCGCGGCATTCGCGTGCACCCCAAGGCTGTTGAGGGAGCTCGGGGCCGACGTTGTCGCCATGAGCGACGCGCCTGACGGCACGAACATAAACGTGGGCTGCGGTTCGACCCACCCAGAGGCCGTCTCGCGGGCCGTGGTGGAGGCAGGGGCTGACATCGGCCTTGCACACGACGGCGACGCTGACAGGCTCATCGCCATCGATGAGAGGGGTCGGGTGGTCGACGGCGACCACATCATGGCTATATGCGGGCTTCATCTCCTTCGCCAGGGAAAGCTCCCCCGCAACTCGATCGTGGCTACCGTCTACAGCAATCTTGGATTGGTGAAAGCCTTCGAGCGCGAGGGCGGGTCCGTGGTCCTCACGAAGGCCGGCGACCGCTACGTGCTGGAGGAGATGCGCAGGACGGGCATCATCCTCGGAGGCGAGCAATCCGGCCACATCATCTTCCTCGACCGCAGCACGACCGGGGACGGAGCCATCACGGCGCTCGCGCTCCTTTGCGTGGTCCGCGAGACGATGCAGCCTCTCTCGGCGCTGGCCTCCTGGATGCAGACCTTCCCGCAGGTGCTCGTAAACGTGAGAGTCCGCGACAAGAACGGGCTCTCCGGTAACCGGGCCATTGATGAGGCCGTTGCCCGCGCCACCGAACGCCTCGGCGACGATGGCAGGATATTCGTGCGGCCGTCCGGCACCGAGCCCCTTGTCAGGGTGCTCGGTGAGGGACCCGACCGCGCGAGCTTGGAACAGGTCGTCGGGGACGTCGCCAGGGCGATAAGTGAGGCTCTCGGCTAAAGCCGCGACGGTGCGAGACCGGCCCGGCGCTTCGTGCGGTTGCCGGTAGAGGCAGCCATGCGGTTGCCGGGCCACCGTCTTCAGTACTTGTCAGTCACTCACCCGAAAGGAGCAGGACCATGTGTGGAATAGTCGGCTATATCGGGCCGCGCCAGGCAAGCCCAATCCTCCTGGATAACCTGAAGAAGCTGGAGTACCGTGGATACGATTCAGCCGGGATCGCGGTTCTGGGAAACGGGTCAATCGAGGTCAGGAAGACCGAAGGCAGGCTGGCGAAGCTGGAGGCCCAGCTCAACGGAGAAGCCCCTGCCGGCTGCGTGGGGATCGGACACACGCGCTGGGCGACTCACGGCAGGCCGTCCGATGTGAACGCCCACCCGCACAGCGACTGCAAGGGGCAGCTCGCCGTGGTCCACAACGGCATCATCGAGAACTACCTCGTACTGCGGGAGTGGCTCGAGGCGAGGGGCCACGTGTTCAAGTCGGAGACCGATACCGAGGTGCTTCCGCACCTTATCGAGGAGTACTACGACGGGGACCTGGCGGGCGCGGTGCGGCAGGCTCTGTCCCGGGCGCGCGGCTCGTTTGCCATAGCCGTGATCTCTCGGCGCGACCCTGATAAGGTCGTCGCGGCCCGAAAGGACAGCCCGCTCATCATCGGCCTTGGGAAAGGCGAGAATTTCCTCGCGTCCGATATTCCTGCGGTCATGGCGGCGACGAGGGAGATTTTCGTCATGGAGGACGGGGAGGTTGCCGTCCTCACGTCGGACAGCGTCACCGTGCAGGACCTCGAGGGGCGGGCGGTCCAAAAAGAGGTGGTCCACGTCAAGTGGGACCCTGTGATGGCCGAGAAGGGCGGATACGATCACTTCATGCTCAAGGAGATCCATGAGCAACCGAGGGCCATCCGGGACACGCTCACCGGGCGGATCGACAGGGACGCGAAAGCGGTTACCTTGCACGAAGTGCCCACCACCGCCGCCGACCTCGCGAACATCGACAAGGTATTCATCGTCGCGTGCGGCACAGCTTACCATGCGGGCCTCGTGGGCAAGAGGCTCATAGAACGCCTGATGCGGGTACCGGTGGAAGTGGACGTTGCGAGCGAGTTCCGGTATAGAGACCCGATGGTTTCCCCGAGGACGCTTACGATTGTGGTGAGCCAGTCCGGAGAGACCGCCGACACCCTCGCGGCGCTCAGGGAGGCGAAGAAGCGGGGCTCGCGCGTGGTGGCCATCACGAACGTCGTCGGGAGTTCGGTGGCGCGCGAGGCAGACGATGTGCTGTACACGTGGGCAGGGCCGGAGATCGCTGTGGCGTCCACGAAGGCGTACATCACGCAGCTCGTGGCGCTCGCTCTCGTTGCGGTGGGGCTGGGAAGACGCCGGGGCACGATCGATCTCGAAGAAGAGCAGGAGATCGTGCGCCAGATGGAGAAGCTTCCCATGTACGCCGAGGAGATCCTGCTGGGGCAGGACAGCGTGGTGCGCGATCTCGCACAGGAGCTGCACCGGGCGGAGCAGATGTTTTTCATTGGCAGGGGGCTCGACTATGCGGTCTCCATGGAGGGGAGCCTCAAGCTCAAGGAGATCTCCTACATCAACGCCCAGTCGTACCCGGCTGGTGAACTGAAGCATGGCACGCTTGCTCTCGTGGTGAAGGGCGTGCCGGTCATAGCCCTTGCGACCCAGGGCGACGTGTATGAAAAGATGCTGAGCAACATCAAGGAAGTGAAGGCGCGCGATGCCACAGTCGTCGCCCTCGCGCTTGACGGCGACGACGAGATCCGCAAGTCTGTGGACCACGTGATCTATATCCCGCGGACCAGCCCGTACCTGGCGCCGGTGCTGGCGGTCATTCCGCTGCAGTTGTTCGCCTACTACGCAGCGGTGGCCCGGGGCTGCGATGTGGATAAGCCGAGGAACCTCGCGAAGAGTGTGACCGTCGAGTAACGCGTGTTGGGGGCGGGGGCCGGGGGCTGAGAACGGAGACGATGGCAGGGCCGATGATTCTCCGGGCGAACGGTACACAAGGTTCAGAACAGATCTCCGGCGCGGCCGGAGCGCGCGGCGCTGGCGAGCCGGGAGCGGGGAGCGGTGACGCGGCCCGGGTCCCCGACCACAGCGGCCCCTCCCTATCCACGGGCGCCGAGGCGCTGAAAGCCGGGAGCGGCCGTGCATGGGACGCGCCCGGCGTAACTGGTGTGGGCGTGGACATCGTTGAGGTGGCCCGCATCCGCGAACTCATGCAGCGTAAGGGTGACAGGCTCGAGGGGCGGGTGTTCACGTCCGAGGAGATGAAGTCCTCCACGGGAGGTCGCTACGACAGGCTGGCCGGGCGGTTTGCGGCCAAGGAGGCCGTGGCGAAGGCCCTGGGCACCGGGATACGCGGCTTCGGGTGGAGCGAGATCGAGATCGCGGAGGATCCCTGCGGGAAGCCGTACGTGCGCCTGGCCGGCCGGGCGGCCGACGTGGCCGCGCAGCGCGGTGTTGTCCGGGTTGAGGTCAGCATCGCTCACACTCGCGACATCGCCATAGCTCTTGCCGTCGCCATCGGAGGTGGAGAGGTTGAAGGTCGTGACGTCTGACGAGATGCGCGAGATCGACAGGAGGGCCATCGAGGAGGCGGGCATCCCCGGCGTGGTGCTCATGGAGAACGCCGGCAGGACTGTAGCCGACACCGTGAAACGGCTCCTCGAGAGTATGGCCGGGCGCCGCGTGTGCATCTTCGCCGGCAAGGGCAACAACGGCGGGGACGGGTTCGTTGTGGCGCGCCATCTCGTGAACTCACAGGTCCGGGTCAAGACCTTCCTTCTGGGCAAGACTGACGAGGTGCGCGGCGATGCCAGGGTTAACCTGGACATTCTTGTGCGCATGGGCGTCGATGTGGAGGAGCTCGGCCCCGAGGACGTCCACAGGGCAAGGGTCGCCGTGTCCGTATCGGACGTGGTCGTGGATGCGATCTTCGGGACCGGGTTCAAAGGCGAGGTGGGTGGATACGCCGCCCAGGTGATCGACGCCATCAACGAGTCTGGGCGGCCGGTAGTAGCGGTGGACGTGCCGTCCGGCCTCGATGCAAGCACGGGCAAGATCGGCGCAAGCTGCGTCAGGGCAAAGTACACTGTGACCTTCGGTCTCCCCAAGGTCGGGCTCCTTCTCTACCCTGGTGCAGCCTGCGCCGGAGAGCTGGTTGTCGCGGACATCGGCATCCCCCGGGCGTTTCTCGCGGATGAACGACTTAAGCTCAACCTCTCTATAGCCGAGGAAATCAGACGCTACCTCCCTGCTCGTGACCCCGATTCGCACAAGGGGACGTTCGGCAGGGTGCTGGTGGTGGCCGGCTCGCAGGGTATGGCGGGAGCCGCTGCCCTCGCCAGCATGGCGGCGCTGCGGTCGGGAGCTGGGCTCGTGACACTTGCGGTCCCAAAGAGCCTCCAGGATATCATGCATTCGAGGCTCACCGAGGTTATTACGCGGGCGCTCCCCGAGACCGAATCCGGGAGCATATCCCTCCAGGCGCAGGCTCTCCTCGATGGTATTCTGCGGGGCGCGGAGGCCCTCGCGATAGGGCCGGGCCTCTCCATGCACAGCGAGACCGCCCAGCTCGTACGGAACATAGTGATGACGACGTCGGTACCGACTGTTATCGACGCTGACGGGATCAACGCTATAGCGCAGGATCCTGGCACATTGAAGACGTCCAAGGCTCCCATCGTGCTCACCCCACACCCTGGCGAGATGGCAAGGCTCACGGGGCTCGTGGTGCACGAGATCAAGCGCGACCGCCTTTCGGTGGCGATCAGGGCCGCGGCCCAGTGGGGCAAGGTCGTCGTCCTGAAGGGGGCGCGCACCATAGTTGCTGACCCCTCAGGGAGGGCGTACATAAACCCTACCGGGAACGCGGGCATGGCCACGGCAGGGAGCGGGGACGTGCTCACGGGCGTCATCGCGGGCCTTCTGGCGCAGGGCGTTGGCGCACTGGAGGCGGCCGTGCTGGGGGTGTACGTACACGGTCTTGCGGGCGACGTCGCGGCTGCAAGGCGCGGCGAGATGGGCATGATTGCCGGAGACATCCTGGAGTGCGTGCCCGAGGCGCTGGTGAGGCTGGCAGGCCTCGGAAGCCCGGCAGGCGAGAGGGGTGAGACGGATGTGGGAGGGCCAGCAAGACAGGCCCACCGTAGCTGAGATAGACCTTGCGAGCATAGGCCGTAACATAGCGGCGATCCGAAGGAGGGTAGGGCCGGGACCCGAGATCATGGCGGTGGTGAAAGCCGACGCCTATGGCCACGGGGCCGTCCAGGTGGCGACCACCGCTCTCACGAGTGGCGCCACGTGGCTCGGCGTCGCCCTTGTGGAGGAGGGGGTCGTGCTGCGAAAGAGCGGCATCATCGCCCCGATTCTCGTTTTCGGGCAGCTTTTCCCGAGCCAGGCGCGGCGCGCCCTCCGATACAGCCTGTCCTGCACCGTGAGCACATACGAGTTCGCTGAGGCGTTATCGGTGGCTGCAACACAAGAGGGCAAGAAGGGCAAGTGCCACATCAAGGTGGACACAGGGATGGGGCGGATCGGAGTTACGCCCCGGCAGGCCGTGAGCTTCGTGCGGCGCCTGGCCATGCTCCCGAATGTCGAGGTCGAGGGCATATACACCCACTTCGCCACCGCCGATGCAGACGACAAGTCGTTCGCGCGCGAGCAGCTTTCGAGGTTCCTTGAAACGATCGAGGCGCTGCGTACGGCGGGAGTGCAGGTGCAGTTCTGCCATGCGGCGAATAGTGCGGCCTGCGTGGACATGCCCGAGGCCCGTCTGGACCTTGTGAGGCCGGGCATCCTGATGTATGGCCTCTCGCCGTTCAGCACAGAGAGATTCCAGAAAGTCAAGAGGGAGATGGACATAAGGCCCGCTCTCTCGTTGAAGACACGGGTGTGCTTCGTGAAGAGGGTGTCGGCTGGCACGCCGGTGAGCTATGGATCTACGTACCTGACCAAAGAGGACGCAGTGATCGCGACCCTTCCTGTGGGGTATGCCGACGGGCTTTCGCGAGGCCTATCCAACCGCGGAGAGGTACTGATCAGGGGGCGGAGGCTCCCAATCGTCGGACGGGTCTGCATGGACCAGTGCATGGTGGATGCCGGGAGCCTCGAGGTTGAGGTCGGGGACGAGGCGGTCCTCATAGGAAGGCAGGGCGACCAGGAGATCTCCGCTGAAGATGTCGCCGACAAACTGGGCACGATAAGCTACGAGGTGGTGTGCGCCATAGGCAAGCGCGTGCCGCGCCTATACTCGTCGCAGCCGTAGGAGATAGGTTCAGCAGCCCGTGCAGGCCAGGGCGCGTATCAACCCCGGCAGGTTCGAGACCACGAGACTGCTGATTTCCTCCACTCTATGGCAACGTAGCTCGATGGAATCCCGGAAAACGGTCGCCGTCCAGGGCCAACCTGGCAGCTACTGGGGAGAATCAACGGTCTCGACCACCGGTACTCGGCCGACAGGGTTTTCCGGATTCGGCGGCCCAGACCCGGAGTTCCACCAAGACACGCGGCAAACGTGCAGCCTTCGGCACGCAACGTCGCAGGCCTCCTGGGAGACGGAGGCAGTCTCTGCACCTGTAGACCGGGCGGCCGGGGAGGAAGAGGTGTTACACTTTGGCTGAGTTCGATGTGGCGGTGATAGGAGGAGGGCCGGGCGGGTACGTCGCGGCCATTAGGGCGGCACAGCTTGGTCGCTCGGTATGCCTCATTGAGAAGGACCAGCTTGGCGGGACGTGCCTGAACAGGGGCTGCATCCCCACCAAAGCGCTCGTTGCGAGCACCCACGCCCTCGAGATGGCGAGGCGCCTTGCCGAGTTCGGAGTGGAGATTGGCGGCGAGGGCGGCGAGCGCGAGGTCCGGGCGCGCTTCGATAGGATGGTGGGGCGGAAGAACCAGGTGGTCGCGAGACTCCGCGCGGGAGTCGGCTTCCTTCTGAAGAAGAACAAGGTCACCGTGATTGCCGGCGTCGGAAAGCTGTCAGGTCCCGGGAGGGTCGAGGTCGATGCGAAAGACGGGCCCGCCGAGGTGAAGGCGCGCGACACAATCATCGCAACCGGGTCAAAGCCCATGCTCTTCCAGTCGTTCGGGTACGATGGCCGAGCAATCATCACCAGCGACGAGGCCCTTGACTCTCAGGATGTGCCAGAGAGCCTGCTCATAGTGGGTGGAGGCGTCATCGGGTGCGAGTTTGCGTTCATTTTCTCCAGCCTGGGCAGCCAGGTTACGGTGGTTGACATAATGCCGACGGTGCTGCCAATGGAGGACCCGGATTCAGCTGCGGCCGTGGCGTCCTCCCTGAAGAAGCGTGGGATCGTGGTGCGGACCGGCGTCAAGATCGAGCGCATCGCCGCCGAGGGAGACGGGGCCGTGGCCACGCTTGATGGCGGCGAGCGCCTGGCCGCATCCCGGGTACTCCTATCGGTCGGCCGAAAGCCCAACTCTGAGGGCCTTGGCCTTGAGGATGTCGGGGTTCAGGCGGGGAAGAGGGGCGAGGTCGTGGTGAACGACCGCATGGCCACGAATGTCCCGGGCATCTACGCCATCGGCGATGTCGTCGGCAAGGTCATGCTGGCGCACGTGGCGTCGGCGCAGGGGATCGTTGCGGCCCACAACATAGCCGGCGGCGACAGGCGCATGTCGTACGGAGCGGTTCCGAGCGCCATCTTCACCTCGCCCGAGGTGGCGAGCGTCGGGCTGAACGAGCGCCAGGCCAAGGAGGAAGGCTTCGACGTGAGGGTAGGGAAGTTCCCATTCACGGCGAGCGGCAAGGCTCTTGCGATGGGCGAGGCAGAGGGCTTCGTAAAGATAATCGCGGACGGCGGCACCGACAGGATTCTCGGTATCCACATAGTGGGTCCGCACGCCACCGAGCTCATTCCGGAGCCAACGGCGGCGGTGCGGATGAAGATGACCGTCGCAGAGTTTGCGAAGACCATACACGCGCATCCGACGCTTGCGGAGGCCATTGGCGAGGCCGCCGAGGCCGTCCACCGCATGGCGATCCATGTATAGTATAATCTGCGGAACCCCATATCGATGTCACGGAGGTCAACCAGGAAGACTGCCATGAGGAACAGGTAGACTCCCCAGCCAACGGAATACGACGTGCAGACTTCGTCAATACACGGCGAATGTCGGGGAGCCTGCGAGGCAGGTCTTTCGGAGGTTGCCTTCGTTCGCATACACGCGTTTTCCGCCGCGCACAGGCGCACGGTAGCGTGGCGCAGGCGGGAAGCAGGCAGTCATCACTCTATGCGGGCCATACGAGGGGCCGGTGCCATGCCCATGCCGCGGACGCCAGATGGCGGCCGGGCAGGCCGGCGCCTTCGGTCAACCTCACCACGTCCCAGTCCACCCGCTCCGCTGAGTGAACCCGCAGCATCACACCGCAGGTGTCTCATACCTCCCTGCAACCTCTGCATAATCCCCGTGGGCGACTGGCTGGCGCCTGTCGCCCCGGGCCCCCTGGCATCGCCTCCCTGGGAGGGATGAGCGTGCCTCTGTTCGCACTCGAGCACGCAGGAAAGTCATATGGGCCAAGAGACGTCCTGAGGGACGTATCGTTCACCGTCGCGGAACGCGAGAAGGTCGCGATCGTCGGCGCCAATGGCGCAGGCAAGACCACGGCCCTGAAGATCATTGCTCGTCTTCTCGAACCTGATTCGGGCAGGGTCGTTTTCTTTCGCGAGGAGGTGCGGGTGGGATACCTCGCCCAGGACATGGGCTTTGCCCCTGGCACGACCATTGCCTCGGAGCTTGCGCGCGGCCTCGACCTCGGTAGCGGTCCGGACCCGCGCGACGGCTGCAACCAGCGTGGAGGGGAAGGGGCAGGCCGCCACCTTCGCCGGCTTGTATCAGAAGCGCTCGCAGCGGACGGTAGAGTCCTGGAGGCGCTGGGGCGGTTCGACCTTGAGAAGAACGGGCTCGAGCAGCCCGTCGACACCCTGAGCGGCGGGGAGAAGACCCGCCTTGCCCTTGCCAGGCTGTGGCTGGAGGAGGCCGAGTGCCTGCTCCTGGACGAGCCCACGAACCATCTGGACGAGGAGGGCCTGAGATGGCTCGAGAGGTATGTTCAGGGGTTTCCGGGAACTGTCGTCGTGGTCTCGCACGACCGGTACTTCCTGGACCAAACCGTGTCCAGGGTCATCGCGCTCGGGCCCGGCGGCGCTGAATCGTTCCCAGGCAACTACACAGCATATAGAAAGGCCGTGGAGGAGCGGTTCGAGCGCCAGATGCGTGTATACCTGGAACAGGCGAAGCAATCGCGGAAACTCAGGGAGATGATAGCGAGGCAGATGGAGTGGTCCTGCCGCGCTCACCGCGACGCGGGGAAGAACACCGAGATCAGGGCCTCCGACGTGTTCTACCGCCACAGGGCCGAGAAGCTTGCTAGGCGCGCGAAGGCGACCATTAGAAGGCTCGAGCGCCTGGAGGCGGAGCGGGTCGATCGCCCGCAAGCCGACCCGGCCATCCGGCTTCAGGTGACGTCGGACGGGAAGTCGGGCCGTCGCATGGTGACTGCGAGCGACGTCAGCAAGTTCTACGACGGGCGCTGCGTCTTCTCGGGAGCGTCCTTCGCGGTGATGCGGGGCGACAGAGTGGGCCTCGTGGGGCCAAACGGTGCCGGCAAGACGACGCTCCTGAGGATCATCGCCGGCCATGAAGGCATCTCCGGGGGAGAGATGTGGGTCTCGCCCTCGGCGAGGGTCGCATACTTTAACCAGGAGCTGGCCGGCCTGGCTGACGAGAGGACAGTCCTGGAGGAGGCTCTCTTGGCGGGAGGCGAACGGGAACAGGTTCGCCTGCTACTCGGATGCTTCCTGTTCTCAGGCGACTCCGTCCATAAGCGCGTCGGGTCGCTGAGCGCGGGGGAGAAGGCGAGGCTCGCTCTCCTGAAGATGCTCCTTTCCCCGGCGAACCTCCTCCTCCTTGACGAGCCCACGAACTATCTGGACATTCCGTCCCGGGAGCGGGTGGAAGAGGCCCTCGAGAACTACGACGGCACGCTCATCCTGGTGTCGCACGACAGGTACCTCCTCAGCCGGGTGTGCAACAAGATCCTCGCCATCGAGAAGGAGACGGTGAGGGTTTGCCTCGGGGGCTATGAGGATTATCTCAGGGCTCGGAGTGAAGGGGGCGCGCCGTCTGCCGGAGCGGGCAGAGGTGACGAGGGCAAAGTGAGAGAGGGTGAGCTGAGCGACGACGAGCGGTTGTTGCTGGAGAACCGCCTGAGCGTCCTCGCGTCGAGGCTCGGCGAGGTCAGCCAGGACGACCCCGAGTACCAGAAGCTCACGGAGGAGTTTATCTCGGTTGCCAGGAGGGTGTCGTCGAGGACCTCCGGGCCATAGCAGCGCCCCATGTAGCCATTGTTGCTGCGCAGCGGGCAAACGCGGACCGCGAGGACGACCCGGGTCACGAGCAACTTGTGAAGGAGTTCGTGGTATTTGCAGGAAAGATCTCTTCGGTAAAGCACAGGGCGCGGGCGTAACCTGGGCCATGCGTCGTCGCGGCCCGCAGGCTTCTCGAGCCGGGAGGCGAGTGCCGTGGTAGAGGTGACTGGTGGGCGTATCAGGTGTTCGGTGGGCGGCAAGCGCAAGACTGCGGTCTTCGATGCGCTGACTGACTTCAAGGGGCCCGACGCCCTGATCCTGCCGCGTGCGCAGCGCGAGGGCAGTGGGCTGGTCTTTTCACTGACAATCGAGCCGGCCCGCGAGATGGTGCTAAATGAGCTGTCTCTGGAGATATCGCTGCGGCCTTCGGCCCACGACCGCGTCTACGTGAATGGCTTCCAGAGCTGGACCGAGAGCCGGGAATTCGACCCCGCGGAGAGCATGAGGGGGATCGTGGCCGTAGCCCGGCCGCTGCTGGGGCCGTACGGAGACTATGCGTTTCACCGGTACAGCGGCCGGCCGGGCAACCTGCACGGGTGGACGGGTGTGGGATGACCGCCTTCTCCGATGGCTGGGCTACCGTGAAAGGGTGTCCACGGCAAACTCGCTCGCGAGCGCCATTGGCCGCTGGCACCTGAACGGCAACGTCTTCGGCAGCGACCCTGATGTCTTCATCCTGAGGAACAAGGGAAACCGGCTTAGCCCGGACCAGCGGTACACGTTGTTCCTCCTGAACCACGTATTTGGGACCCTGGTATTCACGTCCGACAACATCGATACGTATTCCGAGCAGGAGCTGGAGATTTACCTCTCGCAGTTTCCCGTTGTCGAGAAGAGTATACGGCACGTCGAGCGCTCGGGGGACGTGTGCCACGTGGAATTCACCATCGACAACAGGCAGTATGAGGCCTTCGCCAACCTCGGTGCACGCGAGGAGAGCGCAAAGCCTGGGCCGGGCGTGTACTTCGGCCGCGGCCGCTTCATTCCCGGCGGAACGCACATCAGGTTGGGGCCGTACCAGTCTGTGTGCTTCCTGAAGGCCGGGACGGAAGACTTCGCAATTGTGGGAAGCACAGGCCACCTCTTCCCGGGCTGCGAGGTATCGAGGCTCGAAGTGGACGGCAGCGATATCGTGATGGATTACCACGAGCGAGCAGTCAGGAAGCGGGACGTGTACATCAGAGTGCCTGAGAACGCAGGTAGCTTCAGAGTAAATGGCGAGACGGTGATCCCGGAGCGCGTGCTTGGCATGTGGGTGATAAGAGCAAGCGAGGGAGGAAGCAGGTAGTGTCGAACAGGGAAAAGTGGACCCTGGCCGTCCTGGTCATGATCTCGGTGTGGCTTTTCGCGGACCAGAATGCCATGAATCCGGTCGTACGGGAGATCATGGCTGAGTATCGGATAGACGAACGGCAGATCGGAATCATCGGGTCGGCGTTCACGATCCTTGGGGCGCTGGTGAGCATGTTCTTCGGGTACTTCACCGACCGCTTCTCGCGGAAGAAGCTGCTCGCATTCACCGTGCTTCTCGGCGAGATCCCCTGCTTCCTGACGGGGGTGAGGGCTTTCACGACCACATATAACCAGCTCCTGGTCTTGAGAATCCTCACCGGCCTCGGGGTGGGGGGCATCTTTCCGATCACCTTCTCGCTCGTGGGCGATTACTTCAGCGCTGAGCACAGGGCCACCGCCATAGCGTTCGTCAGCACAGCATGGGGGATCGGTGAGATGCTCGGCCAGGTGATGCCCGGCTTTCTGGCCGGAACATACGGCTGGCGGCTGCCGTTCATTCTTGCCGCGGTCCCGAACTTCGCGCTCGTGCCGGTGTTCATGCTTATGGCCAGGGAGCCGAAACGGGGCGCGCGCGAGAAGGAGCTCGCTGACCTCCTGAAGCGGGGTTTCGAGTATACCGAAAGGATCAGGTTCTCGGACCTCAAGGCCGTGCTTGCCAACAGGACCAACCTGCTGGGGTTCGTCCAGGGGATACCCGGTTCAATCCCGTGGGGGCTCATCCCCTTTTTCCTGATACCTTTCTACGAGGGCAAGGGCTTCACGAAGGAGTTTGCGACGATGCTCACCCTCGTTCTCGGCCTCGGGGCGACGGCAGGCGGACTTCTCGGCGGCTGGACTGGTGACAGGATATTCCGGCGGTCGCCGAGGGCGTTGCCTCTCTTCTGTGCGGGCGCCGTGCTCGCCGGGGTGGCTCCGGGCTATATGATCATGACGATGCACCTTACGCCTGCCATGGGATCGCACGCGATGGCCATGCCTCTGGTCGCCAGTTTCCTGACAGGAGTGGTCGTGACGATCCCCTCCGCCAATATCAAGGCCATGCTCATTAACGTGAACCCGCCTGAGCGCCGGGGGTCGGTGTTCGGGCTCCATAACATCACGGATAGCCTTGGGCGAGGGATAGGTCCCTTCCTCGGCGGCATGCTCATCCGTAGCCACGGCTATCTCTATGCGATGCTGTTCGCGGTTTTCATGTGGATCCCGTGCGCCGTGCTATACGGGGCCATGGCGCTCACCATCGATGGTGACCTCAGCAGCCTGGGGCGGTACTTGCGGGAGAAACGGGACAAGATCGTGGGGGCTGGCGTTAGCCTCTGAAACATGCGCCCTGCAGGCAGCGACCCGGGCCCGCAGATTGGGCGGAACCACGCGCCAGCGCGAGGAGGAGTTCTTCGACCAGTGTAGAAAGTACCGGCTGAGCAGCGGAGCGGCGTTCCAGCTCTGGGAACAGGCCCCGCCAGATGAAAGGCCCGGGAAGGGCGCCCATAAGCAGGTGAGGGGCCGCAGTAACAGGTTCAGGGCGGAATTCTCCCAGTCCCCCGGATGCAACGTGAGCAAACGTGAGGGCCAGCTCGACTTTGTTTACAGCATAAATGAAGCCAGGCGCGGGTGAGCCTGGGGTATCGGGACGGACCGTGCCCGACCCGGCCCGGCCTGGACTCCATGATCCAGGCCGTGCTGGCAGCCGGGCGTGTCGAAAGGCCGGCCCGGCGAAGAGCCAGCCGCTTGAGGCGCCTGTCCGGGCGCCGCGCGTATGGAGCGGGGGGAAATGGGGTGGTTCTGAAGGAGGGAGGTGGTATCGGGCGGCGGAAGCCATCAGCGACGGGCGAACCCGGGTAGCCCGGACCGGTGGAATCCCCAGGACTTGCCGGACTTGCATGGCTCGAACTGACACGAGTGTGTAGAGTGAAACATGCTCCCGGATACCATTTCGTCAGGAGGGATAGAGATGAGGACATCGAAGTGGCTCGCTGTTCTGGTGGTTAGCGTGACCCTGGTTGCGTGCCTGGGCGCCACGGCAGCCTCAGCTCCTCTCAGCGGCAAACTCGAGATCTTCTCCTGGTGGGCGGGAGACGAGGGCCCCGCGCTGCAGGCGCTCATCGAGCTCTACGAGAAGCAGCATCCTGGCGTCCAGGTCATCAACTCCACCGTCACCGGCGGAGCCGGGGTGAACGCCAAGGCCGTCCTCAAGACCCGCATGCTCGGCGGTGAGCCGCCTGACACCTTCCAGGTCCACGCCGGGCAGGAACTCATCGGCACATGGGTCGTGGCCGGGCGTATGGAGGATCTCAGCGACCTCTATGCGAAGGAAGGCTGGAAGTCGGCCTTCCCCGAGGGGCTCTTGAAACTCCTCAGCACCGACCGCGGCATCTGGTCCGTGCCGGTCAACATCCACAGGTCCAATGTACTCTGGTATGTGCCGGACAACCTCAAGAAGTGGGGCGTGAAGGCGCCCGCCACGTGGGACGAGTTCCTTGCCATCGCCCCGACGCTCAAGGCGAAGGGCGTGATCCCGCTCTCCCTGGGTGAGAACTGGACCGTCTCCCACCTCTGGGAGAGCGTCGTCCTCGCTTGCCTCGGCAAGGACAAGTGGGAGGCGCTCTGGCAGGGCAAGCTGTCATGGAAGAGCCCGGAAGTCGTGGGGGCGTGGAAGACGTTCGGCAAGGTGCTCGAGTACACCAACCAGGACGCTCCGTCTCTCTCCTGGCAGCAGGCCACCGACATGGTGGTGAAAGGCCAGGCCGCATTCAACGTCATGGGCGACTGGGCGGCGGGCTACATGGTCACCACCCTCAAGCTGCAGCCGGGTAAGGACTTCGGCTGGGCGCCTGCGCCCGGCACCTCCGGCGTGTTCATGATGCTGTCCGACTCCTTTGGGCTGCCAGTGGGCGCTCCGCACCGCGAGAACACCCTCGCGTGGCTGAAGATGCTCGGAAGCAAGGAGGCCCAGGACACCTTCAACCCGCTCAAGGGGTCCATCAGCGCACGTGTGGATAGCGACCTGTCCAAGTACAACGCTTACCTCCAGAGCGCTGCGAAGGACTGGAGGGCCAACGCCATCGTAGGCAGCCTCGCCCACGGAGTGGTTGCCAACGAGCGGTTCATGAACGACTTCGCCACAGTCATGGAGATCTTCCTGAACAGCCGCAACCCCGAGGCGGCGGCGAACGCGGCCCAGGCGGTTGCCATCCAGTCTGGTGTAGGTCGTTAGAGAGGATGGAGGGACCGCCGCCTGCCCTCGGATGCGGCGGCCCCCCAAGGATGCCCGGGGTGCGCTGCGGTCGCTGTGCCACGAGCGCCGATTCGGCCATCGCGAGACTGCAATCGCGCGTCGAGAGGCGGGATGCCTGGGAGCGCAGCGGCAGCACCGCGCGGCCGCGCCTGGTCGCTACCTTGACCTTGGGCGTGCCGGGGCGTGCCCCGGGCATCCTGTGAACGTGTGCAGGGTTGCCGCAAGACGTGGGAAACAGATAGCCTGAGCCCGCGCAGGGGTTGCGAAGGAGGTGGGACCGATGCGGTCCAGGCGCGACCAGACCATGGCCGTCCTTGTTGTGCTACCATCTCTTGCTCTTCTGGCCGTGTTCGTATACGGGTTCATCGGACAGACGATCCATATCTCGCTTACCGACTGGGGTCAGGGGGCCGCTCTCGCGCTGAGGCCCCAGATACACTTCGTCGGGGCCCAAAACTATCAGGACCTCTTCACCGGGTTCCTCAACGTGCGCTTTCGACAGGACCTCGTGAGCATGGTCTTCTTCACTGTGCTGTTCGTCGCCGCATCGCTTGCGCTCGGCCTCTTTCTCGCCACTATCCTCGATCAGCGTATTCGCGGCGAAGCGGTCTTCCGCACGATCTTTTTGTTCCCCATGTCGCTATCGTTCATCGTTACCGGCACCATCTGGCGCTGGCTTCTTCAGCCCCGGGGCGGCGTGAACGTGCTTCCTTCGCTGGTAGGCTTGCCGCCTGCGAGCTTCCTGTGGCTCAGCAGTCGGGATCAGGTCCTCCAGTTCAACTGGCAGACATTGCCTTACTACGTGGTGATGGGTGCGGCGCTCGTGCTCATTGCCTGGGGGCTGTGGTCCGCCGCGCGGCAGCGTTTCCGGGCGGCTGCGCTGACGGGGTTACCGGGCCTGGTGCTGCTCGCATGGACCCTGGGAGGAGGGGCGACGCAGTTCCAGCTCCTGCCGTTTCCTGAGCCTCACGGTTTCAACCTGGCGCTCATCGGTGTGGTCATAGCGGCCACGTGGCAGATGTCTGGGTACACCATGGCGCTCTACCTCGCCGGGCTACGGACCATCCCCGACGAGCTACGGGAGGCGGCCCGGGTGGACGGGGCAAGCCCCTTGCAGGTATACCGTTACGTGGAGCTTCCGCTGCTGGCCCCTATCACATGGAGCGCCATAATCATCCTCGGGCA
>JASEJE010000018.1 GCA_030024085.1 Bacillota bacterium | reverse complement strand
GCCGTCCCCGGAGGGCAACACCGGCAACCCTGGACAGGACTCACCCGCTGAAAAGGAAAGGGGTACCGCGGATGCACAAAGGGGGTGATAACGGACCTGCCGCAAGACCCTTCAGGTGTGAGTGGACCGGGACTGCGGGACTTGCCGAGTGGAGAACCATTTGAAAGGAGTTGACCGGGATTGAAGAGGTGCGGACTGGTTCTGGTTGTGCTTCTGCTCTTCTCCCTCCTCGTGCCGTCGCTTGCGTTCGCGCAGACCACCATCAAGTGGTGGCACTGGAACGCGCCCGAGAGGCAGGCGTACTTTGAGCCGCTGCTGGCGAGGTTCGAGAAGGAGACCGGTGTCAAGGTCGAAGCTGAGTACGTGGGCTGGGCTGATCTGAAGGAGAAACTGATCCTGTCGGTCGCGGGCGGGGTTGCGCCTGACGTCACGGCCGTGTCGTCCGCGTGGGGCGATGAGGTCGGCGAGAAAGGCGCTTTCCTCGATCTGACCAAGCTCGTGAACCGCGACAAGGCCGAGTTCAAGCCGGTGTTCCCGACCGCTTTCGCCCTCTGGAAGACCGCTAAGGGCGAGCAGTACGCGTTCCCGTTTGACCTCGATATTCCTGCGTTGTTCTACAACAAGGAGCTCTTCGACGCGGCGGGCATAGCCTACCCGACCGACAAGTGGACATGGGACGATATGCTCAAAGCCGCCATCGCCCTCACGAAGGATACCAATGGTGATGGCCAGCCTGACCAGTACGGGTTCACCACCTGGTACTTCCACTGGGCGACGCTGGTGTGGGCAAACGGCGGCAGCCTGCTTACGCCGGACGGGAAGAAGCCCAACCTCAACACTCCAGAAGCCAGACAGGCGCTTGAGTTCTATAGGAAGATATTCGAGAACAACGTGAGCTGCGACATGGCCAACGCAAAGCGCCTCGGGAGCCCCCACCCGCCCGCGCTCTGGAAGGCGGGGAAGATCGGCATGATGCCTGCGGGAGCCTGGGCGCCCAGCATCTGGATGTATGATACCGACAAGAAGCAGTACGTGATGGACTTCGACGTGGCCCACATGCCCCTGAGCCCGAAGGGCAAGCGTGCCGTGCAGATGGACGGCCAGGGCATGGCGATACTCGCAGGCTCGAAGAACGTCGAAGCTGCGTGGAAGTTCGTGAAGTTCCTGGCATGCGCCGATGTGCAGACCATGAGCGGCCGCGACCTCGGGCAGTTCCCGATCCGGCGCGATGTCGCGCTCACCGAGGCGTTCCTGCCGCCGGATACACCACCGGCGAACAAGAAGGTCTTCGTGGAGGTCGCTGAGTACGCCTACGCGTACCCAAAGGTCCCGAGGTGGAAGGACGCCTACAAGATCATGAACAGCGAGGTAGCCAAGTACGCCGTGGGCAACCAGAGCCTCGACGAGGCTCTCGCCAACATCGAGAAACTGGTTCCGCCGGCTCTGGCAGGGACCCAGTAGACCCGGGCCCCGCAAGTCCGGAGGTCAGCATCGCTCGTGCTCACTACAGTCGCGCAGCGGGGAGGCGCACCGTGAAGGTGCTTCCCTCCCCCTCTTTGCTTTCGACAGAGATCGTGCCCCCGTGGGCCTCCACGATGCCGTGGCTCACGGCGAGCCCGAGACCGATGCCGGTGCTTCGTGTCGTGAAGAACGGCGCGAAGATCTTGCTGAGGTTCTCGCGGGGGATGCCGCAGCCGGTGTCGGTGAACTCCACCCACACGTAGCCGCCGCTCCTCTCGGCCGCGCGGGTGCCGCGACGCCTGCACCTGCCCGTTCCCATTCCCGGTTCGGCTGCCATTCGACCGCGGCGCCGCCAATCGATGCCCATGCGCACCCCGAGCACGCCGCCTTCGGGCATGGCCTGTATCGCATTCATGGCAAGGTTCAGAAATACCTGCTTGAGCTGGGCCTCATCCGCGAGCACCGGCGGCAGCCCGGCCCTTCGCGCATCCCCCGACGCCTCTTGTGCGTCGCCGCGCTCGTCCCCGTGGCGCGCGTCCTGCCGGCTCGCTTCCCCTTCTCTCCTGGAGTCATCAGCCCGTCCGCCTTCCCCGTCCGGCCTGGGCTGCGGCTCTGGCCTCGGTTCGGGTTCCGGTTCCGGCTCCGGTTCCAGCTCGACCCTTACACCCGATGCAGTCGCCTGCTGCTCGATGAGATAGAGCGTCTCCTCAACAACGCGCCGCACGTCGGTGGGCCGGAGGTGCATCTCCTGATGACGCGAGAACACCGTGAGGTTCTTGATTATGGACGAACAGCGCGCGGCCTCCTCCTCGATGGCCCTGAGAGGTTTCAGATAGTCGTTGGGGGAGTCGATGGTCTTCGCTATCTTGTCCGCAAGGTGCTCGGCGCACGCTGATATGATGCCGACAGGGTTGTTTATCTCATGGGCTATGCCGGCGGCGAACTCGCCCACCACCTTCATGCGCTCAGCCCGACGAAGGCGCTCGCCCAGGCTCACACGCACCGTCACGTCCTCTGCCACGATGATGGCGCCAGTCACAGAGCCGCGTGCCGAGGGCGCCGCGGCCATGGCGTCGCGCCTGTCCTGGCCGCCGCGGCCGTCCAGGCTGTCCTGCCCGTCGGGCCTGTTCCGGCCGTCCCGATCGCCTTCATCGACCGGCCCCTCCGGCGCGCTCACGAGCGGGCATACTCTGCACGAGATCACGTACTCCCTGCCGTCCGGCGCGTGCTGCCTCATCTCGTCGGTTTCGAGGGTCTCCCCCTCCTCCAACACCTCTCTGAGGACGTCCCCGAGGCCCGCCTCGTCATGCTCGGGCAACACCTCGAAGTACCTCCTCCCGAGCGCCTGGTCGGCGGGGATCCCGGTGATGGCCTCGATGCCGCTGTTCCACGTGGTGATGACGAGATCCCTGTCCACCACGGCAAGGCCTATGGTAAGGCTCTCGATGATGCTCTCGTTGTATTCCTTCAGCGCGGAAAGCTCTCTGTTGGCCTGCCCCAGGTCGGCATACAGCTCGGCGTTCTCGAGCGCGGCTGACGCGTATGCCGCGAGGATGGTGAGAAACCTGATCTCGTCGCGCGTCCGCTCGTGGATGCTGGGAGTGTAAACGGTCAGGACCCCGGTTACCGCGCCGCGCACCGCAAGGGGCACCGAGAGCGCGAAAGTCATCCCCTCCCGGCCCATGTCCTCGAAGTAGGTGGTCGCCCCAGCCGCACCGTCCACGCCGGCGAGAGGCTTACCAAGCCTGACCACCTGCCCGAGGGAGCTTGATTCCACGGGCACGGACCCGCTCTTCTCAATGAACTCCGGGGTCAAACCATGGTGGGCCTTCAGGATGAGTCGGGACCTGTCGCGACTCAGGATGCGGATGGCGCAGCCCTGGGACGGGACCAGGCGGCCTGCGAGCACTGCGATACGATCGAGCACCTCATCGGGCCGCCGGATGGACATGAGCTCCTTCCCGACCTCGAAGAGGCTTGCGAGCTGGAGGACTCTCCTGTTGAGCTCGGCGTTTGCATCCACGAGCTCTTTCTGCAGCGCAAGGTCGTTCTCGGCGAGGCCCGCCACGAACTCGCGCATGGAGGCGAGCTGCTCCCGGGCCTCGGCCACCCTGCGCCGCGCAGCACGCCTCTCTACATAAGCAAATGCCAGCGCCCCCGCAGCCATGGCGGCGAGCGCCGCATCCACCAGGACATCACCCACCCGAAAACCCCCCGCAAGCTACTCGGCTATCCCGTACTCCTTGATCTTGTTCAGCAACGTCCGACGGCTGATCTGCAGGATCTTCGCGGCCTCGGTGCGATTGCTGTTGGTCTCCCGCAGCACCCTGGCGATGTGGGCCTTCTCGACCTCCCTGATGGACATGGGCCTGCCGGCCGCGCCAGCCTGGCCATCCCCTTCAGCGCCGCCACCGGCGCCGGCGCCCGCACCGTGCCTGCCCAGGGCCAGCGATGTCGGAGGAGCGTTTATCGCGGGGATTCCAATGTAGAGGCTGTCCTCCTCGATAACCGGGCTCTTCGCGAAGATGACCGCCCGCTCGATGCAGTTCTCCAGCTCGCGCACGTTCCCCGGCCAGTCGTAGCTCATGAGCATCTCCATGCCCTTCTCCGACACGCCGGCGACTCTCCGACCGACGGCCTCGCTATAGTAGGCAATGAACCTGTCAACGAGGAGAGGGATGTCGGCCCTGCGCTCCCGTAGCGGCGGTAGGTAGATGGGGATCACGCTGAGGCGGTAATACAGGTCTTCCCTGAACTCGCCCCGCGCCACTTTCTCCTTGAGGTCCTGGTTCGTAGCAGCGATGATGCGTACGTCCACGCGCATCGTCTGGGAACTCCCGACGCGCTCGAACTCCTTCTCTTGCGTGACCCTGAGAAGCTTCGCCTGCATGGCTGGGCTCGTCTCGCCGACCTCGTCGAGGAAGATGGTGCCGGTGTCGGCCACCTCGAACCGGCCGAGCCTTCTCGCCACCGCCGACGTGAACGCGCCACGCTCGTGCCCGAAAAGCTCCGACTCCAGCAGGCTCTCGGGAACGGCCGCACAGTTGACCTTCACAAAGGGCTTGTCCGCCCTGTGGCTGCAGTTGTGAACGGCCCTGGCGAGAAGCTCCTTTCCGGTGCCGCTTTCGCCGTAGATGAGCACCGTCGCGTTTGTCGATGCGATGTCGTCGATCATCTTGAAGATCCTGCGCATTTCCGGCGTGGATCCCACCATCCCGAACTCGCTCTCCGCGCGAAGCGGCTGGCGGCGGGGCGCGCGAGAGAAGGGCGCTCCGAGCTCGAGGGCGCTCTTGACGACCATCTTGAAATTGTCGATCTTGAAGGGCTTCGTGATGTAGTCGTAGGCGCCGCACTTCATGGCCTCGATGGCAGTGTCCACCGAGGAGAAAGCGGTTATCATGATGACCACGGTCTCAGGGCAACGTGCCCTGATTTCGCGCAGCACATCGATGCCGCCGGCATCGGGGAGCTTGAGGTCGAGCACGACCACGTGGAAATCGCCCGAGGCAACCCTGGCGATGCACTCCGAGCCGTCTCGCGCTACGGTCACCTCATATCCTTCTTCGGCAAGGACATCGGAGAGCACGGCCCTCATGTTGGGCTCATCATCGACAACGAGAACCCTGTAGACCACCCTCAAATCCCCCTGCCCCGAGTGACTCTGGTGCGCGAAAGGCCCGCAGCACGCAAGTTCGGGGTATGTCTACCTTTTTCGACATCGCGATGGAATATCCTTCTTGTCGCGGGTGGTAGGTGGCAGGAGAAGCAGATCGGTGGGTTAACGCTCCTTGTCGACAAACACTGCGGCGGACTTGGCTCGTCCATGCCCGTTGTATGCGCGGCTTGCCACCCTGCCGTGGGCAAGCCCGGCGAGCTTGGTCTCCATTTCAGTTCTGTGGGCGCGGGCCAGATCCCGTAGTTCGGAGTCGAGCTCGAGGGCCTGCCGGTGCATGGTCGCCGCCTTACGGCGCGCCTCGTCCACGCGAGGGTCGGCAAGCGCCTCGTGGGGTGCCGCGGCGGGGCCGGCCGCGCGCCCGGGGGACGAAATGCCTGAAAGCTCGGCCTCCATCTCGCGGCGCCTCGCTTCCAGTTTTGCGATGTCATCGATGTGCTCGCCACGCCCCACCACTGAGTCACAAAGGGCGGCATAGTCCCTGGCCTCGAGAAGCCGCATCTCATGCTTCATGTGCCGGATCGCCTTCTCGAGAAGCAGGGCTTCCCGCTCGTAGGTCTCGGCGATCTCCGCCGTCCTCTCCTCACGCAGGTCCTTCTTGCTCAACCTCCGCCCTCCCCGGTTTTCTCAGGTTTCACGCCACTAACAGCGGGCTTAGAAATCACCGCCACTTTCCCGGGGGTTACCGGTGTTGCCCTCCGGGGACGGCGCGCTTGCGGCGCGCCGTATTCCCCCGCGCGGGGTCTCCGGGGCACGCTTCAACGCCGATGCCGGGCACAAGGCCCCGTGGCGTGGCGTCGAGCGCGCTCCGGAGACCCCGAATTCGCCGGAGAACCGCCAAGACCTCTAATACATGAACGCTGCGTTTGCTTGAGTCATGAAGCTGTTGAGGAGCGCGCTCTGCGCGCTCATGAGCTGCATGGCCCTGATGAGCGACGAAAACTCCGAACGGAGCGCCTTCTCTCGTATGGCGAGCCGCTCCTCGAGGTCCTTCACCCTCGAGTCGATCCTGTCGATCTGGTTCGTAATGGACTGCTGCTGTCGCGCGATGATGCCCGTGAGATCCTGCACAAACGGGTCCATGAGGTCGCGCATCTTGACCGCCACCCCGGTCGCGGACGTGAAAAGGTCGCGCACCGCCTCAGGGTGGTCTGATAGCGCCGCATCCAGCTTCGCTTCGTCGCTCAGGACAAGGTTGCCCGTGCTATCGAGGGTGATGCCGATGTCGTAGAGCCTTGTGGGGTCGGGGTAGGCGAGGCCGTCGACCCTGCCCTGGACGACTCGATTCATCTTCACCTTCAGCTCCAGATATGTGGCGTCACCCGCGAGGTCTCCACGTATCCCGGCGTCGGGATCGACGAGGGTCTTGTTGTTGATATACTTGATAGTGGCGTTGTAACTCGAGATGAACGACTTGATCTTCGCCTTCACCGCACTGGTGTCGCGCTTGACTTCGATGCTTACGGGCGCGTCACCGGTGGCCTGCGCTCTCTTGAGCGTAAGGGTGACCCCGGATATCGCGTCGGACACCTCGTTGGACGAGCGAACGAACGAAAGGCCGTTCAGCGTGAACCTGGCGTCAAGCGTGTCGCGGGCCGCAAGGTAGCCCCCGGTCGTGCCCGAGGACTGCGCCGAGGAACTCGTCCCGGACGCGGCGAGAATGTTGTTGGTGCCGCCCGCTTCCGCCAGAGTGATGGCGTTGGCGCTCCCCGTGGACTTCGCGGTGATGACGAGCCGGGAGGTGCCCGCCTGCTCGCTCACCACGGCTGCGCCGGCTGCGGTGTTCGCGGCGGACGCGTTGATGGCGGTCGCCATGTTCGCAAGGACCGTGGCGTTGTCCTGGCCTGCCACCACCTGGACGGCGATGTCCCAGGACGTGCCGCCCGCCGTTATGGTGAAGGTCTTCGTCCCCTCGCCTGAAGCCTGCGAGATCTCCGTGCCTGTGCTGGTAAAGGTGTTCGAGACCACCACGTCGTAGCTTGCGAGCCTTTCGACGAAGATGCTGTAGCTCGCCATGGCTGCCGAAGCGCCGGCCTTCCCGGCGACCACGTCGGCGTTGCTCGAGGTCGCGGTGCGGGCGCCGTAGAGCGAGGTCAGGTCCTCCGGCACAAGGTCGCCCGACGCGTTCTTCAGCGAGAGTAGCGAGGAGTTGAGGTCCCGGAACATCGCTGCCCTCGTGGTGAGCGCCTGTTTAGCGGCCTTCAGATCGGCAACCGGCCGCGACTCGAGCTCCATGTACTTCTTGATAAGCTCCTCGAGCTGATTCGTGCCTGTCATGAGAGGCGGTATGCCGATACTCACAGCGATCACCTCCGCTTGCGCCCAGCGCCGCTCATTGCCGCTCCGCCTTGAACCGCTCTGAGCCGGGCTAAGCCGGCCTGGCAGGGCCGAGCTGAGCTGAGCTACGCGACACTGCGTTACGCTGGGCTCCACTGCACGCTGCCTCCCGCTATGCGACGCGGTGCTCTCGCTTGTACACCGCTGCGGGGTGCGCCTGTGCGCCTACCGTTTCCTGTCCACCACGAGACCTGCAAACTCCCTGAGGTGATCCATCATCGCCGAGAGTTCCTCGGGTGGAATGTACCGCACGACCTCGCCGGTGGCGTTGTCGATCACCTTGATGGTAACATCGCCGGTGTTGCCTTCCACGTGAAAGGTGACCCTGATGTTCACGACGCTCTCCGCGAGAAGTTGCGCCATGCGCTCCGAGCGCTCCTGCGCCTGCCGGGCGCGCTCGGCCTCGGCGGCAGCCTCCGCCTGCATCTTCCTCGGGTCACGTGCTCCATCCTGCCCTTGAGCACCATGCGTCGCAGCTCGCTGGGCTTGTCCGTCGGGTATGCCAGCAAGGCGCGACACCGCGTGACGCGCCTGCGCATCGGCGAGCATGTCGAGATGTCTCAGAGTGACCTCCGCAACAGTGACTTCCACGCGGGATCACCTCGCGGCCGAGGCGCCCATCCTCTCCGGTCCGCCTGCGACCACGCTCGCGGCAGGAGGGGCCGTCGCGCCTCCCCTGCTCTTCATGGCCGACGCCCAGGTCTCCCGGAGCGGGCGCATCACCGAAAGTACGTCGTCGAACTTCCCCTCCCAGACCTTGTCAATGGTATATCTATAGAGTCGGAACAGGCCCACCGCGATCTCGCCCTGGTCGAGGTCGAGGGCATCGATGAGAGTCGCGATGCCGGCCGACGCCTTCTTCTTGTCCTTCGCCCTGCAGCTTGCGATGACGTGGTCGTACACCATGAGCACGAGATCCTCGGGGCTCGCGGAGAGCACCTGCTGTGCCCGGTAGACGCCATACGCGCTCCGGCCCCTGTACTCGCTCGTTGTCTGCAGCATGTCGAGTTCAGCGTTCATCGGCATAACCTCCAGTCAGCCCCGGGTCCTATCAGTCGCCCTATCGGTCTTGCGTAAGCCCTTGGTCTCGCCAGAGCAGCCTATCATCCGCAGGTCCATCCGAGCCATTCCGTGGTTCGTCCGGCCCGGCATCCTGCGGTCTATGCGTCGGGTGGGCCGCCCCTAGACTGGCTTGAGTCCCTGGGATTGCCACCACGTCTCGGGTTGTGACAAACCTGGCCCGATGGGGCACGGTGGGCGACGTGGTTCCCAACCCTTCTACCGCAGCACGTTCCGCTCGTCACGCCTGCTCTGCCGGACGTCCGCGGGGGAAGGTCCCCCCTCCCCCCACGGACAAGACCTACGCCGTGGACCGACCACGACCCGAACCGGGTCCGGGCTACGCGAACTACCTGAACAGACCCAGCACCGCCTGCGGCGCCACGTTCGCCTGCGCAAGCATCGCGGTGGCCGTCTGCTGCAGGATCTGGTACTTCATCGCCTCGAGCTGCTCAGCCGCAATGTCGGCATTCATGATACGGTTATACGCAGCCTCGGTGTTGGTCTTCGCAACGACGAGGTTCTCCTCCTTGAACGTGAGACGTGAGACCACGGCTCCGATGTCTTTGAGGGTGGCGCTGACGCTCGCAAGTGCGGTGTCAATCTTCTGCATGTAGGCTGTCGCTGAGGCGTACGACTCGACCTCCACCGTCTGGATGCCCAACGTGCTGGAGTCATGGGCGGTCAAGACCGTGACCCCCGTCGAGGCGGTCGTCTGGAAACCGGTCTGGAACGTCATGTTGCTCGAGCTTCCGTCGATGAGCGCCTTCCCGTTCCACTCCGTCTCGTCCACGATCGTGTCGATCTCGCTGACCAGCGCCTGGATCTGGCTCTTTATCGCGAGTCGTTCCGCGTCCCCGAGAGTGTCGTTTGCGGCCTGCTCGGCCTTGTCCCTGATCAGGAGCAAGATGTCGCTGATCTTGCCGAGGCCGCCCTCGGCCACGCCGAGGAGGTTCTTCGCGTCGCCGATGTTGTCGAGCGCAACCCCGAGACCTCTGCTCTTGTAGTTGAGCTTGGTCGCGATGGTGAGCCCGGCGGGGTCGTCGGCCGCCTCGTTGATCCGCTTGCCGGTTGACAGCCTGAGCTGGTGGATTCCGAGCTGATTGTTCACAGCTTTCAGCGCGTTCAACGCGTTCAGTCCAGTTATGTTCGACGCTATTCGAGTGAGATCACCCTGTGCCATGTTTCTTTACCTCCTTGTTTTGCCGTCCCGCGACCCTGCCGCGGGTTCGAGGATCCGTCCTCTTGTCGCGCGCTTTTACGCGGGGCGCGGCCGCACCCGCCCGGGCTGTTCGGTGTGCCGGGACGCCCGCTCCCGGTTCGAGCCACCTATGCTACCACCTGCGCACCCCCCTTCCGTTGTGCGGTCTCCAGCTACTGCCTCTCGATCACCATATATCGGCAGTGCCCTGTAATCCTTTAGCAGACACGTCACTGGACCCAGCGACCGGAGCAGTCAGTCGGCGACGGGAATGGCGTCTATCTCTGCACTACCGCCGACCCTTGCGCTGCCGTCGACGGTCAGGGTCTTGAACGCCTCAGTCAGCTCTATCAGGAGGTTCAGGCTCCCAACGTCGCCAGGCAACGAACGCAGCGCCTGGAGATATGTTGCGAAGGCCTCCTCGATCTTGCCCAGCCGCAACTGGTTGCTGGCGATCCTCGCGAGCAGGACGCCGCTCCCGGCCCCGCTAAGCCTGGCGGAGCCTGCGTATAGCTCCAGAGCACGGGCGATATCTCCCCCCGCAAACAGCCGGTCGCCTTCCGCGACCTTCCGGGCCGCCTCTTCGTCCAGGACCGCCCTGAGCCGCTTCAGTTCGGGGCTATCCTCCCCGCATACTCCAGGACCACTGTGACAGGTCCGGTCCAGAGCCTCCCGGACGGTCTCGAGGTACTCGTCGCTCCTGGGCGCAAAGCCGGCCGCCGCGGCAAGCGCTTCGACCGCCGCCGAAGTATCCCCAAGGCGGATGCTGCACCTGGCCGCCATGGTAAGCGGCCTCCAGGTATCCAGAGACATGTCGAATACCAGTTGCTCGCCGGCGGTGTCCGCGCGGTCCAGCGGGTGGCTCGACGCGACTGCAAGGAATACGTCCCTCGCCTCTTCGAGCCGCCCATCCCTGAAGAGCTGGACCGCTTTCTGGTGAAGGGCCTCCTTCGAACAGGGCAGGATCTCGAGCGCCCGGTCCACAAGCTGCGTCGCATGGGCTCTACTGCCCTGCCTTTCGTGGGCGTCTGCGAGCAGCAGGAGGACGTCGACTCGCCCCACACTGACCTGCCGGCGAGCCTCTTCGTCCATGGATTCCAGAGCGGCCAGCACTCGCTCGATCTGGGAGACCGCCTCAGAGATCCTGCCTGCGGAAAGAAGCATCGATCCGAGCTTGTATCGGTGGTACAGATTGTCCTGTGCTTCCAGGATCCTCTCGAGAAGGGCAATGTTGCGGCGCATCTTGTCCCGACCCTGCACCACGTCCTGCTGATAGCCATGATGAACGACGGTGAATCCTTTCAGCCTGTGGGGGAGTCGGGAGGCCGAAAAGGACTCCACGGTCTGCGACGCAGGCCTCTCGTGAATCAACCCTTCGTACCGGATCCCGGCGTTGTTCGGGAAGAACCTGGGGAAGTAGTGCTCTGTCTCGTTGCCAGAGCCGCTGCGGTTGATTATCCTGGCGGCATAGACCGCATTCGGGCTCGACCCTCGTGCGACGGCCTTCAACGCCTCCCCTGCAGCGGGATCAAGCCGCTCGTCCGCATCGAGCACGAGGATCCACCCGCACGTAGCGTGCTCAAGGCTCTCGTTGCGGGCGGCGGCGAAGTCGTCGTTCCACTCGTAGTGGTAGACCTTCGCGCCGCACTGGCGCGCGATCTCGACGGTGCGGTCGGTGGAGCCGGTGTCGACGATGATGATCTCGTCAACGACGCCCTTGACGCTATCCAGGCAGCCGGGGAGAAACCCCTCCTCGTTCTTGACGATCATGCAGAGGCTGATCTGATGCTGCTTCTCAGTCTTCGCGCGCCTTGCCTGGGCTCGCTTCTTCATCTGACTCTTCGCTGCCCGTTTCCTGGCCATCAGTGGACCGCGCTCCTTAGATACGCTGTCGTATCGTGTCTACTCAATGATATCGGCAACTCTCCTCGTCTCTTTAGCCCTGACGGTGCAAAAGCAACCCGGACAAGTTGTGGCACGAGTCGTCTGTATTGGGTTCAGGCGGCATTTCCTCCAGGGGCAGGAAAAACCTAAAACCGTGGCGAATTGTGCCGATACTTGTACTAAGGGTTTCAATGATACCGGAAGGTTGGGGATACGGGAAGGTTGAGGATACCGGGAGGGGTGAGCCTTTTATGCGGTCTCGGATCCGGTTCGGCGTGGGGTTCAAGATTCTTGGGAGCTTCCTTCTGCTTCTCCTCTTTATGGCGGTGATAGGCTACTTCGGGCTGCAAGGGGTCTCCACGGTCAGCACTGATCTGGGCAAATTGGTTGACGAACAGATGTTGCGCCTCACCCAGATCGAGAGGCTGAACGGGGCATTTGAAAGGTTCGCCATCGCCTTGCGTGGCTTCCTTCTCCTTGGCGACTCGAGACTGCAAAACGCCCTGAAAGCCGCGGATACGGACATCCAGGAGCAGCTCGATGCGCTCTCGGGAGCCACCATCAAGACGGGAGGGGAGTCCACCGGGCAGGGCAAGACCGTCGCGGACATGCGCAGCTCGTGGACAGAGTGCCGCGATACGATCTTCAACTACATCGACAACGGCCAGCGAGGCGAGGCGCTGGGCTACATGATGGCCGAGGGTGATGGCATCGTCAAGGAGATCCAGTCAGAGCTCGAGGGCGGTCTCAAGGCATACCAGGACGCCGCAGCGTCGGCCGGTGAGGCGGCCAAGATCGCAGCCAGGACCGTGCAGGAGCGGGCGATAGCCATATTCGCGGCCGCCGTCGTGCTGGGCCTTATCTTTGCCCTCACGCTCGCGGCCGGCATTACGCGCCCGACCAGGGCCCTCGCGCGCGCCTCCCAGGAGGTCGCAGCCGGACGCCTCAACATCGAGGTGCCCGGTACCAGGAGGCGCGACGAGATGGGCGTGATGGCGCAGGCATTCTCGGAGATGGTCACAAGCCTCCGGAACGTGGTGGAACAGCTCATTGGCCACGCCAAACGTGTGGCGTCCACGGGGCAGGAGGTTGCCGCGAGCGCCGATGAGGCTGCCACCGCCACCGAGCAGGTGGCGCGCACTATCGAGCAGGTAGCGAAGGGCGCCGCGGAGCAGAGCACGAGCGCCCAGACCACGTCCACTGCCATGGGCCAGCTTTCGACTGCCATCGAGCAGATAGCCAAAGGCGCGCAGGAGCAGGCTCTCTCGGTGAACGAGGCCAACGGCGTGGTCGCGTCCATGGCCCGCCTCATGGAAGGGGTCTCAAAGGCCGTTGACTCGCTCATCGCCGCCTCAGAGCGCAGCCGCTCAGCCGCAGGCAGCGGGTCGCGAGCCGTCGATGACGTCGTTGCAGGCATGGACGACATCCGTAAGCAGGCCGAGGCCGTCGCCGCAGGCATCAGGGACCTGGGCGCTCACTCCACCGAGATTGGGAAGATCATAGAGGTTATCGACGACATAGCAGAGCAGACCAACCTCCTCGCCCTGAACGCCGCCATCGAGGCGGCCCGCGCTGGCGAGCACGGAAAGGGCTTCGCCGTCGTCGCCGACGAGGTGCGCAAGCTCGCCGAGCGCTCCGGCAAGGCGACCAAGGAAATCGCCGGGCTCATCAGCACCATGCAGCGAAGCATCGAGCTGGCGAGCAAAGCTCAAGACCTCCAGGCCAGCCGCGTGTCCCAGGGCACCCAACTCGCAGGCCAGGCGGGGCAAGCCCTCAGCGACATAGGCGCCACCATGAACGCGATGAACGCTGAGGTGGAAAAGATCGCGACGACCGTCAAGGAACTCGAGTCGTCCAGCGCGCAGGTGGTCAAGGCCATGGACAACGTGGCCAGCATCACCGAGGAGAACACAGCGGCCACCCAGGAGATGACCGCGTCTGCTGACGAAGTTCAGAAGGCCGTGCAGGCGATGGCCGCCGTGTCGGAGCAAACGGCGAGCGCTGCAGAGCAGGTGTCGGCGTCCACGGGCCAGATGAGTTCGGCCATAGAGCAGATCGCCGCATCGGCGCAGGACCTCGCCAGGATGGCGGCGGACCTGGAGAAGCTGGTGGCAAGGTTTAGCTGATCGGGGTCCCTTGAGCCTCCGCCCGGTTGTATGCCAGGCCGTAGGTGGGTAGAGAGGTTCGACACCGGCAACCCCGGACGGAGCGCCAGCATGTCACACCTGGCGCGGACCCGACGAAAGCGAGAAGGCAGATACGTGGATGCGGCGAGAGCCGCGAGAGGAAGGCAGAACGCTGGAAACCAACGGGACAAGGAGCGTATGTGCAATGTCTGTTTCAGTTGATGCAGCAAGCCAGGTCGCAAGCGCCCAGGAAGGCCCGGAGACCGCAGCGGGCGGCACGAAACACGTGGTCGTGTTCCAGCTCGGACGCGAACTCTACGCTGTCAGCATCAGCGATGTGCGGGAGATCGTGCGCATGCAGCCCATCACGCCCGTCCCAAGCGCCCCTGACTACGTGGAAGGCGTGGTGAACCTGCGCGGTCAGGTCATCCCGGTGTTGAACCTCGCCAGGCGCCTCGGCATTCCCGTGCAACCGGTCACGCCCGCCACGCGCATCGTGGTGGTTCAGGCGGGCCAGGACACCATCGGGATGATCGTCGACTCCGTGGTGAAGGTCGCCCATATCGCGCAGCAGGACATCGAGAGGCCCGAGGCCCTCGCAAAGGAAGGGGCAAGCCTTGCTTACATCGTGGGGATCGCCAGGGCGGAAGACAGGCTCATCACTCTGATCGACCTCGAGCAGGCCCTTTCATTTGCTTCCACGCCCGGGCAAGCTCAGCGAAATCAGTGAGGGTGGCGCCTGAGGCCGCTTCGTTCTCGCGCCTGATTTCCTCGTAGATCTCCTCGCGGAATATCTTGAGGTCGGCAGGCGCGGTGATCCCCAGTTTCACGTAGGCCTTACCGGCCTTCGTGTCCACTGAGACGACGGTGATCTTGATATCATCGGCGATGATTACGCTCTCACCGCTTCTGCGTGTCAGGACAAGCACCGGCCAACCCGACCTTTCCCTCGCGGACGTCTTCGGGGAACACCTGCGCGGCCAGCGGGAAACCGGACCCGCGCAGCGGCACCTGCCTGCCCTGACCCGTGCGCGCGTTCACTACGAGTGGGGCGAAGAGGTTCGCGGTGGCTAGCAGGGGGTCATCAGGCACCGTCACGATAACGTAGAGGAGCACATCGCCCCGGCCTTCCATCCCAAGGCCGGGGCTCATCGCATTCAGGTCCGGCGCATAGTCGGGCCAGAAGAGCAGAGGATCCACCACGATGAAGGCGAGGTTTCCCGAGGTCGCCCGAAGCCACCTGAACGGGCCGGGATCCCCCGACTCCACAAGCTCGTACTCCCGCACATCCTCGAACCCGAGGATCCCCTCTTCAAACACAATCCTCACCCGGCCCACCTCCTCCGCGCCTCGCCGTGCCGGGCCAGCACGCTGTTCCGCCGCGCCGCCTTGCCCCCGCTTCACCATGCAGTCACCACGCTGCTCACTCAATCGCAGTTATGAGCGTAGTCTGGTGTTCCGGCCGGGCGAGGTCGATCTCGGCATCCGTCTCCACCAGCGTTCCGTTCTCCTCCCTGGTGAGGCGGACGACCGGGCGTGTGACCATGCCGCGGGAAAGCCTCGTCACCACAGCAAGCTCCCCCGTGCTGAGGCGCACGAGCGCGCCCTCCGGGAACGGCGACACGCAGCCCAGCATCACCCGAACAACGTCCTTGTCGAACTCGAAGCCGGCCGCGCTCATCATGTACTCGACCACCTCGCCCGGCATCATGTGCCTGTCGAGGTGCGATCGGACGAGCATAGAGCTGTACACGTCGGCGCACGCTACTATCCGCGAGTACACGTGGATGTCAGACCCACGCAGGCCCCTGGGATAGCCGCTGCCGTCCATCCTCTCGTGGTGCTGGGCCACGATGGCCTTGGTGAATGCGGAGATCCTCGGGTGCTGCCTCAGGACTCTCACGCCCAGCTCAGGATGGGCGTGCATTTCCTTCGCGTCCTCAGGCGCAAGTCCTTCGCCCTCTCTGTATGCCGTGTCGGCAGCGCCGGGAACGAGTGCCATGCCGACATCGTGCAGTAACGCCCCGAGGCCGATGTCCACGATGCGGGCCCTTTCGCCCATGGCAAGCGCAATGGCCACCGAGAAAACAGCCACATCGAACGGATGCACGTACTCGTATTCGTCCGGCTCATCGAAGACCGTCCATGAAACGAGGACGTGCGGCGAGACTTTCGACACGTCGGACCTCACCCCCTCAACGACCTCGACGAGGTCATCGTAGGGAGGCTCGACTGCGGGAGCGCCCGCCTGCCTGAGCTGCGCAGAGAGGTCCTGAATGAGCCCCAGGGCACGGTCTCGCACGTTTTCCGAGACGACACCCATCCCTCTTGCAACCAAAAAAACCACCTCGGTAGGACTTATCGTATTGCTACCCGCATCGTCGTGCCGCTCGAGCCGGCACACCGCCGCCCCGCTTACGCGACGACCGGGTCCCGCTTTCTGTAGAAGAACGGCGAGACAAGCTCGAACCCGAGATCCGACGCGGCCATTATGGTCTCCGTGCCACCGATGAACAGGACCCCGCCGGGCCTCAGGCTCGCGTGGAACCCCTTGAAGACCCGGGCCTTGGCTTCCTCGGTGAAGTAGATCATGACGTTGCGGCAGAGGATGAGGTCGCAGTCCTGCTCGTAATTGTCGGCCAGCAGGTTGTGGGGCCGGAACTCGACCATCTGGCGCACCGGCTCCCTCAGCCTGAGCTTTTCCCCTTCTACCATGAAGTATTTCTGCACAAGCTCCGGCCTTACCTCCTTGACATCATCGCGCGTGTACACCGCCTCGCGGGCAAGCCGGAGCGCGGACGCGTTTATGTCGGTGCCGATGATCCGGTGCCTGGTTCCGGGTGTAAGCTCGCCCAAGATCATGGCGACGGTATAGGGCTCCTGGCCCGTAGAGCATCCCGCCGACCACACCTTGAGCGTCCGCCGACTCCTCAGAAGACGTGGCAAGATTGACTTCGCCAGCTCATCGAACTTCTCGCGGTTTCGAAAGAAGCTTGAGACGTTTATGGTCACGAAGTCCACGAAATCCCGCAATAGTGCGGGGTCTTGCTCCATGGCCCGCCAGTAGTCGAAAAGGCTTGTATGCCCTGACCTCGTGAGCGCTGCAGCGAGCCTGCGCTTCATCTGGTTTTCCTTGTAGCAGCCCAGGTCGATTCCTGCCGCCTGCATGACCCTTCTTCGGAAAAGGCCGTAGTCCATGTCTTGCACGTTTGTTGCAGCTCCCGTGACGCCTAAGTGCGGCCTCAGAAATCACCGCCACTTTTCCAGGGGTTGCCGGTGTCGTCCTCCCACGTCAAGCATCAAGAGTCCCGTCGGGTCCCGTTTCATGAGCACCGGCGACCCTCCTGGACGAGTGGCGACGCCCGGCTCTACCCGATTTCGCGAACCAACTCTATAATGGCGCCGGCCACCTCGTGGAGAGGAACCACCACGTCGGCCAGCCCCTGCTCGATCACGGCCTTCGGCATGCCGTATATCACGCACGTCGACTCGTGCTCCGCGATGCTCCTTCCGCCCGCCGCTTTGATGGCGGCCACACCGGATGCGCCATCCCTGCCCATCCCCGTGAGCACCACGCCGACCAGCCTGTCGCCGTAGACGCGGGCGGCTGATTCCATCGTGGTATCGACAGAGGGTCTCACGCCGTTGCGCGGCGGGTCGGTGGAGAGAGCCACCTCGCCCTCGCCGGTGATTGACATATGATGCCCGCCCGGCGCCACCAGCGCCACACCGTCAACTACCCTGTCCCCGGCCTCGGCCTCTTTCACGGCGATGGCCGAGGATTCGTCTAGCCGTGCCGCAAGCGACCTTGTGAAGCCAGCGGGCATGTGCTGGACCACGAGTATGCCGGCGCCGATGTCCGCCGGCAGCGCGGTGAGGACCTGGTTAAGCGCTGAAGGGCCCCCGGTGGAAGAGCCGATCACTATAGCGATGTCTGACTCCCTGCGCTGGACCGGGGCCGGAGCCGAGGTCGGGACCGGGGTCGGGACCCAGGGCGCAGATGGGAACGCCTCGCGCCGCGCCGCGTCGCCGACGTGACGGTCCGGTCCGACGTGCGCCACACCCCCCTGTCCCGGGCGTGCGGTTTCGCCGTCCGCCCTCCGGGGGTCGCGCCCGCCGCCCCCCGGCCCGGGCCCGGGCGGCAGGCCGCCGATCGCCCCTACCCGGCCGGGTCGAAGCGCCCTCGGCACCCTCACCTTCGCCCCGGCGGCCAGCTTCACTTTGGCGACGAGCTGGTCGCGGATGTCGCCCAGCCCCACTGTCATCGAGTGCGACGGCTTGGGCACAAAATCAATGGCGCCCAGTTCCAGCGCCTGGATGGTCGTGGCCGCACCCTGCTGCGTGAGGGCGCTCAGCATCACCACGGCGACGGGATGGTCGGCCATGATGGCGCGCAGCGCTGCGAGGCCGTCCATCACCGGCATCTCGACGTCCATTGTGATCACGTCAGGCCGGAGGGCCCGCGCCTTCTCCACGGCCGCCCTGCCGTCCCGGGCGACATCAACCACGACGATGTCTGGGTCTGACCCCAGCATATCGGAAACTACCTTACGTGTAAAGGCCGAGTCGTCAACGACAAGCACCCTGATTGGCAGGTCCACGGAATCCAGTCTCCCTCTTGGCCTGTTTGCAGGCGGTCACCCGACCAGCTTCTTGAGGGACGCGAGCACCTTGTCGGGGTCGAAAGGCTTGAGAAGGTAATCGCGCGCCCCGGCCATGATGGCCTCCATGACCAGCGATTGCTGGCCCACCGCCGTGCACATGATGACCTTCGCGTGTGGGTCGCGCTTCTTGATCTCCTTGAGCGCGGCGATCCCGTCCATCACAGGCATGGTGATGTCCATGAGCACGGCGTCCGGGGAGGTCTCCACGTACTTCTTTACGGCCTCCTCCCCGTCCTGCGCCTCTTCGACCTGGTAGCCATGGTCTTCCAGGAGCTTTCTCGAGCGCATTCTCATGAACGCCGCATCGTCCACGATAAGCACCCTGGGCACCTACATCACCCCGCTCCCTTTTGAGCTGCCCGGGCCGAGCGCCTTGAGGATGGTTGCCAGAGAGTCGTGAGTGGGCACTATGAAGAACAGGGCCTCGATGCTCTGAAGGCTCTGTGTGAGCACCGTCTGGGCCACGAGGGCATTCATGCCCTCCCCTTTGCCTTCGCTCGGGCCACCGCGGCGTTCGGTCGTACCCCCCGTCGCGCCGTTCGCCGCGCCCCCGCCCCTGGGAGCCACCGAGGCCTCCAGCATCCTGGAGACCAGCGTCTCGCCGTCGAGCACCGGGGGAGCAGGCATGGCGCGAAGGCCCGTGGCCTCTGCCAGCGAGTTCAGGAAGAAAGACCCCGCGAGGTTCCCGACCTCGCACAGGGCCGACCCGCCCATCTCGGTCAGGCCGGAGGTCGTGCCGGGCTCGTTGCCCATAAGTATGTCCACCAGCCGGTGAGCGCTGGGACGGGGGAAGATGAGTATGACGTCACCCGTGACATCGCCCGTGAGCCCTATCTTCACACCTATCGTGGGCTCCTCCACGCTGTGCTTCGCCACCTTCGAGATCTCATCGCGCGCCACGAAACACACGTCTGGCACGCTCATCTCGATCTTGCGGCCAATCATGTCTGAAAGCACCGATGCCGCGCTCTCCATGCCTTTCGCCAGGATGCTTCTGAGCGTTTCGAGTTCGTTAGCATTGAAACTGGTAATCGGAGCGATCGCCGTTCCCTCCCTCAGAACCTGACCCGGAAATGTGGCTGCGACCCATGGCCTTTTCGAGCACTCTTGCGACGTCGAGGATCAGGGCGACCCGTCCGTCACCCAGGATCGCCCCCCCCAGCACGCCCCTGGCGCACCTTGCGAGCCTCCCGAGGCTCTTTATGACTATTTCCTGCTCGCCCAGGAGGGAACCGACGATGATGCCGACCCGCATATCCTCATAGCGCGCGACCACCACGAGCGCCCGACCGGTAGACCGCTCAAGGTGATCCCTGGGCGAGTCCTCTCCGGCCTGCGCCGCCCCTGTCGCCTCTGTCGCCTGTGTTGCGTCCGTCGCCTCCGCCGCCCCGTTGCTCCTCGCTGCGAAGTCGCACAGGTCGAAGACGGGCAGCACCTTGCCCCTCAAAACTATCGCGTGGCCCTGGCCGACTGGTTTGACCTCCGAGAATGGCACGCGCGTGACCTCGACCACCGACGACAGCGGCACCGCGAACTCCTGGCCGCACGACTCAACGAGGAGCGCCCTGAACACCGCCAGGGTGAGCGGCACGGACAGGGCAAAGCTCGTCCCCTTGCCGACGGACGTCTTCACCCGGATGGTCCCGCCGAGCCTCTCAACGTTGGTGCGGACGATGTCCAGGCCGACGCCGCGCCCTGAGACGTCGTTCACCTGGTTCGCAGTGGAGAACCCGGGCTGAAAGATGAGTTCGATGGCCTCATCATCCGAAAGGGACCCGACATCATCCGGAGCGATCATCCCCTTGCGGACGGCCGACTCGCGGACGCGGGCGGGGTCGATGCCCCCGCCGTCGTCTTCCACCGTTATGACCACGCGATCCTCCACGTGCCGGGCCGCCAGCCGCACCCGCCCTTTCTCGGGCTTACCGCGCCGCACGCGCTCATCGGGCGACTCGATGCCGTGCCCGACGGCGTTGCGAAGGAGGTGGATGATGGGGTCCGCCACTTCCTCGATAAGAGCGCGGTCGAGTTCGGTATCCTCGCCCTCCACCACGAACTCCACCAGCTTGCCCGAGCTTGCGGCGGTGTCCCGCACCATCCTGGGGAACCGCTTGAAGAGGCTGGCAAGCGGCGTCATCCTGGCCTTCATGACCTCTTCCTGGAGTTCGGTTGTGAGCCGGTTCATGTGAGCCGTGATCTGCTCGAGGTCCTCGATGCGCCCGGAGTGCGCCTCCAGCGCTGAAAGCCGCCTCTGGACCTCGGTAAGGCGGGCCTCGTCTATTGCAAGCTCAGACACAATGCGAACGAGCCTGTCGAAGGCGTCCACGTCGACCCGGATGGTCTCGGTCTTGGACCGCCCGAGGAGCTTTGGGACATCCTCTGTTGCGGCTTCGCCATTGCCGCCACCGCCGCCGACCGGTTCGCGCCTGCCGACCCCACCCGGACCGCCCGCGCCAATGGGGGTGCCAGGACCGCCGGAACCAGGAAGGTCACCAGGACCGTCAGGACCGGTGGGATCGCCGGAGCCGGCGGCACCAGCAAGACCAGCGGGATCGGCGGAACCAGCGGAACCTGTGGAACCAGCGGGACCTGTGGGGACGGTCGCCGGACCGGCGGGCTCAGGCACACGGCCGACGCCGACTGCGGCCTTTCCCTGGGCCGAGCCCTGGGACCTTCGGACCTCCACCCGGTCAACATCGCTGACCTCGTAGACCTTCGCCTCCACCATGGCCTCATCAATGCTTGAGGCGGCCGCCACGGTAGCGCACATGTCGAGGCCAACCTTTTCGGCCCTGATATCTTCGATGGACGGCCGCGAATCCACGACGGTGCCAAACCCCTCGAGGACCTGGATCACCTGGAGCGCTCGCACGGGCGGCATCACCGTATCGTCCGCAAACCTCACGTGCACCTCATATGCCCCGGCCTCGGCCGATGTAGCCTCCATCAGCCTGGCCACGAGAGGCCCGATGTCCACCTCGCCGGCCCCCTCCTCGGCGCCGGGACATCCGGACGATGCGAACTCCAGCGCTGCAGCAAGCTCCCGCAGACCATCGACCGCATCGAGGAGCACGTTGACCAGTTCGCGGTGAGGCTCGAGCCTGCCGTCTCTCATGGCCGCGAACACGTCTTCCATGGCGTGGGCAAGCGTGGACATCCTGGAATGCCCGACTGTGGCCGACGAACCTTTGACGGTGTGAGCGATGCGGAACATGTCCTGGAGCAGGCGCGGGTCGTGGCCCTCGCCTTCGAGCCTGACGATCTCCTCCTCGAGCACTTCCAGCTGGTCGAGGGTTTCGTCGAGAAAGAGCCTGATATCCTCGGGGCTCAAACTGTATCCTTCTGCCACTTCTTCACCGACCCTTAACGCATGTAGTCCAGAAGAGATGTCTGCATTATCCCGGCAGCCGCCCCGAGCGCGGCCCTGTACACCGTCTCCTGCAACTGCAGATCCGTGATGGCCTTGAACACGTCAGCATCCTCCGTTTTGGAGAGGAGCGCTTCAAGCTCGACTGCGTCCTGGGAAAGTTTCGTGGCCGCCCTGTCGAGCCGCCGCACCTTCGCGCCGATGCCCGTGACCAGGTTCATGATTCTGTCCTGGGCGGCCTGGGTGGCTGCGATGTCGGACGCGATGTCGTCGCGAAACGTCGCGGACGAGTCGCCGGCAAGAAGGTGGTCGCGGAGGTCCACCAGGATCTCGAAGACGTTCCTGCCGCCCGCCCCGGCAATCCCCTGCATGAACGCCTCGTTGCCGTTGGTGTTGACCTGCACCGTGGTGCCCGGCTCGACCTCGATTTGTTTGCTGCCGTCAGCGCCTTCGTAAGTGACAGTATAGCTGGGGGTCCCCGCGTTCTCAGTGAGCAGGAAAGGCCTTGTCAGGGTCTTGAGGCCGGCGAAAATGTATCTGCCATCGTACTGCGTGTTCGCAAGGTCCACGAGCTCAAAGATGAGCCCGTTCACGTCCTGCGCAAGCGCCTGCCGCTCGTCGTCTGAAAGACTGCTATTGCCCGCGCGAAGGGCGGCGTCGGCGGCGTTCTCGAAGACCTCCTGCGCCTTCATGAGGGCCCGCTCGGTTGCGCCGAGCCAGTCCTTGGCATCGTCGATGTTGGTCTTGTGCTGCGTGACCCCCGCCCGAAGCGCGCGGATGGCGAGCCCACGCGACGCGGCGATCGGGTCATCGGAGGGCTTTCGCACGCGCTTTCCCGTGGAGATCTCCTCCGACAGCTTCTGCATGCGGGCAAGCTGCTGGGAGATGTCCCTGGAAAGGTTGTTGAGGAGATAGCTTGTGCTGATCCGCAAGGTACGTCACCCCTTCGCCGCGCTACCTGCCCACAAGGCCTGTCCCGTTGATAAGGGTGTCGAGCATCTCGTCTACGGCAGTGGTGAGCCTTGCCGCGGCCTCGTACGCCCGCTGGTAACGCATGAGGTTCACCATCTCCTCGTCGATGGCCACCCCCGAGATGCTGTCCTTGTTGTTCGTGTACTGATGCAGCGTAGCCTCGTGCACCTGCACCATGTGCGCCGCCTGCCGGGCGTTCGTCCCGATGTCGGCGATCACTTGCTGGTAGAACCCACTGAAGCTGACCTTGTCTCCGCCCATGGTGAGGGCGTCCTCAAGGCCTGCGATGGTGAGTGCCACCGAACCGTCCCCGACCACCCCTTCGGTAGCGGAGGCGGCCACTTTTGCGACATCGCCGCCAGCATCGGGATCGAGGGCGAGATTCACTTCGAGCACTCGCCGACCAGCGTCATACTCGAAGAACTTGATGCCATGAGTCGAAGATGTGTCTATGCCGTACCCGCTCTCGTGAAGCTGGTTCACCTCGTCGGCCAGCGTGGTCACGAGCTGCTCGATATCTCTGTAATAGGCCGCAATGTCGGCGTTTCTCACCTGGAGGAGCCCGCCGACCTCGCCACCGCCGATGTCTGCCAGGTTTCCATCATTCGCCCAAACCACGCGGGATTCCTGCTCCTCCACCCCGGGATCGAGCAATTCCCCAGGCAGGGTCCCTGACTCAAACCGCAGCTCGTTCACCCTGTCCCCGCGGACGAGCTCGCCGGAGCCGACCCGGATGACCACTGACCCGTCCCTCGTCTCGAAAGCGCTCATGTTTACGAGCCTCGAGAGCCGTGCTATGGCGACGTCCCGCTTGTCCTTGAGGTCTGCGGGGTCGTTGCCGATGGCGGTGATCCTCACGATCTCCTTGTTCTGGGCGGCGATCTCGCGTGCGAGGGAGTTTACCTCGTCCACCCTGGTGGCTACCCCCTCGTCAAGGTCGCCTGCAAGCTCACGCAGGCCCCGCACCACCTGGTTGAAGTAAGACGCGAGGGTCTTGGCCTCCTCCACGAGCGCGGTGCGCGCGGCAATGCTCTCGGGTCGCTTGGAAAGCTCCTCCCATGCGGCGAAGAACTTGTTCAGGGCGTCAGCGAGGCCCGTATCGGACGGCTCGCCGAACACCGCCTCCACCTGCGAAAGGGCGTCATCCCTGCCCTCCCACAGGCCCAGGGTCACTCCGGCCTGGCGGATACGGTTTTCGAGAAATCCGTCGAAGACGCGCTTTATCCTGACCATCTCGACGCCCGTGCCCACGGTGCCGGGGCGCTTGAACCCCGCGCCCGTCTCCACCACATAGCCCGGCGTCGCCGCGAGGATGGGCTCCCGGCGCACGTAGCCGGGCGTGCCGGCGTTGGCGATGTTGTGCCCTATCACCTCGAGCGCTCTTTGGTGCGCCACCAGGGCGCGCCGTGCGGTCTCAAGACCGAGAAAAGTGGAGCGCATTGGGCCTTCCCGCCTTTCTCCTCGGGGCCATGGTGTCGGCGGAATATGTGTTCCGGCTTTCCAGGCCGGCGTACATCCGGGCAGCGAAGTCGATGTAATCCAGGATGTTGTTTATGAGCACGATGTTTCCGCTGTTGATCACGGCATGCTCTTCGAGGACTGGAGCAAGCTGCTGGAGGATGGTCCTGTATCTTTCGACATACTCTTCCCCGGCCGAGGACATAACCTCCTCGCACGTGGCGCCGCCTCGCCCCGAAACCAGACCCCGGCCCGAGTCAGGGCCCCGGCCACGGTCCAGGCCCGGGCCAAGGCCGCACGCGACCTCGCCGAGGAGGGCGAGCCTCGCCTCCATCACCGTGCGCGTCTTCGCCACCACGGCCTCCACGTCGCGCAACGTCGTCATGAGGGCGTCGGTATCAAAAGAAACGAGAAGCCCTTGCTCCCGGCGGGAGAGGTCGAGTAGATCCCTGTGAAGGGCGACCTCTCGCTCGAGGAGTTCGAGGATCTCGTTGCACCTTCGAGCGATGTCCTGCATTCGAACTCACTCACCCCGCATCGCCGCGCGGCGCCGGCGCTACACCAGCGGGGCCGGCCCGGCCTTCAGGACGGCTTCGCGAGCTTGCGGGCGACCATGTCGCCGCTCACCCTGTAGGTGCCGGCCTCGAGGTCCCTGCGAATGGCCTCGGCTCTCGCCTTTCGCGCGGCGGCAATCTCATCGAGTCTCTGGTGCGCGCGCTGAAGTTCACGCGCGCGGTCGGAGACGACCACCTCGTCTGAGTCCGCCTCCGCCTTCTCCGGTTTCATCTGGGCCTCCCGAGCCTCCCTGGACTTACTCGCCTCGGCCTGTTCTGCGTACCTGCTGAGGATCCTGCGTAGCCCCTCGTTTTCGACCTTCACGGCACGCACCTCTCTCCGATACCGACTCGTTCTCGGTGATCTTATCGGCAAGTCAGGGCGGGCTGTTTAGCCTTCCGCAGGCCTTTTCTCACCCTCGGAATTGCCCAAGCTGTGGCCCCCCAGTCGTGACGGCGGCGCAGCCTGCTGCGACAACTGCCTGTAGAGGACCTCCGCAAGGCCGATGCCGCCGCGCTCCGCCATCTTCTTCGCGATCTCCTGGTCGAACATGCTCTGGAAGACGTCTTCACCGCGTCCGCCGCCGAAGAGGTCGTCCTTCGGGACGGTCCTGCGCATCTCCTTGAGGAGCTCCTGCAGGAATACCGACTCCAGTTCCTCACAGGCCTTCCTCAGCTCGGCGTCGGTGCGCGCAGCGCGGCCGGCGGCCGCCCCTGCTGCTCCTGCGCTCCCATGCGCAGCCCTGGTCGCAGTAGCAGAGGCAGAGGGAGCCACGAGAGCCGTCTCGGTGTGGTGCAGAGCCATGGCTTGCGGGCAAGTCCCCGCATTGCCCACTCTCACATCGTCCACTGGTCCGTTCCTCCTTGGAGAGATGCACGTCCGTTGTCTCTCTTTGAGTCACCAGCAACCCATCCCAAAGTCGGGATCATTTCTGTACGCTCGTTAGAGGACCTCGATCTCCGCGAGAAGGGCTCCGCACGCCTTGAGCGCCTGCAGGATGGCGATGATGTCCCGGGGCGTCGCTCCGACGGCGTTCAGCGCCGCCACGAGGGCGTCCACCGTGTCCATCGAGGAGATGTCGAACACCGTGCCCCCCGTCCCGGCAGCCGCGGCAACCTGGCCCCGGCCCGGCCGCACGGACCCGCCCTCAGCGGAGGTCAGATTTGAGTCCAGGCCCGGAGTCGGCTGCGGGCCAGGCTGCGAGTTCGCAGCTCCGGCCTCGGTCTCGGCCGTGGCCTGCGCGCCGCCTCCTCCGGGAGCAGTGAGAGCCGGACTCTCCGCCCTTGCAGAGATCTGCACCCGCAGGCTCCCGTGGGACACCACCGCCGGAAGTATCCTGACCGTCCCGCCGATGACGACGGTGCCCGTACGCTCGTTGAAGACGACCCGGGCCGGCACATCAGCCGTCACAGGGATCTCGCCGATGAGCGCCACGAGGGCGACCAGGTTGTCGGCGTATTCGGGCGGCACCCGCACATCGACGGCACCAGCGTCGGTGGCCTTTGCCACTCCCTCGCCCAGGTGCGCGCATATGGCCCTCGCCATGCGATCGGCCGTAACGAAGTCCGGCTCGGCGAGGGCAAGGGTGATCGTGCCGGCCGTCGCGCCTGCGATGGCCGTGGCAAGCTCCCGCTCGACCGTGGCACCCTCTGGTATCCTGGCCACGGTTGGATGCACCTTTTGCCTGGTCCCCGCTGCCCCGCCACCGAGCGAGACAACCCCCTGCGCTGCGGCGTACATCTTCTCGTCGGGCCCGAGGAGCGGCGTGAGTAGAAGCGTGCCACCCTCGAGGCTCCGCGCATCGCCCACCGACGACACCACCACGTCGAGGCGGTCCCCGACGCGGGCGAACGCCGGGAGCCTCGCGGTGACCATGACCGCGGCGACGTTCTTGACACGCATCTGGTCCGGCGTGATCTTGATGCCGAACCGCATCAACATGTTGGCGACCGACTGGACGGTGAACATCGCCCCACTGGAGTCCCCTGTGCCCTTCAGCCCGACGACGAGGCCGTAGCCGATGAGGTCGTTGTCTCTCACGCCCTCCACGTGGGCGATGTCCTTGATCCTAGACTCAGCGCAGACTGCCGGCGCAAACCCCGCAGACACGCCCGCAAGCGTCACGACCGCGATGAGGACGGCCAGCGCCAGGTGTGAGCGGGGCGACTGCTGCAGCCTTTCCAGGTGCTGTCGGTGGTGCACACCGGGGACAGCGGGCGCGGCCTGCTGTCCGGCCTGTGTGGTTTGCGCGCTCCGTATGGCTCGCACGCGCGTGGCGGCCATCCGCCTGGCGCTTGAGCCATTGGCGCCGCGCTGGTCGCGGCGGCGATGAGGGCCGCCAGGGCACTGATCTCGTTCCATGGCAGGTTCCACCCCCTGCTCTCTGACAGGTCTGTCTAAGTACGGCGCCATAAGTTTGCGCCACTTCTCCTGACGGTGTCGGGGTTGCCGGTGCTTGCTAGGGCGGGGCGCCTGGAATTTGGCTGGCCCGTGCGCCAAATTCGAACGCATCTCACCGCACGCGCCGTCCCCGGAGTGCAACACCGGCAACCTGAACAGGACTTGCGCGCTGAAAAGTAGCGCGAATTTGTGGCGATCTACTTAGCACTAGAACAAGAAATCGAGTATCCCTGCGAAGAACCGCCCAAGATACGACAGCAGGCCCTTCCTCTGCTCGACGTTGAGGGCGCCGTCGTACTTGATCTCGGCATCCGCGATGTACGTCGAGAGGATCGTATTGTCGCTCCCGATATCCTCAGGCCTCACGATCCCGGTGATGATGATGTTCTGCTTCTCACGGTTTATGACGAGCGCCTGGGTGCCCTCGATGCGGAGGTTGCCGTCGGGCAGCACCTCTATGATCTTCGCGGTCATCCTGGCGACCAGACTCCCCGACCGCGACGTGGTGTTCTGGCCGCTGAACTTGGCGTTCGCGGAAAAACCGGTCTCAGGGAGAAACGAGAACACTCCGACACCCTCGGCGACGGTGATCCCGGCGCCTTTGCCCGCAGACGTCTGCGCCTTGTTACTGGCATATGACCGCTCCGTGATGAGCACGGTTATAAGGTCGCCCACCTGCCTCGCCCTGTGATCGGCGAACAGCGAGCGGGCATGGTCGCCCCACAGCGAAAGCGGAGGATCGGCAGCGCTTGCGCTCCCCTCGCCCGGGACCCCCGCAACGCCCGCAACACACCAGACCGCAAAAAGCAGGGCGGCAACGCACTGCAGTCGCACCCGCGTGATACGGCGTAGCGTACAGAACGCGCGGGTACCGGGACGGTCCTCCCGGGTGCGAGTTACAGGCGTGTTCTCGCGCGAACGATGCTCACCTTTCACTTTGTATCCAGGTTTCGCGGGCACAGCAGCATCACCCCGCAAAGCATCCTTGATTGCCGGCATGAATACCGGCACCTCGAAATCAGATGGCGCGGACCACCTTCGACGAAATCACCACGGCGCGGATGATCGTTCCGGACGCCACGTTTCTCACGCGAATGCGCGCTCCCTCGCAGCCGTCCTCCAGCGCCTCGCCGGGGC
This sequence comes from Bacillota bacterium, assembly GCA_030024085.1. Classification (GTDB taxonomy): domain Bacteria; phylum Bacillota; class SHA-98; order UBA4971; family UBA4971; genus UBA6256. The sequence goes on along the minus strand of JASEJE010000018.1, from coordinate 45,117 downwards.
TCGCGACCACCACCCCGGCCAGGACAGCCTCGATGGTCACGAGTTCGCCCCTGCGCACTACGGGTAGCGGTTCCACACTTGAACCCGCCACCGGGCGCCCCGCCGGAATCGTGTGGCTCGCCCGCATGCCCACGACGGCCGCAAGGTCGAAAACCACGTCCTGCGGCATGCGCGCAAGGTCTCTCGTCTCGATTCGCACATCCGACGAGGCGATCGTCTCGTGCCTTTGGATCGTCCTCGCCGCCACGACGACGGCCTTTGCCACGTCCACCCTCAGCCTCACCGGGAACGCCCTGTAGGGTGTCCCACCAACCAGCACCGTCACCTTGACGCTGGTGTTGCCGATGAACCTCGTGGTAGGCAGGGCCTCCACTTCGAGCGACACCTCCCCCTCCGGGACGAGGACGTCCTCGTTCGGCCCAAGAAGGACGGCCACCTCCGCCTCGCGCTTGCCCCAGGGCATTTTCGCCTCGATGAAGTCGCGCACGGCGGCGGCGATGGCATTCGCGGCGACCGTTGCGGCGCGGGTCCTCACAACGATCGTGGTTGGGCTAATGATGACCATGTCGTCGGGGTCGAACCCGGCCTGCCTCAGCCTGACCCGCACGATCGCGAGGCTCAGCGTGCGCTCCTGCCCCGGGAGCGGTGCCTGCCCGATCTCAATGTTACGCAGGCGGGCGGCCACGTCATCAGCGCAGTCACCGGCCTCGCCGCCGATGCTCGCAATGTCCCCGAGCCTGATGACGGCGCGCCTTACCTCGGCCGGGCTGGGGATCTCGATCCTCACTCGCTCCGTCGTCTGTGCCGCCGGCCCGCCGGCCCCACCGGTCTCGCAGGCCTTGTCCGCACCATCGGCCGCGCCGGCAGCGGTAGCCGTGGCGGTGGCGGTGGCCGCGTCGGCCGCGTCGGCCGCATCGACCTCTACAAGGCAACTCTCAAGGAACATCGGCGCCACCAGCGTCACCATCGCCACGAGCGCCGCCGCGAGGATGAGCGCTTTGTTCAGACCGCGTCCGTATCGAGCATTTGCGCCAGCCACGCAAGCATCACCCTCGCCTGCTTACCGCTTGAGGTTGTTGGCTATCGACAGCATGTCATCGGACGTCTGGATGGCCTTGGAGTTCACCTCGTAGGCGCGCTGGGCGATGATCATATTGACCATCTCTTCGACCACCTTCACATTGGACATCTCCAGGAACCCCTGGGATATCGTGCCGAAGCCCTCGAGGCCCGGGGTGCCCACCACCGGCTGGCCGGACGAGGCGGTCGCCGTGAACAGGTTGCGTCCGATGGCCGAGAGTCCGGCCGGGTTCACGAACTTCGCAAGCTCGATCTTGCCGAGATCCTGAGGCTCACTCTGGCCCGCCAGGATCACCGAGACCGTCCCGTCTGTGCCGATGGAGAGGTCCACCGCCTCAGGCGGAATGGTGATCTCGGGCTCGATGGGGAAGCCGTCCGACGTGACGATCCTGCCCTCGCTGTCCCTCTTGAAGGCGCCGTCCCTCGTATAGGCCACGGTGCCGTCCGGCATCAGCACCTGAAAGAACCCGTCGCCCTCTATCACGAGGTCCAGGGTGCCTTCGGTCTGGATGAAATCGCCCTGGGAGAAGATCCTCTGGATAGCGGCGGGCCTCGTGCCCAGGCCGACCTCTATGCCGGCGGGCACCCTCGCGCCCTCCGCCACGGTTGACCCTGAGGTGCGAAGGTTCTGATACATGAGGTCCTGAAAGTCCACCCTGCTCCTCTTGAACCCGTATGTATTGACGTTGGCCAGGTTGTTGGCGATGACGTCCATTCCAAGCTGCTTCGCCAGCATGCCCGTGGCCGCGCTCCATAACGCTCGCATCATTTCTCCTCACCGCCTTGTGCCATCCTCGGCCGCCTTGTGGCGTCCTATGCAAACAAGAAGGACGACCCAAACCCTGGCCGCGTGGCGCGCGCCCCACGACCAGCAGGGGAGCCGTCCCGAAAAACCCTGAAAAGTCGGATCCCGAAGCCTGGCGTCATGAAGCCAGGCAACGCATGGGATCGAGTCATCCTCGCGCCCTGCCCGGGCCGCCTCAGTCGTTCGGCGGCCCTCAGCCTCCGCTTGCGCGGTCCAGCCACTCTGGCGTCGACGGGTTCAACGGGTCTACGCAACTCTCCCAACATCGTTTATGGACTTGTCAAGCGTCTGGTCGAGGAACCATATGACCCTCTGGCACGTCTCATACGCGCGCATCCCGGCGATCATCTGGACCATCTCTGTCACAGCGGTCACGTTGGACATCTCGAGGAATCCCTGCCTCACGAGGGGCCCGTCCGCCGCCCTGACCGGGCGCGCCGCCCCTGGAGGCGCCTCAAAGAGGCCGCCGCCTGTCTTCCTCAGGGCGGACAGGCCGTCGAAGGTCACGACCCTGAGCCTCGCCACGGCTCGGCCGTCCACAGCTATCTGGCCGTCGCCGCGCACCTCCACTTCGCTGCCGGAGGGGACGACGACCGGCCCGGTCTCCCCCAGGACCCGCATGCCGTCACTCGTGACAAGCTCGCCCCTGGAGTTGAGCGTAAACGAGCCGTTGCGTGTGTAGGCCTCGACACCCTCCGGCGTTTGGACGACGAAGTACCCATCCCCCTGGATCGCCAGGTCGAGTGGTGCGCCGGTCTCGATGATCGGCCCCCCGCTGCGGTCGAACCCTGTGCCCATGACATACGTCCCGGACCCGAGCGTGCCCAGCGGCACGGTTCTCGCCAGGCGCCACGCACCGCGGCCTCCTGCGTCTTCCATGCGTTCTACGCGGACCGCCATCTCGTCGCCGAAAGAGCCGATGAGCGCGATGTCCTTCTTGTAGCCCGGCGTGTCCACGTTGGCCAGGTTCTGTGCAATGACGTCCTGGCGCAACATCCCTGCGGCCATACCCGATGCCGCCGCGTAAAGCCCTCGAACCAACCTTTCACCTCCCTCGTCTTGTTGTCTTATCGAGCTTCGTACATCGCCACCAGGTCGCCCGGCCGCCAGCCGCGCGCAGGCCACAGGCCGGAATCCCTTGCCTCCGCAGGTCCCGCTCCGCACGACCCCACGTCGGATTGGAGCGGCAAAGGGCCCTTCTGCCTTGAGCGGAGAACATTCGCTTCGAAGGTTAAGCAACTCCCGTGCCAGTGTCCCCCCGGGGGACCGGGCCCCCGAGGACAACAGAAAAGCGGCAGCCACAGAGGCTGCCGCCGACTGACAACCGTTGTCTCCCGCACAGGCGGATGTCGTTCCCCTCGCAAAAGTGACCGCCTGCGTGAGCAAAATTTACCCACAGAGAGATCTCCTCATTCGAGCCTACCATCATCTCCACCCGCTTTCTCGCTCACGCGATGTCGTTGCAGCCCTCCACCTCGCCGGCGATCTCGTCGAGCCAGCCAAGCTCGTCTGCAAGCTGCATCACTGTGTAGCGCCGGCGAACCTCCTCGGCGCCCCGAAGCGCCCGTCCCACCTCTTCCCGCGGAGGCCCGACGTCAGCGGGCACCACCGGGCCGCCCGCCGGGTCGTCGTTCACTACGGAGTCGCAACGGAGTCGCACGCCACGTCTTCACCCGCCGCGATTCCTCCCGGCACGCAAGTAGTTGAGGTTTCGGCATGATCATGCGTTGAAGCGGAAATTGATGATATCCCCGTCCTTCACGACATAGTCTCTACCCTCGAGACGGTACAGGCCCTTCGCCCGGGCAGCGGCGACAGAGCCGTCGCTCGCCTTGAAATCGTCGAACGAGATCACCTCAGCCCTGATGAACCCTCTCTCGACATCGGAGTGTATCTCGCCGGCGGCCTTTCTCGCGGTCGTTCCCCTCTTGATCGGCCAGGCCCTGACCTCGTCCTCGCCGACGGTAAAGAAGGACACGAGCCCCAGGACCTCGTACAGCTCCCTGGAAAGCTGGGCGACCGCCGGTTCCTGTATTCCGTACCCATCGAGGAACTCCTTGCGCTCGCGCTCGGGCAGGCCGCAAATCTCGAGCTCGATCTTCGCAGACAGCTCCACGATGGGCACCCCGCTCTCCCGGCTGAACTCCTCGAGGTCACGCCTGCCCGGATAGGCACGGGTTGCGAAATCGTCCTCGCTGAGGTTTGGCACCACGACAACGGGTTTTAGGGTGAGCAGCGCGTAGCCTTTGAGCTTCGCCTGTTGCTCGGTCGAGAGATCAAGCCTGTCCAGCCTGACTCCGTCAGCAAGCGACGGGCGGATCGCCCTCAGGAGCTCGAGCTCCTCGTCTTCGTCAGTGCTCCTCCGCCTGGAACTCTCGAGGCGCTCCAGCCTCCCCTCCACCACCTTGAGGTCGGCGAAGATGAGGTCGAGGTTGAGAGCCTCAACCTCGTTGATGGGGTCGATCTCGTATTCGACAGGGAGCGCCCCGGGCGCGTCCTCGAAAGTACGAACCACGTACACAAAAGCGTCCACGGTGCGGAGGTACGTGAGGAACCGGGTCATCTCCGACGCGTCTCCCTGCGGCGTGATGCCCGGGACATCGGCCACCTCCACCTGGGCGTACGTGGTCTTCCTGGGTTTGAATACGTCCGCAAGGTATGAAACCCGCCCGTCAGGCACCCGCGCCATCCTCACGGACACCCCTGCCTTCCTGCCTGCCCCCGCGTCGGCGACGCCGTTCCCCGGGCCGGGTCCCGCACCGGTGAGGAGGTTGAAGAGGGTTGTCTTTCCCGACGATGGAAGTCCGACTATTGCCACCTGCATGTTGCCTTGCTCCCTTGCTCCCTTGCTCCCTTGCTCCCTTGCGTTGTTGCAGCTTCGGCCGGCGCTCGGCCCATGGCCTGCCTGCGTCGGCAATGCCACTGCTGCGTCCGCACGAACATAATCTTCGCACAGATAGCTGGGTTTCTCAAGACCAATAAACGCCTCGACGCCCCGCCCTGGCAAGCATCGGCGACCTCGACACCGTCGGGAGAAGCGGCGTAGACTCACGGCGCCATCCTTCGTTCTGAGCGTGCGTCGCTACCTCTGGGTAATCGGCAGGACGACGGTGAACGTCGCACCGGCGCCCGGGGTGCTCTGCGCCCGGATCGTGCCGCCGTGCTGCTTTGCGATGTGCATGGATATAGTCAGCCCGAGGCCTGTCCCGTGCTTCTTCGTCGTGTAGAACGGGCTGAAGATGCGCGACATGACTTCGCTCGTCATTCCGGGCCCGGTGTCGCGGAACTCGATCTCAACGGCGCGACCGTCCGCCGAGGTTCTGGTGGAGACGCGCAGCTCGCCGCCGCCCACAGGCGCCATGGCCTCGAGGCTGTTCCTGCAGAGGTTCAGGAAAACCTGCTGCAGCTTCCCGCCGTCAGCCATCACCTCCGGCGTGTCCTCAGCGTAGGACCTCACGATCTTCACGCCGATATTGGACGCCTGGGCCTCGACGATTTCGACGACCTCCTCGAGCATTCCGGTGAGCGAAAGTGGCGCAAGCTCGGGAGTCATCGGCCTCACGAGCTGCGAGAAATCCTCCACCACATCGTTGATCTGGTCGAGCTGGCGAAAGAGGCGCCCGATTCGCTTTTTTGTCACATCAGACGTGCCCGGGTCCGCCTGGATCACCTGGAGGTAACCCTTAATCACGGAAAGCGGGTTCTTGATCTCGTGGGCCGCGCCTGCAGCGAGCTGCTCGAGGGTCGCAATCCGCTCCGCCATGGCTTGTTCTGCTGCCCGCCACGAAGGGCGAGTCCGGCGAACAAGGCCGTCCCAGAGGTCCGCGAGCCCTTCGCGCACGCTCTCCAGGAACTCAAGCTTGCCGCGGGAGAACCCCGCGCTCTCCACCCTGCCCAGCACGAGGAAGGCCACGACGGATCCGGCGACCGCAAGCGGGACGATGAGGCCGACGTGCCAGCGAGCGTCAGGCAGGTAAAGCCGCTTCGTGGACAGCCCATCTGAAAACGGCCTTGCCATCTGCATCACCTGGTTCACCCAGGCTCTCGCGTCCTCATCACCGACCGTGCACCGCAGCGAGGTCCCGGGCGCCCCAGGGGTCGAAAGGCCCTCAACCACGGCCTCGGGCTCAGCCTCAGCCCCGGCCCGAGCACCAGCCTCGGCGTCCGCCTCCATTTCCGCGCCGCGACCGGGCTGGCTGTCGGGGCGTGTCCAATGAAACGAGCACAACTGAACTATGGCAACGTCGTTGTGTTTGTCGTGACAGTCTACCACCGCCCCGACATCGAAGGCGACGGCCGCATGGAGCGCCCTGAGGAGGGTCGCTGCGACATATGCGGGATCGCTCGACGTCTTGCTCACGATGGCGAACGTGTCGATGATGGCGGACCTGAAATCGCTCTCGCCCCGCGAGGGGTGAATGCTGGCCTCGGCGAATGCTTTGCCTGCCATCTCGGCAACGGCCTCCACAAGACGCATCGCCGTTGCGTCCAGCCGTTCTCCCTGGGGCAGCCAGACCTCCAGCGCGGCCGCCACTTCGCGGCCCACCCGGACCGGCACGCACACGGCCTGACCACTCCGGGTTCTCTCGGGTCCTCGCAACAGAGGGCAGGTCGCTTCCCCTCCCTCTCCAGCCTGCACGACAACCCCTTCCGCGGCAGCTCCGACGGCCCTGCATCGGGATGCCGGCACCGGGTTCTCCATCCTGTCGCAACACGTCCGACCTGACGAGGCAATCACCTCGAGTTCACCGGTCTCCACGTTCAGCGCCCTGAACGTCACGGCATCGGCAAAGCCTGCCCTCTCAATGAGATACGTCGCGGCGTCGAGGACGCAGCACAATCTCCCCGCGGAACGGAGGGCCCCACGTGCCTTCAGGAGTCTGAGAAGGCGGGGTGCCCCGGTCGGCGAAGATGCGCGGCGGGCCACGTGGTCGGCCACATCCGGGAACAGGCTTGCCAGCGTGCGGAGAAGCTGCTCGACATCAGCGCCCAGCGGGGGAGAGGACGCTCCGGAAAACACGGCGATGACAGCGAAGACTCCCTTGTCGCCGAATGCAGGTACCACAAGCATCGACGCAAGGTCGAGCGCGTCCCTGAGGTCCTGCGGAAGCCGCACGTCTACACCCTCGCGAAGAGCGGATCGCACATAACCTGCGACGTACGCCCAGAGTCGCTCTTGTTGCGGGGAAGTCGGTTGCGGGTAAACGTGCACTAAAGTCCGGTGCGATGTCCGGAGCGCAGGATCGATCTCCAGGGCCAGCGCACGGTCGGCCCGGCAGGCCAGAAGGACAAGGCGAAGCAGATCGCGGTAGAAGGCCGCCTTGCCGCCGAGACCGTCGAGGGTGCGAAGATCCTTCGAGAGGGGGACCCAGTATGAGCCGAACGATGAGTGCGCCGGTCCCCGAAGCGCGGCATGCGGCAAGCACGAGCGTCCCCTGCGGTGACGTCGATCATGAGTCACTATGCATTACCTCGCTGCCTTCTCGAACCCCCTTGTGCCGCGCTTCGGCTGGCGGGGGCTCAGGTCTTGCTACCCGAACCTCAACCGAGCGACATACAGTTGCAGACGTCCGGGCGCGGTGCCCATGGCCCCGAACGGCGCCTGGACAGACACACGACGACCATCAGCATCCAGGGCCCCTGCTCCTGCGCAGGACCAGGACCACCGATGGTCGTGGATTTCGCTGCAACCGCATCATGCACACGCCGCCGTCCGGAAGCCTTCACCTTCCCCCGGCGTTCGAGCCGGGTCGTTTGGCCCCCCAGGCTGGCCCGCCTCCATCCTGGAGCGATCGTCCGGCCCGGCGGCAACTCTGGTGCTTGTTGAAATGGCAGATATGACGATACTGCGTTCCCACGAACACTAAAGTGGCAGCAGCCAGGCTCAACCCCTGCAACGATGCAACATGTTGCCCCACGTCGGAAGTATTCGACAGGTGATTAGTATTTCCTGCCATTCCACGAGATTGAAACTTCATTTGACATGTCCCGGCCGGACGCGCGGGCCGCCGTCATCGGCGCGTCAACCCAGGAGCAGTTTAGCACCGGCTGCGAGCAACAACAGCCCGAGCCCCTTCGGCCATGTAAACGCCACCGCACGCAGGCCAAAGAGGCCGAAGTGGTCTATGAGGAGGGCCGTGAGCACCTGGCCCACGATTATCGAGGTGGTCGCCACCGCCACCCCCAGCTTCGGAATGCTCGCCACGACGCCCCAGACGATGAGCACGCCGATGAGGCCGCCGAGCGGGGCGTACCACGGGCCTTTCGTGATCCGGCCGAGGTCACCCTGGCCCATCTTCAACGCGAACAACAGGAAGGACACTCCCACGAGTCCCACGACGTGCACGACGAAAATGGCCTCCCACTGGCCTACCACCTTGCCGAGCCTGGTGTTGATGGACCCCTGGACCGCCATGGAGACCCCGGCGATGAGGGCAATGAGGAGGGCGGTGACTTTCGCGGACATACTTCGAATGAACACCCCGCATGAGACGAAAGGTTTCTGCCGCTTTCTCGGGGGCACGCGGTGCTCGGGAACAGCCCTGCCCCGAGGGTTTGGGTTTCGGCAACCTCGCGCACCACTCGACCAACCAGGAGTGACGAGCACTACCAGCGGCTCGCTCAGCCTGAGTAGCCGCCGCCGGCGCGGCGCACGCTCACATCGCCAGACACCATCCGAACATCCCCGGACGACGTCCTTATCACGAGGGCGCCATCCGCATCGATGTCCACGGCCGTTCCGAGCACGGGCCCGCCCGGACAGGCGGCCTCGACCTCTCTTCCCAGCGTGTCGGAGTAGAGCCTGGCCTTCTCAAGTATGCCCAAAAACCCGCCTGACAAGAACCGGCGGTAGAGCACGCCCAGCTCCTCCAGGACCAGCGCGAGAAGCCTCTCCCGGAGCGCCAGGGCGCCCTGGCCGCAGGGAGGGACGAGTGTGCCCGCGGTGGCCTGGATGTCCTGGGGCAGGCCGGCAATGTCCACCGCGACGTTGATACCTATACCTTCAACGATGTAGTCCACGGCCTCGCCGCGCCACCTGCCCTCCACGAGGATGCCGCTGACTTTTCTCCCACGCACCACCACGTCGTTGGGCCACTTCATCTTCGCCGGAAGACTCGTCGCCTTGCGGATGGCCTCTGTCACAGCCACGCCCGTCACGAGCGCAAGCTTGCCGACGTCTCTGGGCGCCACCGTGGGACGAAGCACCACTGAGAGCCACAGGCCGCCGGGAGGCGAGTGCCACGTGCGTCCCATCCGCCCCCGCCCTGCGGTCTGGGTCTCGGCCACGACGCACGTGCCCTCGGGCGCTCCCGCCTCCGCCATGCGTCTCGCCACGGCGTTCGTCGAGTCCACCTCGGCAAGCCGCTGCACTTCGCGGCCCAGGAACACCGGCCCCTGGGCGCGGATGTGGCGAGCGCCGCCGCTTCCCCTGTCGGTGCCTCCTTCGTCAGCGCGCTTCCACCATGAGCCGGTCGCGTGGAGAAAAACACCTCTTTGCATGACAGGGTCGCGGGCGAGGTCTTTCACACTGCGTCCGTCCGGGGCAACGACATGGGGGGCGATCTCTGCCAGGGGGATGATGACGAATCCCCTCTGCCACATTCGGGGATGAGGGATCTCGAGGCGTCCGGGGGAAGGTTCGATGGTCAGGCCTGCGGGCGTCTCCTCGCGGTCGCTACGAACCTGTAAGCCGATGGCGCCCGGCTCCGCGGGGCTTCCTCCTCTGGCTGGACGTCCTCCAAAGTATAGCAGGATGTCGATGTCGATGGTCCGCGGACCCCACCTCACGGTTCGCTTGCGCCCCAGCCTGACTTCGATATCCTGGCACAACGACAGAAGTCCGGGGGGAGCGAGGTCGCACACGATCTGGGCGACGGCGTTGAGGAAAGGCCCCTGTTCCGCATATCCCACGGGTTCCGTCTCGTAAAGGGATGACACCCTCTCAACCCTTGCGTCCCCGGACTCCGAAAGCATCCTGACGGCGTCGGCCATGTTGCGCCTGCGGTCGCCAACGTTGGAGCCCAGCCCGAGGTATGCGAGGGCTGAGTATGGCGCTACAAGTCTTCGACGCTCTTCCTGACGGTGTTGGGGTTGCCGGTGCTTGCACGACGGGGCGCCTGGAATTTGGCTAAGTGTGAGTTCAGAAATCCATGCCGGTTTGGGAGAAGATTCCGGGTTGCCGGTGCTTGCACGACGGGGCGCCTGGAATTTGGCTAGCCTGTGCGCCAAATTCGGAGGACCTGCGCGCTGAAAGGTAGCGCGGGTTTGTGGCGATCTACTTAGCGTCACCGCCCATGCCTCCTCACGACCTCCACCTCCACGTGGTCCAGCACCCCGCCGATGGCCGCGTCGGGCTTCCTCACCCTCACCGTTACCTCGTCCACGTTGTGAGCTGACAGGATCTCCTGCGCGATGGTTTCGGCCAGAGCCTCGATGAGATTGAACTCGCGCTCCTCCACGATGTCCTTGACCTGCGTATAGACGTCCACGTAGTTGATGCCCCCGGACTCGAGGTCATCAGCCTGCGCCGGGGCGGAAAGGTCGCACGCCATCTCGACGTCCACCTCGAACCTCTGGCCAAGTTCTTTCTCAGCTGGGAAAACCCCGTGATACCCGTAGAACACCATGTTCCTGAGGATGATCCTGTCAGTCGGCACACGCAGCCCCTCCTCTCACGATGGCGTCTGCCATCCGCGCCACCCTCGCCATGTATCGCACGTCGTGAACGCGGACGATATCCGCGCCGGACGCCACAGCAAGCGCCACTGTAGCGGCTGTGCCTTCGAGCCGCTGGCTCGTGGGGAGGCCCAGCACCTTTCCGATGAGCGACTTTCTGGATGTGCCCACCAGTATGGGGAGCCCGAGGCTGCGAAACTCGCCAAGCCGCCGGAGGATCTCGAGGTTGTGGGCGACGGTCTTCCCGAAGCCGATCCCGGGGTCGATGATGATGCCCTCGCGTCGAATGCCACACGACTCGGCCCTTGCCACGGCGTCGCGCAGGAAGGCGAGAATCTCTCCGATAACCGAGTCATAATGCGGGTTCTCCTGCATGTTGCGGGGAAGGCCCCTCATGTGCATCAGGACCACAGGCACCCCTGCCTGCGCCACTACCTCGCCGAGACGCATGTCCAGGCGGAGCGCGGAGATGTCGTTTACCATGTGCGCTCCGGCCGCGAGCGCGGACTCGGCGACCTCGGCCTTGTAGGTGTCCACCGAGATCGGGACAGGGATGTCGGGGACGAGGCGCTCCACCACAGGGATGACGCGCGCCAGCTCCTCGTCGACCGGGACGGCCTCCGCGCCGGGCCGCGTGGACTCACCGCCGATATCGATGATGTCGGCACCCTCATCGATGAGGCGCCGGGCGTGGTCCACGGCCGCCTGCGTCGTCGCGTGCTGCCCACCATCGGAGAACGAGTCAGGCGTCACGTTGACGATGCCCATGATGTAGGTTTTCTTCCCGAGTTCGAGCGTATGCTCGCGCAGCGTGAGCGTCCGCGGCTGGGACTGGGCCTCGGCGGCGTCGAGCACCTCCCGGATCTCCCGGGCGATGTCGCGAAGGCCGAACGGCTGCCGCGAGAGCCCGTCGGCTGCGCGGCGGAGTGCGCGGACCGTGCCCATGATGAGGACATCCGTCGTGTCCGTGGAGAGGGAGGCGACCGCGTCGCTCACCGCCGCCTCCCCGCCCTTCGAGAGCATCTCCTCCTTGATGAGGATGGCGGCCCTGAGGGGAACGCGCTCCAGGCGAATGACCCGAAACACGCCCTTGGGCACCATTATGGCCGCACCTTCGGGCGCGACGCCGATGTCGCGCATCTCACGCGCCAGGTCCTGCGTGGTGTTGATGAGGATCAGGCGGGCGTTGTGGGCACCCGCCCTTTCGTTCGTAGTCGTAGTCAAAGGTATCCCCCCGGTTTCCCCTGCGGCAGGTTTCTAAGTATGGCGCCATAAGTTTGCGCCACTTCTCCTGACGGTGCTGGGGCTCGCGGTGCTTACCAGGGCGGGGCGCCTGGAACTTGGCTAGCCTTGAGCGCCAGATTCGAACGAGGCTCACCGCACGCGCCGTCCCCGGAGTGCAACACCGGCAACCCTGGACAAGACTTGCGCGCTGAAAAGTAGCGCGGATTCGTGGCGATCTACTTAGAGGTCTGCGATGCTCGGGGCTCTTGTGTCCTGACCAGATGGCCGCCCTCGAACCCGATGGTCACCATCGCGGTCCCAGCCAGGGATTCCTGAGTCGTGCCCCTGGAACGGTGCCATGCCATAAGGTGCCGTCAGATCACCCTGACGCCGAGGGTGCGCTCCATCTCTTTGAGTGCGAACTCGTGCGCGGCCTCGTCGAACGACGCCACGCAGTCCCTTGGAACCGTGACCCTGTAGTTCAGCATCCTGGCGTCGGCCGCGGTGTAGAGATCGCAGATGTTCGTGCACACGCCCACCAGCACTATCTCGTCCACGCCGAGCTCGCGCAGGGTGAGGTCGAGGTCGGTCTGGAAGAACCCGCTGAACCTGCGCTTGGGGATGACCTTGTCCCCGGGGCGGGGCCGAAGCTCGTCCACCACGTCGGCACCAGGGGTGCCAGCCACGCAGTGAGGCGGGAACATGCCGAACTCGGGGTCATCCTCGGTGTGCCTGTCACAAACGTAGATGACCGGCCATCCCGCGGCGCGGGCCTCGTCGATCTTCCGCGCGATGGCCTCCACGACCTTCGATGCCGCAGGGCCGATAGAGAGCTTTCCATCGGCGTCGATGAAGTCCTTCAGCATGTCGATCACCACAAGCGCCTTTCCGGGCATGCCGCTCCCTCCTTCAATCCAACGCCTCGCGGACCCGGGCCATGATCCTGTCGCGGATATTTTCCCCGGATTCCAGAGCCTTTGACATTTCGTCACGCATCGCTGCGGCGAAGACCTGATCCCTGACGAGCGCGAGGTTGATCATAACGTTGAGGTACGCTCCGTGCAGGGCTGCATCTGCTGCAAGGCACGCCACTGCCGCATCTGAGAGCGCGCTCTCGGCACCTTCGGCCACCGCCAGGTCCGCAAGGCGGAGCACCTCCACTGCGCCCTTCGCGACTTCCGACGGCACGCGGCAGGCCTCCTTGAGGGCGTCCTGGATCGCGGCGCTGCGGGCTTTCTTCTCATCGTCGGTGGACCTCGGCAGCCTGTAGGCGGCCATCACGGCGTTGAACGCGGCGGCGTCCTCGTCTACGAGCCTTTCGAAGTGGCGTCTGAGGTCGCCTGCGATGTCCACGGCCATGGTCATGTCCGCCTCCACATCGGGCTGCCGCGCGCCCGCGTCGCCCCGTTGCGCGCCCCGCTCCGCGCCGACCTGCGCAGCCGTCCTTCCCTCGCTGGACCCAGGCACCGCTCCTGGTGCCGGCGCTGACGCCGGTGCCGGTGTCGGTGTCGGTGTCGGTGTCGGTGTCGGTGTCGATGTCGGTGCCTGTCCCGCTGTCCTGCCAGCCAGCTTACGGAGGGTGAGCGATCCTACCATGCTCACGAGGGCCGCGGCGAGCGCCGCCGCAAGCGCCGAGACGCTCCCTCCGCCAGGCGCGGGCGAGCTTGATGCGACCTCGTCGATGAAGCCTTTTACAGTCAGGTCCGTAAGGTTCACTGGACGACGCGCCTCCCTCCGGTGACAACGACCTGTCCGCGCTTGATGACCTTGTCCACGAAGTTGGTCCCGAGCTGATAGGGCAGCTTGAGGTGAGTGTCGATGTCGGCGATGATGATGTCGGCAAGCTTGCCCACCTCAAGGCTGCCGACCTCGTCAGCGCGCCTGAGGGCGTGCGCGGCGTTGATGGTGCACGCGCAAATGACCTCGGCAGGACGAAGCCTCATGCCGAAAGCAGCCAGGTTCATCACGAACTGCATCGAAAGCGCGGGCGACGTGCCAGGGTTGAAGTCCGTGGCCAGGGCCACGGGGCAGCCAGCGTCGATGAAAGCCCGCGCATCGGCGTACCGCCCGAGCATGAGGGTGAACGATGTGGCGGGGAGCAGCGTGGCCACGACCCCTGCCTCCGCCATTCGGCGCATGCCGTCAGGCGACGCGCAGAGGAGGTGATCCGCGCTCGCCGCGCCGACCTCTGCGGCAAGCTCGGCGCCGCCCATGGGCGCGATCTCGTCCGCGTGGAGCCTGGGGGCAAGTCCCATGGCTTTGCCAGCCTCGAGGATGCGACGCGACTGGTCGACGGAGAACACCCCGTGCTCGCAGAACACGTCGCAGAACTCCGCAAGCCCCTCCGAAGCCACGCGCGGGAGCATCTCCTCGGTGATGCAGAGCACATACCCGTCAGGATCGCCGCGGTACTCGGGCGGCACGGCGTGCGCCCCGAGGAATGTGGCGGCGATGTCCATGGGGTGATGCTCGGAGAGTTCTCTTATGACTCGGAGGCACTTCAGCTCCTCGTCCGCGGACAGGCCGTAGCCGCTCTTCACCTCAGCGGTGGTCGTGCCGTGGCAGAGCATGACATCCAGGCGCTTCAAAGCAAGCTCGACAAGCTCCGATGGCGGAGCGGCACGTGTGGCCCTCACGGTGGACAGTATGCCCCCGCCCGAGGCCAGTATGTCCATGTACGAGCGTCCCTCGGCACGCTGGATGAACTCGTGTTCCCGGGACCCGGCGAAGACCAGGTGGGTGTGGGGGTCAACGAACCCCGGCAGGACCACCTTTCCCGTGGCGCCGATCACCCGGGCATCGGGGGTAAGGCTCACCTTCGCCCTCACCTCGGCGGACGGGCCCACGGCAACGATCCGGTCGCCGAACGCAGCCACGCTGCCGTTCTCGATGATGCCGAGTTCGCGCATGGCCCGCCCGGTGCGGGGGAGGCCTGGCGGACTCACCGCCGCCCTGCCCGTGCCCCTCGATCCGGGGGCGACGCGCGTCGCGCTATCATCGCGTTCGCACCCGGCCGCCGCGACGGTCACAAGCTCGCTTGCATTCTCAACGACGAGGTCTGCGCGGATCTTCATGCCCGCGGCGCCGCTGCGGCATTCGCCGGCCCGGCCATCTCACGAGGTGAGGCCCAGGCTCGACAGCGGCGCTTCCCTCCTTCCCCGGTAAAGCCCAATGAAATCGCCGTCTCCCCGGCTCAAAGCGCGGGCCCTCACTCCATCACGCGGGTCTCCAGGACCTGCTTGTGGGAGAAGTTCTCTATGCGGAGGTAGTGCTCGGCGGCGGCGAGGAGGGCGTCAAGCGGCACGAGGCCCACGATCTCGCTGCCGACTATCGGGACGCCGTATCGCTCGGCCTCGGACTTCACGAGGTTGAACACAACGTGCATGGGCGTCTTCTTGAAGTTGGTGAGGTTCATGGAGACCTGGGCCAGGTTGCGGTCCTCGAGGTTGATCCCGAGCGCTTTGACATACATGAGCCCGCCGCTCGAGGCGCGGATGACGCGAGCTATCTTCTTGGCTATGGAAACATCGGACGTGCCCAGGTTGATGTTGTACGCGATGAGGAACTCGCGCGCTCCAATCACCGTCGCGCCCGCCATCGGGTGCATCACCGGCTCCCCGAAGTCTGGGCGCCTCTCAGGCAGATGGATCTCTTTCTTCAGACCCTCGTACTCGCCCCTCCTGATATCGGCGAGGTTACGGCGGTCGGGGCGGGTCGCGGCCTCCTCATAGAGATAGACGGGAATGCGGAGCTCGTGGGCAACCCTCGCGCCCAGCTCGCGCGCAAGGGCAACGCAGTCAGCCATCGTAACGCCCTGCACCGGCACGAACGGGACCACGTCTGTGGCGCCGATACGCGGGTGCTCCCCGTGGTGCTCCTCCATGTCGATGAGGTCCGCTGCCTTCGCGATGGCCCGGAACGCCGCCTCTTTGACGGGGGCGGGCTCACCGATGAAGGTCAGCACCGACCTGTTGTGGCTCGGGTCAGATGAGTAATCGAGAAGCCGCACGCCCGCGACGCCCTCGACGGCTGCGACGATCTCCTGCACGACCTCGGGCCTGCGCCCTTCGCTGAAGTTCGGAACGCATTCGACGATCTTTCTTGCCATGCTTTTCATCCCCGTTGCGCGTTGTATTCCTCAGTACTTCGCGTTGACATCCAGGAGTTGCCATCCACCGTGGCTGTAAGGCCGCGAGTTCCTGAGCGCTTTTGACCCGCACGTTGTGCAGCGTGACAGACTCAGCCCGTGCGGGACTTGCGGAGATCGCTGTCAAAGGCAAGTAATACTACCCTGCTACGTCTGGATCTCCCGGATCCACCGAGCATTTCGCCGGGTTACGCCTTCGTTCAATGGCGTATTCGCCAGCAACAGGCGTTTTCCTTCCCGCAAGGCTACAGGTGCGCCAGGTCCCGCCCTGCAGAGGATAGAATCATACTTTTGGAGGATTGCCAGGACCGTACCTGGCTTGTCATAATGTACCTGGCTTGACGCCGAAAGCCGAGCAGAGCGATAATTGTCGCTTGATGGGCGAACATATGTAGCATATAATAGTGGCGAAGCTTACTAAATGCGCCGGCGCCTACCATTGTCTACGGAAAACCTCCGCGCGTATCCTCACCGAGGGGAGGGCAGCTGCGACAAGACGTCTCTATTCTCAGGCTGTTCGTCTTCGGTCGTGGCGTAACGATGTCCGCTACCATAACCTCGCTTCCTCAGCAACTGTCCTTTGATGACGCACTGGGCCAGCACGGCGTCGCGGACCCAGGCCGTGTTTTCCGGGATCCAACTGCTGCAAAGAACAAGTTCCTCCCCATCCACCGTTGGGTAAACTGGATCGCAGGTTTTTCCGGAACCTTCACCGCAAGCTGCATCGATTTGTACCTTCCGGACCGGCGCCCTGGTGCTACAGTCCTCGATCCTTTTGCAGGTGTCGGCACGACCCTTGTGGAGGCGTATCGCCGCGGCTTCGATACCGTCGGGTTCGAGATCAACCACTTTGCGGCCCTGGTCGCAGAAACCAAGCTGCAGTGCACCCAGATAAGCGAACCGGCGTTGGCCGATGCAATCGCAGGTTACGCGAAGTCCATGAGACCAATAGAACGAGAACTCGATCATGCTCAAGGTAGCAGCGGGAAAGGCACGGTTGACCTCTCCAGGTTGCCAGCACCAAGGACCAGACCGCCGAAGGGGTTCCGATCCAAGGTTCCGTTCTTTGCGCCACTTGTCGAAAGAAAGGTGCTATTTTCGCTGGATTACATAGCGTCGCTTCCGGAAGAGCTGAGGTCGTTCTTCCAGGTTGCGCTGGGCGCCGTAATGGTGTCTGTCTCTAACTATTCGTATGAGCCGTCTCTGAGTTCGCGAGCCAGTGCCGGCAGAAGCCCCATAGTAAACGCCCCGGTGTCCCACATCCTGGTGAAAAAGCTGCGAGAAATGACTGCAGACCAGGCCGCCCTGAGAAAGGAGCTTGCTTCCTGCCAACTAAACCCCGCAGCGGCGGTGTACAGGCAGAGCTTCTTCAGCGGGTCACAGGAGGTTCTCGCGGATGACTCAGTCGATCTGGTCATAACCTCTCCGCCATATATGAACAACTATCACTATGTCAGGAACACCCGCCCACAGCTTTTCTGGCTGGACTTTATCTCCAACGCCAGCGATCTCAAAGCTCTTGAGGACGCCAATTACGGCCGGTACTGGCAGTCGGTCAGGGATGGAGAACCCGTCCACCTCGACTTCGATCTCCCTGAAGCTTCTCTGCTCGTGGACCGGATTCGTTCCATTAAACCAGAGAAGGGCGCCTATGGCGGACCTGGATGGGCAAACTACGTCGCATGCTACTTGAACGACACGGAGCAGTTTTGCTCCATACTTGCAAGGGTCCTGCGACCCTCTGGCAAAGCCGTAATTGTCGTGGGCAACAGCGTAATACAAGGAGTCGAAGTCCAAGTCGATCGGTTCTTCAGCCTACTCGGGGAAAAGAACGGCCTTAAGACCGTCGGGATATACGTCATCCGGGGACAGCGTGTGGGAAGCAGCATAGTCAACACCGGCCTACGGGAAAACGCGACAAAGAAGATCCCTCTATATGACGCTGCCGTGGTCCTGCAGAAGCCCTAGAGGGGAAGTTGTGTCCGCGAGTGCGTCCTCATGGCAAACCTTCTCTTTCGCGGGTGGCAATAAACAACAGCGGGCAATGAGGCCACTTCTCGTGGCGACGTCTGGCGTGGTAGTTGGTGGTTACAATCGGATGAGAGACAGAGCTCGGCCCACCGCTGCACAAAGGATCGCTACCACTAAGGTGAGCTGGTGTCTACCCGAAGAGCGCACGCGATCCTTTCCACAAGCTCTTCATGAGTTGAATCTGACGGCTGCAGCTTCGCGGCCCAGGGTCTGCCAGGATGCAGCACGTCCCACGCAGACTTCTTCTGGTCGTACCTGCCCGCACCAGGGTCGTGGTTCCCGAAGCCATCAATTACGACGTTCCATATGGGAGAGAAAACCTCGGTGAGAAACTGCTCCGCAAGCGGGATCCATATCTCATCGACAATGAGATAGCGGCACGAGAAATCCGCAAGTTCCAGGTTCTCTGCCTGCTCGATAGATTGTGCGTGTTCTTTCAGCCGTCTGAAAAGCACGTCCCCTAGGCATGCGTCAAGCCCGAAACGACCCTTCCTTGCACCTTGCGGCACAGCCTTGCCTACGTAGATAGGCTGCTCACATCTTCCGCCGCTGTTTTTCTGAGCTATCGGCTCGTACGGAGGGAAAGGCCCCGAGTAGTACAGCGCGTAGATCCCCGCGCCGACAAAGGGATCTGAGGGCGGCAACGGATGACAGGGGCGCTTCAGCAAGGCTTGCACCACGCTCTCGGCCAGACTGCGCTTCTCAAGCGGATTGAACGGCTCCATTCCCACACACGAGTCCTCCTTTCAGCCTGGCAACGTGCGAGGTTCGACACGGACGTGCGATTTCCTCCCAGCAATTACCTCGGGCGAACGGGTAACGTGAACGCGCGCACACCGGTCCTGCCTCAGCTTCGCGCCCCTTTGCTGACGATTGCGCAGGCAGTGCCAGTAGGCGCGATACGAGCTCGCCCGCTTCGCACGACTTTGGGAGGTTCTCTTTCCAGATCCGTGGGACGAGCTTCCGCAACCGTCTCGGCGAGCCTCCTGATCGCTCGGAGGTCGCTTTGGATCTCGGCCTTCAGGACTCGGAGTTGTCTCGCATCAACAACCATGCAACAGGTCCTCTCCCTCCAGAAAGATTCGGCGGCGAAGCTCAGGCGAGGCGTCTTCAAGCACAACGAGGTCGACGCCAAACGAGGTCAGCTTGGAAACCTCAGAGAAGACACGCCAGTAATCGGACCAGGCGATACCCTCCACGGCCAGGTCGATGTCGCTCAGGGGCGTGAAACCGGCGCCGCGCGCGAGCGACCCGAAAAGCACCACCCGGGTAGCACCGGCTTCCGTCAGCCGCCCGGCGATCCTTGTGGCATCCGCCCTGGCTGCCCGCTGTGCTTTCTCGCATTCTTTGGCCCACAGCCGTGCTCTTCGCCTTATGCCTGCTACGTAGGGCCCAACGTCTACAGTGGAGCGCGTTTCTCTCGGCGAATCGGAGCCTCTCATAGCACCCACCGCCTTGTCCTCCCCACGCCGTCGTGCGCGTCCTTGTAACCTGATTCTACCAAATGAGCGCGGGACGGTCAACGCTACCTGGCGACCTGCCGTAACAGCCGCATGCCGCAACAGCTTGAAGCCGTCGCGTAGCTTGTGATAGAATCTGCTCGAACCTGCGCGCGGAGCGGCGCCGGCCGGGCGGCAGACGCTCCGCCCGACCACCCAGCCACCCGGTGGGCCGCTCGGCCAGTCAGCCAGCCAACCAGCAGGCGGTGCGAACACGCGCGGCGCCGCGCGTGGCGAGGGAGAGGTGACGGTGGAACAAGCGATCACCGTAAGGGAACTGACGAAAACCTTTACCGTCAGGCAAAGGGAGGCCGGGCTGCGGGCGAGCGTCCGCTCCGTCTTCAAGCCACAGGTATCGCACGTCCGCGCCGTGCGGGGGATCTCCTTCGAGGTGAACCAGGGTGAAACGGTGGCCTTCATCGGCCCCAACGGGGCGGGCAAGTCCACCACCATCAAGATGCTTACGGGGATACTTTTCCCGACATCCGGGGAGGCGAGCGTCCTCGGGTTCACGCCATGGCGAGAGCGGGAGCGCCTGGCCTTTCACATCGGCTCCGTCTTCGGCCAGAAGTCTCAGCTCTGGTATCACCTGCCCCCGCTGGACACCTTCGACCTGCTGGCGAGGATATACGAACTCGACCGCAAGGAATACCTGGCTCGGCGGGACCACCTCATCGAGACATTCGAGATAGGAGAGTTTCAGCGCACCCCCGTCCGCAAGCTCTCGCTCGGCCAGAGGATGCGGTGCGAGATCGCTGCTTCCCTCCTGCACAGGCCGCAGCTCATTTTTCTGGATGAGCCCACCATCGGGCTCGACGTCGTGGCACGCCAGAGCATCCGGGCTCTGATAAGGCAGGTGAACGAGGAGGAAGGGACGACGGTTTTCCTCACATCCCACGATGTCGGAGACATCGAGGGTCTCTGCCGGCGCGTCATCGTCATCAATCACGGCGAGCTCATCCTCGATGAGAGCACGTCCTCGCTGAAGCGGAGCTACCTCAAGAGCAAGGTGGTTGACTTGAAGCTCGCCTCTCCCGTCGGCGACGAGGACCTCCCGCTGCCGGGAGTGCGCGTCCTGAAAGCGAAGGGGTACGGCCTGAAGCTAGAGATGGACACGAGGGAGCAGCGGATCGAGAGCGTGGTCAGCTTCATCCTTCAGCGATTCAACGTTGTGGACATCAACATATCGGACCCGCCGCTCGAGGACATCATCGCGGCGATATACCGGGAGGTCGCCCCAACTCCCGTCCCTGCCCCTGCCCCTGCCCCTGCCCCTGCCGCAGCCGTAACCGGGACTACAACTGCAACTGCGGCCGCAACCGGAGGCGACCGCCAGGGCGAAGGTAAGGGCGAGAGCGAGGGTGACAGGGAAACGGAGGGCAAGGCTGCGCGGCGCGTTCCGACAAGCGAGTACAGTGCGCCGGATGGCGCCCCTCCGCCAGGGGACGGGGATGGGGCTGCATGATCACACGGTCTGGATCCTTAGAAGCGCAGGGCTTGCATTGGACAGCGCGTGGCCATGGGCGCGGCCATGGCCGCGGGCACGAGCGCGGGCACGGGTGTGGGCGCGGGTGCGGGCATGGGCGTGGGCGCGGGTGCGGGCGCGGCTCGATTGTGCTGGGCCCCCTCCGATCTGCCAACAAGTACCTCGCGGTGTTCGAGCTCTCGGTCGAGAACGCCACGGCGTACTTCCTGGACACGCTTGTCCGCACGATCTTCATGGCGGTCGTCATCTTTGTGTTCGTCCATCTCTGGCGCACGACCTACTCGGTGACCGGCCGTCCGACCATCGCGGGGTTTTCCGTGGCGCAGATGATCTGGTATCTCGTCATAACGGAGAGCATCATCACCGGAAGGGTCCGCTACTGGCGCAAGATGGACGAGGAGGTCCGGTCGGGACAGATCGCATACTCCCTGAACAAGCCCGTGAACTATCTCATCTTCCACTATGCGACCTTCCTCGGGGAGTCCGTAGTCAAAGTCGGAGCCAACCTCCTCGTTGGCGGCGCGGTCGCCCTCCTCATGGTGGGACCGATCCGCGTGCCGCTG
The DNA here is from genome assembly GCA_030024085.1 of Bacillota bacterium. GTDB lineage: Bacteria > Bacillota > SHA-98 > UBA4971 > UBA4971 > UBA6256. Next base: position 23,606 of record JASEJE010000018.1, on the reverse strand, counting down.
CACGCGGCGCCGTTCGTGTTCGCATCAATGCTCCTGGGCCTCACCGTGGACTACATCACGGCAGCAGCCATCGGCCTTCTGGCCTTCTGGGTCGAGGACACCGCCCCGTTCGGGCTCATTTACAACTGCCTTGCGCTGATCCTGGGCGGGACCCTCCTGCCTCTCGACCTCTTTCCGGCCGCGCTGCGCAGGGTGGCCGCATCGCTGCCGATGAACCAGGTGGTCTACGCGCCCGCCAGGATGTTTGCTGACTTCGCAAGCTCGCAGCCGTTTACCATCCTGATGCGCCAGGTCACCTGGGTCGCCGTGATGGGTTGCGTGCTGTCCTGCGTATTCCGCCTTGGAAGGAGGCGCCTCGATGTCAACGGCGGATAAAGCAGACAAAGGGGACAACCGCGATCGCAACCGCGATCGCCCCGTTCGCGTGGAACACGCCGCCAAGGACGCATCCGGTATTCGGGCTGAACCTGCTCTTGAGTCCGAACTCAAGCTTGAGGTTGAGGTTGGGGTTGAAATTGAGCTTGAGCCTGAGCCTGAGCCTGAGGCTAAGGCTGAGGCTGCGGCTAAAGCTGAAGCTGAGGCTGAGGCTGAGGCTGAGGCTGAGGCTGAGGCTGAGGCTGAGGCTGGGACTGGGACTGGGACTGGGACTGGGACGGGGGGTCGGCTTGATTCTCGGCCTGCGCTGAAGCCCGGGTCCGGGCCTCGGCCTGGGTTCGAGGGACGAACGGGAGTTGCCGGCCGTCCCATGGGTCACGCCGCGCATGTGCTCCCGTGCACGGTCCGCCGGAAGGCGAGCCTCTCCGCGAACGTGCAGCTCATAGCCGCCTATGCTCGACTCAACCTCCAGGCTGCCATGGAGTACAGGGCGAGCTTCATCTCGCAGGTCTTCGGGATGTTCCTGAACGACGGCATCTGGCTTTCGTTCTGGTGGCTGTACTTCACGAAGTTCCCGGTGCTCGGGTCATGGCAGCGCGAGGATGTCGTGGTGCTGTGGGCGGTGCTGGCCACGTCCTTCGGTGTGGCCACGGGGCTGTTCGGAAACGCGCTGAGCCTTTCAGGCCTCATCCTCCGGGGCGACCTTGATTACTACCTGGTGCTCCCCAGGGACGTGCTCCTGCACGCCCTCGTAAGCCGCATGAGCACGTCAGCGTGGGGCGACATCGCCTTCGGCACCCTGGTCTTCCTCGCTTTCGGCGGGGCGACCCCTGGCCGCCTCGCCCTTTACGTGCTGTCGGTGCTGATCGTCGCCGTCTTCTTCGTGAGCTTCTTCGTACTCGTGAACTCGCTCGCGTTCTTCATTGGAAGCTCCCAGGGACTCTCCGACCAGCTCTCGGCGACGCTGATTCACTTTGCGTCTTACCCGACCACGGTCTTTCAGGGCATTACGAGGGTGATCCTCTTCACGCTGATCCCCGCCGGGTTCATCAGTTCGGTTCCGGTGCACGTCTTGCGCCGTTTCCACCCAGGCTTCTTCGCGGCGCTTGTCGCCGCGACCCTGGTCCTGGCGGTCACTGCGCGCGCCGTCTTCGCGTGGGGCCTCCGCCGCTACGAGTCGGGGAATCTCATTACGGTGAGGCTGTAAACTGGTGGCCTCAGCCCGCGAAACCTCGTTCACCTCGCCGTCATGGAAAAGCCACGGCATAACCCGAATAATCACCGCAGACGCTGCGTTTGACACGGTGGAGTGGGTGCGGCGGTCCGACTTGCGGGCGGTGGCGAAGTAGTCGCGCAGGTCGCCGACGTCGCCAACGCTCCAAAGTTGCGGACGCAACCGGGAGCATGGGAGGATTGCGGGCGAACCTGGGCTGTTGCCCGGCTTGATCCAACACCTACCTTGGCTCCACACCTGGCGCCCCGCCAGCGGCGGTGCAACCGCCACCCGCCACCACTGCGGGTGCTCCGCGTCCTCCAGCCCCAGCAGGAATCAGAAGTGGCTTACCGAATAACGCTACAGCAGAAGGAGAAGCACGCCCGGCTCGAGGCGGAGCGCGCCTTTACGACGGACGAGGCCGCCCGGCTGATTCAGAAACCGGAAGCCGATGCCCGCGGCGTGTTGAACCGCCTCGTGGAAGCTGGGTTAGTGGAAGCCCGGGGCAAGAGAAAAGGGCGCATCTGGCACTTTTCCGCCTCCACCTACCGGCGGCTCGGCGCAAAGGCCGCCTACGTGCGCCAGCGCGGCTTCGAACCTCTGCAGCAGGAGCAGATGATGCTGCAATACGTGGCAAAGCACGGCCGCATCACTCGCAGGGAGGCGGCGGGGCTGTGCAGGATTGCGTCCCACCAGGCCCGCGACCTGCTCTCTCGGCTGGTTGCCCGAGGCGACTTGACCATGCAAGGACGGCGCAAGGGAGCGTCTTATGTGCGTACCTCCAAGAATATGGACTAATCCATAGTTCTTTTGGATGACTTCAAAAAGCATCCAAAACCGGCCAAGAGCCGAGATGGGCGATGATGAGGCAATCCGCCAAGACACGCCGAGAGTTAGGTAAGGCGGGTAATCGGCGAAAGATGTCCTTCAAGCGGAGCTGTGCCAGATCAGCCGCCCTCAGGCTTATCGACTCCCAGACCGGCTCGCACCAGAACGACGTCTGGAGCGGGAAGCCAGCAGCGGCCGTGGCGTCGGTCACCGGAAAGGCACGTAACGAACGCACGGAATGCACGTCTGTAAAACAAGAAAGCACGCGTGCATTTGTTCGTGGGCAGCGTGCATTTCTGTTCGTGCTACCTCGGGGCGACGGGGTGCAGCCACAGCAGGCCGAAGCCGCGCGGCCGGGCGAGGCTATCACACGAAGTCTGGAGGAGTTGGAGTATGGCGGGTGAAGTCCTTTCCAAGGCCTATCAGGAACTGCTCGAAGACCTGAAGCAGCGCATACGCACCGCGAGGGTTCGCGCGGCGCTGATGGTCAACCGAGAACTCGTTCTGCTCTATTGGCAGATCGGGCAAACGATCCTGCACCGTCAGGCAAAGGAAGGCTGGGGCGCAAGAGTCATCGACCGACTCGCCGAGGACCTGCGCCAGGACTTCCCCGACATGAGGGGGTTTTCCCCGCGCAATCTGAAATACATGCGGGCATTTGCCGAGGCATACTCGGACGAGCAATTCGTGCAGCAGGTTGCTGCACTAATCCCGTGGTTCCACAACTGCGTTATTCTGGAAAAGGTGAAAGACCCGGCGCTGCGCGAGTGGTACGCCCGCGCCTGTATCGAGCATGGCTGGAGCCGCGCCGTACTCGAGGCGCAGATCGAAACCCGCCTGCACGAGCGTACGGGCAGGGCGATCACCAACTTCAGCCGCACCCTGCCAGCGCCCCAATCCGAATTGGCGCAGCAGATTCTTAAAGACCCCTACAACTTCGACTTCCTAACCACACACGACGCCGCCGTCGAGCGCGACCTGCACAAAGGATTGCTGGAGCACCTGAAAGACTTCATGCTCGAATTGGGTGTAGGCTTCGCTTTCGTCGGCAGCAACTATCATCTGGAGGTCGGCGGCGAAGACTTCTATCTCGACCTCTTGTTCTACCACGTGAAGCTCCGCTGCTTTGTGGTGGTCGAGCTGAAGACGACCGAATTCAAGCCCGAATACGCAGGCAAGCTGAACTTCTACCTCTCCGCGGCGGACGACCTGCTGCGCCATCCGCAGGACAACCCTACCATTGGCATTTTACTGTGCAAAGGCAAAAGCCACGTCATTGTGGAGTACGCCCTGCGCGATGTGCACAAACCGATGGGCGTTGCGGAATATCAGCTTGCCAAAGCCCTGCCTGAACACCTCAAGGGCAGCCTGCCTACGGTGGAGCAATTGGAGGCGGAGCTGAAGGCGGTGGAGGAACGAGAAAGAAAACCGGTAGACGAGGCGGGGTATGGCGGGTAAGTTTCCGAAGCCGACTCTCAAGCACGTTCAACAAGGATGGTTGGCAGGACTGGCGCCTGCGCGACGAAAAGCGCTAGAGGTACGGAGTGCCCAGGTAGGCAACGCCAACTTCGCTTGGGTGCAACGTATCGTTCTGGCCAATGGCTCGATGGCGTCCAAAAGCAAGATTTATCCTAGCACGCTTATGATCACATAAGGAACGATCAGCAGGTGAGACGGGATGGCGCGCAAACACCGAGAAAAGAGGCCCACTACGAAACGCCCGGTTGAATCCTACGAGCACCGGGATAAGGAGCGCATCAACAACCCGCCCGTGGGACTGGTGACACCCGAGACCGACCCGGACGCGGGGCAGAAGAAGAAGTACGCCTATGACCCGCACCTCGACCCACAACTGGTGTGGGCGGGCAAGGCCGAGCACACCTCGTTTGAAGTACCCACCGTCTCACTGCACGTACACGAGCGCATTGACCCACGCACCATCATCGAGGCGGTACGCAAACGCAATGGCAACGCCAGTGAGCAGCTGTCGCTCTTTGAGGCCGAACGCAAAGAACCCCTTCGGCAGGCAATTGAGTTCTACCAGCACAAGCACGGCTGGACCAACCGCTTGATCGCCGGCGACAGCCTGCTGGTGATGAACTCCCTGCTGGAAAAGGAGGGCCTGGCGGGCAAGGTGCAGATGATCTACATCGACCCGCCCTACGGCATCAAGTACGGCTCCAACTTCCAGCCGTTCGTCAACAAGCGCGATGTGAAAGACGGCAAGGACGAGGACCTCACCACCGAGCCGGAGCAGATCCACGCTTTCCGCGACACCTGGGAGCTGGGCATCCACTCCTACCTCACCTACCTGCGCGACCGGCTGCTCTTGGCGCGGGAACTCCTCACCGAATCGGGTAGCATCTTCGTACAGATCAGCGACGAGAACCTGCACCACGTGCGGGAGTTGATGGATGAGGTATTCAAACCTGCAAACTTTGTTTCTCTCATTTCTGTAAGAAAGACAACCAGTCAGGGAACCGCAACATTACTTGGAGCTACGACTGATTTCATCCTGTGGTATGCGCGCGATCGCAACCGCACAAAATACCGCCAACTGTTTGTTTCTCGCAGTGACGTTGCGGATGATCGGTACGACCAAGCGTTGTTGAGTGACGGTTCAGTTGTTCCTTCGTCAGCACTGAAGGAGTCGCAGATTCGCACTGGCGTGAAGCTTTTCCGAATTGACAATCTGACGAGTTCGCGACCCGCCGGTGAAGGTGATGTGCGTGAATTCCAATTCGGTGGCCGCAAGTACACCCCAGCGAAAGGCACATTCAAAACCAATCGAGAGGGCCTAGAACGATTGGCGAACGCAGAACGCTTGCAGGCTACAACAGGCGGTGGACTCGCATACCGTCGCTTCAAAGATGACTTCCCGCTCGCCGCGATTGGCAACCTTTGGCATGACATCAGTGGTGCCGTGCAGAGTCGTTCAGACCCAAAGGTTTATGTGGTTCAGAGCTCGACTGAAATCGTCGAGCGCTGCCTCCTCATGACCACCGACCCGGGCGACCTGGTGTTCGACCCGACCTGCGGCAGCGGCACCACCGCTTACGTGGCCGAGCAGTGGGGCCGCCGCTGGATCACCTGCGACACCTCCCGCGTGGCCATCACCCTGGCGCGCCAACGGCTGATGACCGCCATCTTCGACTACTACGAGCTGGCGCACCCGGAGGAAGGCGTCGGCAGCGGTTTCAAGTACAAGACCGTGCCACACGTCACTCTCAAGTCCATCGCCAACAATCCGGACATCGACGGCATTTGCGCGCGCATGCACCCGGCCATCGAGCGGGCGCTTTCTGACCTCAACGCTGTCCTGCGCGGGCACGATATACCGTTCGGAGTGCGAACCGGCGGGAGAAGCGGTCGGAGAGTAGATTTCCGCGCGCCGGACAGCGCCATGGTGAAACTGCCTTCGGGGGAGGAGGTCCCAGCCAACGCACTTCTCGATTGGGAAGTACCCTTCGAGTTCCCGCACGACTGGCCCGACCGTGCCCGTATACCGTTCAATGCCTTCCATGCCGCCCGCCGGGCCATGCAGCAAGCGATGGACGCCGCCATCGCCCGCCATGCCGATCAAGAGACGCTCTATGACCAGCCCTTTGTGGACCGCAAGAAGGTGCGCGTGACCGGTCCCTTTACCGTCGAGGCCGTGCCTGCCCCGGCGGTCAAGTCGGTGGAGGAACTCTTGGAAGGCTCGCCGCAGCCCGCCGACACCTCCATCGCCCGCTTCGGCGAGACGCTGCGCCAAGCCGAATGGCGCGACGAACTCCTGCGCACCGGCATTCGTGGGAAGAACGGGCAATACATTCGCTTCTCACGGCTGGAGCCCTTGCCCGGCTGCCGCTGGTTGCACGCCGACGGTGAAACCCGCCCCAGCGCCGAGGGCGCCGACTCGGTGCGCGAGGAAGGCACATCCTATGCTGGTAAGCCGGCCTACGAGAGCCTGCGCGTAGTGGTTTCCTTTGGCCCGGAGCATGGATCACTGGAACAGCGGCAGGTCGAACGCGCCTGGGAGGAAGCGCGAACCCTGGTGCCGCGACCGAAGCTTCTGGTTTTCGCCGCCTTTCAGTTCGATCCAGAAGCAGCCAAGGATATTGATGAATTCAAATCGGAACTGGCCGGGATGCAGTTGCTCAAGGTACAAATGAACGCCGATCTGCTGACGGATGATCTGAAAAAGAAACGCGCCAGTAACGAGTCATTCTGGCTCATCGGCCAGCCGGATGTGCAAGTTGAGCGTATCGAGGACGCCCCGGACAAGGGCAAATACCGCGTCTCGGTGCACGGCTTTGACTACTACAACACGAAGACCGGCCAAATCGAGTCGGGTGGCGCGGACAAGATCGCCGTATGGCTCTTGGACACGGACTACGACGGGCGCAGCCTTTACCCACGCCAGGTTTTCTTCCCGATGGCTGGGGAGAACGAGGGCTGGGCGAAGCTCGCCCGCAACCTCAAGGCCGAGATTGACGAGGAATTGATCGAAGCCTACCGGGGCACGGTTTCGCTGCCCTTTGAGCCGGGCGAACACCGGCGCGTCGCCGTGAAGATCGTGGACGACCGCGGCATCGAAAGCCTGAAGGTGCTGGAGGTGGATTGATGGGAAGAACGACCATCGACCGCCTGATCATCAACTCGCCCTACGAGGAGCCGACCCGCCATTGGCGTTACGACCGTCAGACGAGGACGTTCGACCTGGTGGAAGGCCGCCGCCCGGCGGGTTACGTGATAGCGTCGGAGAACTCCAAGGCCTTCGACGATCTGGGCATCTTCGTTGCGATCCCACTGGTCAATCAGATTCGCCCGCGCGTCAAAGCCTGGCGCGCGGCGGGCTATCCGGGGGTCACCAGCATTACCAAGCGGCTGCTGGAATACTGGCGCGACCCGGAAGAGTTCGACACGCGGCGCTTTTTCTTCTGCCAGCTGGAGGCGGTGGAAACGCTCATCTGGCTGCTTGAGGCGCCCGCTGCTGAAAGGGTGGGCATTGAAATCCCCGGCGACGGCGGCGCCTTCGAGCGCCAGTGCTGCAAGATGGCTACCGGCACGGGCAAGACCATCGTGATGGCGATGGTGATCGCGTGGCATATCCTGAACAAAGTCACCTACCCGCAGGATGCCCGCTTTTCCAAGAACGTGCTGGTGATCGCCCCCGGCCTGACGGTGAGGAACCGACTGGTGGTGCTGCAACCTTCGGCGGCGGGGAACTATTACGAGGCGTTTCGCATCGTGCCACCGGCGCTGCTCGACAAACTGCGCCAGGGCCAGGTGCTGGTGCACAACTGGCATGCCCTGGCCTGGGAGAGCGAGGAGCAGATCAAGAAACGCCGCAGCGTGGACAAGCGCGGCGTTAAGAGCGACGAGGCCTACACCCGCGAGGTGCTGGGCGAGATGGCGAACGCCAGCAACCTGCTGGTGATCAACGACGAGGCGCACCACGCTTGGCGCGTCAACTGGGAGGCGGAGGGCAAATACCTGCGACAGCGCGACCTGAAGGACAGCGCCGAGGAAGCGACGGTCTGGATTGGCGGGCTGGACCGGCTGCACCGCTCGCGGGGCATCCTCAAGTGTTATGACTTCTCCGCCACGCCCTTTACTCCCTCGGGCAAGAAGAGCAGTGAGGAGGCGTTGTTCGGCTGGATCGTCAGCGACTTTGGCCTGAACGACGCCATCGAGTCCGGGCTGGTCAAAACGCCGCGCGTGGTGGTGCGCGACGACGCCGTGCCCGACGCCAAGACTTACAAATCGCGCCTCTATCACATTTACAACGACCCGGAGGCAAAAGACGACCTGAACCGCCGGGCCAAACCGGAAGAGCCGCTGCCCGACCTGGTGCTGAACGCTTATTACCTGCTGGGCTATGATTGGCGCGAGACTGCGAAAGCACGGGCCGAAGCCGGGCTGCCCACTCCGCCGGTGATGATCACCGTGTGCAACCGCACCGAGACAGCGGCGCGGGTCAAGCACGCATTTGATACCAAACGCATCCACATTGATGAGCTGTGTGACCCGGAGCGCATACTGCACATCGACTCGAAGGTGTTGGACGAGGCCGAGGCACAGGAGGAACCGGCGTTGCCGTTAGAAGCACCGGAAGAAGGTGAAGAGGCAGGCGAGGCCCCTACCGAGCGCAAGCCGACCAAGGCCGAGCAGGCCGAACGGTTGCGCCGCATAGTGGACACAGTGGGCCGTGTCGGCCAACCCGGCGGAAAAATCCAGAACGTTATATCGGTGGGGATGCTCAGCGAGGGGTGGGATGCCAAGACGGTGACGCACATTATGGGCCTGCGTGCCTTCACCAGCCAATTGCTTTGCGAGCAGGTAGTAGGACGTGGCCTGCGCCGCACGTCGTATGAGGTCAATCCGGAAACGGGGCTGTTTGAGCCGGAGTACGTCAACGTTTTCGGCGTGCCGTTTACCTTTTTGCCACACGAAAGCGGAGAGGATGGCCCACCTCCGCCGCCCACCCCCAAGACCGCTGTCGAGCCAGACCCGGCCAAGGCGCAGTTTGAAATCCGCTGGCCCAATGTGGTGCGGATCGAACACGTTCTTAACGCGACGCTATCGGTGGATTGGGACAGATTGCGCCCGCTGGAGCTGGACGCAGCGCAGACGGCTCAGGTAGCGGAACTAGCGCCTATCCTGGAAGGCAAGCCGGATGTGACCCAGGTCAACCGCATCGAGCTGGAGCAGTTGGCGCGCGAGTTCCGCACGCAGCGCATCATCTTTGAGGCGGCGCGGGATGTGTTCGACCAGATGAAACACGACTGGCGGGGCAGCCGGGAGGTCTTGCTGGCGCAGTTGGTACGGTTGGTGGAACAGTTCATCTGCTCTGACCGCATCCTGATTCACCCGCCCCTGTTCCATCAGGACGATCTGCGCCGCCGGTTGATCATCACCCTCAATATGTCGCGGGTCGTGGGGCACATCTGGGAGGCGGTGCGACAGGAGAACACGGAACGGCTCACGCCGGTCTTCGATCGCGATCACCCCATCCGTTCCACGGGCGATATGCGCACGTGGTACACGGGCAAGCCGTGCGAACGGACGCGCAAATCGCACATCAACGTCTGCGTGTACGACAGCACATGGGAAGCGTCGGACGCCTTCGTTCTGGACAATAGCGACCACGTCGCCGCATGGGTGAAGAACGATCATTTGGGCTTTGAGGTGTTGTACGTCTATCGAGGCGTGGTGCGGAAATACCGGCCCGACTTTCTGGTTCGCCTCGTCAACGGCGACATGCTCGTTTTGGAAACGAAGGGCCAGGATACTGAACAGGATCAGGTCAAGCGTCGCTACTTGGACGAATGGGTACAGGCAGTGAACGCGCACGGTGGCTTCGGCCGTTGGCGATGGGCGCTGGCCCGCAAACCGGGAGAAGTTAAGGACGTGCTGATGCGGGCCATTCACGGTTATTCACAATGAAGGAACTTGTCCAAGAGATTAAGCAGGGGGCCTCGGAGTGGGAACGAGGGTTATGACCGCCTTTCCCTACTTCAACGAAAACCATCTGGAACAGATCGCCCGGATTCTGAACACGTGGGCTTTGCGATGCTCCTTAAGGCGTGCTTCGCCGCGATTCGGAATCCCCGCGCCTATGAACCGAAGATTATCTGGAAGGATGACGACGACGCGGCCGACTATCTTGCCTTGATCTCACTGCTTCACTGCAAGGTCGACGAGACAGTTCGAGTACCGTACCCTGCGGCAGGTGCATAACGATTGCTTACCGCTTTCCGCCTCGCCAACTCCAAGTCTTCGGCACAGCGCGGCAGACCCTTCTGCACCGCGTCACGCCTCCCGGTGCGGCAAATGGTGCCACGGGGGATACGAATGAGAAAGGACTTTTTCCGAGATTGGCCTCCACCGTCTTCCAAGCGCCCGCGAATATCGAGAAAAGATTCCGATCGCCTTTTCTATGGCCTGCGCGTATCGACTTCTAAGGAGGTGCGTATATGAGTAACCCTAGCGATGTAGTTCGGGACGCAATCCTGCGACACCTGTACCAAGTGCACAAGCGGGCGAGAAGCCCGAGGAGTGCTGGGATCGGAATTCGCGATTTAGCTCGGGCTTTGAAGCCGCAAGGGTTCAAGCAGCAGGAGGTGGCGAGCAATCTTGACTATCTGATCCAGAAGGGATGGGTTCGGGAGGTGATCGAAAACCGCACGTTCACCACGCAAGCGGGCACGACGCAGCAGGCGGAGAAGCGCTCCTACAAGATCTCCGATGCGGGCATTGACCGACTTGAAGCGGCGTCTACTTACCAGCGTTCGCCGACAGCGCCACACCTGAACATCACGAACATTCAGGGGGTGACGGTTGTGGGCGACGGAAACGTTGTCAACACAACCTTCACCGAGCTGTTCCGCGTTCTTGAGGATATGAAGAAGGCGGTGTTGGTGTCGCCAGCGATCGAAGACCAGGAAAAGCTAGATGTCGTAGCGGATATTGACAGTTTGCAGAGCCAATTGCAGAAGCCTTTTCCTTCGGGATCCGTGGTGAGAACCTTATGGGCAGGTATCGAGAAGGCGGTTACAGCGGCCGGGTTCGTGGAACTGGTTGCGAAAGCGGCCACCGTCATAGCGCCGCTACTTCGTACTTCGGTAGGGACCCTGAGATGCTAACCGCTCTCAACCTGACCAACTCTGACATCTTAAAGTGTTCGGCTCTGGCACCAGATCCCACTGCATCCTATCACCCTCATCTTCGGGGCGAACAGAGCTGTGCTTCCTCGGTCTCCTCCGCGACTTCATCGTCTTCGAGGACCAGGGCGGTGGCCGGCTCGTCAAGAAAACGGCATGCTACCACCAGTTCCGCGCGGTGCGGGCGGCGGTGGCCGAGACGCTGCGCGCCGCGCAACTCGGGGCGGCGGACCGGGTCGCCGAGGAGCGGGGGCGGTACGAGGCCGGAAAGCGGCACGGTGGCAAGCCGGGCGATCGCCGGATCGGTGTGGTCTGGCATACCCAGGGTTCGGGCAAGAGTCTGACCATGGCCTTCTACGCCGGCCGGATCATCCGCGAGCCGGCGATGGGCAACCCGACGGTCGTGGTCCTCACCGACCGCAACGACCTCGACGACCAGCTCTTCGGCACCTTCTCCCGATGCCAGGACCTCCTGCGCCAGCCTCCGGTGCAGGCCGAAAGTCGGGCCGACCTGCGCCAGAAGCTCGCGGTAGACACGGGTGGGGTGGTCTTCACCACGATCCAGAAGTTCCTGCCCGAGGAGAAGGGCGACCAGCACCCGACGCTCTCCGAGCGCAGGAACATCGTCGTCATCGCCGACGAGGCCCATCGAAGCCAGTATGATTTCATTGACGGCTTCGCGCGCCACCTGCGCGACGCGCTGCCCCATGCCTCGTTCATCGGCTTCACTGGCACGCCCATCGAGACGGCCGACGCCAATACGCGTGCGGTCTTCGGCGACTACATCTCGATTTACGACATCCAGCGCGCCGTGGAGGATCACGCTACGGTCCCGATCTACTACGAGAGCCGGCTGGCGAAACTGGCGCTCAAAGAATCCGAACGGCCGCGCATCGACCCGGACTTCGAAGAGGTGACGGAGGGCGAGGAGGTCGAGCGCAAGGAGAAGCTCAAGACTAAATGGGCGCAGCTGGAAGCCATCGTGGGGGCCGAGAAGCGCTTAAAGCTCATCGCGCAGGACATCGTGGAGCATTTCGAGCGACGGCTCGAGGCCTTGGACGGCAAGGCGATGGTAGTTTGCATGAGCCGGCGCATCTGCATGGACCTGCACGACGAGATCGTGAGGCTCCGGCCGGACTGGTTTCACGAGGACGACGACAAGGGGCTGCTCAAAGTGGTGATGACGGGCAACGCCTCAGAAGGCCCCCGCGTAGCGCAACACGCCCGCAGCAAAGCGCGGCGCGAGCTACTGGCCAATCGCTTCCGCGACCCGAACGATCCCTTCCGCATGGTCATCGTGCGCGACATGTGGCTCACCGGCTTTGACTGCCCGAGCCTGCATACGGTCTATCTGGACAAGCCCATGCGCGGCCACGGGCTCATGCAGGCCATCGCCCGGGTGAACCGCGTGTTCCGCGACAAGCCGGGCGGGCTTGTAGTGGACTACCTCGGGCTTGCGCACGAGCTCAAGGCGGCGCTCGCCACTTACACTGAGAGCGGCGGCAGGGGGAGAACAGCCATCGACCAGCAGGAGGCGGTGGCGGTGATGCTGGAGAAGTACGAGGTCTGCTGCAACCTCTTCCACGGCTTCGACTGGTCGCGGTGGGTGACCGGCGCGCCCGAGGAGCGGCTCTCGCTCCTGCCCTCGGCCCAGGAGCACATCCTCGCGCAGGAGGACGGCAAGGACCGCCTCATGCGCGCCGTACACGAGCTGTCCCAGGCCTTCGCGCTGGCCGTGCCGCACGAGGAGGCGCTCGCCATCCGCGACGACGTGGCCTTCTTCCAAGCAGTGCGGGCGGGCCTGGCCAAGCGCGCGCCGGGCGAGGCGAAGACAGAGGAGGAACTGGACCACGCCATCCGGCAGATCGTCTCGCGCGCCGTCGCCTCCGAGGGAGTGGTTGACATCTTCGCGGCGGCGGGCCTCAAGAAGCCGGATATCTCGATCCTCTCCGAGGAGTTCCTGGCCGAGGTGCGCGGGATGCCGCAGAAGAATCTGGCGGTGGAGCTGCTGCGCAAGCTGCTGAGCGGCGAGATCCGCACCCGTCGGCAGAAGAACATTGTCCAGGCCCGTTCGTTCGCCGAGCTGCTGGAGCAGGCGATCCGCCGCTACCAGAACCGCGCCGTCGAGGCGGCGCAGGTCCTTGAGGAACTGATCGCGCTGGCCAGGGAGATGCGCGAGGCGGATCGGCGCGGCGAGCAACTCGGTCTCAGCGAAGAGGAACTGGCCTTCTACGACGCGCTCGAGACCAACGACAGCGCGGTTAAGATCCTGGGCGACGAGACGCTGCGCGCCATCGCCCGCGAGCTCGTGGCGGCCGTGCGCGCCAACGTCACGATTGACTGGACAGTGCGAGAGAACGTGCGCGCCCACCTCCGTGTGCTCGTGAAGCGCATCCTCCGCAGGCACGGCTATCCGCCTGACAAGCAGGAGAAGGCCACCCAGACAGTGCTGGAGCAGGCCGAGCTGCTGGGTTGGGAGTTCGTCCAGGCAGCTGGCTGAGCCGCCCCAGGACTAAAGCCAATGGGGTCGTGGGGAGGACAAGGTGATCGTGGACTACGCGCTGGGCCCATCCGCAGGTGGGTCCCCGGCTTATTGCTGCGGCCTTGGGGAAGGACGCCCTGGAAGGGTTCCTGATGTTCTGTTCTGTCTGGTGCACAACCACGCTCGTACACGTGCCGGGCAGGCAGCGCCCCCGTCCCCCGCGTACCGGGCACTGCCACCACTGGTGCCGCTGTTCGCGAAGTCTTGGGCGCTCGGGCGCGCCCGGGCTCATAGCGGCGAAGCTAAAGTGACCTGCACCGGCTCCGGCTCATTCTGAGCGAGGCCCGACCCGTCGCCCAGCCCCGGGCGCTAGCAGTATCAGGAGCCCGACCGCCATGATCGCGATGGGCAGGAGCCACTTTCCTAGTCCCCGGGCGAGCGTCGCTGAAAGCCCGATGATGCCCACGCCCAGCGTGGGCACGGCAGGTATGAGCAACTCCACGTGTCGCCCGCCGAAAAGGTACGCCTCCAGGAACCCCACGCCGACCGAGAGCGGGAATACGGGCCAAAGGTATTCGAGGATGTCCCATCCAACGACCTGGCATGCAAGGAAGAGCACGCCGACGATCGTGAGAAGCCCGCCCGGGATGAAGAAGGCCTCCGACCCTTTCTCGGTGAATGCGACCCAATGCAGGATCACCCCAAGCCCGAGCGGCACAAGCGGCCACCAGAACCAGGGCAACGAGGACACGACGCCGATGTTATAGAGCAGCAACCACAACCCGACAAGCGCAATCCCAGCGCCGAGAGCAACCCGAGGCCACTTCACGGCACAACTCCCCCTTCTTCCCGGCAATCGCGGGAGGAGATCGTCAGGCTTTATCAACGGACGGACACCTCTCGCATACGCGCCGGCTGCAAGCCCGGTACTGCCAACCCCTTATGCGTTTATTCTCGCCGAAATCCCGGGATACCTTCCGGCAGCTTCTGCAAGTCGGCGGAACGCCTCGGGTGCTGTCGTCCCCCCGCTGTTTTGCTTGCAAGCCGATTCTATAGCGGCGATCTGAACAGGCCATGAACAGATTCTGAAATCGGTCTGAATCGCCACAGGTGAGGGATCGAGCATCGGGCATGGGCATGGGGCATGGGATATGAGGGAAAGACAGGGCCGGCACCTAAGTGAGGGTGCAGAAATGCTCCCGCCTTCTGGGAGGGGCTGCCGGTGACTCAAAGAGAGAGTGCAGCACCGGCAACCCGGCAACTACTGGAAGACGGGCGAGAGCTAACGCACCCTCACTTAGCCGCACTGGGGCTGCAGCTGCGGCCGGGGCCAACCCTCTCTCGCCATCGGCTCGCGCCCGTACCGTGCAGGTCTTGTGGGCAACAGGGACGACAGACCACACAGGCTACACAGGCTACTCGGCCTACACGGGCCGGCACGAGCCACACGGGTCACAGAACTGCGTCTATGCGTCGGGCAAGCTCATGCTTGGGCATGAATCCTACGAACTTCTGGACTAGCTGGCCGCCCTTGAACAGCCCCAGGGTGGGGATGCTCATTATGCCGTAGGTGGTCGCGGATATGCGGTTCTCGTCCACGTTCAGCTTGGCAACCTTCATCCTACCTGCATAGTCGGCAGCGATATCCTCGACCACTGGTGCCATCATCCTGCACGGACCACACCACTCCGCCCAGAAGTCCACGAGCACAGGCTCCTCAGACTTCAGCACCTCTTCACTGAAAGTGGCGTCGCTTACCTGAACGACCCCTTCTGCCATCTCGAACCCTTCCTTTCTGCACTTTGCCTTTGGCGATCTATGCGATCTATGTATAGGGTCACAGCGCGGACCCAAACCTATGCCTCGAGTTCCATGGCCAAGGGCGCGACACCCTCGGCGCTCGGCCATTGACCGCGGATCATGGAACATGGGCCACGGAGCACAGGCCACAGGCCTTGAACCATGAGCCATGGTCCACGGACCACGGACCATGAACGATGGGCCATGGTCAGCAAGCCATGGGCACCGACTCACGGCCCCCACGAGCCTCGATGCGTAGCAGCAGTGCCCGGACTTCCACGGAATCGGCCTTCAGGGTCCTGAAGGCATGTCATGGGGGACGCACCATGCCGGGCAGTTCCGTGCCGCACGGCACGCCCTCGCCGGCACCCTGCGCGGCACCCGTTCAGCCTGCCTCCAAAGTCGGCGGGGCTGTCATGACAGCTTGCTAAAGATCTTGACGAACCTGGCCAGCGCCGCGCGGTTGCCGGGGCTTGCGCCCATGTCCCGCGCCACGCAATCCACGAGGTGCGCCCCGGCTATGGCTATACCGACCTGCGCCACTGCCGCCTTGAGCGCCGCCACCTGGATGACTACCTCCTCGCAGCTTCGCCCATCCTCGATCATCTTGCGGATGCCCCTCGCCTGGCCTTCGATGCGCTTCAAGCGCGAGACGATGTCGCTCCGAGCGTTCTCGCTGAGGACCAGGGCGTCGAGGTCCAGCGACGCGCCTCTACGCTCACCTTCGCCACTGCCGGCAGCTATAGCTCCGCCCGCTTCGTCCGGGCTTTCGTCACATGGATCCATATCCGCCCGGCTTGGCTGCTCGAACATCGATTTCTCAGGCATGCCTTCCGCCATCTAAGGCGCCTCCCATCCGCCCGGACTACCCTGCCGGGTATAGTATATTCGGTCCGCATTCGCCCTGTCAAGGGGATCTTGCCACCGCTGATGGGCTTGCCGCGATGCTAGCACACGTGCTATCATAGGATCCAGCGGAGGTTGACCAGAATGTCGCGGCTGCGCAAGGGATACGAGAAAGCAAGGCGCAACCGGAAAGGGGTCCGTTACGAGGATCTCGATGCGATGCTGAAATCCGCAGGCTTTGAGGTGCGTCAACCGAGCGGAGGGTCAAGCCATTACTTCTATAAGAAAGGCGCATTGACTATTACGATTCCGAAGCAGAGGCCTCTCCCTGGGGGCAACCTATGTTAGGCGAGCCTTGAGGTTCATAGAGGAGGCGCTGGAGGATGAGCAGGAACCTCGCTGATGTCGAGTACTATATGTCACTTCCGTACAAGATCTCAATAGTCAAAGAGGAGAGCGGCGCTTACCTTGCCAGCGTGGAGGAGTTGCCGGGCTGCATGACCGAGGGAGACTCGCGCGAGGAGGCTCTCGCGAAGCTCCAAGACGCGATGCGCGGCTGGATAGAACTTGCATTACAGGATGGGGACCGGGTTCCCCTGCCGGAAGAGGGGCAGCGCTACAGCGGCAGGATACTCGTGCGCGCACCCAAGTCACTGCACCGGGATCTCGTGGAGAGGGCCCGCAGAGACGGAGTAAGTCTTAACCAGTACATCATCTATCGGCTCTCCAGAATGCCACATTCTGACAAGCAATGACCCGAGCTCCGCATCAGTTGGGCATCGCCGTCACCTCGACCTCTCAGGTAGCTGATCGAGTGCCGCCAATAGCGCTGCGGACCGCGTGCTCCAGCCGAAAGGAGATGTGCTCCGACGAGGCGGAGGACGGTCTCGAGCACGCGCTTCAGATGACGGACGAGGCCGCGAAGGCTGCGCCCGACCTCATCATCCTTCCGGAGTGCACGTACCCCGCTTACTACCTGCACGGCCTGGGCCTGCACAGCCTGGGCGTCCCACGGACGGGTCCCGAGCGGTCGCGCCCCGTGCGCCGCCCCCGCCCCCTGCATCTGGGCCGGGCACCGGTTCGGCCCTGTGAAGAGGTCCTGGCGCTTTTCGCGGACCGGGCGAAACGGTTCCGCTGCTACGTGGCGGTAGGGCTTGTCGAGGAAGCGCCTGACGGACGATTGTACAACGCCGCGTTTCTTGTGGGCCCAGACGGCAGGCTCATCGGGAAGACCCGAAAGCAGTTCATGTGGCATTTCGACTCCCGGTGGTTCTCGCCCGGCGACGACCTGGACGTGTTTCCTACGCCCTGGGGCACGGTGGGCATGTTCATATGCGCCGACGCCCGCATGCCCGAGATCCCCAGGTCGCTCGCGCTAAAGGGAGCGCGCCTGCTCATCGATCCCACGAACCTCGTCTCAACCGGCAGGGACGCAACCCGCCTCACGAGCGCCCAGGTCGACTACATGCTGAGAGCGCGAGCCATCGAGAACCGCGCCTGGGTGGCGGCAGCGAACAAGGTGGGCATGGACGAAGACAGCATACTCTACTGCGGCCGCAGCCTGGTCATCTCCCCCTCAGGCAACGTGGTGGCACAGGCGAGCTCCGACAGGCCCGAGGTGGTGCTCGCCGACATCTGTCTGCCGCTGGACCGCACTCGAATCCCTGGCAAAGCCGGCGCGCCAGGGGACGCGTCCGACACGCTTGCCGCGGCTGACGCGCACGAAGCGCATGAGGCGCGCGCCAACACGGGGACCGTGACGCCGACCGGCTGGGCTTTCGACCCGCTTGAGGACCGACGACCAGCCACTTACAGCGCTCTTGTCCGGGGATTCGATGACCTCCCTGTGTCCTCGTGCCTTGAACAAGCCCTCGTCCCTGAGAAGATGTGCCCGGTTGTGGCGGCGCTGCAGCTCGACGTCGATCCGGGTGCCGATACCCGGCAGCTTTCGGCGGCGCTGGAATGGCACCTTACCAACCTTGCCGTGCAGGGTGTTGACATCGTCGTGTTGCCCGAGCCGGAACCGGACGCGCAGGTGCGGAGTCAAGCGCAGGCGCAGCCAGAGACGGTAGCCCAGCCAACCGTGCAAGGACAGGCCGAGCCACAGGCAGCTTGGAGTGAGGCCGCGCGAGGCCGACTGCCTGGAAGAATGCTGGATTGTGTCCTGAGAGTTAGTGAGCAGGTCGGTATTGCGGTCGTTGTCGTCCAGGACGAGGCTGACGGAGTAGACGAGGGGGACCGGCGCAGCGGCGGGCGTCGGTATCGAACCGCCTACTACGTTGACCACGGCACCATCAAGGCAGCGTACCGCAAAGTCCACCTCGACAGCGACGAGCGCGCGGCCTACGCGGACGGAAACGGTTTCTACCAGGTCGTCCGAACGACTCGTGGCAACTTCGGAATCATGCTGGGATGCGAGGGATCGCTTCCGGAGGTCGCGAGGATCCTGACGCTCGAAGGCGCGGACGTGATCCTCTGGCCGTGCCGCTTTGAGTCGACCCAGTTGGACCGCCTGGAATGGTTCGCGCGCACCCGGGCCGCGGAGAACCGCGTCTTCGTCGTGGCAAGCAACCTCGTAAGTGCCCGCGCCGCAGACGGAGACGGAGACGGAGACGGGGACGGGGACCGGGACGAGGACAGAGGCCGAAGTGGAGGCGGAGGCAGAGGTAGAGGCGGAAACAGAAACGGAGACGGAGACGGAGACGGAGGCGACAGGAAGTGCGAGGGTGCTGGCGAGGGCGCTCGCGGGGGCGGAGCCAGCCTCATCGTGGATCCGCGTGGGGCCGTCCTGGCACAGGCTTTCGCCCGCCGGGAGCAGGCGATCGCCGCGACTCTGGTCGTAGCCGACGCGCGCTGCAAGGAGATCGTCCCGGGAACCGACGCCATCCGCGCCCGCCGCCCCGCGCTATATAAGGCGCTCACTGAATAGCGAAGCCCCACCCTATGGGAGTTCTCGATCACGCCAATGGCACGGCTCAGTCGAGGGCGGCAGGGTGCTCCACGATGTACTCCACGATTTCCGGCTGACTCAAGACATATCCCAGAAAGCTCGCCCTGTTCCCTTTCTGGGCCTCGATTTCCTCGGGAGTGCACGCCAGCGCCTCGATGGGCTGTCTGACCGCAGCGGTAGCGTTCCCCAGCGCTTCCCGCTGCCTCCACGGGGGCATTCCGGCAAAGTCCGGTGACACCACAAGGAGGTCTATGTCGCTCCCCGCCCCGGCAGTGCCTCTGGCCTGGGAGGCGTACAGGATGACTTTGCTCACCCGCAAGCCCTGCCCCTGGAGCGCGTTGACATAGGCTGTCACGATCCTTTCTGCGGCTTCTGGCAGCAATTACCGACCGTCCGGGTTCATAATAACATGGATGGCAGAACCCACGCAACACGTTCGGAGCAGTGCCCTTCCGGCAGCTTTGCCGTCGCCGCGAGATCGCCGGCTACAGCCGTGGTTCAGTGGGCCAGGGCGAAGCTGTTGGTTTCCTCCAGCAGCTGCCAGTCTGGCCATGCGTGGCGACCGTTTTGCGAGATCCCACCGTGCCATGTTGCCATGAAACGTGAGAAAATCAGCGGCCCCTGGCAGTCATTTGAAGAAGACGTGATTGCCGATGACCGCTGTCACCTGCCTTGTGCGGACCCACGGGTCGTAGCTCTTCCACGGGTTGTAGAAGCCGATAGCCCCAAGCGATGGGTCCTCCCCGGCGAGCGCCCTATCGGCCGCCTCGAGCGCCTCTTCCGTCGGCGGCAAGTTGATGGTGCCGTTTGCCACCGGCGTGAACTGCACGTAGCCGTGATCGACCTGGAAGATGACGTCTGTCACGGTGTCCGGGTAGTCCGGGCTCTCGACGCGGTTGAGGACCACCGCGCCCACCGCCACCTGGCCCTCGAACGGCTCGGCTTCGGCCTCCGCGCGGATCAGCCTGGCGAGAAGGAGGCGTTCCTCGGGGTTGGCCTGGTATCCGTGCCCCGGGGGAGGCAACTCTGGAGACGGGGCAGGCGGAGTCGTCGGCGGCGCGGGTGCTGGCTCCGGCGTCGGTGCTGGCTCCGGCGTGGGCGCTGGCGCGCCAGGCGGACCGGGTGTCTGTTCGCCCGGCGGCGAACTACCTGGCGGGAGGCCCGGCTCGTCGCCCGGGGCTGTGACCGGCTGGCCAGTCGCGCCGATCGCGGCAAAAACCAACATAAGCAGCAGGATTAGCGAGACCGTGTTCGTGCTCATGCTTCCCTATTCGGCAAACATGCGTGCGATCCATTCAAGTAAATGTTGGCTGACCTGCCACGTTTGGGACAAGCGGCTGTTCAGGAACGCCTCTGCATTCTCCCCAAACGGCATGGACTCGCCTTGACAGCTCTGGCTTCGCGTGCTACACTGCGGTTAGCAGCTCATATTAGGAGCAGGTGCTAATCATCTTCTTCCGCGGTATCGTATCGCATCGTATCGCATTACATCGCGTTGCATCGCGTCGCAGCGCGTCGCATCAGGGAGGGGGCAGCGGCGATGAATTACTTCCTCACGGAAGAGCAGCAAATGATCCGCGACCTTGCGAGGAAGATTGCGGAGGAAAAGGTGGCGCCGCGCGCGGCCGAGTTCGATGAGGCCGAGGAGTTCCCCTGGGACCTCATCAAAATCCTGGCTGAGGCGGGCCTTTTCGGTGTCTGGGTCCCCGAGGAGTATGGCGGCCTGGGAGGGGGCGTGTTTGAGCAGTGCCTCGTAGTCGAGGAGCTTTCGCGGGCGTGCGGTGCCGTAGCCGTCTCGTACGCCGCAAGCGCCCTCGGGGGGTTCCCGATCCTCCTCTTCGGCACCGACGAGCAGAAGCGGAAGTATATGCCCGATATCGCCTCAGGGGCAAGGCTGGCGGCGTTTGCGCTGACAGAGCCGGACGCCGGGTCCGACGCGTCAAACATTCGCACCACCGCAACGCGCGACGGCGACTATTACATACTGAACGGCACCAAGCAGTGGATCACGAGCGGCGGCGAGGCCGAGATATACACGGTCATCGCCACGGTCGACCCGTCGAGGGGCGCGCGAGGGATGACCGCGTTCGTCGTCGAGAAGGGCACGCCTGGCTTTGAATTCGGCAAGAAGGAAAAGAAGATGGGCATCAGGGCATCGGCCACGCGCGAACTCATATTCCAGGACTGCCGCGTCCCCGCCGCGAACCTCCTCGACCGCGAGGGCAAGGGCTTCATAGTGGCCATGCGCACCTTCGACCGCACCCGTCCAGGTGTGGCGGCCCAGGCCGTCGGCATAGCCCAGGGCGCGCTCGACAGGGCGGCGCGCTACGCCACGGAGCGCGTCCAGTTCGGCAAGAGGATCGCTGAGTTTCAGGCCATCGAGCACATGATCGCTGACATGGCCACGCAGGTGGAGGCTGCCCGCGCCCTGGTCTACGCCACGGCGCGCATGATAGACGCAGGCGAGCGCGACTTCTCGAAGGAGGCGTCGATGGCGAAGGTCTTCGCGTCAGATGTCGCCATGCGCGTGACCACCGATGCCGTCCAGGTGTTCGGCGGCTACGGCTACATGCGCGACTACCCCGTAGAGAAGATGATGCGCGACGCAAAGATAACGCAGATCTACGAGGGCACCAACCAGATCCAGCGCTCGATCATCGGTAGCGCCGTCATCAAGCAGGCTATCAGGAGGGCGTCGTCCACGCCCTGACTGCGGTAGTTCCTTCCTCACCGCGGTCTTCCGGTCGTCTCCTGGTTTCCGCGTGGCCGCTTGAAGACGTGGCTGCGTGGACACGTAGCTACGTGACCGTATGACCGTATAGCCGCGTGACCGCGTGGCCGGGCGTCCAGGCTCGCCCGCCGGGCGCGACCAGAGACATCCAATCGGCCAACAAGGAGGACGTGATGCAAGGCATGAACGTCGCCGTTCTCATCAAGCAGGTCCCCGAAACCACCGACGTGAAGATAAACCGGGAAACGAACACCCTCATGCGCGAAGGGGTTGCCTCCATCATAAACCCCTTCGACATGTACGCCATTGAAGAGGCGCTCCGCATCCGTGAACAGCACGGCGGCAAGGTCACCGTCATCACCATGGGACCCCCGCAGGCCGAAGAAGCGCTGCGCCAGGCGCTCGCCCTCGGCGCGGACGAGGCCGTGCTCCTCTCAGACCGGGCGTTCGCCGGGGCGGACACCCTGGCCACGTCCTACACGCTGGCGAAGGCCATCGAGAAGCTAGGTGGGTTCGACCTCGTCATATGCGGCAAGCAGGCCGCCGACGGCGACACCGCCCAGGTCGGTCCGGAGGTCGCGGAGAACCTGGACCTTCCCCATGTGACGTACGTCCGCAAGATCGAGGAACTCTCTCTCGGCTCTCCCGACTCTGACGGCGGCGGCTCTGCGGGCGCCCCGGGTTTCATCCGGGTCCAGCGAATGACCGAGGAGGGCTACGAGGTCATCGAGTCGCCCCTCCCCGCCCTCATCACGGTGGTCAAGGAGATAAACGAGCCCAGGATGCCGTCGATAAAGGGCATGCTCAGGGCGAAGAAAGCTGCGATCACCTTGTGGACCGCACGAGACCTCGGCGTTGATGCAAGCCGCGTCGGCCTTGCAGGCTCGCCCACGCGCGTCATCCGGGTGTTCACCCCTGAGCAGAGACGCCGCGGCGAGATCATAGAGGGCGCGACAGTCCAGGAGAAGGTGAGGACCCTCGTGGCGAAACTGAAGGAAACCCACCTTGTATAGTCGTGGTCTGTAGTCTGTAGCTGTCGCCCAGATTGGCGGCGGCAGGGCCGCCCGTTGCCGTCGGGCATTCTGAGTATGGAGCCATTGGTCTGCGCTGGCTCGCCGGTGGGTCGCGGGTTGGTCGCGGGTCGAGAGGGCCTGCACAGCGTGGCGTCACGACCCGGCCACTTGCCAGTGGAGCCAGTGCCGCCGGGCGGCCGCGCGTGGGATGTTGCCAGCCCGCGTGGAATGTCGTCAGTAGAGCGGAATGCCGCGAAAGCCCCCGGGAAGGCAGCGCCGCCTTTTGAACTCGCGTTTGGAGAGGAGCGGTGGAAGTGCCCGTTCGAATTCTTTCTGATAGATGCACAGGATGCGAGGCGTGCGTCAGCACATGCCCGTACGGAGCCATTGCAGTAAGGGACGGCGTTGCCGTTCTCCTGGATAACTGCACGCACTGCGGGGCGTGCGCGAGCGACTGCCCGGCCGAAGCCATTGCAATAGAAGAGGTGAAGGCGGAGGCCCGGCCCAAAGCTACCGAAGAGGGCGAAGGTGCCACGGCGCGACCCGAAGCCGGGGCCGACGGATGGCGTGGTGTTTGGGTATTCGCAGAGCAGCGCAGGGGAAAGCCCTCGAGCGTGGTCTACGAGCTTCTCGGCGAAGGCCGCAAGCTCGCCGACGACCTGGGTGAGGAGCTATCGGCGGTGCTCCTCGGCCACAACGTGGACGACGCCGCGAATGAAC
>JASEJE010000017.1 GCA_030024085.1 Bacillota bacterium | reverse complement strand
CCCTGGAAAGGACTCACCCGCTGAAAAGGAGCGCGAACTTGTGGCGATCTACTTAATGTTTCCTACATTATATCATCGTAGCCCGGTTGAATCGCGCAAACCGTCGGCGTGCTCGGCCGAAGTGGTAGTTGCTGGGGAAGTTCAACAGTCTCAGTCTCAGTACTGAGCGCTTACAGCGCCGCTACCGACCCCCAGCGGGCGAAACATCCAGTTGTCGGCGAATTGGCTGCGAGCAAAACATCCGATTGTCGGCGAATTGGCTGCCGCATATCCGTGGTAAACGACGCCGCCTATTCCCAGCCCTCCCGCATTCTATTCTCGAGCAGGCGCGGCAGAAGCGCGCATGGTCGCATGGAGGCGGCTTACGGCCTTCACGATCTCCCCAAACACGATGGTCGACGCCGACAGCCCCCAGACGGTGGCCCATTCTGATGCGGTGAGCGTAACTGTATCGAAAACGGGACGCAGCGCAGCCACCAGTAGCACCGCAAGCTGCAGGGCGGCTGACGCCACCCACGCTCCCACCAGGTATCTGTTGGTCAGAGGACCCAGGCGGAACAGAGACCGCAGCGTCGTGCGAAGGTTGAAGGCGTGGAACAGCTGGCTGAGCGACATAGTGGCGAAGGCCATGGTGCGCGCTGCAAGGATTGGATCCCGGCCGGTGCCCCCATCTTCCTGCACCCCCAGCCAGAATGCGAGCAGCGTAATGCCGCCGATGAACGCCCCGTAGAGTCCTATGCGCACGACTCCGCCCGCGCCGAACACCGACTCCGAGCGCCTTCGCGGCGGACGCCTCATCACGCCAGGGTCTGGCGGTTCTACGCCGAGGGCCAGGGCTGGGAGGCTGTCGGTTACAAGGTTTACCCAGAGTATCTGGATGGGCGTGAGGGGTCTGAAGCTTCCGGCTACGACGGCCGTGAAGATCGCCACGATCTCACCGATGTTGCACGAGATGAGGTAGGCGATGGACCGCCGTATGTTGTCGAAAATGGTCCTCCCCTGCCGCACCGCCTCGACGATCGTGGCGAAGTTGTCGTCGGCGAGCACCATGTCCGCGGCCTCCTTGGCCACGTCGGTGCCGGTTATCCCCATGGCACACCCGATATCCGCGCGCTTCAGCGCCGGAGCGTCGTTGACGCCGTCCCCTGTCATTGCCGCAACATGCCCCTGGCGCTGGAGAGCTTCCACTATGCGGACCTTGTGCTCCGGGGAAACTCGCGCGTAGATGGATACGCTGCGGACCGCCGCGTCAAGCTCCTCGTCGCTCATGGCATCAAGCTCGCTTCCCGAAAGTGCCTCCGGAAATCCGGCAGGGGCACCGGCCTGCGCGTCTGTCGCCGCGGCGCCCAAGGTAGCGTCAGCGTCAGATGCAGCGACTACGCGGGCGGCGCTGGCCGCACCTGCTTCTGCTCTCACTCCTGCCCCTGCTCCTGCTGCATATCCTGTATGTCCGCCTGCGCCTGTGGGCGCGGCCGCAGTTGCAGCCAGGCCCTGGCCAAGCCCGATGGCGTTCGCGACCGCGATGGCAGTATCCTTGTGGTCTCCCGTTATCATGATCGGGAGTATGCCTGCTTCGCGGCACGTCTTCACCGCGGCCGGCACCTCGGCCCTCGCCGGGTCCATCATGCCCATGAGCCCCACGAACACGAGGTCCCGCTCGACGTCGTCCGCATCGAGACGGGGTGGAAGTGACGGCAACGCTCTGAACGCGAATGCCAGCACCCGGAGGGCATCGGCAGCCATGCGGCTGTTCGCGCCCATGATGCGAGCCCTCCCCGCATCATCAAGAGGCCGCACCTCCCCCCGTTCGAAGACAAACGCGCAGCGTGCGAGGACGGAGTCCGGGGCGCCCTTCACCAGGGCCACGCAGCCGCTGCCGGCGCTGGAAGACACGTCCCTGCCCGCATGGCGGGGTGCCAACGCGCCGCCGGGGTCGCCGGCACCGGCGCCATCCGCCGCCCGACCTGCGTCCACGCCAGTGACCGCATCCGCATCGGTACCCACATCCGCACCCGGGTTCGTCCCCTCCGCCGTCTGCGGGTGTGCGTCGGGAAGCGGCCACGGGAACCGGTTTATCGTGGCCATCCGTTTCCGCACCGAGTCGAACGGGATCTCCCCTACGCGGGGCGCCCGCTCCTCATCGGCCGGGCCGAACCCGGCCTTCCGCGCCGCCACGACAAGGGCACCCTCCGTCGGGTCACCCGTTACGTACCATTCTCCCGCCTCGGGATTCTGACGAAGCTCGGAGTTGTTGCACAATGCGGCGGTGCGCACAAGCATGCCAAGATGCGGGTCGCCCGGGTCAACCGCGCCCCCGCTGCTCGGCGTGCTGGCCTCGTCATTGGCCGGAGCGCTTGCCTGCACGAACTCTCCTTCCGGCGAATAGCCCTGGCCTGTGACCTCCAGCAGCCGACCGTCCATGTATGCCCTGGTCACCGTCATCTGATTCTCAGTGAGGGTGCCGGTCTTGTCCGAGCAGATGGCCGTGGCGCTTCCCAGAGTCTCCACAGCGGGGAGTTTACGAACGATGGCGCGATGCCGCGCCATGCGTTGCACGCCGATGGCGAGCACCACGGTGACGATGGCAGGAAGCCCCTCGGGGATTGCGGCAACCGCCAGGCTAACCGAGGTCAAGAACATCTCGAAGGCGGGGATGCCCCGTAGAAGCCCCGCGAGGAACATGAGGGCGCACAGCCCGAGCGCCGCCCCGCCGAGCCACTTGCCCAGTTCCTCCAGGCGCTCCTGGAGCGGCGTCCGCTTCTCGACGGACGTCTCCATGAGCCCGGCTATCCGCCCCACCTGCGTGTTCATGCCGGTTGCGACGACCACAGCGCGGCCGCGGCCGTACACGCAGATCGTGGCCATGTGCAGCATGTTCGTCCGGTCGCCGATCGGCGCCTCCTCCGGGAGGATGGCATCGGCAGCCTTCTCCACGGGCACCGATTCGCCTGTGAGCGCCGCTTCCTCCACCTTGAGCGTGACGGCCTCGACGACGCGCATGTCAGCAGGGATATGGTCCCCCGCCTCGATGAGGACCACATCCCCCGGGGCAAGCTCGCGCGCGGGCACCGTGACGGTAGCCCCGTCGCGGCGCACCCTGGCGTTCGGAGCGGCCAGTTTCTTGAGAGCCGCAAGCGCCTTCTCCGCCCGGCTCTCCTGCGTCACCCCGAGGACAGCGTTGACCAGGACTATCGCCATGATGACGATCCCCTCGGTGACCTCACGCAGCGCCGCAGATATGACGGCTGCGACGATGAGCACCAGCACCAGCGGCTCCTTGAACTGGGCGATGAACATCTCGAGGATGCTCGGCCCGGGTTTCTCGCGCAGCTCATTCGGGCCGAAGCGCTCCAGGCGGGCCTTCGCGTCCTCGGAGGACAAGCCTCGCGCGAGGTCGGTTCCCAGGGAGGCCGCGACGTCTGCCACGCCCATGGAGTGATACGCCGCCGCACCTTGTGCAGGAGCACCGGCAACGCCGGGGCCGGCGTCCGCAATATGATTCATAGCAGTCTCTCTTGCCATCGCTCATTTCCTTTCAGACTGTGCGTCATCGAGATCACGCACTACGCGGCTGTCTTCGTCGCGGGGGTGTCTATGTATGGCGCCATAAGTTTGCGCCATCTTCCCTGACGGTATTGGGGTTGCTGGTGCTTGCGCGACGGGGCGTCGAGAATTTGGCTAGCCCGCGCGCCAAATTCGAACGAGGCGCGCCGCAAGCGCGCCGTCCCCGGAGGGCAACACCAGCAACCCTGGCGAGGACCTGCGCGCTGAAAAGTAGCGCGAACTTGTGGCGATCTACTTAGTTGCGCGTCAGTCCACGGCAGTCCGCTTCGCTCGTAACCATAGGCTGCTCTGTCACCATAGCTTGCCATGCTTGTACCGGTCATGTCCATCGACCGATCCGAGCCAGGCACGCCCAGGACATGAAAGTGGCCCTCGCCCGGCCTCAGCCGCCTGCCCGCACAAGCGCAGGGCGGCGAGCGCACATCGTCGTACCTCGTCACGCTTGCTTGGGGGGTCATAACAAAAGACCTCCACACCATCAGAATGGTGCGAAGGTCTTGCCAAGCCTGCAGGAGGCTGGTAAAGCCAGGCCCGAAGGCCGGTTGTTGACTTTACCTGAACCAGCTACTCCCCTTCGCTTAAGGTACCGTTCCAGCGCGCCACAGCGCGCCGCAGCCAATCGCGGGTAGGCACCTGAGTGCCTCCCCGCCGACCACCAGCACATGTATCTCGGCCCGAGGGGCACCGGGTACACCAGGCCACTGCTACACAGGAGTCTAGTCCGGAACCCGTCATGCGACCTAGAGTTATTATATCGGGTAAAGGGCAATGTTGGCAATAGCGCTGGCGTACCCATCTGTTTGTGGGTACAGGCAAGGAATGCGGCCGCCGCGAGTACCCTCGATGCATCGGGCCAACCTGAGACTACATACCCGAATAGAGCGAATAACTCGTCGGGGTCCGGGCCGATGTCAAGACTACATTGTGCATGACCTGACAGCAGGTTATAGTATAAATAATGGGAGGTGGCCACGCTGAGTGAGGACCTGATCCTGAGCATAGAAGAAGCCGCCCAACACCTCGAGGGTTCGAAACCGGTGGATCTGTACACCGTCTACCACAGCCTGCGACGCAGGCGGTTGCCGGGTAGCAAAGTAGGCCAGCAGTGGCGCATTCGCAAGAGTGACCTCGACCGCTTTCTCGCTCGGGCATTGCTTGCAGGCGAGGAAGAGCGCAAGGGGGACGTATGAAAGAAAGGGGGGCTTATATGAGCCCCGCCCATGGGCCCAACATCAAGAAACTCAGGGGCGAATCCGATGACTATCGCTACTAGGTGGGCGGCTGGCGTATCCTCTACGAGGTCGATGAGGTCTCCAAAACGGTCAGGGTATACGAGATAAGCCCCCGAGGCGACGCCTACAAGCATTGAACCCGGAGTTGCCATCCGGGTCCTCGCTGGGCCTCTGTCCAGACACCTTCGCTGTTCGACTCGCCGCCAGCCGAGGGCGCGTGAGAACCGCAGCCACAGTAGCCTGAGCGGAATGCAGGGCGTCAGCGGCGATGTCGGTGCTTGTGGCGTTACCTCAAGACCGCCCATGCAACGGCGACGACCACCAGGACAACCTCAGGTACCGCGACCAACTTATAGACTTCCCCAAAGCTCGCCCTGAAGTAGGTGACTGTGAGGGAAAAGCATAAGTGCGCCGGAGAGAGCATGACCCCGGCCTGGCCGCTCACGACGCCGAGGACCGCGAGGCTGAGGGAGGGCTGGCCGGCGCCTGAGGCGCCCAGACCTGCCACAACGGGCAGCGCAAGGCCGGCGTACGCTGGGGCGTACCCTGTGAGGAACCCCACGAGGAACGGCATGGCGAACGCGACAAGGGCCATGGGGACGCCCGCCGACTCGAAGAAAGCCGGCAGCTCCTGCAAGGCGCCCGAAAGCTCGAGGATGCCCTTGAACGCCATGACCCCGGCGATGAGGAAGATGATGCTGCTCGTGAGAGCCTCCTTCACAAATGCCGCTACCTCCCGCGCAGGTATGCGGGCGTATACGACGGTCAGCAAGGTGACCACGCCGAGGACGAGCATGATGTCCAGCTTGAAGGCCACAGCACCCACGATGACGGAGAGGATGGGCACGAGACCGTTTGCAAGCGCCACCCAGTCCGCACGGGTGGCCCGGCCGGCATCTTCCGCAGCCCACGTGGCCCGGGGAAGCCCACGGAAACCGACCAGGGCGCCGGTCGCTATGGCGATCGCGAAGAACGGGGCGGTCAGCGTGACGTAGGTCGAGATCGATAGGCCCAGCAACTTCGAGGCGATGATGACTCCTGGGTAGACGGGAACGACGAACTCCATGGGATGCCTGAACCAGTAGTTGATGAAGCTCTTCCGCTCCGCCGGGATGGGCATCTCCTGCGTGACCTCGCCCACCATGGGCGCTGAGAAGAGCGCGCCACCCGCTGACGGCAGGAAGCCCACGAAAAGGGGCAGAAGGGCTGCGACCACCCGCCGGTCGCGCACCATCCTCCCAAGCGCCCCCGTCATCCCGCCGAGGAAGCCTGCGTGTCGCATCACATTCTCGAGCACCATGACGAGAAGCAGTGCCACCACGAGCCTCAGGGAGTCCAGCGCGAACACCGACACAACGATGCCGCGTGCAAGCTTGGCCGGACCCATCCCGAACATGAACCCCAGGCCCACGGCCGCCACGAACATGGCGATGCCCAGGTTGACCTTCCTGCGCAGCGCGACCACGATGAACACGCAGACCAAAACCAGCTTAACGAGCGCAGCCACTTCTTGCCCCTGCCCCCATCCCAATCCCCGTCCCTGCCCCTATCCCTATCCCTATCCCCGTCCCCATCCCCGGCCTCATGCCCGGCCTCATCCTCATCGACTACCACGCTGCTATCGGCCGAGTTTGCAGGGCCACGCCGCCTCATTCCCGGTATTCTTCTACCCAGGTGGCCGATGTCCTGCCCGGGCTCGTCTTTGCCGTAAGCTTTTCCGAGGCTCGCCGCCTACCTCGCCAGATCCCCCGCGGCCTTTACCCGGATCCGCGTGGCATTCCCTGGCAGGTAAGCGAGGGGAACGTCGTCCACCTCCACCACTTCGACGGCTGCCGGATCAGCCCCGGCCCTGACAGCCTCCTCCCTGGCCATGTCGGCAGCCTGCCTCACCGCCTCCTCCCTGCTTATCGCATCAAGAGAGAACACCCTTTCGATCTGCCCACTTACCTGGGCAATCGCTGCACCGATGGCGTTTGCGACCTCGTAGTGCGCGGGCCTCAACACCTCCAGCACGCCCTGCAGGCGATCGGGTAGCAGTATGCTTCCGCCTCCCACGAGCACGGCGGGCACCGGCTCCGGGCTGGTCTTCATCCTATCGATAGCGTCCTCCACCATTCTGACCATCGCTCCCTGGGTCTGCCGAACGAGGCCGGGATCCAGACCGCTCACGCGCCTGCGATCCCCGATCCCCACGTGTCCTGCGGCAACCGCAACATCTGTTGCCGTCAACGTGGTTCCGCCGAATACGATGGCCTCGTGCTGGATGCGGTGGCCCACGCTGTCCGGCCCGATGGTAACCTGGCCGTTGCGCTGCCTGACGATGGACCCTCCGCCGAGCCCGATGGACACGAGATCAGGCATTCTGAAGTTCGTCCTGACACCGCCGATCTCCACCGCAACCGATGACTCTCTTGGGAACCGGTTGACGAGCACGCCGACATCCGTCGTCGTTCCCCCTACGTCCACCACCAGGGCGTCCCGCTGGTTGGAGAGGAACGCTGCGCCCCTGATGCTGTTGGTGGGACCGCACGCAATCGTCAGGATTGGGTACCTGACGGCGTAGTCCACCGACATCAGGGTGCCGTCGTTTTGACCGAAGTAAGCTCTGGCGTCAATCCCCTCCCTCCTGAGGGCCTCACTGAACGCGGTCGCGGTGGCTTTCGCCACGCCGACGACCGCGGCGTTGAGAACGGTGGCATTCTCCCTCTCGAGAAGCCCAATGCTTCCTATCTCGTGTGACAGCGAAATCGGGGTATCACCCAGCTCTTCCTTCAGGATGCGCGCCGCTTCGAGCTCATCCTCGGGGTTCACCGGGGAGAAGACTGCGGTCACCGCGACAGCGTCAACCCTGCCCCGAACACGTCTGGCGATGCTTCGCAGGGCCTCCCTGTCGAGCTCGCCGATTCGCCTTCCGTCGAATTCGTGCCCGCCACCAATCACGAATATCTCGTTTCCTGTAGCCTGTTTGAGGTCCTCCGGCCAGCCGGTCAGCGGCTTGACTGCCACAGTCGCTGGATACCCTATCCTGATTACCGCGACCCTGGAGAGCCGCTTGCGCTCCACAATAGCGTTGGTGCAGTGGGTCGTCCCCAGCATGGCGTGCTTGATCATCGACCGGTCGATCGCCTTGTCCGCCAGCACTTTCGCCAGGACGTCGAGTATCCCGCTGGTCACATCATCGGTCGTCGGGGACTTCGCTTTCGATATGACCTGGTCTTCCTCGTCAAGCAATACTGCGTCCGTGTTCGTGCCGCCCACGTCGATCCCGAGCCTGTAGGTCACGCCGGCTCGCCCCCTTTCGCCCACTCACGAGAGACCCTCTCCTCGATGGGCACGTAGTCGATGTCGTAACCGAAATACCTCGGGCCAACCGTCTCAATGCCCTTGGGTGTCCTCCACCTGGCGTTGCACGGGATTCCTATGACGATAGCCCTGTACCCATACTTTAGGGTCTCCGTGGTGACCGGCTTGGCGGTCTCGGCATCCAGGACGGTTATCAAGTCTGGAACCGATGCCAGCACTCTGCCGTTCGAGACGGCGATCAGGTTCTCATTCTGGAACTGTAGCCTGAGCGTCTTCCCCCGATAGTCGTCTATCCCCTCGAAAAGCGCCTCGCCACGGACAAACCCGCCCGCGGTCTTCCGAGACACGTCCACGATCTTGCCCTTGAAGAGACGAAGGCCGCCCGTGACCTCGAGCACAGCAGCCAGCGGGTCTCTCGACTCGATCCTCGACCGCCTTATGGCCTCTCCGATTCTCTGTGCCAGGGTGACTATCCCCCCTATCGCTGCGTCCTTTACCTGTCGCCCGGTAAGGGGGTAGATGGCGATCATGGCTGAGCCACCCATGACCACGGTGGCGCTGCGTGCCAGCGCTTCCGTCCAATGGTTGCTGATGGTGCTGAATAGCACGAGGTTGCCCTTCTCGTCGGTCATGACCATCGGCGTTGCTGACGCGCCCGCCAGATGAAAGGTCACCATCTGGAGCTCAGGAAACGCACGTCCCATCCCGTCCGCGTCTATGACCGGGATCCTCAGCTTCGCGGCCGAGGCAAGCGGGATCATCGAGTTCACGCCTCCAGCCTCGATCGGCATGGTGGCAAAGACGGGCTTGCCGAGGTAGTTCTTGAGAGCCTCGAACACCCGGGGAAACTCCTCCCCGTTGGGCACCTTCTCCACGAGAACGGTGGGGGCTCCCATCATCGCCAGCGGCACGATGAGCCCCTCGTCAGGCACCTCAGAGACGTCGACGAGATCCACGGGCCCGGACTCCTCGATAGCCTGAAGGGCCATGAGCTTACCCACATGAGGGTCGCCGCCCCCGCCGGTCCCCAGAAGCGCGGCTCCTACAGCAATGTCCTCGATATCCTGGGCATGAAGTTGTCGCACGATCGTTCCTCCCTCGCAAAGCTGGGACGGCCACGCCGCCAGGTCTCGGGGCTCCCCCGTCGACGTGGCCCCGGCTATCAGGATCTGGACTGCTCCGGTCGGCTGCTGACCGGGTCCTGTTGACCAGCGCTACGGCGTGAGCGACAGCCCGAGCCTGCCGAGCTTGTAGAGGGTATACCCCCCCACAGCGACAAGGGCGACGGCGTCGAGGATGAGCAGCGCGGCCACCCCGCCCTGAACCGCATAGTAGCGTGATGGGAGCATCATCAGGTACCCCAGCCCGAAGCTAAAACACACCCAGCCGCACTCCACGACGATCTTTCCGATCGACCTCGGGGTGCCGTCGCTTCGCCTGTAGCGAACGAGCGTGACAAGTCCGCCGAGCACGGGCCCAAGCGCGATGATGGAGTAGAGTCCCGCTGAGCGCGGCTTGTCAGCGAATTGCGCGATCACCACTGCGAAAGCCCCGAGAATAAACGCCCACACGTGCAGGTTGCTTCTGAACCATTTGAGCCCTTCAGCCTGTCCGGTCTGGTCGGTCATGGTATCACACCCCCTCTTTCTAGCTAGAATCCGTCCGACGACTCGGTGTAGGTACCGAACCTCATCGGGACTTTCAGGATGTCGGCAACGACGGCGACTCCGAGATACACGGCAAATCCAAGGAAGATCGAGTTCAGCGCTGTAATGCCCCCGAGGTGTGGAGACAACCAACCCGCAACGATCCAGGCGACTATGCCGGCGGCGTTGTACCTGGCGTACTCCGTCCCGGGACCGAACGTGTATCTCTGATAAGGGTCGCTGACCCCCTTCAATAGAGGGCGATAGACGTAGAAGTCGGCGATGAGCACCCCTGCGATGGGCGGCAGGAACCTTCCGAGCTGGGTCAGGAACGCTATGAATGGGTCGGCACCGAACACCCCGGCCGCGGTCATCGACGCGAGGATGGCGCCTATGAAGCCCATCGTTATGGTGACGCGCACCTTCTTCGCCCTGAACGTGTTCGCAAACGCAAGCGCTCCGTTGTAGAGGTTGTTGTCGTTGGTGGTCCACTGCCCAAAGACTATCAGAACAAGGGCGCCAAGCCCGATCCCGAGGTGCGCCATGGCCTTGGCCACGTCGCTTGCCGGCGTGAGGAGTGTGAGCGTGCCTCCAGCGAGCATCAAGACAGGCTGCAGCAGCACAACCTGCCAGAACCACGCCCACGCTCCGTCTTTTGGTTTCTCCGAGTACCGGGATATGTCAGGGGTGATGGTCGCGCCCGCCACGTACATGCCGACCACGGCGGTCACGGCTGCTGACAACGTCATGGTTCCGGCAGGCTGGGCCTTGAGCGCTGCGCCGAACCCGCCGGCCTCGGTTATGGCCGCGTAGGACCCACCACCAAGGGCGATGAGGAAAAGGGGCACCGCAAGGTAGCTGAGGAACGCAATCCCCTTGTAGCCGTATGCGGCACTGATGGTCATCAGCATAGCGCCCCAGAACGCAGCCACCGGCGCGCTTGCCCAGAATGGGACGTGGCCCAGTACCTCTCCGACGATCGTCTGGAGGACCGTGGCGAAGAGCCACGACTGGATGAAGAACCAACCTATTCCGCAGGCTATGCCCGACACAGCCGCCCCGGCGAACATGGATCCGATTCGGCCGAACGGGTGTCTGAGAATGACATATGTAGAGGCGCGAGTGTAGCCGCCAATGGCGGCGGTGAGAAACCCGATGACCCCCAGGATCAAGCTGCCGACCACGGTCGCCACGGCCATGCCTTTGAAGCTGAGCGAATTGCCGAGCGAACCGCCGCCCCATATCACCGCAATACACACCAGGACCCCGGTGAATACCAGGAACAGCCCGAAAGGGGACTTCAACTGGTCCTTCGGAACCTGGGTGACAGCGTAGTCACCGAACGCATCGATCGCTGCTGAGTTGCTGGCGCGAGATGTGCTCAACTCTTCTCCCTCCTCGTCTTCTCCTCGATTTCTCCTTGTGCGTCTTTCATTTGCGCTCTTCGTATGTTGCCTTGCTACGGTAACTGTCACCAACCGCCGATTATCACCCCCCTCGCGGGCCATCTGGGAAAGCCATGCGGGAGCGAGACCCCTCCTCCCTCCCCCGGAATAGCGCAAGCGGCAGGCCTACAAGAGACCTGCCGCCAGGGCCTTCTATGCCCACGGTGTACCCGCCGCCGCGCGGCGGACCTGTACCGCTAGAACCAGACCAGGAGCGCCCGTGCCGAACCCCCCTGCGGAACCCCAAGGTACACTCCCTGTATTGCTTACGATTGTATACACGGTAAAGGACCTTGTCAACAGGGCCGAGCACATATTCCCTCTTAACCGCCCAATGACACATCCTGGTGCCCCATATCAAGAGCTGAGGCCCCCATAGTGTCGTAAGTCTGTGATAATGTCACAGACCGGTCGCTATATCACCCGTATTGCGAACTCGGGGCACGCGGGGCTGCAGTAGCCACACAGGATGCAGACGCTCGCGTCAACGCGCGACTTCCCGTCCACGAGCGAGAGCGCCCCGCTCGGACATGCCTCGACGCAGGAGCCGCATCCTTTGCAGTACTGGGGGATTATCTTGAGCCGCTTTCTTTTGAACGTAGCCTCCTGTTCGCTTGCGGGGATCGTCTCCCCCGAGAAGATACGGCAGTTCATGTCCACCTCGGCCGGGGACACCATCCCGACCGCCACGGCGTGGACCCCGGGAAGCCCGAGCACATACCGGAACGCCTCCTCGCGCCTGGAGATGAGGTGCCCGCCACCCAGGGCCTTCATGACGTAGATCCCTTTGCCTCGCCCGGCGGCGATGCGGATCGCCTCGGCCATCTCGTCCACGGTGCCGCCGAGAAGCCCCAGGCCCGCCATGTTGATGAGCGGGTGGATGACGTCGATGTCGTCCCTCTCCGCCGCGGCCCTTGCCACGCTCACCCTGTGCGTCGAGATTCCGATGGCGCGCACCAGGCCCCTGGCCTTGTATGTGCGGAGGCACGTATGAGCGCCCGCGCGGTCCTCGAACACTCGCTCGTCGAGCCGGTGCGAGTGGAGCAGGACGATGTCCAGCCTGTCGACGTCCAGCTCGCTGAGGGCGTAGCGAATGTGCTCCTCGGCCTCGTCGTACGAGGACGCGGGCGTCTTCGTGGCGATGACGAGCGGCCCCGTCCACCCCTCCTTCGCCCGGCGGATATGCTCGTATGTCTTGTAGGTGTGGGCAGTGTCAATGAAGGTGACCCCACGCTCCAGGGCGCGCCGTATGACCTGCGCCGCCTCCGCGACGGGCACGTCCGCCTGCACCGGGCCTATCGGCAGCGCGCCGAACCCGAGCCGCGTAACTTCTATGCCGGTATCACCAAGCCTGGCTGCTGGTAGCATTCAATGACCCCTCCCGCGCATAGCCGCTCCCAGCTACCGTGCTGTCACCAATATGCGGTCTGCCTTGCGGAATACTTCTGCTCCAGCAGCCGATGTCCTGCTCACTCAGAAACAAGGCGCAAGGACCTGGCCCTTGCGCCTGAGGAGGAACATCATCTGTCTGGACCCTGCTCGGTGCCGCGAGACGCCGCGACAATGCTTGCCCGCTAATGTTGATCCTTCTGGGCGCTGGTCGGCGCCTCAGGAGCCAGAACCTTGCGCCCTGTAGTATTGGCCCGCCGCAAGACTGCCAGCTCCTGCCTCCACGTCATAGCCAGCAGCCGTCAAAGCATCTTCCAATGCGCTCAGAAACAGCGTTACGTTCTCCTGCGTGCACGAGTGTCCCATCAAGCCAACGCGCCATATGCGGCCCTTGAGCGGGCCCAGGCCACCCCCTATCTCCAGGCGATAGTGGGTCAGCAGGTGCCGCCGAACCTGCGCGTCGTCGACCCCGTCGGGCACCTCAACAGACGTGAGCATCGGCGCCCTGTAGCCCTCCTGGGCGAAGAGCCGCAGGCCCATGGCGGCAAGCCCCGCCTTGAGGGCGTCGCTGTGCAGTCTGTGCCGGGCGAAGCCCGCCTCGAGACCCTCCTCGTGGATGATGCGGAGGCTCTCATAGAGCGCATAGATCATGTTGACCGGGGCCGTGCGGTGATAGAACCTCTCCTTCCCCCAGTACCTGTGCAGCCAGGTGAGGTCCAGGTACCAGCTTTGCACTTTAGTCTTGCGCGCCTCCAGCCTCGCCCGCGCCCGGCTCCCGATGGTAATGGGCGCAAGCCCCGGCGGACACGAGAGGCATTTCTGAGTGCCGCTGTAACAGACGTCTATCCCGGTCGCATCGACGCGCACCGGCGCCCCGCCCAGGGATGTTACAGCGTCAACGACCAGAAGCGCCCCATGCCTGTGGACGATCTCAGCTATCGGCTCGAGGGGCTGCAATATCCCGGTGGACGTCTCCGCGTGCACGATCGCCACCATGTCAGCCCGGCGCGCCTTGAGCGCCTGCTCGACCTTCTCCGGCTCGATGATCTTCCCCCACTCCGCCTCGACGACGGTAAGGTCCCCGCCGCATCGCCCTACGATATCGGCCATCCTCTGGCCGAACAGGCCGTTCACGCACACGACGACGCGGTCCCCAGGCTCGATGAAGTTCACCAGCGCCGTCTCCATCCCGGCGCTGCCCGTCCCGGATACGGGGATGGTAAACTCGTTCTCGGTCTCGAATGTCTCCGCAAGGAGATCCTTCGTGAGGTTCATGATCCCGAGGAACTCCGGGTCAAGGTGGCCGAGGGTGGGCATGGCGAGCGCCTGAAGCACCCTGGGGTGAACGTTGCTCGGTCCGGGGCCCATGAGCGTCCTACCTTCCGTGGTGATACCTGGGTAATCCCCCATGAAGCACACCTCCGTTCCAGCCTGTTTTCGCGCGGAGCCGCCAGAACCCGTGGTCCCACCATAATAGAAGGACCCGCCGTGCCTGCAATGCCAGGCCCGCAGTCCGTTGATTCTGCACAGGCGGGCTACTTCCTTCACGTTCGTCTCGCAACTGTCTGGGGGAATGTACGCGGGA
This sequence comes from Bacillota bacterium, assembly GCA_030024085.1. Taxonomy (GTDB): domain Bacteria; phylum Bacillota; class SHA-98; order UBA4971; family UBA4971; genus UBA6256. The sequence continues at coordinate 62,392 of JASEJE010000017.1, read as the reverse complement.
ACAAGTGCAGCACTGTAAGGTACGGCGCTAAAGACGACGACTGCGCCGCCTTCCGATGATTCACCCTTCCCATTGATGCAAATGCGCAGTGCACGGCCCGTAGCTTGATGTCCAGAGACATCGTCATTGCCAATCGACCCTTGGACTCGCGGGCGTCAGCGCGGCATCCTAATGCCGGTGATGGGGCCTGACCGGTTTGGGTTTCACCCCGCAGCCTCGCCAGCACGGCATTCTTCGAGTGAACTATGTGGAGACGGCCGAGCCTCTCGGCCTCCTCCGCGTCGCCAGCCGCTATTCCACTCGCTATCCCACTCGTCACTCCACCTCCGCCCGACCTGCCGCCACCCCTTGTTCGGCAAGCGCGGGCTGCGAGGCGACCGCTCCCTGCCGCGCAAAGCAATAGCGGCGGTAGCCGCAGAGGAAGACTATCAGCCCGAGTGCACCCACGCCCGACATGCACCAGTATACCGCGGCAAGCGGGAGGCGCTCCGCGACCCACCCTGCCACCACTCCACCCATCGCTCAGACTCACTCAAGTGGATCGGAAAACAAGCACCCTGGTTATCTGAGTATGGCGCCACGAGCTTGCGCCTTTTCTCCTGATGGTGTTGGGGTTGCCGATGCTTGCTGGGGCGGGGCGTCGAGAATTCGGCCAGCCTACGCGCCAAGTTCGAACGAGGCGCGTCATCTCCAGGATCGCCACGAGGAAAAGATAAGTAGCTCTCCAATGTTGCGCGAGATCAGGTACACCATAAAAGTGACCGTGGGCACACGCTGTAGCACGCGCCGCAGGCGCTGCACCGGCCCGACAACACCGGTGTGGGGTCGTCGATTTCGTAATCGTCGACCCTCATCTCCACCGCCCGGCTCGGACACACTCCCGCGCACGCCCCGCAAACGGTGCAGAGCGCGGGCTTGATTACCTTGACGACCCGGGCCTCGAACCCGGCCCCTGCGCGGCCACCGGCGCCTTCCTGCCGGCACTCCCCCACAACACTCCAGCCATATTGCCTGATTCACCCCTTTGCCGCTCCAGAATCGCCCGGCCCCGATCCGTCAGGGATCCGACACGGTCGTCACCGGGTTGCCGGCCTGCCACAGAGACGGGCGCTGTGCCGCCTCCCTATGACTTCGAAGGGAAGCTGAGTTGTCGCACCAGCGGAACGACCTTCGGAGGGTACTGGAAATCGGGTGCTGGCAACCCGAACCTTTTCCTCTGGATGAGGCGATACATGCCGGCGTGCTTCTTGGCCTCCCAGCCCAGCCCGCTCGCGGGAATGAGGGCAGCATCGTGGGGCGCCACCGCGAGATGGCCCGCTTCGACGGCCTGCTGGACGAAGCGCTCGCCTACGTCGGTTCGGGTCAGTGTTGCGACGGACTGCTTTATCCCCGGGTTCAGGATATCGCCGCAGGAGATGTCCGCCAGCTCCGCAGTGAAGTCGATACACGACAGGCACCGGTCGCGCTTATACGTGGACGCGCCGAGGAAGTGGTACGTATAGTCGTGCTTCTCGGCCACGAACCTGATCTTGCCGTCACGGGTCAGCGCGTAGAAGGCCCCTGGCCACTGCCCTCCCCGATAGTCCATCGCGACTATGTCCTCGATGTTTTCTATGTTGCCGAACTCGACCAGGAGGTGTCTCGTTCCCTCCCAGTAGTATGCGGCCGCGCAGAACAGGCCTATCGTAAGCGCCACGGAGTCCGCGATCTTCCTGGGCTGGCCCCGGTGCTGCAGTTTGCGTATTGCGTGGATATGGCACGGCAACCCGACGACCGCCACGCGCCTGTACTTGCGCGACAGAACCGCCTCCCGCAGCGCCTCGTTGACCGGCACCTGGATCATGGCGGTTCTCGCGCCCCTCGCGACGTCGTCGGGGCTCGTAGCGATGAAGGGCACGCATTTCCACGGCTCGCCCTTGTCCCACACGGCTATCAACGCGGCATCGATGGTGTTGTTCTCGAAAGCCGCGTTCAGGATGGCGGATACGGCCCCGCCGCTGCTCGAGTAAGCGCGCACGTCGGGAGCGGCCGCTTGCGCCCTGTAGCATGCCTTGAACACGCCCACCGGCTCCGTCTCCGGCATCCTCTCCCTGCCGAGGAACTCCCGGTCGAGGTCACGCATGGGCACGTCCTTCCCGGGGCAGACGTCATAGCAGGCCCCGCACGAACTGCACTTCCCGGATAGCTCCGGCTCGGGGTCGCCGTTCACGTAGGCCATACGTATCGCGCCCGGGGCGCAGACTCCCGCACACGTCCCGCACCCGGTACACAGGCCCGTCTCGATGATCTCAGTCCTGAGAGAATTGAAGTCCGCCTTCATGGCCCGCTCCTCCCTCATCAACGTGCGCAAAACGCAGTCAACCTGGAACCCGCAAAGCCACGACCGCAACCACGGGAGGCGCCGCAACCGCGGATGTCGCCCTCGAGCGGGCTACCGGGCCGCGGGTGGGCCAGCCGCCGCGCGCGCACACGTCCGGGGCGCGGCTTCGTCACTGCGACATCGGCCGCACCCCGCGCCATATCTACCTGGTCTTCACCGGTCCTTACTTCACCAGACCCTTTTCCTTGAAGTAGCGCTTCGCACCCGGGTGCATGGGGATCGGGACCTTCACGGCTTCCTCTGCGGTGTAGCCGGCCATCACCGAGTGGATCTTGCGCACCTCGTCGAGGTTCTCGAATATGGTCTTCGTTATGTTGTAGGCAGTCTCCTCATCGAGCTTGCTGTTGGCGATGAGAGTGGTCATGAGCCCGATTGTGGCTACCGGGGCATCCTGACCCTTGTACGTGCCAGCCGGTATCACCCACGACGAGTAGTACCCGTAGTCCTTGGTAAGCTTCTCTATGATGTTCTGGTCGATAGGCAACACCTTCGCCTGCTTGCTCGCCATGATGTCCATCACGGCGGAGTTGGGCGCGCCGGTCATGATGAACGTCGCGTCGATGTTACCGTCCTTGAGCGCGTCAGCCGACTCGGCAAACGAGAGCACGGCGGGCCTTATGTCGGATTTCTTTATGCCATAGGCGTCGAGGATGTTCCAGCCCATGAGCTCAGCGGATGACGCCGGGGACCCGACGCAGACCCTCTTGCCCTTGAGGTCCTTTATCGACTTTATACCGGAGCTCTCGAGCACCACGACCTGCATGCAACTGGGGTACACCCTGAACATCGAGTACACGTCGAGCTTCTTGTTGAATATCCCGGTGCCGTGGTATGCGAAGTAGGCGGCGTCGTCGTTGGCAAAGCCCATGGGGATCGTCCCCTCTCCGACGAGCCTCGTGTTCTCGACCGACCCTGACGTGACCTCAGCCGTGACGATGACTCCCTCGCACTTGCGGTTCAGGATGTCCGCCATGCCCGCGCCCAGGGGAAACCAGACACCCGCCGTGCCGCCCGTCCCGAACGATAGACGCTTCTTGCTGGCGGCCACTGTGGTGAGAGAGAACACCAACACGAGGGAGAGCACGACTAGCGTAAGTCGCACCAGTGTCTTGGACCTGGCTACCCAGCATGACATCTCGGATCCACTCCTTCACAATGCATTAACGTTGTGATTGCGGTCGATCTCCCGTACAGCTCACGGTCATCATCGCCCAGCGGGCTGCTCGGCGTCCGGGCCAGCCCGCACTAGGCCCTCACCACCTCCTCTCGCACGGCCGCGAGATGGTTCGTCGAGGTGTGACCGGGGCCTCTAGCTTAACCACAGGCTGACGAGGCTCCCGACGTCACGCTACCGTCCCTCCCGCACCGCCTGTTCACGCGAGTAAGCATGAGCAGGGTCACCCCTCCGATCACAAGCCCGGCAATGTCGGTACCCAGACCGGGCTTGATTAGGAGCAACGCCGCGCCCCCGAGCAACAGGCGGACGGCAGGCGACAGAGGGCGCCCCCACCAGCCAGCGGCACCCGTTGCGAGGAAGAACCCGCCGATGAGCGCGGTGGGTACGCTGAGCATGATTTCGGCTAACTTCCCCTGCAATAGCAGCGGCGGGCCATAGACGAACATGTATGGCACAATGAACGACGCTATGCCAAGCCTTGAGGCGGTCCACCCTGTTCGCATGGGGTCGGAGCCCGCTATTCCGGCCGCTGCATATGCGGCCAGTGCCACAGGCGGCGTAATCGTCGATATGCAGCCGAAGTAGAAGATGAAGAGATGAGCGGCAAGGATAGGCACACCCATCTTCTCGAGGGCAGGCCCGCCGAGCACCGCGAGCACCAGGTAGGCTGCAGAGGTCGGGAGGCCCATGCCAAGCACCAGCGAGACCAACATCGTCAGCACGAGCCCGACGAATGTCAAGCCGTGCGACCACTCGACCACGAGGGTCGAGAGCTTCAGGCCGAGGCCAGTAAGCGTCGTGACTCCGATGATGATTCCGGCGCACGCGCACGCCGTGGCGACAGGTGCCACGGACTTTGCCGTCGAGTTCATGGCTTGGATGATCTCTCTTATGCCCATTCTATCCGTGAGCCCAAAGGCCGCGAGGACGGCGATGGCGACTATCGCGAAGAAAGCCGACTTCAGCGGGCTGTAACCTGACGCAAGGAGGTATATCAGGATCGCGAGCGGGATGAGGTACGGGATACCTGCCACAAGCGTGCGCCACACCGACGGCAGCTCGCTCCGCGGCGTCCCCTTCAGTCCGAGGCGCCTGGCTTCAAGGTACACTGCGATGCCGAGCGTGAGGAAGTACAGCACCGCCGGGATGATGGCGGCCTTCGCGATCGTTGCATACGGGACGCCGATTAACTCCGCCATTAGGAAGGCGCCGACACCCATGATTGGTGGCATTATCTGGCCCCCCGAGGACGCAACCGCCTCCACCGCGCCCGCATAGTGCGGTTCGTACCCCGTCTTCTTCATTAGGGGTATCGTGAAGGTACCGGTCGTGACCACGTTCGCCACGGGGCTACCCGATATCGTGCCCATCAGGGCAGACGACCACACAGCAGCCTGCGCGGGGCCACCAGCTACGTGCCCCATCGCGGCGTTGGCGATGTCCACGAAGAACTTACCCGCGCCGCTCTTCTCCAGGAAACTGCCAAACGCTACGAATACGACGATGAAGGTGGCAGAGACCCCGATGGCCATCCCGAAAATGCCCTCGGTGGTAAGGTACATCTGGGACGCCACCCTGGAAAGCGGGTAACCCCTGTGCGCCAGCAAACCAGGGAGGTACGGCCCGAGGTAGGCATACGCGAGCATGATCATGGCGAGGATGGGAAGAGCCCACCCAAGCGTCCTCCGGGCTGTCTCCAGAACGATCAACATCGTGATGGTGCCCAGCACAACGTCGGCGGTCGTAGGAACGCCAAGCCTCAGGAGAATGTCGTCGTAGAAGACAAGGAGGTACGCCCCGGCGACTACAGTCGCCCCTATCAACAGGAGGTCGACGGCCCCGAGAAGATTCGAGCGTTTTCCCTTGCCGATGGGGTACGTAAGGAAGACCAGAACCGATATGAATACCCAGTGCACGGCCCTTTGGTACATCGCCAGCATTGTTCCGAAGGCGGCGGTGTACAGGTGAAAGACGCACATCGCCACGGCTAGGAGCACAACGATCAATCCTCGCACGTCAGTGCGGGTAGCAGCGTCGGCCCTGTTGCGGGCCTGAGTCGGGCCGGTTTCATGCCCCGCAGGTCTCATAGACAATCCCCCATTCCCCTCTGGTTCATCGTCGGAGCCACGTACCGAAACGCCCTGGGTACCCCGGAACGCCTCCCGCGTCGGTCTCGGGCGCTATGGTATACTTTCTCGTATACACTGCCTCGTACCATCATGTTCGCCGCAACTCAAGAGTTTCCTCCTTGCACTCTCAGAAAACATGTCCGCTAGACCTCTGGGCGGCTGAGATCCGGCCTTATCTAGCGGCTTCACCAGCCGTGTGCCGGAGACGGGATTGGAGTCGAGCGGCCACGAACGCCCGTCACGACCGCCCTCGCCGCCTGAAGCGCTCCCGCCCGCTGCCCGCCTTCAGCGCGCCTGCACCGTACCCCGACCGGTGCTGGTAGCCTCGCCCATCACAGAAGGGCCGCTGCCCAGCGTCTCTCTCATGGCCACGGATGCGCATAGAACTCCAACGCCCGACAGGAGGCAGGGCAGGAAGGCCATCTGGTACGCCGTTGCAGCCGGTAGCCCGGATCCCTGTGTCGCGCTCAGTATCAGGCCCATGAGTGGCTGGTAGATGGAGACGGCGAGAGTGCCCACAGTGTTGACGAGCGAGTTCGCCGTGCCCGTGACCTTGCGGGAGAACACCTCGCGCACCACAGCAAAGGTCATCACTCCCAGCGAGCCTCCGGCGAGGCCCATCGCCAGCACGGTAAGGTAGAGAACGACCCCGGGCACGCAGCCTTTGCCCGCGACAAGCGGCACCCAACTGACGGCGTAGAGCAGGGAACTCCCGATGATGATGGGCCTGCGCCTGCCCATGACTTGATCGGAGAGGTAGCCCGCCAGGGGCCCCCCGACTATGTACCCAACGGCCACCATCATCACAACGCTTCCCGCCTGGATCCTTGAGAGATTGTACGTGGCGGTCAAAAAGCACGAACCCCACAACCCCTGAAACGCCACGACAGGCCCAAGCTTCATGAAATGCGCGCCGCTCAGCAGCAGTAGCCAACGCCTTTCGTCGCGGTTCGCGAAGATCGCAGCAAGTTCCCGGAGGAACCCCCCGTGGTGCTTCCGAGGCGTGGCCGGATCGGCTGCCTCACGTCCCAGGGTCTCGGGGGCGCCTGAGGAGGCGTAACTGCCCAGAGTCGCCCACGTGACGAAGGCCACAACCAGGCCGAGTAGGCCCAGCACTCTGTACACCCCGCGCCATCCGAGGGTCGCAGACATCACCACCAGCGGTGCCGAGGCCGCGACAGCCCCGACGTGCCCGACGGTCTGGAACAGCCCGACTACCCCGGCGAACTCCGCCCGGCCGAAGCGCTGTCCCAGCGCTTTGAGGCTTACTACGAAGACGCTCGCAAGGCCCGCGCCTGTCATGGCTCTGCCGAGCGAAACCCACACTGCGCTGCCCGAATAGGATACGGCAAACGATCCCAACGCCGCCACAACCATGAACAGCGTCAGCGTCGGGCGCACGCCCCAGATATCGGCAAGCATGCCGCAGGGAACCTGGAACAACGCGTATGTGTAGAAGTAGCTTGCGGCGACCCATCCGAGCGTCATGGTGCCGATCCCCAGGGACTGCATTAGGTCCTGCCCCATGACCCCGGTAGACAGCCGTTGGAAGTGCACGAGGAAGTGAGAGCCAGCCAGCACCGCAAGGAGGACCCACTTTCCGGACGTGGACACGGATACGGACGCGGGCGCGGGTGCGGGCGCCGGACTGTTCTTCGCTCTTACATCTGCCATCGGATGAGTTCCTCCTCGAACTACACGGGTGAGTGGGCAGCGCCCTGCGGCCTGCTGCCCACTCACAGTCAAGACGTAACGGCGGCGTCATGGCCGGCAGTTGGAAGACATCGGACAGCCCCGCGGCCTCGCTTACAGGTGCTCTTCGAGGAGCGAGCCGTACCCGGACACCGGAGGCAGGCCTATCTCCTTGAAGCAAGCCCAAATGGTCGATAGGTTACTGCTGATCACCGGCTTGCCGGTGTCCTGCTCGAGCATGTGGATGATCTCGATAGTCCTCCAGTTGGTGCAACTGAGAAATATGGCGTCGGCATCGGGCCCATCGAGCTCTTTCCCCAACCTGTACGCGGACGAAGGGTAGTCGTACCCCTTGTCCAGCCCGGGGACGATGCCCTTGTTCTTCATGCGGAGGATCTCGAGCCCCGGAACCGTGGCCTCGAAGAAGGCCTTCTCCAACACCGCGACTTCCTCGTTGTACGGGGTGGCCATGACGATCTTCCTCGCCCCGATCTCCGCGAGAGCCGCGGCAACCGCAGTGGAAGCGGTTATCGCTTTCACGCCCGTGGCGTCCTCTATCTTCCTGGCGAGTTCGAGATCGCCGCCCTTGCCCTTGACGAAGCTTGCGGTAGTGCAGGCCCACCCAATGACCGCAGGCTTCACGCAGGCGACTTCCTTCGCCGCCTTCACGACATCCTCGTTCATCTTGAGGATCGCGTTCACCTTTTTGGTCGGGTCTTTCACGTCTGGTATGAAACACCTCGCCACGTGGATCGACACACCCTCGGGTGCCACCTTGTTGAACTCCCACTCGGCTGTCGTGTTGGGCGCAGGGACCAGAACGCCGATACGCGCTCTCCATCCTATCATCGTCTTTGCCTCCTCATCAGGTTGGCCGGCGGCTCTTCTGCCGGCCACCACCGACTGCCATCGTCTTGTCGGGAGTCGCCCGAGCGGCGTCCGGACCCGGGGTGCAACTCCCTTCCTGTCACTCTGCCAGCTTGGCCTCCCGCTCGATTATCCGTGTAAGCCGCTCGAGCTCCGCGTCGGCGCTCTTGCGGTACCGCTGTGCCCCCTTCGTCTCATGCATCCGGGAGTTGACGATGAAGTTGATTATGTCCACCACGTATGTGTTGTACTTACCGGGAAGTCCGTCCACAGCGGCCTCCGAAAGGCCGTACGGTGACGATATGGCCCCGTTCATTATGCACGCGTTCAACATCCGTTCGGTCGTGGGGCCATCGTGCATGAGCTCCGGACGGTCGAGAAGAAGGGCCAGGCACGCCTCGATGCCGTACGCTCCCCAGTCGGACACGAACGCTGGAATGAGAATGTCCGTCTCGGTAGCCGCAGCAGTACCTGCTCCGCACGGGCAGTTACACCTATCAGCCTTGGGGATGTACTTCAACACAGTATCCCTGATGACGCCCATGCCGATCTCGTTCCCACCGTCCCCGATGCCGATGGTGAAGACTCCGCGCGACCGCGCCTCCTCGATGAGAATATCGATCTTCGCAGTGATAGGGGAAAGGTTTAGACCCAACCTGCTATGATGAACGCCTCTGGGGTTCGCGCCGGGTCTCTCGGTCGATATGATCGCCGTGGGTCGGAGGCCCTCGATCAGCTCTACTGCGCGCTTCCTGGCCCTATCCGAGTCGACCGGAAAGCTCATGGCCGCAAACCTGCGCGGCAGCTCTCTCGCACGCTCCAGGTCGTAACAGTGCAAGCCAATCGCCTTACAGGTTTCCGCGACTATGGGTAGCAGCTTCTCCTCCGTGATCAGGATGGGAGTCGCATCGAAGGCAAGGCTGAGCGCACGGGCCAGAGCCGCCGCCCCGAGAGGCCCGTCGATCTCGCCCTCCATGTAGTTCGCGATCATGAAACCGGTGCTTATGAACACGACGTCCCCCGGCTTGATGACGTCAACCAGTCTCTTGGCCGCGAGAAAGGTGATGGGATCGCCGCCTGCTTTCTCGCGTGCCGCCTCGTACATGATCCGGATTATCGGGTGCTCCGCTATCCTGAAGAACTTGGCCCCCATCGATGTAGTGATGAGCCTCTCGATCTCTTCTGCAGTTAGCTTGACTTCCTGGTCTGTGAGCAAGACACTTCACCTCATTCTTGGAGAAATGGCGCGCGTCGGTCGGTCAGGCCGCACGTCCCGCCCGACGAAAGGCACTGCACGGGCCCTACCTCACGGACATGAGCCGGCCGAACTGGGCCGACCCCGGTATTCCAATCGCGTTCAGCGCGAACCAGAGGGTGGCCTGATTGCTCGTGATGACCGGCTTGCCCAGGTCCGCCTCGAGCGGACTGATTATCTCCATGGTCCGCCAGTTGGTGCAGCTTATGAAGATGCAGTCCGCCTCCGATGTATTCACCTCCCTGGCCGCTCTGTACGCCGACCCGGGGAACAGTTCGCCCTTGGGCAGAGTGGGTATTATGCCGAGGTTGCGCATGCCGATCACCCGGAGGCCGTCGACGCCCCTTTCGAGGAATTCCTTTTCCTTCTCGGCGATGCCGTCGGCGTACGGGGTCGCCATCGCTACCCTCTTCACGCCAAGGGCCTTGCACGCTTCCGCGACCGCGGTAGATGTCGTAAACGCCTGCACTCCGCACGCCCGCGCGATGTTGTCGGCTATCTCACGGTCGTAACCGCTGCCCTTTATGAAACTCGCGTTCGTGCACGCCCAGGCGATCACATCGGCCTTCACCGACGCGACCTTCACCGCGGCGGTCACCGCCGCCTCGTTCATGGCGAACTCGGCCTGCACCTTCTCTTCCTCGGTGCGTACCTCGGGCATGAAGGCCCGGGCGGCGTGCACCGACACGCCCTCCGGCACCATGCGCGCCAGTTCCCACTCGGTCGTCGTGTTGGCGGACGGAACGATGACCCCTATTCTGGCTCTCCAACCTACCACTGCCATCCCCCCATACCACATTCAAAGCCGTGCCGCGCGCCATCCGTCCATGACGGCGTGCGGCACAGGGCCGGTCAAACCTTGCACCATCGGCGGGGGCACTCTTGCACGTCCTCGCCATGGTGCCCCGACTCCTGTCAAGCGCCAGGCCTCGGCACACGGGCAAGCGGTCTACCAGACAGTATGCCAAATAGAAGCACATAAGGCTGGTGGGTTTCCCCAGTAGATGCCAGTTTAGCCGTTCACGGCGACCGCTTTCCGGGATTTCACCGAGCGATTGTTCCGTAAAGTGGCGGACATCAACATTCGCGCCCACAAGTTTTCGATCGGTTCAGGCTGCAAGAGCTAGAGCTTCCGATGTCGCCAATGGCTCGAAAACCGTCTTCACGGCCTCTATGAGTGCATCCGTGGCCCCGTGGAGCCTGTTTGCTGCCACTACGGCCGTGAGACGCTACCGGATCTTCTCCACAAGGCTGAGCTGGGGCGTGTAGCGCTGCAACCCGCTGGAGGTGACGGGATATCCCGTTGGCTTCAGGGCCGCAGTCTCACGCTCCGGGCAGTGGGTGGGGATACGGAGAGGCCCCACCCCATTGCCGCCGCGCCGCTTTCAGAGTGGAGCCCGCATGAGCACATGCCAACACTCGAGGCGCGTTCAGCGCTGTCTGCTACTCCGGGATAGCCATGTCGGGCTGGCCAGGCTCTGACTGCTTCGCCTCGGGGAAGTACCGCTCCATGATCTCCTTCACGATAGCGCACTGAGCGGCCATGTTCTTTCCGTCGTTTGCGTTGGTTATTATCCCGTGCGCGCTGACGGCCGAGTTGCCCGACTTGAGGTAAAGCGGCGACGCAACCCTGACCATCTCAGGTGCTTCGTATGTTCTGATGAAACCGCCGGACGCAGGCGGGTTGTCAGTGTGCAGGTCTATCGGCACGCTCACAGCCTGCCTCAGTGCAGCGATCATGGGAAGCTGTAAGTCACGGATGGGGTTGATGCTGTTGGCGCCCAGCCTCTCAAACAGCTTGAAAGACGCAGGGTTGCACGCGCCCATGTGGGCCGACAGCTTGATGTGGAGGTTCGCAGGCAACTCGCCGGCCTTCCTCATCTCGTCCATGACCCAGAGCATGCCCTCGTCATATACGATAATCCCGCGGACGCCAAGGTCTACTGCTCTCTTCACGTCCTCGATGGCCCTGACGAGCTGCTCCATGCCACGCAGTCTGTAGCCGACCCTCACGCCCTGCTGGCTCAGCACGGTGGCGCCGGTGTCGTAGGTTGCCCTCGGCCCGACGGAGAAGTTGAGCTCGACGCCGTACTCCTTGGCGATGGCAACGTATTCCTTTATCTCCTGCGCCGTGTGACGGATGATACCGTATGTATCGTCCACGCGGTTTATGTTGTGCTTGTACACCTTCTTTGAGGTCTCAACCAGTGCCCTCATTGCCTCAGCCGAGTTGACCGTGGGCACCTCACTGCGCCAATGCGCTCCGTCGGGAAACGTCTTTCCCGAGGTCGGGAGATCCCACGCGTCAGACTCGGGCAACCCGAGCTTTTTCATGAAGACTCTTGTCTTGTCGAAGATCATTGCGTCCACCCCTTCCACCAGGTAGCTCGCCACGAGACCTGGCCTCTTGTAAAGCTGAATGGCTAAAGCGCCAGCGTGAAAGCCTTGTATCGTGTTCCGATGTCTGCTCTTCCTCTCGGGTCGACCCTTACCCCGTTTGTGGCCGCCCGTCAGATACTCCGATGCGTGCTATTGCGTGCTATGACGAGTGCTGCGAATAACACGTGCCCCGTGGTAAGCCGTCCTGGGAGAGACCTGCTCGGCGGTCACGCGGGCCATCCATCGGCATGCCCAACCAAGGGAACTGCTGCATCTTCCGCAGGACCGGGCGGCCGGAGGCGTCGCCCCTGGCGCCGCCCCTGGCGCCGCCCCTGGCCCTGCAGAAGCGACTGCACCGCCGCCTGCGGTGGCTTACTTATCCTTCCAGGCGCCGTACTCTTCCTTTATCCAGGTGTTCATGTCGGCCTGATGCTTCGCCGTCTCCTGGTACCACTTCCGCTGCTCGGTCTCGACAAGGTACGCCTTGACCATGTAGTGAAGCATCTCCACGATGTTCACGTTGATCTTCTCGGGTATCTGGTCCACCACGGCAACGCCCGAGTACCCGTACGGCGACGCAATAGCGCCGGCCCACGCCGCTGCCCGAAGGATCCTCTCCTCATCCTCTGCGGAGTGTATGACGTCTGTCCTACCAAGCAGCATGGCAAGAGCCGCCTCGATGCCGTACGCGCCCCAGTTGGACACGAAGGAGACTATCATGCTGTCGGTCTCGGTGGTGGCCGCCACGCCCTGCCCGCACGGGCAATGGCACTTCGCGCCCACCGGGAGGTACTTCTCGATGGCGTCCCTGATGCCGCCGAGGCCTATCTCATTTCCGCCGTCGCCGATCCCGATGGTGAAGATACCACGACGCTTGGCCTCTTCGACGAGCCTGTCATACTTGCCGGTGAGCGGGGTGATGTCGATGCCCCACAGGGAGTGGTAAATCCCGGTCTTGCTGCGGCTGCCCTTCTCCACAGCGATGACCGCGGCAGGCTTGAGGTCGTCCAGGATCTTGTTGATGACCTTGTCCGACTCCTCGGCACTCATGTAGGGGTGAAGAGGGGTCTCGACGACCACCCTCCTGGGTATCTTGAGGGCCTCTTTGCGATCGTAGATCCGAAGGCCAGCCCCGCGGCAGCTTGCCTCAACGATCTCTTTCAGCTTGGGTTCGGTCATGATAACGGGGGTCGCGCCAAGCCCAAGGTCGATGGCACGAGCAAGGCCGGCCGTTCCTGGAGGGCCGTCGGTCTCCCCCGACATGAAGTGCGGGAGGTACCAACCCGTCACCATGAGAACCACATCGCCAGCTTTGACGTGGTCGCGAAGCCCCTTGGCCGCATGATACGTGAGAGGCACCTGGCCGGGCGTCCGCTCTCTTGCCACCTTGTAGAGGGAGCGAATCAAGGGCTCCTTCTCCCACCTGTGGAACTTGCCGCCGACAGCTGCAGTGATCAGGGTGTCTATACCGTCTGCCGCAATCTTGACCTCTTCGTCAGTCATCCGTTCCATGGCTGTTCTACCTCCTAGACTTTGAAGTCACACTGTAACACACAACCACGCTACCGGAAACCCCCAGGTTCACCTCCCGCAAGGCAATCCAGCGATCCATCCCCGCCCGGCGCCTGCACCCCAGCCTGGGCTGGTCGCCTCAGCCCCATCGCCGGCTATCGCCAGGCCGCCCTGACTGCCTCGACGAGCTTCGCGGTCCTCTGCCTGATCTCGTCGGGGTCAGCCTTTACCCGCGCGACTCCTGACTCCATCGCCGCCCTGGCAACCGCAGATGCCACGGCGGGGGCGACGCGAGGATCGAATGGCCTTGGAATGATATAATCGGGCGACACCTCTTCGTCTGCGATAAGGCCGCTTATCGCGTATACGGCCGCAAGTTTCATTTCCTCGTTTATATCCCTGGCACGAACATCGAGCGCGCCCCTGAAGACCCCGGGGAATGCCAGGACGTTGTTGATCTGGTTGGGGAAGTCGGACCGCCCTGTCGCGACCACCTTGGCCCCGCCAGCCTTCGCCTCGTCGGGCATGATCTCCGGGACCGGGTTCGCCATGGCGAATATCACCGGGTTCGCCGCCATGCTCTTCACCATTTCCCTGCTCACAAGGCCGGCCCTGGAAACACCCACGAAGACGTCCGCGCCTGCCAGGGCTTCCGCAAGACCGCCGGCCACGCGGCGCTTGTTCGTGACCTCCGCGATCTCCTCCTTGTATGGGTTCATGCCTTCCCTTCGGCCGGCGTAGATCGCGCCCTTCGTGTCGCACAGGGTGACATCCGCCACCCCCAACTTCAGAAGGAGCTTCGTGACGGCGATACCGGCGGCGCCCGCACCGCTCACAACGACCCTGATGTCCCCGGGCTTCCTCGCCACGATCTTGAGGGCATTGATGAGCGCCGCGCACGTCACTATGGCGGTGCCATGCTGGTCATCGTGGAACACCGGTATGCCGACTTCCTTCTTTAGCCTGGTTTCGACTTCGAAACAAGTAGGGGCCGAGATGTCCTCGAGATTCACCCCTCCGAACGTGGGCTCGAGGAGTTTGACAGTTTCAACGATCTTTGCTGCGTCCTTTGTCGCAAGGCAAATCGGGAAAGCGTCTACACCGGCGAATGCTTTGAATAGGACTGCCTTACCTTCCATGACTGGCATCCCGGCCCCAGGACCTATATCCCCCAACCCAAGGACGGCCGTTCCGTCAGTGACAACCGCCACCAGGTTCCCCTTGCTCGTATAGTCGTATATCTTTTCCGCGTTCGCGTGAATCTCCTTACAGGGTTCCGCGACACCGGGCGTATACGCAAGGCTCAAGTCGTGGGCATCCCTCAGGGGCACCTTGCTCTCGACCCTGATCTTGCCCCTATTCTGTTCATGAAGACGCAATGCCTCTTCCCTGATGGACACCTGGTTACCCCTCCTTGACCATACTCGCATAGCAATCACAGCGTAATCACAGCAAACAAAGCTGGCGCAAGATACGGGATTCTATTTGGTATACCATTCGCCACGTAGGAGTCATTCGTCACCGACGCCCGAATTCCTCCTACGTTGTGACGAATTTTCGATTCGAGTTCGATGGCCGGCATCCCGATGAATTGTTTGCGACCTCAGCCTCGGCCTCAGAGATTGCCGGCCTGCGCATTGTGGTGCTGCGCCGCATAAAGGAGGCTCGCCACAAGCCCCTCGACGTGCCGACGCATTGCCTCCTCCGCGTACCTGGACGTGCCCTCTCGCTGGGAGCGGAGAAGTTCCTTTACAATGGCCTCATGTTCCGATACAGAGTTGCGAGCCCGTCCCGGGGTCAATAGCGACGTCAGCCTGTGGCGGACTGTCTGCGTTTTCAGGAGATCGAGCATCTCGGCCAGGCGCCTGCTCCCGCTCGCGTCGACTATGATCCGATGGAACGCGCCGTTGAGGTCCGAGTACCTGTAGAGGTCGTTGTCATGGACCGCTTTCTTCATTTCAACAAGAATCGCCCTCAACCGGTCGAAGTCCTCAGCGGTCAGTCTCGGCACTGCCAGCTTACAGGCCAGCACCTCGAGGACTTCCCTCATCTGAAGGATCTCGATCGCATCCTCCAGCGAGATGTTCACAACGACGGCGCCCCTGTTCGGTATGAGATCCACAAGACCCTCCGAGAACAGGCGCTCGAACGCCGCGCGCACCGGAGTGCGGCTCACGCCGAGTTCCTCTGCCACCGTTCGTTCAACCAGGCGGTAACCAGGACCCCAGATGCCCCTCTTGATACGCTCGCGGATCTCGAGATACGCCTTCTCAGCCTGCTGACCCCTGCTTGAATTACCGCATTCCCTTCTCACAGAGCGGCTCCCCTTTTACGCCGAAGACTCGGACAGGCCCTTGCGGTGACTTCGCCGGCGGCCATCTTGGCGGCGGACACGTCTATCTGGACCAATAACGAAAGCACACTCGAAGTCCGTGCTCTAATTTCGGCACGCCCGCGCTCATTCCTGCTGCGGTTGAACCGCCCCTAAAGATTGTCATCGCCGCATCGCCGGCTCTTGTCAGCACCAGCCGTCACGAAACCCGCGCCCGTGCGAGACGCTTTGTTCGGGCTGTCGGGCCAGGCACCCAGCCTGGCCTATGAGCTCATCGCCATGTCGGCATTGCACCCTGCACCGGCTGCCCGGTTCATCCCCGTGCGGGCGCGGTACCAGCGGTATAGAAGCACGCTCACTATCAAAGCCACCCCGACGTACAACCACATATCGGGGTTTACGAGCATGAGGCTACCGACACCCATCAAAACCCTCTCCCAAAGCGAGAGCTTTCCCATGAAGTAGCCATGAGTGCAGCAGGCCGTGGACAGACACGCTACGACGGCTACGCCTGTAGAGATCAGGAATCTGGGCAACGTTGTGTGCATGCCCAGCAACTCCGGCCGGTACACGAGAAGGAACGGCAGCAGAAACCCCGGCACGGCAAGGCGCAATGCGGTCATGCCCGTCCTGTTGGGATTCGAGCCTGCGATCCCCGCCGCTGTATAAGATGCCAGGGCCACCGGAGGAGTAACCCCGATCTTCTTCTGCCGAAGAAGAAGGATTTTGCGCCAGGAGATCCCAGAACCCCATGCATTAGGATCGACAGCCAGGTCCGACTTCGCCGCCATGAGCAAGCTCGCCGAAAGAAGCTGGCGTCGCAACGCGCACGGAGAAGGAGATCGCGCCATGAGTGCGGAATTGCTGTCTATAGGTATCGCCGATGTCATCCGGTACAGATACTCTTGAGAGGGTGCGCTGCGTGATCCAGCGCTATCCCGCGGATCCGCGCCCTTGAGGCCCGTGGAGACCTCAAGAGAGCGTCGAGAACGCACATCGTCGCATGTAGCCGCCCAACAGCCGCACCCAGGGCAGCCGCGCCGGTCGTGCCGTTTCGTAGCAGGATTCGAATACAGAATCGATGGCTGGGGACCGAACCCATCCACCATATGAGGTGATGCGAAATGGCAACCGACGTCCACATACGCAACGCTCGGCCCGACGACGCGCCCATAGGTGCCGCGCTCCTGAGGCTCTCTTTCCCATCGGAGCGGGTGGCCGACGCCATCTTCGGCCTCGGCGACCCGGACAGGGCGCGAAAGGCGCTCCGAGGCTTCTTCATGAGGGATGCTAACCGGTTCAGTTACCAGCTCGCGACGGTGGCCGAGGTCGGCGACAGGGTCGTAGGCCTGCTCCTCGGATATGAAAGCCGCAGGATAAGGCGGTTGAACTTCAACATGGCCCTCCAGGCGCCGTTCGTGTACGGGCTGCGCGGGGCTGTGCGCCTTGCCCTCCACTCAGGCTCGCTCGCCATCGCGATTCCCAAGCCCGGGCCGGGCGAGTTCTACATAGAACACGTTGCCGTGCTTCCCGCATGGCGGGGGCAGGGTATCGGGACGCAGCTCATCGCGGCAGCCGAGGCCCAGGCAGCATCTGCCGGGCTTGCCAGGTGCTCCCTGGACGTCGAGATGAGCAACACCGACGCCCGACGCCTTTATGAGCGCCTTGGCTACAGGCACGTCAGGACCTGCGTATTGCGGGGGGAAGCGCGGCAGTACGGCATCGAAGGGCTCCACCGGATGGTCAAGGCTCTATCTCTAAGTATGGCGCCATAAGTTTCCGCCATCTTCCCTGACGGTGTTGGGGTTGCCGGTGCTTGCACGACGGGGCGTCGAGAATTTGGCTAGCCTGCGCGCCAAATTCGAACGAGGCGCGCCGCAAGCGCGCCGTCCCCGGAGGGCAACACCGGCAACCCTGGACAGGACTCACCCGCTGAAAAGTAGCGCGAACTTGTGGCGATCTACCTAGAGTAGCTGGGCCGCGAATAGTGGGGCGCAACACAACGCTCAGACGCAGCACGATGCAAAGGACTAATACAATGGGGAAGACTAATGTATACTCGTTGACAAGAATAGCCCTCTTCGCCACGATCACAAGCGTGCTGGCGTTCGTGTCAGTACCCTTGCCGTTCAGCCCCGTTCCCGTGACAGCGCAGTCGCTCGCCGCCATGCTCGCAGGCCTGCTGCTTGGCCCCAGGGAAGGGGCGTTGAGCCAGTTGCTTTACGTGCTCCTGGGCGCCGCAGGGATGCCGATCTTCGCAGGGAACACCTCGGGCATAGGAGTGCTGGCCGGACCCACCGGCGGATATCTCTGGGGTTTCGCTGCGGGTGCATATGTCATCGGTTCCATGGTGCAGAAGCGAGCGAACGTCAAGCCGCCTGGCACTGGCTTTTCGGTCTTCGCTTGCGTGGTAGGGGGAGTGGTCGTCGTCTACCTTTTCGGCATCCTCCAGCTCTCACTCACGACACGGCTGCCGCTCGGCAAGGCAATCGTTGCGGGAGCGCTACCCTTCATTCCCGGTGATCTCTTGAAGGCCTGCATCGCCGGGCTGGCAGGTCCCAGGCTCTACGCGGCACTTCGCGCGTCTTACACGCGCCGCGCTACCGAATAGCAGTTCCCGTACGAGCTGCGCGGGTGTGCCGATTACGACGGAGGAAACACCGGTAGCAGGCGAAGCCAGGGATAACGGCAGCGCCCTGACCGTGAATCGGCCGCTGAGGGATCTGCCTCCTGCCACCGCTGGCCGCCACCGACCGCGAACAGCCGATCACCGGACGGCGACCGAGCGGCAGGCGGCGGCCGCCTGACACTGCCCTGTTTACTGGCCGCGCCCCTGGCCGTAATGGGCTCTGAAGAACTCGGCCTGCCGCGCGACCATCTGCTCCGGGATCAGGACCGGACCGCCGACGATCCTGCTCAACAGGAATGCCATCGCGGCTTTCTCCACAAGCTCGCAGACGGCCATCGCCTCGCGCAGGTCGCGGCCGAGGCCGATGACACCGTGGTTAGCGAGGAGCACGGCGCTGTCGTCGCCCAGGGTGCGGACGGCGATCTCCGCAAGCTCGCGCGACCCTGCGGGGGCGAAGTCTGCCACCTTGATCTCGCGCCCGCCCGTGGTCGCGATCACGGTCTCGAGAAACGGCGGGATCGGCAGGCGGGCGGACGCCACCGCCGTCGCATACGTGGAGTGAGTATGCACCACCGCGCCAAGGTCCGGCCTCCCCCTCAGGATGGCAGCGTGCATCATGTGCTCGATGGACGGCCGCCTCGCGCCCTCGACCACGTGTCCGTCGTAGTCAACCCCCACGATGTCCTCGGGCTTCAGGGACTCGTACGCCATGCCGCTGGGGGTGATGTAGAAATGGTCCATCCCCGGCAGCCTGGCGCTTATGTTCCCGCCCGTCCCGTACACGAGGCCTGTCCGGATCATGTGAACCCCTGCTTCGACGATCTGCTGCTTTACAGCCAGGCACTTGTCTGTTGTCATGTTGGTCATCCTCCTGTGATGCCTATGGCAATACCTTGCCCGGGTTCATGATGCCCGCCGGGTCGAAGGCGCGCTTCAGGACGCGCATGGCGGCCATGGTGGGCTCGTCCACGGCCTTCGGCATGAACCGCTTCTTGAACATGCCGATGCCGTGCTCGCCCGTGATCATTCCCCCGAGGCCGAGCGCCGCCTCGAAGATGGCCTCGTTCACGCGGTCGAGTTCGGCGTTCCACTTCTCGTCACTTATGCCGCGCTTGAGCACGCCGACGTGGACGTTTCCGTCGCCCGCGTGCCCCCAGTTGACTATCGGAAAGCCGCTACGCTCTGATATGTCCTCGACTGCGCTGATGAGCTCTGGAATTCTCACCCTCGGCACCACCACGTCCTCGACCTCGACCCTCTCGCTAATGGCCTTCAGGGTTTCGAGGAGTACGCGCCTCGCGTGCCAGAGCTGGTCCTTCTGGAACGCGCTGTCGGCCACCAGCACGTCGTCGGCCCCGCCCTCGAGGCAGATCTCGGCCACAACTTCCGCCTGAGCGTCGATGTCCTCGCGCCTGTTGCCGTCGAGTCCCACTATGAGCTGCGCTTCGGCATCGCTGAAGGGGAGCTCCTTCTCGAGGTATTTCTCGCACGCCTTCACGCTCTCCCTGTCCATGAACTCCAGCACCACCGGGACTATTCTCTTCGCGCGGATGACCTCGGTCACGGTGCGCGTCGCGTCGTGGAAACTGTGAAACGGGACGAGAAGGTCGATCCGGTGCTGAGGTAGCGGGATGAGCTTCAGGACGGCCCGGGTGATGATGCCGAGCGTGCCCTCGGACCCGATGAGGACGTTCGCGAGGTCATAGCCTGTGACGTTCTTGACGGTCTTGCCACCGTACCGGACGACGGTCCCGTCCGGGAGGACGGCCTCGACGCCCATGACGTAGTCGCGGGTTACGCCGTATTTCACGGCCCGCGGGCCGCCGGCGTTCTCCGCGATGTTACCGCCGATACTGCAGCTATCTAGGCTCGCCGGGTCGGGCGGGTAGAAGAGGCCCCGCGCCTCCACCTGCTTATGTAGCTCCCCCACTACGAGACCAGGCTCCACCACGGCCATGAGGTTGTCCTCGTCCACCTCGACGAGGCTACTCATTCGCTCCATGGACACGACGATCCCGCCGTGCACCGGGAGCGCCCCGCCCGAGAGGCCCGTCCCCAGGCCGCGCGGGGTGACCGGGACGTTCTCTTCGGCCGCGAGCCGCACCACGCGCGCGACCTCCTCGGTTGAGCGCGGCTTCACCACCACGTCAGGCATGAACCGCCAGCCTGGCATCTCGTCATGCGAGTATGGCTCCAGGCTTTCCCCGCTAGTCACGACAGCCTCGGGTCCTGCGATTTCGGCGAGCATCTCCACGGTCCGCGCATCAACCTTGCTGTACACGGGCATCCCCTCCCGCAAAGAGTTTAGCACGCCAGAAGGCCCATTGACAATCGCGGGGACGGAGATCGCCGTGCTGGCTGGATTCGGGCTGGTGACCCTGGCCACCGCGGCGCCCGCGTTCAGCAAGGCGATGACGAGATGTGTACCCAGCTCACCCTCTACGGGGAGCAGCCCTTGCGGCCGCCTCGGCTTCCTTAGCCCGAAGGACTTCCTCCGAAAGGAGGGATCTGATGGTATTGAAGAGCGGCAGGAACCCCGGCTCGCTGCGGATCTCCGCCACACGCCTCGGGCGAGGCAGCGTCACGTCTATGGACGCCTTGATGGTGCCGGGCCGCGCGGTCATCACCAGGACGCGGTCGCCGATGGCGACAGCCTCGTCGATGCTGTGGGTGATGAAGACCGCCGTCTTGCGGGACTGCTCCCATATGCGCAGGAGTTCTTGCTGCAGGAGCATCCGGTTCTGCTCGTCCAGCGAGCCGAAGGGTTCATCCATGAGGAGGATCTCCGGGTCGTTGGCGAACGCCCGCGCCACGCTGGCCCTCTGTTTCATTCCCCCGGAGAGTTGATGCGGGTACGCATGGGCGAACCCAGAAAGGCCAGCAAGCTCGATGTAGTACTCCGCCACCCTCCGCCGCTCTGCCGAGGGCACCCCGCGCACCCTGAGGCCGTACTCCACGTTCTCGCGAACGCTCATCCACGGGAAGAGGGACTGCTCCTGAAATACTACCGATGCAAGCGGCCTGCCGGCGCCGCGCCTCGCCTCGCGCATGTCGCCTCCGACCGGGCTTTTCGCGACCCGACGACCCACTGGCACGTCGAGCGCGTCCGTGCCGGGGGTAGGCCCCGTGCCTAGCGGCGCGGACCAAGCACGGACCGCCGCCCCGGGGGCGTCGTCGGGTCCGGCCTCCCCCGGCATCAACGCGCGGTATCTCACCAGGTACTGCTGGGCGCCCTCGTCGGCCCTGTCCCAGTCTTCGCCTGTGTCCCCTTGCGCACTTGCATCTGCATCCGCGCCCGCCCGCGCCCACCCATGCGTCAGGTCGTCCACATTCGCTGGGGCTTCCCCGCCACCTCGGCCAACGTGGGCCGGGTGCGCACCCCCTCTTGCACCACTATCCGCCTGGCAGGCGTCTGGAACGGCCGCACCTGCGCTCTCGTCGGCACGGCCGCCAGCCGTTCCGACGGTCATGTACACCCTTCCGGATGTCTGCTTCTCCAGCCCCGCGAGTATCCGCAGGAGCGTCGTCTTGCCGCACCCGCTCGGCCCAACGATGCAGACGAACTCCCCGTCAGCGACGGTGAATGACACCCGGTCGAGGGCCAGCACGACGCTGGAGCGCCGCCTGAAGACCTTCGTGACCTCGCACACGCGGATCTTGGCGTGCTCCGGAAGCGGCGCCGGGCCGTAGCATGGAGACGCCTCTTGTGTTGTCTTGCG
The DNA here is from genome assembly GCA_030024085.1 of Bacillota bacterium. Taxonomy (GTDB): domain Bacteria; phylum Bacillota; class SHA-98; order UBA4971; family UBA4971; genus UBA6256. The sequence goes on along the minus strand of JASEJE010000017.1, from coordinate 40,321 downwards.
CTGGCGCGCAGTCAGTTCATTCGTCATGTCCCATCATCCGGTATCGATCCCTCGTTCATCGCGGCCCCGCACCAGGGGATGCACGGAGCGCGCGCAGCGTCGCGGCTGAGACTGCCAGCCGGCTCAGTCCTTCCATGGGATGACCACCCGCTCCACGACGTCCAGAAGGTTTGAGAGCAGATACCCCATGAGCGACATGGTCATGAGGCCGACGAACATCCTCTCGATGTCGAACATGTCGTAGGCCCGCCAGATCATGTATCCCACCCCAGCACGTGCAGCCGATAGCTCAGCAGCGACGATGAGGAGCAGTGCGGTGCCCATGCCCAGCTTGAGACCGGCGAATATCATCGGTAGCGCCCCCGGGAGGGCCACCGTAAGGTAGAAGTCCTTTCGGCTCGCCCCAAAACTCCTCGCCACATCGAGGTAGATCTTGTCGATGTTCATGACCCCTGCCATCGAGTTAATCAGAACGAGGTAGAACACGCCCACCGCAACCGTAACCACTTTGGACGTCTCCCCCAGCCCGAAGACCAGCAGTATGAGGGGCATGATGGCCAGCTTCGGAATGGGAAACGTCGACGCAACCATCGGGCCGAGCGCAGCGCGCACCGGCGGGGCGAGGCCCATGGCAAGCCCCAGTACGACCCCTGCGCCGCTTCCCACGAGAAACCCCAGCAGGATACGCTGAAGGCTCACAAGCGTGTTCACCCAGAGTTCCCCTGACGCCACCACGGGCACAAGGGCCCTCAGGATGAGGGAGGGTGCCGAGAACAGCCGCACGTCCACGACGTGCGCTCTCGCCAGGATCTCCCACACAACCAGGATCAACGCGGGTGACGCGAAGTACAGCGCCTTCACGACCACGCCATTCACGCCGAGCAGCCTCTGAGCGACGGATGGCTGTCTGTCCTCTTCGAGCACGAGGATCCGGCTGCGTCTTTCTACAGGGCTCGTTGCCTCCGGACCCTGGAACGTGCCCGGCAGGCTCGTGGACCCACGACCCGCGCCGCCCCCAGCAGGGCCGGGAACGTGGGGGAGCCCACGCTCCCGGTCCTCTTCGGGCGAGGAATTCACTGCGGCCGGCTCACCGGACTTACGTGCGTCCCTCGGCACCATGGTCATCCTCCTGAGATCCCGCAGAAGCCAGGTCCCGCAACAAGTCGTGTCAGGGCTGCAACAAGAGGCCCGAAATCACTTGTACTCCCCCAGTACCTTCACGGCAAAGTCGCACCACTGGTTATCGACCACGTCCTCGGCGTCGAGCTTTCCCTTGAGTAGCCCGCGCGCACGGTACCAGTCGAGGTCCATCTGGACACCCTTCATTCGGACGTAGCCGTTGGGGTTAAGACCGATGGGGAACATCTTGTCATAGACGGCCGGGTCCTTGACCACAGAGGTTTCCGCCAGTATCTTGATGATCTCCGCGCGGCCCTTGTTCTTGAAGAACGCGTCATTGTAGTCGCGGAGGGACCTGAGATAAGCCACCATAAACCTCTTCGCCACCTCGGGCTTCGCCGTCATGGTCGGCCCGAAGACCACTATGGCGGTCTGGGCATGCGGGTCATACTCCGACGGGTCCTTCCAGGGGTCGACGATCCCCTTCTCGATACCCTGCGCGATGAACGGCTCAATCACCATCCCTGCATCTATGCTGCCGTTGCTCAGCGCGGCAATGATGTCCGGGAACGACCGTATCACCTGCAGGTCCACGTCGGCCGTGCCGAGACCCCCCGAGGCAAGGCACCTGTCGAGGGCTATCTCGTCGAGGGACGCCGTTCCCACGATGGCGACCTTGCGCCCGCGCAGGTCGGCCGCGGTGTTGATCTTTCCAACCAGGTCCTTCCGGATCACCAGGCGGTAGTAGCCCATCCCTGGGACGTTCGTTCCCTTGTCGGCCACGACCTTGATGGGAATGCCTCTCAACATGGCGTTGAAGAGGCCCGCCGCAGTCACGGTGCATCCCACGTCGAGCTGGCCGGACCCGAGCAGGTTGATCATGTCCTGCCCGGTATTGAACTGTACCTCCTCGAGTCGGATGCCGAGTTCCCTGTAATAACCCTTGTGGCTGCCGATGAGCAGGCCGCAATCGGACGGTGCACGCTTCATCCCGACGGTGACCTTGACCTCGGGACTGAGCGGCGGAAGTTCTGTGCTGCCGAACGACGGCGCTGGAGATGCGACCGCCGCGGCCGCGAGCACGCAAACCAGTGTCAACACGAGAGCCCGGGTCCTCAACTTCGCTTACCTCCTTGGTGGTAGGATTGTGGAATGGGCGCGTTCAAGGCTAGCCTGGGATCTAACCTCAAAATACTGACCCACGAGACTGTCGCTTTTCCCCGGGAGCTAAGTGTGAGTTCAGAAATCCATGCCGGTTTGGGGGAAGACTCCGGGTTGCTGGAACAGCTCGACAGTCTCACCCGACCCTTCTGGATTGACATGGTGCGGTGGTGCTACACCGTCCCGTCACCCCCTTTGTCTGCGATTCTCGTTACCTCTTGAAGGGGAAGGCAGCGGCGCCGGCGACACGATGATCTCGGCGATTGCGCCGCGCTCCCGACTGTGGTTCCGGCCGTCATAGCCGCAAAGGCGCCCACCAGTTCAGGGCACAGTCGGCCAGATGCGCCCCCGACCAACCCGGGAACGAGGGCCGTCCCTTTCACGGAGGTATCGGCGCTGTATGCCAGGACTCGCCGCGATGCACATTCCATAATATGAGGGCCTGCTGGGAAAGGTGAGGCCCGGCCGGGGAGGCCGGGCATGAGGAGATGATGCCGTCACGCCACCGCTCGGCGCTCGAGCGCTCCGCTCAAGGCCTGCGTGCGGTTCAAGTCTGACATCGCCCGTCCACAGCTGCGGGACGCGCTAATGCCTGCCGCAAACGGGATGCTCTAATGCCCGCCGCAACAGGATATCAGGTCGAACAAAGCCTTCGCCGCTGCCTCGGGGCCTGCCAGCTCGTAGCCGGGGACCCCCAGCCTTGTGCGCACCTGACCGACAAACAAACCCGCCTTGAAGGCTGCGTCGAAGGTGCGGCCCGCCAGATCCTCGTGCAGGTCCCGGTACTGAGGTGGGCCGAAGGCGTTCGCGAAGTATGTGCGGACGAGGCCGGTCGATGTGGTGGTGCCCTTGGACATGGCGGCGCCTTCCCGGAAGACCTCCAGCGCCGCCCGGGCGTCGGCGAATCTCTCGATGACCGGGTGCGCCTCGTCCACATCCTCATAGTTGTTGGCGTAAAGGATGTAGCCGATAGGGTGCCCGGCCAGCACCTCGTCCATGGTGGTCACCGGCATGACCGCCCGGGCGTTGGTCTTATGGGGGCTCATTATGATAGCCCGGTCCACCTGGTCAAAGGCGTACCCCGGTTGGAGATCGTCCAGCCGCACGAAGGCGCCGATCTCGGTGCCATAACCCCGGATGGCGCCGTCCGGAGCTATCTCCAGGGAACCCATGTCGTCGGCAACCACCCGGAGTTCGCGGATGTACTCCTCGCCGAGGACCCTGAAGGCCTCCAGAGACTCGGACTTGCCTGTCCCTGTGTCGCCGATGATCACGACACTCGCCGCAGGACCGCTCTTCAGCACGATCCTGGTCATGGCCCCGTGGAAGGGCATACGGCCCAGCCTCTTCATCACGAGTATGTTGTGGAGGGTGAGCATCATCTTCTTGAGGTAGCCGAAATACCCGAACCTGTCCTCACCCGGAATGGCCGCTACCAACAGGTGATTCGCGCGGTCCTCGTGGAATACCGTCGGGAGATCCCCGAACCGTACCATGGCCTCGGGCGCAACTCCGAAAGCATATATGGCGTCCGGTCCTCGCCCGATTTGCTCGTCGGTGGCAAGCTCGAAGAGGTTCGCGAGGGAACAGCCGAGGCCCATGAACTTCTGATGGAAGTATACGAACACCACGACCGGTCCCACCTGCGCAGGGTAACAAAGCCACTCCTCTGGCCGGAGAGCGAGTCTCTCCAGAGGGTTCTCCTGGGCCTTGAGAAACTCACCGGTCCGCTTGTTCATCGGCGGGTCAATGATGAGTGGGGGATCGATCAACACCTGGCGGATGAAGCGTATCTCGGCAAGCCCGCTGTATGTATCGGGACACGGCCATTTCTTTGGGACGGCGATCAGGCCCACCTGGGCGCCGGCAGCGACCTGCCGGTAGATGCGGGGGTGGTCGCCGGTGATGTTCTCGCATATGTCGCGGTACGCGGCCCGGACCACGTGGGTGAGCTGCTCCACTGTGTCGTTGAAGGTGCGATACGGCCTTGCGTCGAGGCCCATTCCTGCCCCCGTCCGGGTGGACGAGCCAACCCCGGCGCCGGCGCCGGTTTCGGAGTAGCAGATGATGAAGCGGTTAAAGCGGCGCCAGTAGTCGTAAAGCGCCTCCACGAACTCATGCAGCAGGCGGGGATTGCGCGCAAGCGACGCCGCGCCGGGCACGCTCCGTGCGGCCTGCTCCAGGGGAAATGCGCTGAGCGCCTGTAGCAGGGAGACGAGCACGTCCTCCCTGGGCCTCAAAAGCGCGTCTGTTGGCGCTTCGCCGGGCCTTGACCGAGGGCTCTGTTCCGGCGTTGGCCCTGGTCCTGAACATCGTCCCGGCTCCGGGCCCAGGTCCGCGTCCGGTCCCGCGAAAAGGGCGAGGAGTGGCGAGTCCTTGCGGCGGAGCCAGGCGACGAAGCTGTGAACGACCTCTCTGAAGAGGCGGCTCGACAGAAGCTCTTTTGTGGTGCTACAAACTGCGCCAGGCGTAGACATGATGACCTGGCGCGGCAGCCATGAGATGATGATATTGGACATGTCTCTCCTCCAGGGACTTCGGGCCTGCTGCCACCCGTGACTGTCCTTGTGGTGCATTATATGTTAAGCCTGTGGTGGTGTCAATCGCAAGCGGCGGGGTCCGGCGGGGCGGAGCGGCAGCGGCACCCCCCGGGGCAGCACCGGCGGCAGCAAATGCAAGTGCAGAAATTCCCCTCTGGGCCTTACCCGTTCTCTACGTCACGCATTTCAGGAGAAGGATGAGGTATGTCACTCGTCAGGCTCGTCCCGTTCCACACGTCACGCGTCCGCGGCCAATCGGTGACCTGCATCACGTTTGTCACCTCATCCGTTCCGTGCGTCACGCGTTCTCTGCGAACCATTCCACACGTCACGCATCCGTGGCCGACCCGTGACGTACGTCATCGTTGCCGCCTCACTCGTTCCCTACGTCACGAGTCCTCCATGAATCGTTCCATACGTCACTCGTCGAAGGGGGACAGGTGACGCACATCGCGGGTTCCTCCTGAGCCGTTCCCTACGTCGCTGTTGGGAGCCATCCGGTGATGTACAGCACTAGTCCGGGTCTTGCCCGTTCCCTGCATCACGCATCGAACCCAACTCCTGAGGTACCTCACTCTTCCCGCCTCACCTGTTCGGTACATCGCGCCTCCTCGAAAGGCTATGAGACGTCGTGAGATCAAGGCCCGCCAGGGTCAGGAGCCGCCCTGTCAAACAAGCGCGACATCCCGGGCGAATTGAGTGCAACGCCATCCCCAGGGCATTTTGCACGCGAAAGCCCCGTAAAAGGTTGACCCGCCAGGTCCCCGGGTCTAAAATGTAGGAGGGTTTTGGTTCCGACAGGAGAATGTAACGCTGGTGGCCCGTTCCGCTAGGCTTGCCGGGATCGCTGTCCGCGGACGGTGCCCCAGGCGGGGCGGCTCGCCGGTCCGCTGTGCCCACGGGGACCCTGTATTGTCCTCGAACATTGTCCTCGAGTTATGGAGGACTCCCTCCTTGGAACGCTCAAACCATGGTACGTTCCTGCGCGGGGCGTTCCGGCAAGACGCGTTCCGACGCGGAGCACTCCGGCACACAGCGGCGCACGGCACCGTGGTAGCGAAGACCCGGAAACGGGTAGCCAAGACCCGAAAACAGCGGCGGAGCCCTTGATGGAGTCCTCGATACAGTGCACCTGGGAGGTCGTCGGGCTGTGGAGATTCGAAAGGTCGGCATCGTAGGCGCTGGTACAATGGGCTGCGGCATCGCAGAAAGTGTTGCAGAGAAAGGGTACGACGTGATCCTCGTGGATCGCACCGAGGAGCTCATCGGAGAGGCCCGAAGCCGCATTGAGATGAGCCTCAACAAGAAGCTCGAGAAATGGGCCATCACCGAGGCTGAGAAAAAGGTCACCCTCAGCCGTATCCGCCCCGCATCGCAACTCGTCAACATCACTCCCGCTGACCTCGTGATCGAGGCGGTCGTCGAGGACCCCGACGTCAAGAAGGAGATCTTCCGGACCCTCGACAATCTTTGCGCGGACGACGTCGTGTTCGCCACGAACACCTCGACCCTCAGCATAACCGAGCTTGCAGCGGCTACCGGCAGGCCGGACAGAGTCATCGGCCTCCACTTCCTCAACCCCGTCACCCGAATCAAGCTGGTGGAGATCGTCCGGGGCCTCAAGACGTCCGACGAGACGTTCGCCACAGCCAGCAAGTTCGTGGCAAGCCTCGACAAGACGGGCGTCGAGGTGTACGAGTCGCCGGGCTTCGTTACCACGAGGGTCATCGTCCCGCTCCTTAACGAGGCCATGTACGCCCTGATGGAGGGCGTCGCGTCGGCGAAGGGCATCGACGCAGCGATGAAACTCGGCTTCGACCTCGGCAAGGGGCCTCTCGAGCTTGCGGATCGCATGGGCCTGGACACAGTGCTCGCTTTCATGGAGCGACTCTTCCGCGACCTCGGGGACCTCAAGTTCAGGCCGTGCCCCCTGCTGCGCAAGCTCGTGCGCGCGGGCCACCTCGGGGTCAAGAGCGGGCAGGGATTCTTCAAGTACGATGACGAGGGCAACCTCATCGAATAGCTCGATTGATGGTGGTATCATGTCGGGACACCGGGCAGGAGGCAGCGCAATGAAAGTATTCGTCCTCAACTGTGGCAGCTCTTCAGTAAAATACCAGCTCTTCGACATGGACAACGAATCCGTTATGGCAAAGGGCCTCGTCGAGCGCATCGGCTCGGACGATGCGATCCTGACGCACCGGCCCGAGGGGAGGCAACCCGTCAAGCAGATCGGGCCCATCCTCGACCATACCACCGCTATCAGCAAGGTCCTCACGGTGCTTACTCACCAGGAGCACGGCGTCATCCGCGACGTCAGCGAGATCGGGGCCGTCGGGCACCGTGTGGTGCACGGTGGCGAGGCGTTCACAGGGTCTGTCCTCATAACCGACGAGGTCAAGAAGGCGCTGCGTGACTGTATCGACCTTGCGCCGCTGCACAACCCGCCAAACCTCACGGGCATCGCGGCCGCGGAAGAATTGATGCCCGGTGTGCCGCAGGTGGCCGTGTTCGATACCGCATTCCATTCGACGATGCCCAGGCGTGCTTTCCTGTACCCGGTGCCGTACGTGCTCTACCAGCGCCACAAGGTGCGGCGATACGGATTCCACGGGACGTCCCACAGGTACGTTGCAGGGCGGGCGTCGGAGATCCTCGGACGGCCGCTGGAGGATCTCAAGATCATCAGCTGCCACCTGGGCAACGGAGCGAGCATCGCTGCGATAAAGGGCGGCAAATCCATCGACACGAGCATGGGGTTCACGCCGCTCGAGGGCCTGATGATGGGCACGCGCAGCGGCGATGTGGACCCCGGCGTCATACTCTTCGTAATGGATCGCGAACAGCTGACGCTGGTCGAGGCCAACGCCATGCTGAACAAGCATAGCGGTCTCGTGGGTCTCTCCGGCCTGAGCAGCGATATGCGGGAGATCGAGGCCGGAATGGCGCAGGGTAACCCGCGCGCGGAGGACGCTTTCGACGTCTACGAATACCGCATCCGCAAGTACATCGGCGCCTACGCCGCGGCCATGAACGGCGTGGATGTCATCATCTTCACAGCGGGCATCGGCGAGAACTCGCCCCTTCTGCGGCAGCGGGTGTGCGAAGGGATCTCGTTCCTCGGCGTCAGGATCGACCCGGCAAAGAACGACGTCAGGGGCAAGGAGGCTGATATCTCGGCAGAGAGGTCAGCGGTCAGGGTCCTCGTCGTGCCCACCAACGAGGAACTCGTCATCGCCAGGGACACCATGGAGATCGTCTCATCGCGCGGCGCCCGCGAGCACGCGGCGACCGAAGCCCGTGCCTGACGATAACGTACCCACGGCCCAGGCCCCTGCACCCCAATGTGTAAGGGGAATCCTTGAGCATTCCTGCCAGTCGGCCTCCAAATGAGAGTTCGTCAGTTCCTCCCAGCTTGCCAACATCTGGCGGGTTCCCGGTGTTGCGCTCGGGGACGGCGCCCCAAGCGGGGCGCGCTTCGCCAAAATCCGGCCCGCCGGGCCAGTGGCCGAATCTTGACACCCCTCGTGCAACCGCCGGCAGCCCCTCCCGAAAGCCGGGAGTATTTCTGCACTCTCACTCAGGCGGCGGGCTGTTCGGACAGCACTACCGCGGCGACGATCGCGAGCTCTGCGAGGCCGACGACGAAATGCACAGGCAGCCCCCCGAGGCCGAGCACTGCCGGGCCGATGCCTGCGACAATGGGCGGCACCGCCACCATCAGGCCGCCGGCCGCGAGCGCCCTGAGATAGCTCCCGGGGGACATGAACGGGCTCACCCTCCCCCCGCCGCCACCGAGGCGCGACCACCGCGCCGACAGCACGGACCCGGTCACGAGCGAGGCTGCGGCCGTGGGCAGCACCCCAGATCCGCCGAGCGCCACCAGCGCACCCGTTTCGGCCCGCCCGGTGAGAGCGGCCACCACCAGCAGGACGATGACGGACACGACGTAGGTCGTGCTCGCCACGGCGGCCTTCGCGCTGAGACTCCACTTGGGTTTCACGGGAAGGGTTCTGACATAAGCCTGTCCCACCGCCTCCACGTTGAACAGCGCGGGCATCGCTGTGACCGCGAGGAAACCGACGAACCCCACCAGGAACGGGGCGCTCATCGCGAGCCGCCCCCGGGACCCCATCGCGATAGCCCACGGAACAACCGCTCCGGCGGGCATGAGCAGGAGAGCTGCCTCGGATGGCGACCTGAACACGAGGCGCATGTCTTTGATGAGGACGCCGAGCCACGGCGCCACCGGCCTCACCCTGAAGTCCCTCGCAACCGTCTGCGCCCCGCCGCCCGTGCCGACGACCCCACCCAGCGCCCGTGCCCTGAGCCGCGAGCCGGTCCACGCGAGGCCCCAGGCTGCAAGCCCGACGTAAGCGGCCGAGGCCAGCCCCGAGGCCATGAGCATCGCGCGTGTCGCGCCGGGTGCACCGGTTGCGGCCGCAACGAGGAACCCGAAGGACGTCGGATAGACCAGCCGCAACACATCGGCAAGGCTGGGGTTGGCGGCGATGGCGCCAAGGATCGCCTTTCCCAGGCTGGCCTGGTAGTTGAAGAGCAAGAACATGCCGATACCAGGCATGATGGAGAAGATGAGATACAGCACCCTGGCCACGCTCTTTAGTCCCGAGCCTGTCTGGTTGATCACCTTCGTGTAGAAGAGCTCGGCGAGCGCCAGCGCGAGGATCACCGCGAACGCCTCTGCCGTCGCAACGCCCACGAGGTAAGCGAGCGCCCCGGCGACGGAGCGCGTGAGAACGAGATGCGAGACGGCGAACGCCACCAGCCCCACGATGAGCGGGGCGTCAAAGATCCGAAGGAATCCGAGAAGGCTGGCGGTGGCGACCTCCTTCCGGGTGAGCGGCAGCAGCACCAGCGTCTGCACGGCTTTCGCCGAGACGAACCCCGTCACCATGTCCAGGGCCATGACAGTGATGATGAACACCACAGCGAAGATGAACATGCCGGCAACGACGGCCATGCCGGCCGCCGGGCTCACGCCGGGGAAGGAGGCGTTCGCCGCCCCGAAGGCCGCGCCCACCGCCGTGCCGCCCAGGAAGACGCCGATGAGCCCCTTCATCACCCAGGCGCTCTGGTTCATGAACTTCTTGAACTGGCCGGGCGACTTCGTCTCAGGGAGATGGCCACCGCGTTTCAGAACGTAAAAGCTCTGAAACATCGCCTCCCTGTAAACAAGCGCCGATATGCGCCAGAGGTCAGCGAGCGTTCTCGCCGTTCGTGCCGTTCTCCCCATTGCCCTCACCCTCCAGCGCCTTTATGGTCTCCTCGATGCCCGCCTCCTCGGCGGTCACCTTGAGGAAGATGTTCTCGAGCGATTCATCAGCGTGGACAAGCGCCCGCAGTTCCTCGATGGTCCCCTCCCCTACCATGCGGCCGTGGTTCACGATACCTACCCGCGTGCACAGGCGCTCCGCCACTTCCATGACGTGCGTGCAGAAGATGGCCGCCCCGCCCTTACGCACGTGAAGGCTTACAAGCTCCTTGAGGATGCGCGATGTGCGCGCATCGAGGCCGTTCAGCGGCTCGTCGAGTATGAGGAGCGGAGGATCGTGCAAGAGGGCCGCCATGACGGCGACTTTCTGCTTGGTCCCCAGCGAAAGCGTGGCGATGGGCGAATCGAAGTATGATTCCATCCTGAACGCCTTCACCATCTGCAGGATCCTGCCGTTTGCCTCGTCGGCCGCAAGGCGCCGCACAGACGCGACGAACTCCAGGAACTCCCTTGGCGTCAGGGAGTCGAAAAGGAGGACGTCCTCCGGCACATATCCGATGAGGCTCTTGACGGCCATCTCATCCTCACGGGAACGCCCGAACACCTCCACCTCCCCAGCCTTCGGCTCGACAAGCCCTACGAGCGTCTTGATGGTGCTGCTCTTGCCTGCGCCGTTCGGGCCGAGAAGCCCGTATATCTCGCCGCGCCTCACCTTGAACGAAAGCCCGTTCACGGCGACCGTGGACCCGTACTGTACTACGAGGTCCTGAACCCTCACTGCTACCTCGTCTTGCATGAGTCCTCCCCCATTTCCGCGCGGCCACGCCCGTAGCCAGACACCGACGGCGCCGCCCGGCTGGATCAGCCTGCGACCCCGAGCCTTGCCCATGCCTCGTTCAGCGTGCGCTTCGCGTTAGCGATCACTATCTCGGGCGCCTCCCGGGGCAGCGGCTTCACCTCAAAGCTCACGAGACGCGGCGGGATACCCTCCCCGAGGTAGCCGATATCGAAAAGCACCCTAAGAAAGTGGACCAGCTCGTCCACGTCGTTGGCCCCGCCCTTGATGCCAAAGCGCGGGTGCGCATCTCCGTACGCCGCGTGCGATCTGTCCCCCACCACGGCGTTTCCGATGTGCACGTGCATGAGGTAGTCTTTGACCGGCACGAGAGCCTCCTCTGGAGTCTGGCCGAGGAGCGGCAGGTGACTGAGGTCCACGAGGAGGCCGAAGTTGTCGCAGTCCTTCCGCACATTTTGGACGATCCGAAGGGCGATGTCATTCGGACCGACGAGCGATTTCTTCTCCACGTCGCGGTCGAAGATCTCGAGCACCACAGGCATGCCGCCCCGGGCCTTCGCGTGCGCGCATAGTTGCCGCGCCGAGTCCTCCAGCGCCTGGCACGCTTCCTCCTCGCGGGCCTTCCCGGGGTACCGGCCCGCTAGAAAGGCGAACCCCACGGCGCCAAGCTCATACGCCTCGTCGATGCCCTCCTTGAGCGTGGCCACCGCCTTCGCCCGCTCCCCGTCGTCCAGCGAGTTCGGGTCGAGGCCCGTGGTGAGCGTCCTCGGCTGTCCACCGTACGCCACAGTCATGTGCGCCGCCTCGAGCAGGTCCCGCGCCTGCCTGCGCACCTCCGGGTCCTTCATCCAGGTGACTTCGACCGCGCTGAAGTAATCGTCCTCAGCAATTCTCGCCAGCGTCTCCAGGATCGGCCCCTCACCCCGCATCACGTGGGGATAGGCCATGAAATGGATGATCCCAACCTTCATGTACCCGTACATTGACCCTTCCACATCCGATCCGCTCCTTTCGTCCCATCCCGCCTGGCTGTCCCACCGCCACGAAGAGATCGTTCCAGTTCGTCGCGATGCGGGAGAGCGTACCACCGGGCCGTCCGTTCCATGCTCATCACGTACACGGCGTGGTGAAGCTCAGCCATCCTGTGCAGCTCAGACGATTCGAGTATCCTGTAGGTTGTAGGTGGAGATTCCGCGCCCGGCTTCTCAGTTGCGCCCGGCTTATCAGTTGCCGTGCCATGTACTCCCTTCGAATTGAATGGGTCCGGTCTGATTCCGTGGCACCCAATCTGCGTCAGCGGTCTGCGGCGCTTTCTCTTACTTGGACAACCAGGTCCGAAATTCCTGTCCGGAGCGGTCTTTTCCTCTGCCGCGCCGTTTGCTGGTCCTCTGCCGTCTTCCGCTCGTCCTCTGCCGTCTTCTGTTCGTCCTACGCTGTCTTCTGCTCGCCCTGTGCCGTATTCTGAAGGAACGCGGCCATGCGTGGCGAATGTTCTCTAGTGCGCCGCCAGTCTGCCAAGCAGCGGCGGTACAAGACTGACAGGAGGTGTCTCCCCGTGAGAAAACGTGGTCTCGTGCGGTTGCTCGTGACGGTGATGCTGGTTGTGCTGCTCAGCTCCGTTGCCCTCGCCGCCTCGGGGTCGGCTGCGGGGTCCGAGCCGGCGCGCGCGAAGAACGTCATCCTGTGCATCGGCGACGGGATGGGCTTCGGCGCACTGCAGCTTGCGAGAAACGTGCTCCTCGGGCCGGAGGGCAAGTTCGCGTTCGAGACGTTTCCGAACGCCGCCATCGTCACCACGTATGCCCTTGATAACCTGGTGACCGACTCCGCTGCGGCGGCCACGGCCATCGCCACCGGCCACAAGACCAACAACGGCATGATCTCCGTCCTCCCCGACGGCACCGTGCTCCCCACCATCCTCGAGGCCATGCAGAAGGCCGGCAAGGCCACGGGACTCGTGGTCACGAACACCATCTACGACGCGACCCCAGCCGCCTTCGGGGCGCACTGGGGCACGCGCGGCGGCTCCGAGGAGATCGCGGGCCAGCTCTTTGATGCGGGAATCGACGTGCTCCTCGGCGGCGGGCGCGACCAGTTCCTGCCGTCCGGAAAGGGCGACGGCAAGCGCAAGGATGGCCGCGACATCATGGCGGAAGCGGCGGCCAAGGGTTACGCCGTCGCGACAACGAAGGACGAGCTTGCAGTCGCGAAAGGCGCCAGGGTGCTCGGCCTTTTCCACAAGTCGTACATGAACTACCAGAAGGACCGCGCCTACCTCGGGACCGCCGAGCCATCGCTTGCCGACATGACCGCGAAGGCCCTGGAGGTCTTAAAGGGCACGAAGGACGGGTTCTTCCTCATGGTTGAGGGCTCGCGCATCGACCACGCCGCGCACGCCGGCGACGCAGCGGGCGTGGTGGCGGAGACAGACGACTTCGCGCGCGCCGTCGGGCTCCTGTACGAGTTCGCGAAGGCGTCCGGCGATACGCTTGTGATAGTCACGGCGGACCACGACACCATGGGATTCTCCGTCACGGAGCCTCTCGACTACGACCTCCTGCGCGCCATCAAGGTGTCGCCGGAGTTCATGGCCCTGAAGCTCGAGAAGGGCGCCGACGGCAAGTTCGCCCCCGAGAGCATCCGCAAGGTGTTCGAGGAGTTCGCGGGGGTAAAGGACCTCCGCGACGACGAAGTCCAGCTTGTCCAGTCGATGAGCAGCGAGGCGTCGTACAAAGTGGGGTACGCAGTGGGTGCGGTCCTGGCGGCACGGCTGAACATGGGGATAGTGTCGCCACAGGTCCAGCTCAAGAGCCCTACCGGCGGCCACACCGGCAACCCGGTCCCGCTGTACGCGTTCGGCCCGGGCGCGGACAAGTTCTCTGGGACCATGGACAACACCCAGATCGCGGGCAAGATCGCAGAGACCGCGGCGATCGGCTTTGCGCCGGCGGCCGGCAGGTAGCGTTTCTCCCTGCGGAAGCACTTGTCCGCGTGGGGGCGGTCTTCCGCGATGAAGCGTCCATCCACAACAAGGTGCCGCTCCACCGGGAGGCAGTCGTCCCCCAGAAGCTGCGCCTCCCGTGGGGAAGCAGCCTTGTGCGAGGAAGGAGCCTTCTACGGGGACTGACGAGAGGCGTGACGCTGCGGGGCGCAGCCCCGGGGGATCGATCCTGGGAGGTTCGATCAGGATGACGCCAGGGAACACGCACCAAGCACGAGAGGCCCAGGGCGGAGGGCCTGAGGGTAGTCCGCGTCCGCGGTGCGGCCCCCGCATCGTCACGGTGACCATAGAAGCCACGGGAGGAACGTCCGTAGGCCCCGGCGACCGCGTTCGCCGGGGCCAGGACCTCGGGCTTGCGCCCGACTTCGACGGCCGCGTGCTCTCGCCCGTATCGGGCATTGTGAAAGCTTGCGGCTTCGATGCCGAGAAGCACGTTTTCGAGATCACTATCGCGGCCGACCAGTAGGCCGCAGCAGACACGGCACAGGGCTGTCGCCTTCAGGCACAGGCAGCGTGCATAGGGCCGGCTGACTCCTGGAGACCCTAAGCAACGCAAGACTCACCGTCGGCCTCCGGAGGTCGCCGTGCAGCCTCTCGCCGTATCAGTAGCCCGTTCGGCCATCGCATTCTTCGCCCTCATTCTGGCGACTCACATCGCCGGCCGCCACACTATATGGCCGACGTCACACCTCAGCCTCGCCTCACGAATCGCGCTTGGCTCCATAGCTGCAGCTCTGTGGCATACAACACCGAGCTCAACGTGCGCAATACATTCGTCACCCTGCTGACATTCGCGGTTCTCGCGTCTCTCACCTCGGGAGTTGCGGTACGGTGGAGCGGGCTCCGCAAACTCCTCGTGGGGTCGTCCGTCACGCTTGTCGAGAACGGCAAGGTCCTCGAGAATAACCTCCGGCGCGCCAGCCTCACCCTTGACGATCTGATGGCACGCCTGCGCCTCCCCCCCGCCTCGTCTCATCTCGTCTCGTGTCGTCTCGTCTCGTCTCGTCTCGTCTCGTATCAATTCGTCCAGGTTGTCCGCGTGCGCCCGGGAGATTCCACAGTACATTCGATGGGGCCGGCAGGGCGCTGCGCCATCTTCACCAGCCGGCAACGATGCGCGCTTTGGGGCGCTGGGTGCAAGGTACACTTGATAGTTGACGGGGACGTCAGGATGCCGAGGCCAGGCGGCCGGGCGGCCGGGCGGCCGGGCGGCGGACCAATTGACATTCGTGTCAACCGGTGTTACATTTGAGTCGCAAATGGGGGCGTGGCTGGGAACGAGCGGGCAGCTTCGCCCGGGGCCCTTCAACCCGGTGGTCGCTCCCTCACCTCACGCCGGGGCACTCGCACCATCAGGAACTCACGCAAAGAGGAGAGCCGGGCTTTGGCAGAGGCGCACGTCTATCCCGAGGACTTCGTCGAATTCAATGTCGATACCGGGTATCTCGACAATCATCTGGTAGCGGTCTCGCCGGAGCTCACGCAGTTCCTGTCTGAGGGCCGCGATGTTGCACCGTGCACGCTGGTGAATCCTCCTTGCGGCATCGCCGTAGAATGCGAATTCCATCGTAAGCTCGGCGTCCTTTCCGGCCGCGGGCTGCGGCGGTTTCTCAAGACGGTCATGGCCATCTCGCGCGTGCCCAGGAGGCTGCGCCTCTATATCGCGAAATCCCGGTTGGAAGAGGGCACGTTCGCGGTCGTGACGTGCGACCAGTTGGCGAAGGTCATCGGTATCCGCCCCGACCAGGTCGATACCTTCGTGCGCATCGCTGGCCTGGGAAGAACGTTCGTGCCAGGGCGAAGAACCAGACGCAGCCACACGGCGACCCGAAGCGGAAGCAGCGGTGCCAAGGTCACGCAGGCGCGGAGGAAGACACGAGGAGCGACCCTCATGGCCGCCGACGCCAGGTCTCGCGCCTGCCATGCCGGCGACGAGGGATCCCGCAGGGCTGGCGCGAGCGTCATTCGTGCGGCGAACGCAGGCGGGCCGGATACTGCGGCCCTCAGAGAGGCCGCTCGGGACATCATGAGGACCCAGCTCCTCGCCGTACCCGATGATGTGGCCATCCCCGTGGACAAGCACTCTGTGGACACGATCCTTGCCCGTCTGGGGGCCGGCCAGTTCGACACCGTGGAGAGCGCGGAGGTGCATGAGCAAGCGCTCATCCTGTCTGCGAGCCCCGGCTTCGATACACTCGTCTCGCTGGACGTGATCCGGAGCGTCGTGCCGTTCGCTTACCAGGTGGGCGCGGTAAAGGACGTGCTCCGCAAGATGAGAGGCCGCGCCATCCTTGCCGACGAGGTCGGCCTCGGCAAGACCATCGAGGCCGGCGTCGTGATGATGGAATACGTCCTGCGAGGCCTTGCCAGGCGGGTCCTCATCCTCTGCCCGCCTCCGCTCATGTCCCAGTGGATGGACGAGATGAGGTCCAAGTTCAACATGGATTTCGTGGCGTCCGACGACCCAGCCTTCGTCGAGCGCAAGAACCCCTGGCTCGAGTTCGACAGGATCATCGCCTCCATCGACACGGCGAAGCGCGAGCCGCACGCGAAGGCGGTCCAGGCCACCCCGTTCGACCTCGTCATAGTGGACGAGGCCCACCGGTGCCGCAACAGGAACACGCTCAACTGGAAGCTCGTGAACGGCTTGAAGAAGAAGTATATACTGCTTCTCACGGCAACGCCCGTGCAGAACGACCTTCAGGAGCTTTTCAACCTGATAACGCTCCTACGCCCCGGCCAGCTCGAGACGGCCTCGGACTTCTCCCGAAGGTTCATCACCAGGGGCGACAGGCTCAAGCCCCGGAACGTCGCAGACCTGCGCGCCCTCATGAAGGAGGTCATGGTGCGAAACCGCCGCGCAACGTGCGGCCTGGAACTCCCGAGGAGAAGGGCGGAAACGGTGCGCATCTCGCTTGCTCCGCAGGAGCGCGAGTTCTACGAGAGAGTAACCGAGTTCATCAGGACGCAATACGCGGCCGGAGGCTACAAAGGGCCTGCCAGGCTCACCCTGAAGACCCTCCAGAAGGAGGCCGGGTCGACCGCTTTCGCCGCCGTCCCGACGATCGGGAAGATGCTCGTGACTGGGCAATTCCCGCACGGCAAGAGAGAGCTCAAGCGCATCCTCGATCTCGGCGAGTCCGTCGCGGAATCTGCGAAGGCGGAGGCTCTCCTCAGACTGCTCCAGGCTACGAGCGACAAGGTGCTGGTCTTCACAGGCTACACCGCCACGCTGCATTTCCTGGCCCAATACCTGAAGCGCGCCGGGGTCTCGTTTGCCACGTTCTCGGGGGAGATGGGCCGTCTCGACAAGGAGCGCTCCGTGAAGGCCTTTGGGGACAGGGACGGGGTGCAGGTGTTGCTCTCGACCGAATCCGGAGGCGAGGGCCGCAACCTGCAATTCTGTCACGTCATGGTGAATTTCGATCTGCCCTGGAACCCCATGAAGATAGAGCAGCGGGTCGGGCGCATCCACAGGATCGGCCAGGAGAACGAGGTGCTCGTGTTCAACCTGTCTGCCGCCGATACTCTCGAGGGCCACATCCTTGACCTGCTGGACGCGAAGATCAACATGTTCGAGCTGGTGGTAGGCGAACTCGACATGATCCTCGGTAACGTCGAGGAGGAAGCGGACTTCGAGGACACGATAATGGACCTCTGGGCAAGCTCGAAGACCGAGGACGAACTCAAGGCGAGGCTCGACGGCCTCGGCGCACAGCTTGCCGACGCAAAGGCCCGATACGACCGCACGAAGGAATACGAGGACGCCCTCTTCGGCTCTGATCTTGCCACGGCGGCCGTGGCCGACGGCGCGAGCACCAACAACGGCGGCGGTTCGAGAGGGGGCGGCGCAAATGGCCGGGGCTAGCTCGATTCGCCCGCTCGATGGGACGCTCCCGGCGGCCCGCGAGGGCGGCCGGGGACAGCACATAGACCTGAGGAGGTTCGTGATGGACCTCGTGGCGGCCGGCGGCGGGATCGTCGAAGCCCCGGAGGACGGTGTCCTCCACGTAGCCCTGCCCGGGGAGACCGCGAAGGAGCTAGGTCTGCCGGAGTTCGCCGTCCTCGTGTTTGACTACGATGCAGCGAAAGAAACCCCGGAGGCGGAGTTCGTCACCTTCGGCAGTCCCGTGCTGGACAGGCTTACTTCGCTCGGCATCGATCTCGGACGAGTGACGCGGCAGTACGCCGTCGTCCCCAGCGTCAGAGTGCCGCCCAATCTCATGGACAGGATCGAAGCGAGGATCGGGTTCAACCGGTCGAGGCGCCCTGTGCTCAGGACAACGAGCATCGAGGCATATGAGAGAGCTGTGTTTCGTTTCGTGGTCTCGTACATCTCTGATGAGAGGTTCGTCGAAGCCCTGATGGTTGCCGTCGATACAACCACGCTTGCCGACGACACGGACCTCCTTGACGAGGCCAGGGCGGTGTACTTCAGTCCCCAGCCGCCGGACGGCGCCGGGGATGGTGTCGGGGAAGGGTTGCCGCCGGCCGCCGTCAGGCGCCCCTCCTATGGCGAGGTGGTTCGCAAAGCCGTCGCCTACCTGCAGGCTAGGGTAAGGCCAAGGCTGGCCGTGTACCAGGCCGAAGTACGAGGATACTGCGAGAAGGAGCTTACGACGGTCCTGGGTTTCTACGAGAAGACCATGGCGGACCTCGTCGCAAGGAGAGATGCCGCGACCGACGATCCGGATAAGAATGCGCGCATAGACGCCAAGATCGAGGCCTGCCGCCTGGACCGGGAGCGCCGTATCGCGGACGTCGTGGGCAAGTACAAGATGACGGCACAGGCGCGCCTCGATAGTGTGACGCTACAGGTCATGCCCAGGGTGAAGGCCCTGCTGGAGGTGGAGCACAAGGATACCATCTACACACAGGCCGTCTACTACAACCTCGCCACCAACATGGTCGAGGCGCTCGCCTGCCCGCGCTGCGGCAGGAGGTTCTTCTCGGCCTACCCGGCGGGGGACGGCGTTTTCGTTTGCAGGCCTGAGGAGGCGGAATAGGCACGGGCACCGCTCACCGACGGACGCTGTACGCAGTTTCTTTCTCAGCCCCCTGTCAACATCCTGGCGACCTTCCGGACCTCCCGGGCTGAGAACGCTGCGAAGTTTCTGATGAAACGGCGCGTGCGCTCGAGTTCTCTCCGCCACCCTAGCCACGTCATGGATATCGCCGGGTCATCCACAAGCTCGGCGAACAGAGCTGCAAGGCCAACGTAAATGAAGATGTCCTTGAGGTCTGCGGTCATAACACCGGGCAGGTTGATGAAGTCCAGTATGTACCCGTGCAGGGCGAGGTCGCAGAGCGCCCCGCCGACTCCGGCAACGATGGTCACGAAGGCCACGTCCACCCACAGACTCCTGCGTTTTCTCACAGCGTAGTAGCGAAAACCCAGCACGAAACAGGGCAGCACGATTGCCGACATCGCTATCAGCGGGCCGATACCCAAGAAACCAATGCCGAACTCCCTGGCCAGCCAGGACCCACGCATGTTTCGCGCGTGGGCAAGGTGCAGCCAGCCCGGGATGATCGGGACCGACGCCCGGTATGGAATGAATGCGCTGATCGCCGCCTTGACAAGCTGTTCCAGAGCAACCAGCAGCACGGCCAGTCCCAGAAGGTGCCGCCAGCGCGGCAACCGTGTTGGTGTTCGGACCAGCGCTGCCGCTGCCAGTGCGCAGCCGATCAGGTAGAACACTATGAGAGGGTAGGCAGCCACCATCAACTGGTGCGCCGTCCTCAGCTTTGCCCGCGACAGCTCGATCAGCACGTAGACAACCCACTCCACGAGGAACAGCATCTTGAGCTTCGTCGGCTTGAGGAATGTCCACATCGCAAGCATAGAACCATCCTTCTCTGGAAACACCTTCATCGCCGTTGGACGTGGTAGGCCCATTACTCAGGATTGCGCTCACCGTCACATTCGACACCAGCGCCAGGGACCCTTTCCACTTTGTGGTCTTCGCCACACCCGACGAGCAGGCGGTCGTCGAACCTTCTGACGCCGTAATCCCCCGACAGCATCTCCTCAACGGGAGCCATATCTCCGACTCGCAGGCGAACAAGACCCTTTCCGCTCGATGGTGGCAGCCGCAGGCCGCCATGGAGAACTTAGCGGAATACTGAACGGCCCATGGTTGAGTTACACATGTCCTCGCTTAACCTCTCGAATTACTCATTCACTCGGCTGTCTCGTGCGCTTGAGCATAGTTATGCTCTCCTCCGCCTTTCTCACAAGATCGTCAGCGCCCAACTGTGCTGCAAGCTCCCTTGCCTGCTCAGCCGCGTCTAGTATGCTCTCATAATCGGAGGACCCGGTAGCGAGCGGAATGCTCACGTCGAGCCATAGCAAATTCACAGCATCGTGCCAGGACTGCACGGCCGAAGCGTACTGGCTTACGAGTTCGCGGACATGCACAATGGAATCGGTCCCGGCGCCCGCCTCATACATCTCCATTAATCCTGTGCGTACCGACTGCGCGAGATCCTCTATTCGCCGAGGAATTCCGACTCCTATCTGTTCGGCAGAATACAGGGCTTTCATCGAGGTGCTCGATAGCTCATCGAGATGGAGCATCATCTCTGCCATAGCAGCGAACCTTTCGGGGTCTTCCCCGGCAACGTTTCTAAGGAGAGAGCGCCAGCCCTCCTCCACAAGACTGAGTTGCTCACCGTACACGTGCATTAGGGCCTCATTCATGGTTTCTCCCGATTTCAGTTCCGAGTAGACTTCAAGGATCTTGCGCGGCCCAAAGCGCTCGATGAGGTACTTGCAGAACGAGCCCCCGACAGTGCCGTTATAAATCGCTGGATCAGTCGATCTCGGAACGTGTAGCTTATCTAGTAGCAGTAGGCCTGCGCTCACTTTATGAGGATCCCGAAGTGGGAACTCGGCACAGTCCGGGAACACAATGTCGGCAACGGCCACTCCAATGCCCATGTAGAGGCTGCCGGCAAGACCCAGCTGGCCGCCACCAGATGTCCTTTCCAAGACGACGCGGGTATATTCAAGAGCAAGCCAGGACCGCATCAAAGGTCGCAAGATATCCGACGTTTCAAGACTGCCGAAGTTGGCACAAATAAGAATACCACTGCGTGAGCCTCCCAACGCCCCCTCGAGGAAAGGTTCCCCACGCGCCACAGTTACTACAACCTCTCCTATGGCTTCAGGACTGACGCCGAAAAGTTGGTTGACACGCGCGGCGACATCGCTCATGACGATCCCAAGATGCTCTACCGCCTCTGGCGAGATGACGGTCATGTCAGGATCAATCCTTATCCTGGCCCCGGCGGAAGGCTCGGTGTGACTCTCCACCGATGAGTGCTGTTCGGCTCCCTCTACACCCCAGGATGGGATCACTAGCAATGGCAAAGCGAATATGAGTGCTGCGGAAACCATCGCCCACCAATTGGGTCGCGCCTTTGGGATACCAACGGATGCCAACGCCCTCCCTCCCTCCTTTGGACTCCAATGTGACATCCTCCGGCACAAAGGAATCTGACTTCACAGTTGCTACACTCTGCATCCTGCATCCCGTAAGAACGGAACTGTCTAGCGATCCGGGAGTCGGTCACTATCTCTTCAAGTGCCTGCGACCGGATATTCCCTGCTATGTGCTGTTGATCCGTGAGTCCGGCACACGGTGTCACGTCCCCGTTAGGTTCTATGCTCCATGCATACACACCTGCCGCGCAGTAATCATGACGCCGGGCACTGAGGTTCAGTAGTGCGGTGCAATCGCGACTGAATCTTACTCCGAGCAAGCTGGCTCGAGCCATCACCCTGGCTAGCCGGTCTATAGCCTCCTGCCTCTCAGCGTCAGACAGGTCTAACGACTCCCGATTCCGGTAGCCCCGTCCTGATGCTGTAAAGAACGGATAGTGAACTGCATCAACACGTTCTGCAGCAGCTAGCTCGGCGAAGGCCTCAATCTCGTGAAGGGTGGGTTTCATGATGGTCATGGAAAACGAAATAGAACCTCCAAATCCGCCGGAGCGTAGTTCGCGATAGTTTCTGATGACGCTATCGAATACGCCATCACCTCTTATCTTGTCTACTGTAGCCCGTGTAGCGCCATCTAAACTAATCTGCACGGAAACCTTTCTCGTTCTACTAAGCTCCTTACATAACTCGTGTGTCAGGAGTGTACCGTTGGTAATCACGCCGACCTGAAGGTCGAGATCTTCACACATGCCAAGTATCGTTAGGATGTCGCGGCGCAGGAGGGGCTCCCCGCCGGATATGATGACCGATTTGCCTTTCAAACGTGAATAGCTATCGAGAGCCCTCTTCCACTCCCCTACGGTTAGTTCGTCAGTAACGTGCCCAGCGTCTCGAAAACAGTGGACGCAACGGAGATTACAGGAGTGCGTGAGGTGCAGCCATAGCTGATTGAGGCGGTCAACCGGCGGCCTCTCTATGCTAGGGTCCCGGGCACATATGCCGGGAGCATCAGTCCTAAGAAAACCCTTTTCGGTGAGCTCACCAAGGAATGATAAGACATGCTCGGTTGATTGAGCTGGGTCGGCGGCGAATCGGGCACAGACTGAGCGCACGATCTCTTGAACCGTACTATTGCCGTCGCACGCTTCTATCACAGCTTTCCCCGCCGTGTCCACGTACACCCACTGCGGGATCTCGGGAGCTACTGCAACCCACGTGGTCTTATCAACCTCACGCCAATGAACTTCTCTTGGGGGATAAAGCACCGTCTCTGACGAAAGGATCATTA
Source organism: Bacillota bacterium (assembly GCA_030024085.1). Classification (GTDB taxonomy): domain Bacteria; phylum Bacillota; class SHA-98; order UBA4971; family UBA4971; genus UBA6256. Next base: position 17,736 of record JASEJE010000017.1, on the reverse strand, counting down.
CTCGCGCCTCCCATATCGGCTTAATGGTCGACAGGCGGTGGTGGTAAAGCTGGTCCGTCAGCGACAACCGCAACCGGTCACATCCTCCCCTATTTGGCACCCCTCGGGCCCAGCAGCATTGACATCCGGATGTCGGATTGCCCCCCTGCCATCCAACACTCGCTCTACTGGTTCCCCTCGATCCGAACAAGCATCCCGACGAGTCACGTGATACCAGGATATCTACCCAATCGCCGCCGTTCCAGGTCTTCAGTTGCCAATGTAAATGAAGCACCAGTAGTCGCCGCAGAACCTCTGGAGACAAACCCAGACTAAGCACCCGGACGGCTCGACGAGAACTTAATGTGCTGGAATCCCTTCCCGGGAAACCAACTCTACCACCGTCCCTACCTGTCGGTCTTCGCCACACTCGACAAGCAGGCAATCGTCTTTCTTGGCGTGGTCACGTTCGTCACAGTACAGGCGTTTCCTGCTGGAGGGATGCATAGACTTCACTGTATCCCTTACTAGTGTTTGCTCACCCCGCCGCCATGTCCACCCCCTCCCGCACAGGCGCCGCTGAGCGATATGGGAATTCGTGTCTCCATTACCGACTGCGTTATATGACTGCCACCGGCCTCAGATTCCGGGTATGTCTTGGCCGATCTCCGTGAACATTTTGGAGGTCTCCGGCAAATATATGGGTGGGAAGTTGACACTCGTCTATAGACCCGGGATCCAAGCCTTCCCGGAGGGAGGAAACCATCATGTCGTTAAGTCTTGGTGACTACCGTCCTGACCTTCCTGCATCGGCTCAACAGCCGGTGGCGCGTGTGCCCGGGCGTGTGGAGAGGGGCAGCGATATGGTTGACTGGGTCGACCTCGTTGCACGGTTGACCGCCGGTGAGCTGCGAGTGCTTGCGGCTCTCATCGGCGACCCCGGACGCACAACCTCTGAAGCTGCTCGCTTGTTGTGGGTGAGCAAGTCCTGCATCAGATTCCACCTGGGGAACATCTATCGTAAAACGGGTGTCCGCAACAGAGCATGTCTCCTGCTCTTGTGTAAAGAACTTGGATTCGACCGAGTAGCCGAGAGGTTTCTATCAGACTAGTCTGACCGGAGACAGGGCGGCCGATCCCGCGTCGCGGACAGTCATCTTTTCCGACGACTCCTTGACTACCGATGCTTCTAGAGTCGTCCGCCTGTGCAAGCTTATCCTGGACGAACCGTTAACCTTCGAGTGGTCATGTGAATCACGAGTTGACACGGTGGACAGAGATCTGCTTCGACTGATGAGGGAGGCCGGTTGCAGGTTGATTCACTTCGGCGTAGAAACGGGTGTCCCGTTCATAATGAGAAAAATCGGTAAGGGATATGACCTCGAAGCTGTTGAGCAGGTTGTTTCAGATGCATGTTCCGCGGGCCTTGATGTAGTGTGTTCGTTCATTATAGGTCTGCCGGATGATACCGTTGAGACGATTGAGGAGACTATCAAGTATGCAAGGAACCTCCGTACCATAGGGAGAAAAATGGGCAAGAGAGTAATTACGCCCTTCGGGATCCTTACCCCGTTTCCAGGGACGGTTGTTTACGAAAAATCCGACAAGCTAGGGATTCGCTTCCTGACGAGGGACTGGGATAGATATAACTCATCTTCTGCAGCTGGCTTCGCGCAGTGCCCGTGTGGCGGGCGTTTGCGTGTACGAGGAACTCCTCACCGCTACTGAGGAGCTCAGTGAACGCGATGCTCCGTGGTTGATCAAGGTGATCATCAAGTGGATCCTTTCATGAGTAGGCTGCCTGAGTGAACTCGGCTGCCCTTTGAGGTGCCCAAACTGCAAGATGCACGGTGACATTGGGCGCGCTCTTTTGCTTCCCGGATTGCTGAACTCCGTGATAAGTCTGTTTGCGGCGCCGGTTTGTTGTAACCTTTTCCTCCAGCTTTTCGGTTCTGACTAGACCCTGCATGCCTATAGGTGGCACTCCCTTCGTGCCGGCATTCGGAGGAGGCGTTATCTATGTTCAGACTTGCCGTTTTCCTTCTTGGGCTTTGGGGTTTACTCAATCTCCTAGGAGGTTTCACCCAAGCGAGAAATCACCCGTCGCCCATTGTAGCTCCGCTATTTGTACTGATAGGTATGGCCATTATAGCGAGCGCTGTCTCAATTTGGCTGCACAGAGCATGGGGACTATGCCTCGCGGTTGTTGCTTTACTCGCCTTGAGTGTTTCGGCGCTCTATAGTGGAGTGGTGCTCCACGGGTGGTCGGGGATACATATATCTCATCACGTCGTAAGATTAGTCGTGAGCCTGGTCATCATCGGTATGATTGTGCTCGGATGGCGCGGTCGATAGCTTCACGTGCTCAGGGACGTGCGCGGGAGGAGGATCGCGGTGGCGCCCGCAAAGGCGAGGGCAGCCCGAAGCCTGCAGCCCGCTTTTTCTGTCATTGTCACCGCATGCCTCAACCGCAGCCTCGGTGATAGCAAAGCGTCTCGCGGCTGAGTCTGCGACTACGAGCGAACAGCCTATTCAATTCGCCAATGAAAAAGCTCCTGAAGAAAGCTTCCTCCGAAGTGCGGGCATACGCCTCAAAAAGGCAAGTGCTAAGTCGTCCATGCCAGCCTGCTGCTGGCGCCATCGAAAGGATGAAAATGGCAACCACCGTCTATTCTCTGGGTAGTCGTCCATGGCGACCGGCTGCCGCCGCTATCGAAGAAAGGATGAAAATGCGGTCACGGCGAATGCTACCCCACGAACCGGTGAAGAGAGGTCGGGGTTACTTGGTGCCGTAAGCCCGAGGCTAAGTCTGACCCCGGCGACCTGAGGCACCACGAAGTGTTGCTCCCTTCGGGGAAGCACGCAAGGTAGAATCTTGATATTAGAGGTCGCCGCGCCGGTGAGTCTGGCAGAGGGGGTAGCACACTGATGGAGGTACTGTACGAACGTTGCGGTGCGCTTAATGTTCACAAGAAGGTCGTGGTTGCATGTGTCACAACTCCGGAGGGGAAGGAAACCAAGACCTTCGGCACGATGACCAGCGATTTGCTGGAGCTGGCTGATTATCTCGTGTCCAAGAGGTGCACGCACGTGGCAATGGAGAGCACGGGTGTGTACTGGAAACCCATCTATAACATTCTCGAGGGAACGGGAATTGAAGTTCTGGTTGTCAATGCCCGGGATATCAAGGCAGTGCCGGGGCGGAAGACGGACATGAAGGACGCAGAGTAGATCTGTGATCTCCTGCGGCATGGGCTGTTGTGGGGAAGCTTCATTCCTGACCGGCCGCAGCGGGAACTGAGGGAACTGGTGCGGTACCGCAAGGACCTTATCCGGGAGCGGGCTCGTGAGGTCAACCGTATCCAAAAGGTACTGGAGGGGGCCAATATTAAGCTTGGGGATGTTGCAACCGACGTGATGGGTAAGTCGGGCCAGGCCATACTGGAGGCTTTGGTAGCCGCTGAGACGGATCCCGAGACCCTTGCGCAACTTGCCAGGGGCAAGCTCAAGAAGAAGGCTGGCCAGCTTACCAAAGCCATGGAGGGGCTGATCGGGCCTCATCAGAGGATGATGCTGGCTGCGCAGATCGAGCACGTCCGTTTCCTTGACGGTCAGATCAAGAAGCTTGACCGGGAGATCGAGGAGCGGATGCGCCCTTTTGAGAAAGCGGTCGAGGCCCTCGACAGCATCCCAGGCGTCGGGCGACAGACGGCTGAAGAGGTATTGGCCGAGACCGGAGATGATATGAGCCGATTCCCAAGCGCCGCGCACCTTGCCTCATGGGCTGGGCTATGTCCGGGGAACAATGAGAGCGCTGGCAAACGCAAGAGTGGTCGCACGCGTCCAGGCAACCCCCATCTACCCACGACTTTGGTGGAAGCGGCACGCTCTGCCGCCCGTACGAAGAACACTTACCTGTCAGCCCAGTACCATCGCCTTGCAGCTCGTCGCGGAGGCAACCGAGCAGCGGTAGCAGTTGCTCATACGATACTCGTGATCATCTACCACATGCTCAAGGAAGGCACGGCATACCAGGACCTGGGGGCGGACTACTTCGACAAGCTGAATCATGACGCGGTAGCTCGTCGCGCAATCAAGCGACTCGAGGCACTCGGATACAAAGTCACCCTGGAGCAGGCAGCGTGACCCCCCTCCTCCGGGTTCCTCGGCTTCGATGGAGGGTTATTTTCAAAGTAGTCGCCCATGCCGACTTCGTCGGCACCAGCGAAGGATGAAAACGCCCGGCGCATTTTCGTAGTAGTCCTCCATGCCGGCCGTTGCCCGGCACCATCGAAAGGATGAAAATGGCAACCACCGCCTATTCTCGGGGTAGTACTAGTTGTCCTGGAGTCTTGGTACATAACCACGCAGCCTCTAAACGTCACTGCGAACCGTCGCACTTCACGGACTTCGGTACGCGATGGTGTGAGGAACGAGCTCTTGTGGGTAGAGTCTGAGGAAGAGCAAGTTGCCCAGGGAGGACCACGGGGGTGGAACCGTTGTTCAGCTCGGCTATTCTGGACGTGGCGAATGCACACGATACATTTGTCAAGGACAGGGTGCTCCGCGCGAGCCTTCTGTACGCCCTGGTTGTGACCTTGCTCTGCGCTGTGCTAAATCGACTGTCTATGGGTCACAGCGTCTCGGACCACCCGACAGGATTGAGCGTTGTGAGCTTATCTATCTACCCGCTCTTGTGGGTCCCCACTGTTGTCGTTGCTCGCACAGCGGGGAGAAGCCCTGCCGAATATGGGATCGGTTCAACCCGCCTCGTGCCTCTTGTGTTGGCTCTGTCAACAGCCTTCGTGCTAGTCATTCCCGCATATGATTGCTCACTCTGCACTTGTCTTTTCGAAGCGTATGCCCGTGCTTCGGAGGAAGCATTCTTTCGGGGCTTTTTGATTGGCGAATTGAACAGACTGTTCGCCCGTAGTCGTAGACCGTCTCTGTGGGCTGTTGCCATCTCGAGTTTCCTTTTTGCAGTGGCCCATACCCATCAACCCGGAGCAGAAATCCTAGGAAGAGTGTATACAACCGCAATACTCCTGGGGCTGACCGCCACATGGATGAGGTCCACCTGCCTGTCGACGGCAATTCATTGCGCAGCAAGCGGTGGAAGGTAGGTGGGCTGGGCTCATGGGTGTAGCCATGTGGCTGGGGTTGTTTCTGTGGGCAAGGCGATATGTTAATCAACGAAGTCAGCACCCCCAGGACGTCCCGCTGGGGTAAAGCAACGGTTGTGAGGCACACAGAGGCGAGACTTGATACGGTATGTAGATCGATCCAGCATTTCAGGAGAGACTGCGATCCCTCGCAGCTGACATAGATCCGGTACTACCAAGGCGAATCCTGATTCGCGAGGAGTTGTCGCGCCGCATCAGGAGGCTTCCCGAATGTGATGAGGAGATACGCCGTGCCGTGTTTGAAATCTGCGAACAGGACCAAGTGAGGGTACGTGAGGCCGTTGATTCCTTCTATATTATGGTGGCGCAGCCTGGTCGAATGGCGCAAACTCGTCGCCTTGCTCGGGGAAACTGGCAGTTGCTGGGGAAGTTCAACGGTGTCCTGCACCCTCACTTATCGATCCATGTCCCAACGAGGTGGGGGTAGTTGCTTCTGCTGGCGTCCTCAACTTTGTATAGCAAGAAGGAGACCAGGATTGACGAGCGTGCTGCCGCAGGAGGCGAGTCAGTTGCATGGCTTTGTCGTTTGCGCCACCGCGTGGCCTGGAGTAGGCACCATGGGAGTTTCCAGCCGAAGAGGATACGGTTCTACGCACGGTCTCTTTGCCCTACCTAGCTGCGGATTGGGAAATGAGAACGAGGTGCACTACGGTCGATGCCCCCTGGGGTTACTTCGATTGTGCTGGAGCGTAGACTCCCTCACACCGCGTCACGTCGTACTGTGTAGGCAGACACACAGTCCAAAGGGAATGATATCATTGATACGTGTCCACGATCTGACGAAGACTTACCCACGGGCGAGGGATGGCCGGGGCAGCCCTGTCACTGCCGTCGACCGGGTTTGCCTGGAAATCGACAGAGGCGAAGTCTTCGCCTTGCTCGGGCCGAACGGGGCCGGGAAGACAACGCTCGTGAAGATCCTCTCTACCCTCATTGTGCCGACATCCGGCATGGCGACAGTAAACGGGTACGATATCCTGACACAATCCAGCAGGGTCAGGGCATCGATCGGGTTCAGCCCAGGAGGCGAGAGGTCGTTCTACTTCCGGCTCACGGGCCGCCAGAACCTGGAGTTCTTCGGAGCGCTCCAGGGACTCAGGCCGCCGCTTCTCCACCGACGAATTTCCGAGGTCCTCGACCAGCTTGGCCTCGGGGAAGAAGCCGATAAGAGGTTCATGAAGTATTCGTCCGGAATGCGGAGAAAGCTCGGGATCGCCCGGGCTCTTCTCACCGACCCGCCCGTCTTGCTGCTAGACGAACCCACCGCTTCGGTGGACCCGGCTTCCGCAAGGCACATCCGCGAGCATATCAAGGAACTGAAGGCCAGAGGGCGCACGATTCTGCTCACCACTCACAACATGGATGAGGCCGAACGGATTTCAGACAGGATCGGCATACTCAATAAAGGCCGTCTCATCGCTGTGGACACCCCGGCCAACCTGAGGGGCATTCTGCACCAATGCCGGTTGCAGCTGGCCGTTCGAAACTGGGGGAAAGACCCTGCCAGGTTCATCGGAGCGCTCAGGTCAATAGCCGGAGTTGCAGCCGTAGCCGAAGGGAACCCGGCGCTCGAAGTCATCATGACGCAGAAGGAGTCCGTGACAAATGAAGTCGTGCGGCTGATGGTAGAGCACGGGGTCGAGGTTGAGTCCATCGCCACGTGCGAGCCTTCCCTCGAAGACATCTTTCTGACGCTCACAGGGGGCGAAACGAGCCGTGTATAAGGCATACGTCTTCGTAAAGCGTGGCTTTGTCAGCATGCTGAGCTACCGAATGGCCTTCGTGCTCACACTCCTTGGCACGTTTGTCGGCGCAGCGCAGTTTTACTTCATGGCGAAGTTCCTCGGGGAAGGGCACGAGTTCCCTCTTCTCGCACCCTACGGCGGTAACCTCATGGGATACCTCATAATCGGCACGACGTTCATGAGCTTCGTGGGGGTGTCCTTGAACTCGTTCCAGGGCGCGATTCGAGGAGAACAGCAGATGGGCACGCTGGAGTTCCTCCTCATGTCGGATACCCCGCTGCACCAGATTCTGATCTATTCAGCGCTCTGGAACTTCGTGTACGCGTGCCTGAGCACGTCGGTCATCTTCCTCGTGGTCGTGTTCGTCCTCGGCATGGACATCAACGTGAACCTCGGCGCCGCGCTGTTCATCTTGCTTCTCTCTGTCGTCTGCATGTCTGGGTTTGGGCTGATGTCTGCCGGCATCATCATGGTTACGAAGCAGGGGGACCCGATCACCTGGGCCTTCGGCACGCTTTCCGGTCTCCTGAGCGGGGCCATGTTCCCAGTTGAGCTTTTACCTCCGTTCCTGCGGACTGTCGCCGTGGCCTTACCTCCCACCCATGCACTCATTGCGCTGCGAAAGACCATCATGGTTCATGCCGGGCTTGGAGAGGTGAGAAGCCAGGTCCTGGCCCTGCTCGCCCTCACCGCATTGACCCTTCCAATCGGGCTAGTGGTGTTCCGATGGGGGTTCAACAGGGCCAGGATCGACGGCAGCCTCGCCGAGTACTAGCCCGGTACTCACGGCAGCACCGCCATGAGGCAGGATCGTATGCGTCGTTGGCACGCCGAGCGGGTCATACTCTTTGCCACGCCGTTGCTACAGGAAACCGACGATGTCCGCGAAGAGACCGTCATTCTTCCTGTAAGCATGCCCGACCTCATCGACTCGCTGGATTGACCTTACTGTCACACAACCCGAAGCATAGGTTGGGACAAATGAACCTGAGCCAGCAGATGCTTGGCCCGCCTGGATTCTCTTCAGGTTCAACCACCCAAATCATGAGAATCCCCCCTGCTCAACAGTTTTCTTGATCACTCAGAGGTGCTGCTCTCAGTTCATTTGGCATGTACCGCGCTTTGCAGAGAATACTCGGCTTGCTGCCACATACAGCAACAGTCCGATGCCGTTAAAGGCAAAACCAACGACGGCCCACCTCGTGGCACCCGTCGATTTGCCACGTGTTGTCAGCACTTGGTCGATGTAAATCCACGTCGGAACGGAGAGCCACCAGATGATCGTCCAGAGCATATATCGGCCGTTGGGCCGGGCCACAGTCCACATCACATAGGCTGGTATGTTGTTGTACATTCGGAATGTGGCAATGGCCCACACTCTTGCTGCACTGCCGTCTGTCAACGCCGTGTCTTGGTAAGCAAACTGATACACTGCGTCCTTCTTGATAGCAATACCCCTGGCGTTGTCCATCAGCCAGTCCTTGAGTTTACCAGCATCTGCAAGGTGCGGCTGCGGAATCTTCGACCCTACCACGCCTGGCTCGGACGAGAACATCACCTCCCCACGAAGATCCGCCACCACCACAGCCAGGATGTCAGGGCAGATCTTGCGCCAGCTCGAGATCTCTCTGTTGATGTCATCCGGGTCCGCCCCGCGGCGAAGAAGCGCCGCGACACGATACGCGCAAAGATTCGCTGAAGGAATGGGCAATTGTCTCATGATGGTCTCGAAAAACAGGGCAAACCCCGTTACCTCGAGAAAGCACAGCAGCCCCACTATGGCAATCAAGCGCTTGGCAGCTACCAGCCGCGTGACGAGCCTACTTTGCACGGCCGGACCGCACGAGGCAGCCTCGACGCCGCGTGACCACCCGGCATCACCCATGGCCGAAAGCCCGCCTTCTGTAGAGCCTGCGAATCCCGGTGACTAGAATCCACAGAACAGCAAGCAACAGGCCAGAGAGAGACATGATCACCACCTGGCCCACAAGCATATGAATGCCCAGGCGCGAGACGTAGCCAGGAAAGCGAGATGTTGAGCTCACCAAAGCGAGGCTCACCAGGAACCCGGCAGTCTGCAGCGCAAGCGGCGCCCACCATCGGACCTCCAACGTATTGGGGCTTTCACGTTGAGAGGTTGCACGAACGCGCGCAAGTACGTTTGCGGTCATCTGCTTCGAGGTCATTGAAGGCTCAGCAAAGGGCAGTGTTCTCAGCAGTCCTGCGACTGCAGAGATCTCGCGCAGGTCGCGAGCACATGCGGCGCATTCGGCAACGTGCCTCTCAACGAGATGTCCCTCTTCGGGGCCGAGCGCGCCTGCCACGTAGAGCTCCAGCATGCGTTTGACTCTCCAATGAAGTGCCTGCGGGGGGCGAGTGCTGTACAAGCCTGTGCTCAGAGGGCGACTGCTCTTCGCACGGCCGCCCTGTCCGCTGCCATCCGCCGTTTTCCGGTTTCGAATTCGGGAGCCTCCCAATTCTACTCCTCCCCCTCGGCCGCTGTTACGCCTTGTTCGCGAAGTCGTGCCCGAAGATTTCTTAGGCCTTTGTGGATCCGGCTCTTCACTGTCCCCATAGGTATACCGCACACCTCAGCGATCTCTTCATACGCCATGTTCAGGTGCAGCCTCAGCTCCAGCACTTCCCGATAGCACGGCGCAAGCGCGGCCATGGCTCGGCGCACCTGCCCGTCGAGGAGCGCCCGCTCGACCTCGGCGTGGGGGTCGGCACGGGTGTCGGCCGGCTCGAGCTCGGCCCACCGGCCGGCTGCGAGGCGCTTCAACCGCCGAGCCGCGGTGCGGGCGGCGGTCCTCGCAAGGTTTCGAGCTATGGCGAACACCCACGGCACCACTCGGCGCCCGACCTCAAAGCCCGGGGCATTCTCCCATACCACGAGAAACGTGTCCTGCGTGACCTCCTCTGCCAGGTGATCATCCAGGACGATCTGCTTTGCGAACGTGAAGATGGGCACGCGCATAGCCTCGACCAGAAGCCCAAGGGCTTCCTCATCACGCGCTGCTATACGCAAGACAAGCTCCTCATCCCCCACACCTGGAACGGCACCGTCCTCACGCCTACTCTGAGAAGCATCTGAGGACGAACTAGCGCCAGCAGGGGGATCGTTACGGTTTTGTCCCTTGGGGGAGCGCCGGATGGCCACCCTGGTGCCTCCCATACATAATTCGCCGCACAGGCCGAAAATGTTCGCAGGGAATCGGCCCATTCGGGAAGTTTTCTTGAGCGCGTCGAGGTGCTGCCAAGACCTAGTGCAGTGGTGCGGCGATGGCTCTGGCGATGGCTCTGCTGCGAAAGGGTAGACCTGAAACCAACAACGTGGATGGGGACAGGAACACCGAGACCGACAGGGACACCAACAGGGGCAGGGACAGGGCACCATCAACTGGAGAGACTGGAAGGCAGGGTTTGCTGCAGCGAAGTGCGGTTATGTTGGCTCGAAGCCCCGACGCGTCGGGTCACGATGGCTTACTGGGCTACTTGCTTACTCCACGATATTCGAGGGTTCCAGCCGATTTCCTCTTACCTGCCACACCGCCGTGAGGCGCGTCGTGCAATCTGCTTCGTGGAGACGTCTGTCCGCGGACGGCGGGAGACACAAGCAAAGAAATCCACCCCAAAGGCTCAAGAGATCGTGCGAACATCTCGTGGGTCTCCGGTAAATATGTGGGTGAGCGTGAACAGCGGCTCGTCTACACGACCTCGGGCCTCTTGGAAGAGCTGCGCGAACATTTCGAGGGTCTCCGGCGAATATACAAGGGAGGGTCGGATGGGTCTGCCGAGTCCGCCCGGTCTGCGCAACGTCCAACCTGCTGATGCAAGGGTGACCGCGCCGCGGCCGGTCGGTCCACCCCACCCGACCTGCTGCCTTCAGTCCAGGCTGATTAGGTCCAACAAGGAGCGAGGTATTTGAACATGAAGGGGATACCGAAGACCATTAAGGGAATCCTTGACGAGCCTGAGGTGTTCTTCAAGCGCTTGAAATCCGGTGGGCGGCTTCACTTCCTGGCCGTCGCGACGGGCGCCTTCTTCTCACTAGGCATGGGGTTTGTCCTTGCCGAGGTGGCGTTCCCGTTCGTGAGGTCTACTGCTTTCCTTGTCACGGTCGGCGTCGTGCTTGCCGTAGCTGTGTTCTTGGCGAACGCCTCCGTATGGTGGATCGCGTGCAAGGCGGTGGGCGGAAGGGCAGGCTGGGCCCATTTCGTGAATGCGTGGGGTTGTTCGCTTCTCCCGGTGGCGGCGGTCGCCGTCCCGCTCGCCATCGTGATGCTGGTGGTCGGAAACGGGTTCCTGCGAGTCCTCACCACGCCGATAGCGGCGGTAGGCGGCGTGGTGCTCCTGCTTCTTGTGGTTGCAGCCCTCCTCACCCTGTCCCTCAGATACGCGGTGTTCGAGCGCGTCATGGGGCTTCCCTGGTGGCGGATCGCGGCCGCGGTCGTCGTCTTCGGGGTGGTCATGAGCGTCCCGCGGGGCCTCTATTCGGGCTACGCCACGATCACCTATTCCACGAGCGACCTTGCATTCTTCGAGCTCATGAAGCCGACGCTGTTCGGGACATACCCCAGCCCGGGAGGGAAGCAGAGCTTCACCGTCCGAGAAGCGGACAATCTCTTCCTGAGGACCCCGTACATGCGGGAAAACCCGCAGCGGGGCGACATCGTGCTGTACGTCCCCGAAAGCGACCTCGACCTGGACCTCGGCCTTGAGCATGCAGCGATGCGCTTCCCGGGGCTGGCCGGGCTGGCGATGGGGGGCGTAACGTCAGTCATGACCCGCGGATCCCGGTTCGCCGCGAGGATTGGCCAGGTCGTGGCCTGCCCCGGAGAGACCGTGGCGCTCCGGGACGGCGTCGTATACGTTGACGGCGCCCGCGAAGCCTTTTCGCCTGCTGTGGGCGCGGAGGTCGACAGCTCCCGCACAAGCTCTAGCGCTAGCTTTGGCTCCAGCCCAGGGTCTGGCCTTGACTCGACTTCCGGGTCCGGTTTTGGCACCGGTGCTGGCTCCGACTCCGACTTCGGTCCCGGTGCCAACTTCAGCTCTGGCAGCGACGCTGACTCGAGCTCCCGCTCCAGCTCCGCCTCTAACTCCGGCACTGGCTCTGGGCCTGGTCCTGGCTCCATCGTCACCGCCGTCGCAACCGCCGGCTCCAGCAGCACGTCCCTCGACCCAACGCCTCTCGGAGAGGACGAGTTTTTCGTGATAGGGGACAACCGCAACGCCGACACGGGGAGGGTCGTGAAGAAGGAGCAGATCCTGGGCAGGTACCCGCGGCTGAGGCTCGCGCTGAACAGGGCCAGCATTCCGACGGTACTCCGACTGGGGCATGACGGGAATTAAAGCGGAGGAGGCGACGGGATGGGTTCTGTCCGCGGCGGATCGGACAGGACGGGATGAGGGAGGCTGCCGCTGTGGGCCAGCACAGCGCTCCTCGCCGGGGGAGTGGCCCTCAGCGGGCGGTGGTGGTTCGGACACCCCGGACGTGCCGCCGCAGTGTTCGCGGCCGCTGCGGTCATGGCGCTGACCGGCACCCGGAAAGCTACGTGAGGATCTGCGACCGGCAGGTAGCAGCGTTGCCGCAAGACGCGGTCCGGCGTGGGATCCCGGTAAGTGCTGTTTACCTATTTGACGGGAGGGACAACCTATGGCTATCCGCTCACCACGCAAACGCGGACCATCTGAGGAATCCCGGTCAGGACAGACGCGGGAGTACGACCCGCCGAACTCACTTCGAAGAGGCTACCGCACTGACGAGGTGCTGAGCTCGATGCTTACGGTGCGAGAATGGGAAGTTCTGCGCCTCAGGCTCGAAGGTCACCTTCTCAAGGAGATCGCCTCGGAACTCGGAATATCGACAAGCGCCGTGCGGCGCAGGATTGAACGAGCCAGTGCGAGGCTCGGCCTCTCGAGCAGCGGGATCACCTCCCTGCTCGCACACCTGGCCTGCAGCCTGTTCGCCGATAGAGGCACCCAGGGTCATTGACCCGGCGGGACTTGCAAGCCCCTGGATAAGGCGGCGGGTACAAAGACGGAGCCTGGCAAGCCACGAGCCTGACCTGCCGGGTTCAGCCGTTCGCACGCTCAGTTGGCCTGCGGTCGCCCAGTTCAGCTACTCCGCCACTGTCTAGGCGGATTTCAACCTCTGTAAAACGTCGAGAAGTTCGCAAGGTTTGGGTCGTAGGTCAGGATACGCAGCTCTTGTCGGAGAACAACCTCTGCACCGCTTCCCTCAGCAGCCCGCGCATCTCATCATCGAGGTGGGCGTCGCTTCATCGAAAACGACGATGTCGGCCTCTCGCATCAGCCTCTCGCAACAGCGCGCAAGATGGCCACGATCTGCCTCTGCCCGCCGGAAAGCCGCCTGCCGCCTTCGCCCACCTGGGTGGCAAGACCTTGAGGCAGCCGCTCGAGCACCATCGCACTCAGACGGACGCTCACGGTGAACATGGTCGCGAGCCCCCAATGGACTTCTCAACGGAACGGAAGAGTCCTATGACAGCCGCCGGGAGTCCTCGAAGAACCAAGCAAGGCACGGGGAACGCAAAGTCGCCCAATGCTGGGGATGTCCTGTCCCTGTCGAAAGCTACCACAACCGGGACTTGCGCATGACCATGATATCTGTATTCGGACCGACTTCACTAGCTTGTAGGCTCATCACCGCCTCCCCAAAAGAAGCCGAATGCCTGTCGAACGCGCTTGGAGAAGAACCAGGGGTAGAACCAACGCAGGCCCAACCCTTTCAGGACGAGGCCAAGAACGACCGCCACGGTCCAGTCGGTGGCTAGAGCGATTAGTGCCCTCAGGAGTTCGATGGCAATTATCACGTTGGTGAAGTACCATCCCCACTTCCGCCGTTTGCGCACCCCGTACGCAGCGATGAACCATACCAAAGACGCAATAAGGAAAGAGACCGACCCCATCGCACCATTGCTGGACCCCCTCCTGACTACGTACTGGTGCACTGTCCATCCGAGGAACCACACACCGACTGCCGCCTCTACCCACATTAGTCCGTTAAGCTCGTTCCTGACACGCTTCTCTGCCACCTAGCATCACCTCATCGTGATGTAGAGATGCTGCACACGTCCCAGAGGCAGCGATCCCTACTGTGGCGAGTTGTCCCCTGCAGCCTCTGCTCCCCCCAGAGCTAGGATATGCTCTAGTATGGCAAACTCGAGCTCGTACACTGCCCGTTGGGTGTCCGATGGCTCAACCATGCTACCCCCCATGACAGCATCACTAAAGGTCCACGAATCGACCATGGCCGCAAAGATGCCGCTCCCTCGCTGCGATACACACACGGCGGGATCCTCTGGAGCTGATGCCAGTATCGGAGTACTCCCTCGAATGCAGAGTCGAGGCACCAGTGGAGAGTCGCCTCGTTGCGCCTGTGCTCCCTTTCGAGTGTAAGGCGCGAACGCAGAACCGCACAGGTGACAAAAGTGCCACCCCTACGGTACTGGTACACCTGCCTGCCGTCTGCTCGCCTGACACGGTACGCTCTTGGTTGTTGCCCGGACAGATCGAAGTCGCGCTTCATCCTTCTCCGAAGAACCCTCAACACGATCATTGCGCGTCCCTTGCACAGATGATGAGGAGCCCTATGCCGACGCCGCGCGAATCGCGCTTGGCTCGATAGCCGCGGCTCTAGCATGCAACACCGAGCTTAGCGTGCTCAACACGCTCGTCGCCCAGGTGATATTCGCGGTTCTCGCGTCGCAAGCTACAGGACGGTGAGGATATAGTGGGCATGGGGAAAAGCCAGCGGTATGGGGAAAAGCTAGCTGAGAGGAGGTCAGCGGCCATGGGCAAAACCGTTAGAGCCCTCTTCGACGGTAGGGCATTGTGGCCTGAAACGTCAATTGACGTGAAGCCCGGGACCACGGTCACTGTCACGGTCAAACCTATTGACGACCGAGTCAAGTTCAAAGCCAGGGGAGCCTCGTTTATTGAGACTGCACGTAGTCTTAACCTTGATGGGCCTAGCGATTGGTCTCAGCGGCTTGAGGAATACCTGTACGGAGAAGGGACAGATGGGAAGTAGGTATTTCTTGGATACTTCCTACGTGGCCAAGAGAAGTCATCGCGAGGCCGCAGTCGCTCTCCTGGAGTCGCTGGCCAATGACCCCCTCATTACCATTTGCGCGTTCATTGTCATGAACGACATGGGCATACACGAAGCACTGACTGCCGACGATCATTTCCGTCAGGCGGGATTCCGCGCTCTCCTGTTGGAATGACGAAGAGTCACCTTATTCCGTGTCACTTTTCGGTATGCGCTTGCTCGACCTCGGCGTGGGGGCCGGCGTAGGGGGATCGGCACGGACGCCGCGGACGCCGCCTACCCTGATCCACCCGTCAACCGAACCCACCCCGCCAGCCGCCAGCCGCCAGCCGCCAGCGGCCAGGTGCCTCAAGCGTCGGGCGGCGGTGCGCTGAGGGCGGCGGCCCGTGCGAGGTTGCGAGTTATGCCAAATGCTCGCTTCACCGTTTGCCGCCCGACTCTTAGCCCCAACGCCTTCTCCGATACCACGAGACCACGAAAGCACGAGAAACGCGTCCTCAAGTAACCTTCTCTCACCTGCCACGCTCGCGGGAAGCACATCCTGCGATCTACTCAGAATCGCCCTGGCGACCCCATAGACCTCCCGGGCTGAGAACGCTGCGAAGTCCCTGATGAGGCGGCACGTGCGCTCGAGTTATCTGCGCCACCCTTGCCACGTCAAGGATATCCCCGGGTTATCCACAAGCTCGGCAAACAGGGCTGCGAGGCCGACATAAGTGAAGATGTCCTTGAGGTCCGCGGTTACAACACCGGGCAGGTTGATGAAATCCAGTATGTACCCGCGCAGGGCGAGGTCACAGAGCGCGCCGCCGATTCCTGCAACGATGGTCACGAAGGCCACGTCCAGCCACAGACTCCTGCGTTTTCTCGCAGCGTAGTTGCGGAAACCCAGCACGAAACAGGGCAGCGCGATTGCCCACATCGCTATCAGCGCGCCGATACTCATGAAACCAATGCCGAACTCCCTTACCAGCCAGGATCCACGCATGTTTCGCGCATGAGCAAGGTGCAGCCAGCCCGGGACGATCGGGACCGACCCGCGGTAAGGAACGACCGCACTGATCACCGCCTTGACAAGCTGCTCCAGAGCAACCAGCAGCACGGCCAGTCCCAGAAGGTGCCGCCAGCGCGGCAACCGTGTCGGTGTTCGGACCAGCGCTGCCGCTGCCAGTGCGCAGCCGATCAGGTAGAACACTATGAGAGGGTAGGCAGCCACCATCAACTGGTGCGCCGTCCTCAGCTTTGCCCGCGACAGCTCGATCAGCACGTAGACAACCCACTCCACGAGGAACAGCATCTTGAGCTTCGTCGGCTTGAGGAATGTCCACATCGCAAGCATAGAACCATCCTTCTCTGGAGACACCTTCATCGCCGTTGGACGTGGTAGGCCCATTACTCAGGATTGCGCTCACCGTCACATTCGACGCCAGCGCAAGGGACCCTTTCCTGTTTGCCTCATTCACTGAGTGAGGGTGTCGTTTGCTTACGGCCACGACCCGGATCGTTCGTTCCCCGAAAGGCGCTTCCCGCTCCGAGTTTGACCAGGAGATTGCCAAGGCAGTGCAGGAACAGGCCGTACCTGGCCGCCGCAGGTGCCGGTACAATCACTGCTGTGGTTGTTCTCCGGAACTCTCAGGACTCCTCCGCCACCCTACCGTCGCCTTGCTGCCTTTGCTCCCGTACGGGGTTTCCCGCTGCAAGATCGCCTTCCAATCATCCAATTACTGCAGCTAACGACCTAGGCCTCCAAAGATGGCCAAAATGCCACTCGGGCAGGGCTCCTTGGTATCCTCAGGTCCCAATACTAGGCCGTTTACGTCGTTCACAGGACCCTGACGTCTCGGAGGGCGGTCGTACAGCAAAGACTATCCATACGTACAGGAAAGACTGTGTATTTCCCTGAAGGACGAGCACGCTCGGTCGTGGAACTCCGTCGTGGAACTCCCACGTATAGGTTGAAAGCATGCGCATCTACAGCCTGAAGTCAGGTACGTCATTGGCGGAAATCGAATTTGCCGTAACAGTCCCGCCGTGAGGTCAGGGTAAGCAGCGCTTACCCGGAGACCGCCACGCATGAGACCCGCTAACGAGGACCCTTACCGGTATCTCTCCGTGGCGTTCTCTGGGTCATTGGCCGACAGGTTTGACGGGAGGGAAAACCTATGGCCGTCCGCTCACCGCGTAGACGCTAGCCATCTGAGGAATCTGCATCGAGACAAACGCGCGCAGATGACCTGCCGAACCAGTCTCGGGAGAGCCAGCGTATTGACGAGGTGTTGAGCGCAATGCTTACGCCACGGGAAAGGGAGGTCCTGCGCCTCAGGCTCGAAGGTCGCCTTCTCAAAGAGATCGCTTCGGAACTCGGAATATCGACAAGCGCTGTACGGCGCAGGATCGAACGAGCCAGCGCGAGGCTCGGCCTTGCAAGCGGCGGGATCACTTCTCTGCTTGTACGCGTGGTCCGGAGCCAGTTCGCCGACAGAAGCACGCAAGACGGTTGAGGCTGCGAAATGCGCCCGTACGCGGAGAAGGCGCCAGGGCACCAGAATCGGAGCGAAGAGGATAAAGGTCTCGGTTCCTGGCTTCAGCCGTGGGCACGCTCAATTAGCAGCCTGCGCTCGCGTACCGCACCACCCTGCCGCCGTCAAAGCGGATTTCCACATCCGTAAAGCTCCTCAAGCTCGCAAGGTCCGCATCGTGGGTGAGGATTATGCAGATCCTGCCGGAGAACAGCCTATGCACGACTTCCCTC